>NZ_JBIVAL010000013.1:0-273752 GCF_044745505.1 Streptomyces sp. NPDC086989
GCGTCAACGAGGAGACCCACGGCATCGCCGACTCCCTCATCAGCGTCCTCGCGAACCGCTCCCACGACATCCTCACCGACCTGCTCGCCCGCCACACGGCCGGCGCCGGGAGGCCGTGATGACCCACGACACGACGACCCACGACACGACGACGCACGCCACGACGACGCACGCCGCGACCACGACCCACGCCACGACGGCCACCGGCAGGGGAGCCCTGCTGGTCATCGGCAGCGGGCTGAAGGTGTACCGCGAGTACCTCGTCGCGCCGATCCGCCGCCGCGCCCGGGCCGCAGGCCTGGACATGGTGCTGCTCAACAACCTCAAGCCCACCTGGCAGCACGACTACTTCGACGAGATCGTCGTCGCCAACGTCTTCGACTCCGGGGCGATGGGCGCGGCGGCGCGCGAGGTCGCCGCCCGCCGCCGCATCGTCGGCCTGATGTGCTGGGACGAGCCGCTGGTCCTGGACGCGGGCCTGCTCGCCGCCGAGTTCGGCGTGCCCGGCCTGTCCGTTCCCGGCGTACGCGGCTGCCGTGACAAGGAGCTCACCCGGGCCGAGCTCACCGCGGCGGGGCTGTACCAGCCGGGGTTCGAACTGACCACGACCGTGGAGCAGGCCAGGGCTGCGGCCGCACGGATCGGCTACCCCGTCGTGATCAAACCGCGGGCGATGGGCGCGAGCATCGGCGTCGTCTACGCGGCCGACGAGGCGGAGCTGGACGCCGCCTTCCGGATCGCCCTGTCCGCGAGCGAGGTCGACCCGGGTCCCTACCGGGCGAGCGCCATCGTCGAGGCCTACGCACCCGGGCCGGAGATCAGCGTCGACGGCGCCGTGCACAAGGGGGAGTACCTCCCCATGTTCGTGGCCCGCAAGCACAGCAGCGACCAGCCGTACTTCGAGGAGGTGGGGCACCTCGTCGACGCGGCCGACCCGCTGACGGCCGACCCCGACCTGATGCGCACCCTGGCCCGGGCGCACCGGGTGCTCGGCATCGAGGACGGCATCACCCACAGCGAGGTCAGGCTGACCGGACACGGACCGCTGATCATCGAGATCAACGGCCGGCTCGGCGGAGACCTGATCCCGTTCCTCGGCCGGACCGCCACCGGCATCGAGCCGGGCGAGGTCCTGTTCGACGTGGCCACCGGGCAGCGCCCGGACGTCCGGCCGACCCGGCGGGCCGCCGCCGGCATCCGGTTCGGCTACCCGGAGCGGGACTGCCTGCTGCGCTCGGTCACCGTGCCGGCCGAGGCGCCCGGTCTGGTCGCCGCCGCCCCGATGGCCGAGCCCGGTACCACCCTGCGGCTGCCCCCGGGCGGCTACCTGGCACGCCACTCCTTCGTGGTGTGCGAGGCCGACGACGCACGGACCTGCCTGGAGCGGCTCGACGGGGCGGCCGCGCTCGTCGAGCTGGACGCCGAACCGGTCGGCCCGCCGGACCCGGACGCGCCGTTCGCGATGCCGGCCGGCCTGCTCGACGTCGACGCATGACCACCACACCGGCCGACGTGACCACACACCTGCACGCAGCACACCATCACCCGAGGGGGAAACGCATGAGCACGACCCGGAACCCGGGCACCGAAGCACCCGCGACCGCGGCGGAGATCCTGGAGCGGGCCAGGGCACTGGCCCCGCAGCTGCGGGAGCGGTCGGCGGAGATCGAACATGCCCGGCAACTCCCGGCGGACGTGGTGGACATGCTGCGCGGCACCGGAGTGTTCCGGATGTGCTTCGGGCCCGAGTGGGGCGGCCCCGAACTGACGTCGACGCAGCAGGCCGAGGTCGTGGAGGCGCTGGCCTACGGCGACGCCTCGGCCGGCTGGTGCGCGGCGATCGGCGCGATGACCGGGGCGATCAGCAACTTCCTGGACCCCGCCGTGGTCAAGGAGGTGTTCCCGAGCCTGGACATGATCACCGCCGGGCTGATCGCGCCGGCCGGGCACGCCGAGCGGGTCCCCGGCGGCTTCCGGCTGAGCGGCCGGTGGTCCTTCGGCAGCGGGATCACCCATGCCGACTGGGTGACGTCGGGGGCGTTCATCTACCAGGACGGCAAGCCGTGGGCGAGTCCGGACGGCAGCAACGCGCACGCGTCGCGCCAGTTCCTGGTGCCGGCCCACGAGGTCGAGGTCGTCGGGAACTGGGACACCACCGGCCTGTGCGGCAGCGGGAGCAGTGACTACACGATCACCGACGTGTTCGTGCCCGAGGAACACACCTACACCTTCTACAAGGTGCGGGGCCGCACGGACACCCCCATCGCCCAGCCCGACTCCTTCATGCGCAGCCTGTGCGCCGTGCCGCTCGGGGTGGCGCGCGCCGCGCTGGACCACGTCCGGGAGACCGCGCTCACCCGGGTGGACAAGATGACCAACACGCCGTGGGCGGACCTCTTCCGGGTCCAGGTCACCCTCGCCGAGTGCGAGGCGGAGTACAACGCCGCCCGCAGCGGCGTCCACAGCAGCTCGCAGCGGCACTGGGACGTCCTGGCGCAGGGCGGCACCCTGGACGACCTCACCGCCACCGAGCGGGCCGCGTCCTCGCTCGCCTGGGTGCACGCCTTCCGGAGCTCGCGGTCGATCGTGAACCGGCTCTACGACCTGCTCCAGGCCTGGTCGATCAACCGGTCCTCGCCGATGGACCGCTGGATGCGCGACACCGCGACCATGTGCCAGCACGTCGCCGCCTCCGACCTGATCCTCGAATCCGGCGGCGCCTACCTGCTGGGCCGGCCGCCCAAGTTCCGGATGAGCCTCGGCATCGTCAAGTAGGACCGGATGAAAGGCGATCACATGACCATGACCGGGAATCCGGAGGCCGCGGTGCCCGCCACCGCGGCGGAACTCCTCGCCCGTGCGAGGGAACTGGCGCCGCTGCTGCGTGAGCGGTCCGCGGAGATCGAGGAGGCGCGGCGACTGCCGGCCGACGTGGTGGACACGCTGCGCGACGCCGGCGTGTTCCGGATGGCCTTCGGCCGCGAGCTGGGCGGCCTGGCTCTCACCACCATGGAGCAGACCCGGGTCGTCGAGACGCTGGCGCACGGGGACGCCTCCGCGGCCTGGTGCGTGGTGATGGGTGCGAGCGGCGGCATCTTCAGCGCCTTCCTCGACGAGCGGGTGGCCAAGGAGATCTTCCCGACCCCGGACACGATCACGGCCGGGCTGCTGCAGCCGACGGGTCACGCCGAGCGGGTCCCCGGCGGCTTCCGGCTCTCCGGCCGGTGGTCGTTCGGCAGCGGGATCACCCACTGCGACTGGGTGACGTCGGGTGCCTTCGTCTACCAGGACGGCAAGCCGTACGCGAGCCCGGACGGCAGCAACCCGCACGAGTCGCGGCAGTTCCTGGTGCCCCGGGCGCGGGTGGAGGTCATCGACAACTGGCACACCCTGGGAATGCGCGGCACCGGCAGTTGCGACTACACGATGGCCGACGTCTTCGTCCCCGAGGAGCACACGTACACCTTCGGCAAGGTACGGGGCCGGCCCGGCCCCCTCGCCCAGCCGGACGCGTTCACGCGCAGCATGTGCGGCGTGGCGCTCGGCGTGGCGCGGGCCGCCCTGGACCACGCGCGGGAGATCGCCCGGACCCGGGTCGACCGGATGACCGGCGTGGCGTGGAAGGACCACTTCCGTACCCAGGTCACGCTCGCGGAATGCGAGGCGGACTTCCTCGCGACCCGCAGCGGGGTGTACGGGAGCCAGCAGCGCCAGTGGGAGGTGCTGGCCGCCGGGGGCACCCTGGACGACCTCGCTCCCGAGGAGCGCGCCGCGTCGCCGATCGCCTGGGTGCACGCCTTCCGCACCGCGCGGTCGATTGTCATGCGGCTCTTCGACCTGCTCCAGACCTGGTCCATCCACCAGTCGTCGCCGATGGACCGCTGGATGCGCGACACCACCACCATGTGCCAGCACGCCACCGCCCAGGACCGCATCCTCCAGTCCGCCGGCGCGTACCTCCTCGGCTCGAAGCCCGAATTCGGCATCTGCCTCGGCATCGTCAAGTAAAGGAAGGAGACAACCGATGGGCAGAGGCCTTGTGTTATTGGTCAACCCCAACAAGGTGCACCCGCCGATCGCGCCCTATGCGCTCGACGTGCTGACCACCTCGTTGGAGGCCGCCGACTTCGAGGTCGAGGTGGTCGACCTCACGTTTCACCGGGAGGACTGGAAGTCGTACCTCTGCGAGTATTTCGGGGACCGCAGCCCCCTGCTCGTGGGCGTCACCATCCGCAACACCGACACGGTCTACGCATTCGAGCAGCGCCCCTTCATCGGGGAGCACAAGGAGATCATCACCGAGATACGGCGGCTGACCGACGCCCCGATCGTCGGCGGCGGCATCGGCTTCTCCTCGATGCCCTTCGCACTGGTCGACTACTTCGGCATCGACTTCGGGGTGAAGGGGCCCGGGGAGCAGATCATCTGCGACCTCGCCGACGCACTGGCCACCGGACGCGACACGGGCACGGTCTCCGGCCTCCTGCGCAACACCGAGGACGGCGTCACCCGCGTACCGCCTCCGGCGCTCACCCTGGCCTCCCGTTCCACGGCCCCCGTGCGGTCCGCCGGGCAGTTCGAGGACCGCGTGTGGCAGGTCGACCGTGCGGGGACGTACCTGAGACGCTCCGGTTCGCCCCGCAAGGTGGACAACCTGCTGTACTACCAGCGCGGCGGGCTGGCCGGCATCCTCACCAAGAACGGCTGCACCTACCGCTGTTCGCACTGCGTCGAGCCGGACGCGAAGGGGACCCGGACCGGGCGGCGTGACGTCGCCGCCGTGGTCGACGAGATGCAGTCCCTCGCCGCACAGGGAATCCTCGACCAGCACACCACCGACTCCGAGTTCAACCTGGCGATCTCGCACGCGAAGGCGCTGCTGCGCGAGATCGTCCGGCGCAAACACGCCGACCCCGGCAACCCGCTGAACCAGCTGCGGCTGTGGGTCTACTGCCAGCCGTCGCCGTTCGACGAGGAGTTCGCCGAACTGCTCGCGGCCGCCGGCTGCCGCGGGGTGAACGTCGGGTCCGACCACGTCCGCGCGGACATGCTGCAAGGCTGGAAGGTCACCGGGAAGGGCACCACGTACTACTCCTTCGCCGACACCGAGAAGCTGGTCCGGCTGTGCCACGCCAACGGCATGATGACCATGGTCGAGGCGCTGTTCGGGATGCCGGGGGAGACGCACCGGTCCATGCGGGAATGCGTCGAGGCGTTCATGGCCCTCGACGCCACCGTGACCGGCTTCTCCCTGGGGCTGCGGCTCTTCCCGCACACCCCGCTCGGCATGGCGATGGCCGAGCGGTGCGACGGGGTGCGCACGGTTCCCGGACTGCAGTCGAACACGGCCACCGGACCGATCGTGCTGAAGCCGCTGGCGAAGTGCTCGGGTCCCGTCGAGTACGAGCGGCAGTTCATGTTCGACGAGTCGGGCAACTTCCGCCTCGTCTGCTACTTTTCACCGGATCTCCTGGAGGACGCCGAAACGGTCAACGACCCCTCCGGACGGTGGAGCCGGTCCGTGGAGCTGCTGTGGGAGCTCGTCGACCCCTCCGACCACCACCGGGTCATGCTGCCGACGCTCGCAGGATCCAGTGAGCACGACAACAACTACGCGGACAATCCGTTCCTGACCAGTCTCAGCGGACTCGGGTACACCGGAGCATTCTGGGCGCATTGGCGGGACCGGGAAGCAATTCTGCGTCAAGCACAAGAGGTAGGAGTGGCAGACTCCGCCGAAAACTGACGTGGCCGGATGTGAATGTCGTTGCCGACATGATTATCGCGCCGCGCAGATATCCCCCCGACCGTTGCGGTAGGACTGGCCTCTGCACCATTCTGGTAACGGCCGGTCGACGTGCGCCGCCGTAAAGGATCGAGTCGGGGGGAAGGTAGAAATGCATCAGACAGCAGACACCAAGGGGTTGCTCTGGCCGCTCTCGTCACACGGTGAGGCGCACCGGGAGTTCGCCGGGCGGCCGGACGGTGATCTCGCGGTCGTCGCCAGACCGCCCGCCACCGTCACCGTCGTGCTCGCCGACGCCCAGCCCGCGATCCGCCACGGCGTCCGTTCCGTCCTGGAGCGCTCCGGAGGGGTGCGCGTCGTCGGCGAGGCCGCGACGGCGGACGAGGTGATCGCGGAGACCTCCCGCTGCCGGCCGGACGTCCTCGTGGTCGACCCGCTCATGGACGAACGCGCCGGAACGCGGGTGATATCCGAGGTGCTGGGATTATGGCCGGAGACGGGCATCCTCGTCTTCAGCTCGGTCGACGACGACCGGGTCATCACGGCCGCCCTCCAGGCCGGTGCGCGCGGCTATCTCTTCAAACGGGCCGACGCGGACCAGATCCTGCGCGGCATCCAGGCCGTCGCGGCCGGTGAGGGCATCGTCGACAAATCGATCGCCAACCGGCTCGGGGCCCTGATGGGACCGGCGCCGGCGGGGCCGTACTCCTACCCCTTCCCGCAGCTGACCAACCGGGAGCGGGAGGTCCTGGAGCGCATTGCCGCCGGCAAGTCGAATGCGGCCATCGCCCGGGAACTCGTGCTCGCATCGAAGACCATCAGCAACCGCGTCTCCGCGATATTCGGAAAACTCGGCGTGGCCGATCGCTCCCAGGCCATCGTTCTCGCCCGGGACGCGGGTCTCGGGCACGGCTGATCCCGCCGATGTGCCCGCCCGCACTCCGGCGCGGCAGATTCCCTTTCGACAGGGGAACAATTCCCCTGTCAAAAGGGAATCCCCCGCTTCTAGCCTGATCGACGTCGCCCTTCGCCGGAGTTCCCGAATACCGGAACGCCTGAACGCCCGAATACCGGAACACCGAGACGTCGATCGGAGCGGAACGTTGACCGACCAGGAACAGCCCGACGTGGACATGCGCACAGCGGAGCCGGACCACCTGCTCCGGGAACACGGCCTGGACCTCAAGCTGCTGCATCCGTGGCCCGGGCTCGAAACGCCGTTCCGCGGCGCGTGGTGCGTCCTGCGCCCCGGCGACGTGACGGAGGCCCACGCCCACCACGAACGCGAGATGTTCATCGCCATGGCCGGCCGCGCCGAAGTGGTCTGCAACGGCCGCCGCCGGCAGCTCGCGGCGGGGGACATCGCCCTGATGAAGGGCGGGGTCGAGCACCACATCGTCAACGAGCACGACGAGGACTTCTCCTACTACGCCATCTGGTGGGGCCGGAGCATGGCGGCCGAGTTCCTCGCCGGGCGGCCCTCGCACGACGCCGGCGACGACGCGGCCGAGGGCGAGGCCTCGTGATCAACTACGACGGCCGCAGGTTCCGCAAACCGCAGGGCGACCTCCGTACCGTCGCCGTCTACCACCAACAGGGCGACCTGGTCTGGGGCGAGGTCCTCGGCGGCGAGGTGCGGCGCGGCTGGACCGTCGGCACCTGTACGCCCGACGGAACCCTCTCCATGGGCTACACCCTCGTCTTCGCGACCGGCGAGGTGGTCTGCGGGCGCACCGTCAACACCCCCGAAGTCGTGGAGGACGGCCGTCTGCGGCTGCGCGAGGTCTGGGAGCGCTACGGCCCGCACGCCGCGACGGGGATCTCCTACATCGAGGAGGTCCGGTGAACCGCGCGTCCGAGGCGGACTGGGAGCGCCTCGCGAAGACGGTGACGGGCCGCGTCCTGCGGCCCGGCGACGCCGGCTTCCGCGCCTCCAGCGCCCCCTTCAACACCCGCTTCGCCTCCGTCACCCCGGCGGGCGTGCTGTCCGTGGCCGACCACGCCGACGTGGCGCACGCCCTGGCCTGGGCCCGGGACACGGGCGTCGGCCTCGTCGCACGCAGCGGCGGCCACAGTTACGCGGGCCACTCCGTCAACACCGGCCTCGTCATCGACCTCCGCGCCCTCGACACCGTCTCCGCGGACGGCTCCACCGGCCTCGTCACTGCCGCCGGCGGGGCCCGCACCGCCGACGTCTACGCCGCCCTCCAACCCCACGAGATGGCGTTCGCGCTGGGCAACGGCGCCTCGGTCGGCCTCGCCGGCCTCACCCTCGGCGGCGGCTCGGCCGCCACCTCGCGCACCCTCGGACTGACCGCGGACGCCCTCGTGAGCACCACCCTCATGACCGCCGACGGACAGGTGCTGACCTGCGACGACCGGCAGAACCCGGACCTGTACTGGGCCTGCCGCGGCGGCGGGGGCGGCAACTTCGGCATCAACCTGTCCTTCACCTTCCAGGCCCGCCCGGTCGCGGACGTCTCCACCTGCCTGCTGCTGTGGGACGGGGCGGACGCCCCCGCGGCCCTCGCGGCCTTCGCGGCGGTGCAGGAGGCCGCAGGGCACGCCCCCGACGCGTTCTCGGTCCGCCTCGGCGTCAGCACCGCCGCCGGCCGCGACCCCGTGGTCTCCGCCGTCGGACTGCACCTCGGCCCGGAGAACGAGCTGCGCGAACTCCTCGCCCCGGTCCTCGCCGCCGCCCCGCCCGTGCGCGCGGACATCGCCGCCCGCACCTTCTGGGAGGCCAAGGACTACCTGCTGCACGAAACCTCCGCCGGGGCGTTCGCCGCACGGACGAACTTCGCCTGCGCCCCGCTGCCCGACGAGGCCGTCGCCGCCGTGCTGGCCCGGCTCGCCGACTGGCCCGGCAGCGGGAACCCGGACGGCTGCGGCCTGGCCCTGTACACCTGGGGCGGCGCGATCAACCGGGTGGCACCGGACGCCACCGCGTTCGTCCACCGCGACGCACGGTTCCTGGTCAGCATGGACACCTCCTGGGCCGAGCACGACGCCCCGGCCGCCGTGGAGGCGGGCCTGCGCTGGCTGGCGGGCCTCCGGGAGGCGCTCGCACCGTACGTGGGGCAGGGCGCGTACCAGAACTTCATCGACCCGGACCTGCCCGACTGGCGCACCGCGTACTACGGCGCCAACTATCCACGGCTCGTCGAGATCAAGGAGCGCGTGGACCCGGACCGCGTCTTCACCTTCGGCCAGGCGATCGGTTCATAGGCGCCCGGACCGGCCCCACGCCGGCGGCGGGAGCCCCGAGCACCCCCGTCGCCGGTGCACGCCGGACCCGCGGACGTCCCGGGGAGCGCGCGCAGCGCGGGTCACGGCTCCGGCTGCGGGTCCTCCAGCAGGCTCGCCCGCAGGGTGGTCAGCGTCCGGCTGAGCAGCCGCGAGACGTGCATCTGCGACAGCCCCAGCCGCTCCCCGATCTCCGACTGCGTCAGCCCGTCGCCGAAGCGCAGCGAGAGCAGGGTGCGCTCGCGGGCGGGCAGTCCGGCCAGGATCGGCTTGAGGGACTCCAGACAGTCGATGGTGTCGTACGCCGTCTCCTCCTCGCCGAGCGAGGGCCGGTCGGCGTAGGGGTGCCGCTCGCCCTCCTCCTGCGCGGGGGCGTCCAGGGAACGCGCGGAATAGGCGTGTGCCGCCTTCTGCCCCTCGGCGAGCTCCTCGTGGGTGACGTTCAGGTGCCCGGCCAGCTCGGCGTCCGTGGGCTCGCGGCCGAGGTCCTGCTCCAGCGCGTCGTGCGCCTTGGCGGCGTCGATCCGCAGCTCCTGGAGCCGTCTGGGCACCTTCACGGCCCAGCTGGTGTCCCGGAAGAACCGCTTGATCTCGCCGACGATGGTGGGCATCGCGAAGGTGGTGAACTCCACCCCGCGTTCCGGGTCGAACCGGTTGATCGCCTTGATCAGGCCGATCGTGCCGACCTGGACGATGTCCTCCATCGGCTCGCTGCGGCCGCGGAACCGGCGGGCGGCGTACTTCACCAGGCTCAGGTTGAGCTCGACGAGGGTGTTGCGGACGTACGAGTAGTCCGCGCTGCCCTCGTCGAGGGCCCGGAGCCGGTGGAACAGCGCCCCCGACAGGGCTCGGGCCTCGCCGGTGCTCACGCTCAGCGTGTCCCGCGGAATGCTTCCGATGATGTCTGCATGCGGCAACGGCATCTGGTTTCCTGCTCCTCCGACGGGGGGTCGCGCCGCAGACCTACTGCGGTGCGGCCGTCTCGTGAGCTGTCCACAGCGATATACCCCCTTCCGGGCCACATGAAGCGACCCATCGGTGCAATCGCAGTTCAGGGCCCTGCCTGCGGTGACCGCAGGGCTTGCCTGACCGCCCAGACGACCGACACCAGCGGCACGGCGACCACCGCGCCCAGCACGCCCGCGGCGATCGCCCCCGCGACCACCGACAGGGCCACGACCACCGGGTGCAGCCGAACCGCCCAGCTCATCACCAGCGGATGCAGCAGATGCCCCTCGATCTGTCCGATGATCACGATCAGGACGACCACGAGCGCGGCGATCAGCGGCCCCTTGGCGGCCAGCGCCACGATCACGGCCACCGCGAGCGCGACCGGGGAGCCGATCAGCGGGACGAACGCGGCGAAGAACTCCAGCAGCGCGAGCGGCACCGCCAGCGGGACGCCCAGGGCGAACAGCGCGACCCCCACCAGGACGGCGTTCGTCGCCGCGACGAGAACGATGCCGTGCGTGTACCCGGTGAACGTCCGCCACGCGGCCCGGCCGCCGACCGAGACCCGCTGCTGGACGCCCTGCGGCAGCTGGGAGCAGATCCAGCGCCAGTGCCGATCACCCGAATGGATGAAGAACACCGAGCAGAACAGCGACAGCGCCACCACGGTCAGGGCCTCCACCAACCGCCCGGCGCCGCTCACTGCGGTGCTGAGCAGGCTCGACCGATGGCTGGAGAGGTACGAGCCGATCCGGTCCCGTACGTCCTCCAGGGCATGCGGGCTCAGCCGCAGCGGCGGCCGCTCCAGCAGCGGTTCGAGCCGCCCCAGCCCCGCGCGGAACTCCACCACCAGCGAGTTCCACTCCGCGGCCACCGTCTCCCCGACGAACGCGAGCGCACCTAGCGCCAGCACGATGCTGCCGAGGAGCGCGCAGGCCACGGCGACGGAACGGGGCACCCACCGGGCCAGGAGATCGGCCACCGGGCGCAGCAGCGCCGTCGCGACGAGTCCGAGGAACACGGCCACACCGACCTCGTGGAACCGCCCCAGCACCATGAACACCGTGTAGACGACCGCACCGACCACCAGCAGCCGCCAGCAGTACTCCGCGGCCGTGCGCAGCAGGGGCGACACGGAGGACGCCCACGGCCTGTCGACGGGCCTCCCGCCCACATGGCGGCCGCGGGCCCGGGCGCGCCGGCCGGCCACCCGCCCGGCCGGTCCCCCCGTACCTGCCCCGGCCGGGCGGGACCTCCGGCCTGCGGATCGCCTGGTCATGTACCGCCTCTGCCGGTGGCCCGATGGGTGCATTTCCCTGTGAACTGCCACGCTGGACCGGGAACCCCACGCACGGGGAGCCGGATTCGCCCGAAGGAACCGCCGAATGCCCGCGCTCCCGGCTGTCGGACCGCCGCCTGCATGGGGCGGTCCGGGCCGGGCAGGAGCAGGACCGGCGGGACCGCGGACGGATCCGCCGCCGTTTGCCGGGGGCCCTGAGAACCCGAGGAGGTGAACCTGGTGCGCATCGTCCTTCCGACCGCGTCCGAGGACACCCGGGGAACCGCGACGGCCGCGACCGCGGCGGCGGCCTCAGCGAGCGAGGCAGGAGTCCGGCGCGACATGATCACGATCGGCGTCGAGGAAGAGTACGTCCTGCTGGATCCCGTCACCCATCTGCCCGTGTCCAGGGCGGAAGAGGTACGGGCCGCGGCCGGCCTCGGGCCGTGGGTCGACGACGGCGAGGTGCAGAACGAACTCCTCCAGGCCCAGATCGAGGTCGCCACGCCCGTCTGCACCCGGCTGGACGAGGTCGCCGGACACCTGCTGCGGCTGCGGCACGCCGTCGGCTCCGCGGCCGAGTCGTACGGCTGCCGCCTCGGCACCTCCGCCACGGCGCCCCTGCGGGACGCGGAGCCCGTCCCGGTCACCCGCAAGCCGCGGTACATCAAGATGCGCGAGGAGGCCTGCCGCCTCGTCGACGAGCAGCTGATCAACGGCATGCACGTCCACGTGGCGGTGCCCGACCGGGAGACGGGCGTGGCGGCCCTCAACCGGCTGCGGGTCTGGCTGCCCACGCTGCTCGCGATGTCGGCGAACTCGCCCGTCTGGGACGGGTGCGACACCGGATTCGCGAGCTGGCGCACCATCGTCTTCGGCCGCTGGCCGGTCAGCGGCCCGCCGCCTTACTTCCGTACGCTCGCCGACTACGAGGAGCGCATCGAGGCGCTGCTGGAGGCGGGCGTGATCGCCGACCGGGCCCAGATCTACTGGCAGGCCAGGCTCTCCGAGCGCTACCCCACGCTGGAGGTGCGGTGCCTGGACGTGCAGCTGGACGCCGCCGACGCGGTGCTGCTCACCGGGATCGTCCGGGCGCTGGTCAGCACCGCCATCGCCGAGGAGAAGGCGGGCGTGCCCGCCCCGGAGTGTTCGACCGAGCTGCTGGGCGGCGCCATGTGGCACGCGGCCCGGCACGGCCTGGAGAGCACCCTCGTCGACCCGCAGGGCCACCAGCGCAGCGCCGGCGACGTGCTGTGGCTGCTGATGAAGCACATCACGCCCGCCCTGGAGGAGGCCGGGGACCAGCGCGAGGTGGGCTCCCTGCTCCACCGGCTCCTGCGGCGGGGAACTCCCGCGGACCGGCAGCGCAAGGTCCTCGCGGACGGGGGCATCGACGCCCTCGTCGACCTGATCACCGGGCAGGGCGCCCCGGCCGGCCGCTGACGGACCCGGCCGGCCCCGCCGACGTGCGGGGCGGCGGCCGGGACGCGAGGATGGCACGGACGACGGACGGAGCGAGCGGTGGAGATTTCTGCGAGGGAGGTCTTCGGTGCGCCGTGCTGGGTCAGCCTGATGACCCGGGACCTCCAGGGGACCCAGCAGTTCTACGGCGCCGTCCTCGGCTGGAAGTTCCGGCCCGCCCGGCTCGGCGAGGGCTGGACGGTCGCCGAACTGGAAGGCGTGCCCGTGGCCGGGATCGGGACCCTCACCTCGGACCTCCCGGTCGCCGCCGCGTGGACCCCGTACTTCGCCGTCGACGACGCCGACGTGGCCGCGGACCGGGTCCGCGAACGCAGCGGCACCGTCGCGGTCGGCCCGGTCTCCTTCCCCAACGGCGGCCGCGGCGCACTGGTCGCCGACCGCGACGGCGCGGTCTTCGGGATCTGGGCCGGCGGGGTGTCCGGTGACTGGCGGGTGGGCCACGGCCCGGCGCCCGCCTGGCTGGAGCTGCGCACACGGAACGCGTTCGATGCGGCGATCTTCTACGGCGAGGTGCTGGAGTGGGCCACCGGCCGCCCCGGGTGCTGCGAGGTCTCCTACGAGGACGACCAGGTCGTCCTGCGGCAGGCGGGTGAGCCCGTCGCCCGCCTGAACGGCGGGATCACCGAGGCCACGGCGCACGCGCCCGAGACCAGGCCCCGCTGGCACGTGTACTTCCGCGTCCCCGACCTCGACGAGGCCGTCGAGTCCGCCACCGGCGCGGGCGGCACCACGCTGTCGACCGTCATGTCCAGCACCACCGACCGCTGGGTCACCCTCCGTGACCCCGAAGGAGCGCTGTTCACCCTCACGGCGCCCCGCCCGGAGCCCGGGGCCCCGAGCTGAGACCGCCGGTCAGACCTGGGCGGCGCCGCCGTCCACGAACAGTTCGATGCCCGTGATGTAACTGCTCTCCTCCGACGCCAGGAACAGCGCCGCGGCGGCCACCTCCTCTGGGCGGCCGGTCCGCCCCATCGGCACCCCGGACGTGACCTCCTCCAGGATGGCGGCCGGCGCCCGCGACAGCGCGGGCGTGTCGATCGGCCCGGGACTGAGCGCGTTCACCCGGATCCCGCGCCCCGCGAGCTCCAGCGCCATGCTGCGCGCCATCGACCGTACGGCCGCCTTCGTGGCCCCGTACACACCGAACCGGGTCGACCCCGACGAGCCGGCCGTCGAACCGACCAGGATGACCGAACCGCCCGTCCCGAACAGCGGCAGCGCCCGCTGCACGGTGAAGAACGTCGCGCGGAAGTTCAGGTCCGAGACGATGTCGAACTGCTCCTCGGTGAACTCGGCGACGCCGCCCGCCCTCCCGCCGCCCGCATTGGTCACCAGGACGTCGATCGCCCTGCCCTCGGCCGCGACCGCGGCGTACAGCCGGTCGAGGTCCGCCGCCCGCGTGACATCACCCGGCACCCCCACCGCGCCGGACCCCAAATCCCGAACCGCGGAAGCGAGTTCGGCCTCGCGGCGCCCGGTCACGAACACCCGCGCACCCTCCCGCACGAACCGGTGCGCCGTCGCCAGCCCGATGCCGGCCGACCCGCCCGTGATCACCGCGACCTTGCCGTCCAGCTGTCCCATGAGCGCAGAGGGTCGGGCAGGGGCCCGGGGAAGTCAAGGCACGGGCGCCGTCCATCCGGGACCCGTGGTCCTGTGGGCCGGGTGGCCCACCGCGCTCGCGGGGCGCGGACGGACGATGTCCGCTGGCAGGGTGAAGGCGTTCTCCTTGCCCGGCCGCCCGTGGTGGTCCGGACTCCCTCCCGCCGCGGGCGCCGCGGCCATGGCCGCCGGCATCCTCTCCATCGGCATGCACCTGATCGGGCGCGAGGTGCTGTCCCTGGCCGCGCTCGTCGTCGCCACCGCGCTCTGGCTCGTCCTCGCCGCCGACTTCACCGTGCTGCTCGTGGCCGACCGGGGCCGCTTCCGTACCGAGGCCCACACCCCGCCCGCCCTGACCGGAGTCGCCGCCACGACGGTCCTCGGCACCCGGCTCTCCCTGCTCGGGCTGCAGGGCCTCGCCGCCGCCCTCCTCGCCCTGGCCGCGCTGCTGTGGCCCGGCCTGCTGCTCGCCGTCGTCCGGCACCGGCAACGGCGGATGCCCGGCGGCGTGTTCCTCGTCTGCGTGGCCACCCAGGGGCTCGCCGTCCTCGCCGCCACCCTGGCCGCCGCACTCCACCAGGACTGGCTCGCCCGAGCGGCCCTGGCCGCCCTCTGCCTCGGCCTGGTGCTGTACGCGCTGGCCCTCGGGCACTTCGACTTCCGCGAGGTGCTGCGGGGCGCCGGCGACCAGTGGGTGGCCGGCGGCGCACTGGCCATCACGGCACTGGCGGCATCGAAGCTCACCGCGTCCCCGGTATGGGCCGGTTCGGCACACACGGCGCTGCGCACGGCCACACTGGTGACGCTGGCGCTGTCCCTCGCCTGGTACGCGGTCCTGCTCGCCGCCGAGCTGCGCCAGTGGCGGCCGCACTACGACATGCGCCGCTGGGCGACCGTCTTTCCCCTCGGAATGACGGCCACCGCCTGCCTCTCGGCGGCCGCACCCACCGGAGTCGGGTGGCTGCGCCCGCTGGGCGCCGTCCTCCTCTGGATCGCCGCGGGCGCCTGGCTGCTGACCTTCACCGCCCTCCTCGTCACCCACCCGGCCCGGCCCCACCCGAAGGACACGGCCTGAGGGCTGTCCCGTAGTCCCCGGCGGATCGGCGCGCGGCGTCGGATGCGGTGCACCGCACGGCGGAGGGTCGTCCGCATACGGGGCGTATCCGGGGCGTCCCGACAACGCGGCGAGGTGCCGTAGCCGGCGTCGCGCCGCCCGCCGGGGATGACGGGACAGCCCTCAACCCGCCGCGCGGCCGCGGTGTCCGGGTGGGGCCAGGGCCGCCGCCAGGGCGATCCACAGGAGCAGGGCCACGGCCAGGGCCAGCGCCCAGCCGGATCCGTGGTGCAGCGTCAGCAGACCGCCCGCCAGGGCCCCGCAGAGCAGCACCGCCACCGACACGAGCCGCCGCAGCGCCGTACGGTCCCACGGCTCGGCGGCCAGCCCCGTCAGCGTCCGGGTGACCACGGTCGTCGTCAGGTCGGGCACGGCCAGCCGGAGCACCACGGCGTTCTGCAGGCCCATCCCGAGCGCGAGCAGCGCCACGACCGGCAGCGGCCCGGCCCCGCCCGCCGTCAGCGCGAGCGCCCCGCCCACCAGTCCGGCCTGCGCCGCCACCAGCGGAGCGAACATCCGCTGCGGCTCCCCGCCGCGGCGCAGCCGCCCGGCCAAGGCGCCGGCCAGGAAGGCGGCGACGGCCAGCAGCGAAGCCGCCGCCGACAGCGAGCGGTCCCCGGCGAGCGCGAAACCCAGGAAGACCACGTTGCCGGTCATGTTGGCGACGAAGACGTGGCCGAGGCCCAGGAAGCTCACCGCATCGACCACCCCGCTCACGAAGGTCAGCCCGACCAGCAGCGCCGGCAGCACCCCGTGCGGACCGCTCCCGCCCTGCGGCCCCGGCGGGAAGAGCAGCGCGGCCAGCGGCCGCAGGACGCCGCGCCGCGCCGGGACGCCCCTCACCCCCGCGGACCCCGCACCCCGGCGCCCGCGGTCCGGGCCAGCAGCGCGAGCTCCAGCCGGCTCGCGGCGCCCAGCTCGGCCAGCACCCGGCCGACCAGCGCCTTCACCGAGTCCTCGGGGCTGTGCAGCCGTTCGCCGATCTCCCGGTTCGACAGTCCCGCGGCGACCAGGCCCAGCACCTCGGCCTCCCGCGGCGGCAGGGCCTCACACCGCGCCCGCGCCTGCCGGCGCTGAGCATCGGTCGGCGTGCCCAGGGCGTCCAGAACCTGCCGCAGCACCTGCGGGGACAGCACGGCATCCCCGTCCCGCACGGCGCGCAGCGCGGCGAGCAGCTCGGCGCGCGGGGCGTTCTTGGGGAGGAACGCGTCCGCGCCGAGGACCAAGGCCCGTTCCACGTCCCGGTCGAGCCCGAAGCCGGTCGTGAGGACGATGCGGGTGCCCGCCCCGCCGTCCGCCCCCCACTCCGTCCCGGCGTCCCCCTCGGCATCCGCGGCCGCTTCCCCCTCGGGCCGTGGTGCGCGCAGCGCCGTCGTCGTCTCCACCCCGTCCATCCGCGGCATCCGGACGTCCAGCAGCAGGATGTCCGGCAGGTGCACGCGTACGGCCTCCACCGCCTCGTGCCCGTCGGCGGCCTCGGCGACGACGTGGAACTCCCCGGTCGACTCCACGGCCGTGCGCAGGGCCCTGCGGACGACGGGCTCGTCGTCGGCGATCACGACCCGCCCGACGTGTCCGAACTCCATGCGCCCACCCCGTTCCGAAAGGGACATCCGGCAGAAACCGTACCTGCCGCGACACCGGCATCGACCGAACGACCCGGAGTAGGGTCGCCCCATGGCATACACGTTCCAGGTGACCGTCGACTCCGCCGACCCGCATCCCCTCGCCGACTGGTGGGCCGACGCCCTCGGCTGGGAAGTGGAGCGGACCGACGAGGAGTTCATCCGCAAGATGATCGCCGAGGGCCAGGCCGGGGAGGACGACACCACCACCCACCGCGGAGCCCTCGTCTGGAAGGCAGGCGCCGCCATCCGCCACCCCGAGGGCCTCGAACGCGCACCCCGCGTCCTGTTCCAGCTGGTCCCCGAGCCGAAGACGGTCAAGAACCGCGTCCACCTCGACGTCCGCACCGGCGGCGACGACCCGCGGGACGTCGTGGAACGCCTGATCGCCAAGGGTGCCCGCCACCTGCACGACGCCCGCCAGGGCCCCTTCGCCTGGACCACGCTCGCCGATCCCGAAGGCAACGAGCTCTGCATCTCGCACTAGGCCCTGTCGTCGAACTCCCGTCGTCGCCCGCGGGGCAGACGGCAGTTTGACGACAGGGCCTAGCTCCGCACAGGCCGCGCACCTGAACATCATCCTCTCCGAGCGGGGCCGTTCCATGTGGGCCGGCGTCAAGGGCGAGACGGAGAACGACCCGCTCCGGCTGTCCTGCCAGGGCTCCATGTCCCCCCGCGTCCGCAGGACCTCAACCGGGTCGCCCGTAACCCTTCCAACCAGCGATAATTCGCTACCGGGCCGCCCCTCCCGCACGTGAGAATGAACCATCTCGAACCGGGAGGAACCCATGGGCCAGAGCCAGGCCTACCCGACGCTGCACGACCTGCTGCCGCAGCAGGAGCTCGCGGCCGCCCTCGACGCCGGGCACGTGACCCGCAAGTCACACCCCGAACTGCCGCTGTCCATCTACACGTACACGAGAACGGCACAGTACGAGCAGATCTGGAACCGGGTGACGATGCGCTGCCGCGGACTCGTCGCCGACGACGTCACCGGCGCCATCGTCGCCCTCCCGCTGCCGAAGTTCTTCAACGTCGGCGAGCACGAGGCGGGCCGGCCGTACGCGCCGGCCCTGCCCGACGAGCCGTTCGAGGTGTACGACAAGGTCGACGGCAGCCTCGCCGTGGTCTTCCACTACGCGGGCAGCTGGCACGTCGCGTCCAAGGGCTCCTTCATCAGCACCCAGGCCACCTGGGGCCGGCGCCACCTCGACGGCCGGGACACCTCGGCCCTCGTCCCCGGCGTGACCTACCTCGCGGAGGTCCTGTACCCGCAGAACCGTATCGTCGTCGACTACGGCGACCGCCGGGACCTGGTGCTCCTCGCCGCGTTCGGCCCGGACGGCACCGAGGTCCCGCTCGCCGAGGCCGCGGTCCACTGGCAGGGCATCGGGTCCGTCGTCACGGTGTGGCCCGCCATGCCGCTCGCCGAACTCCTGGCCCTGGCCGAGTCGAACACGCTGCCCGGTGGCGAGAGCGCGGCCGGCACCGACGCCGAGGGCTTCGTCCTGCGGTTCGCCTCCGGCGTGCGCGCGAAGGCCAAGCTGTCCGAGTACGTACGGCTCCACAAGCTGGTCACCGGCGTCACCGAGCGGGACATCTGGCGCCACCACGGCATCGAACGGTTCGCAGGCCTGCCGGCCAAGGAGCTGGCGCAGGGGCTGAGCTGCACCGCCGCCGACATCGAGGCCTCGGGCGGCAAGCCGCTCGAAGCGCTGCTGGAGCAGGTGCCGGACGAGTTCGACGCCTGGGTCCGCGAGGTGGTCGCCCGCCTGGAGGACGCGGCGGCACGGCGTGAGCGCGCCATCGACGAGGCGTACGCGCAGCTCGCCCATCTGGCGGGCGACCGCGCCGCGTTCGCACGCGCCGCGAAGGCACTGCCCGACCGCTGGATCCGCGCGGCGATGTTCCTGCGCCTGGACGGCCGGTCCACCGATCTCGTCGTATGGCGGGACGTGCGGCCGGAGGCGTCCGACCCCTTCACCACCGATGAGGAGAACTGACCAGTGTCCGAAGAACCCGCACGCCCCGTCGTCCACGTCATGACGGGGTTGCCGGCCTCGGGGAAGACGACGGCCGCGCGCGCCCTGCAGGCTGAGGCCGCGGGCCGGATGCGTCGCGTCAACCTGGACGACCTGCGGGCCATGCTCGACCTGCCCGACCCTGAGCGCGGCCGCTCCTACCGGCACGAGCGGACCGTCCTGGCCGTCCAGGACGCGGCCGTGCGGGCCGCCGTCGACGACGGCTTCGACGTGGTCGTCGACAACACGCACCTGACCTCGCACATCCCCAAGCGGCTCAAGGCGGCGGTCGCCGGGCGCGCGACCTTCGTCGTGCACGACTTCACCGACGTACCGGTGGAGGAGTGCCTGCGCCGCGACGCCGCGAGGGAGCGGCCGGTCGGCGAAGAGGTCATCCGGATATTGAACGACAAGCGGATGAGCGCCAGGAAGGGCGGCTGGAGGCTCACGGCGGAATGGCTGAACGACCAGCCCGCGGTCGAGCCGTACGTGCCGGATCCGGCGCTGCCCCCGGCGGTGATGTGCGACATCGACGGCACGCTCGCGCTGACCGGTGACCGCAGCCCGTACGACTTCTCGCGCTGCGAGATCGACGCGCTGAACGAGCCGGTGCGGTACGCGCTGGACGCCTTCCGGCGAGCCGACGGCGACACGATCGTGCTGCTGTCCGGCCGCGGCGAGGAACACCGCCCGCAGACGGAGGCCTGGCTGCGCCTGCACCAGGTGCCGTACGACGAGCTGTGGATGCGCCCGCTCGGCGACACGCGCCGCGACGACGTGGTGAAGGCGGAGCTGTTCGACGCGCACGTGCGCCACCGGTACGCGGTACGGGTGTCGCTCGACGACCGGGACCGGGTGGTCGCGGTATGGCGCCGGATGGGCCTGCCCACCTGGCAGGTCAACTACGGCGACTTCTAGGAGCCCGCCCGCCCATACTGGGCTCATGAGCGTGCTGATCGTGGACGCCGCGAACGTCGTCGGCTCCGTACCGGACGGCTGGTGGCGGGACCGGCGGGGCGCGGCCGAGCGGCTGCGCGACCGCCTCGCGCGGCGCGACCCGCTCGGCCGTGGGGCCGCGGGGGAGGCCGGGGAGATCGAGGAGGTCATCCTGGTCGTCGAGGGCGCCGCGCGGGGCGTCGAGTCCGTGCCCGGTGTACGGGTGGACCCGGCGCCCGGGAGCGGTGACGACCGGATCGTGGAACTGGCCGCCGCCCACGCGGAGCGCGGGTGCGTCGTGGTCACGGCGGACCGGGAACTGCGCGAACGGGTCCGGGCGTACGGGGCGCGGTGCCTGGGGCCGCGGGCCGTACGCCCGGTGGACCGGCCGGTGGACTGACCGGCCGGCGGGGGGACCGGAAGGTCAGTCGCACCACTTCACGTGGTCGAGGTTCTTCACGTAACGCGCGGAGATCCAGGCCTGCTTCCTGTCCTTCTCGTGCTTGCCGTTCCTGCCGTTCTTGCCGTCCCTCTCGTGCATGCCGTTGCGGCCCTCCTCGTCGGAGAACGCGGGCTGCTGCGCGTCCGTCTCCCGGCCCTCGTCCGTCTCCCGGCCGTCGTCCGTCTCTCGGCCCTCGTGCGTCTCCCGACCGTCGTGCGTCTCCCGGCCGTCCTCCTCCTTCTTCTTGACGTGGAGGAGGTACCAGACGTCGTTGCCGTCGACCCACTCGCCGCGCACCTTGCACACGATGGCGACCTTGTGGCCCGGCTTGACGTGCCCCACGGACTGCGAGCGGCTGGTCGGCTTGCTGCGGATCTGCAGCGGGCCGCGTGAGACGACCTTGCCGACCGTGTACCTCTCGCCCCGGTAGGTGCTGGACTGGTCGTTCTCCGGTTCCAGGACGACGCTCTCGCGCGACGGCGTGTCCGCCGTCGGACCGTCGTCCGCGAAGGCGGCGCCCGCGCCGACCGAGCCGAGCACCAGGCTTCCGGCGGCGAGAGCGAGGATGGTCCGGGTGGGCTTCTGCATGTGCAGGCTCCTCTGCGAAGACATCCGGCCGGCCGCGGTGTGCCGCGGGCCGGGGGCGGCAGCCACTCGGCCGCCAGGGTCGACTATGGCGAGGGTGGCTCGGACAACCCTGGTGACTCACCGCCGTTTAGCCCGAAATGCCCAATCGCCGCCATGACGGTCCCCGCACCGGGTCGACCCGGGTCGTCGAACTGCGCACCGAACGGCAGCTGCGGCTGCCGGCCCGCCGCCTGCCGCGGGGCACCGCCCTGCTGGTGGAAGGCTTCTGCACCGCCGTTGCCGGATCGCCGGCCGGCTGCCGTGATCCCCGGAGCGGCCGGATCCCCGCCGTGCTCCGGATGCGCGGGCCCGGGCCCGCCGCCACAGTGGGCCCATGGGTATCGATGACTACAGCGGCGGCCCGGGGGCCCAGCAGACCGGCGTACTGGTCGTGACGACGAACGACGTTCCCGGCTACCGGGTCGAGCAGGTCATCGGGGAGGTCTTCGGCCTCACCGTCCGCTCGCGCCACCTCGGCAGCCAGATCGGTGCGGGACTGAAGTCGATGATCGGGGGCGAGCTGAAGGGGCTGACCAAGACCCTGGTGGAGACCCGCAACCAGGCCATGGAACGGCTGATCGAAGCAGCGAAGGCCCGCGGCGCGAACGCCGTCCTGATGATGCGGTTCGACGTGACCGACGCCGCCGACGTCGGGACCGAGGTGTGCGCGTACGGGACGGCCGTCGTGATCGGCCCCGCCTCCTCCTGACCCCCCCCGCCTACCACGTAAGTCCAGGACGGGGCTCGGCTTCGTCCCTGGGCCTGCGCCGGCGCGGTCCGCAAGCCGACAGGCCAGGGACCCCGGGTACAGAGCCGCGTGCCCGGCCGCCGTGATGGGCAGCAGGGCGTCCCGGGCCAGGGCGTCCCGGGCCAGCACGTTCGTCACGGCGTCTCCGTGCCGGGACACCCCGGGGCGGGCGTGGCGCAGCGCGACGAGCGGTCCCTGCCCGGCCGTGGCGGCCTCCACCTCCAGCAGCGGGCCGCCGCGCCGGGCGGCGCGTCCCGTCGACCACGTGCCGCCAGCGCCCTCCTTCCCGCTCAGCGGAACCGGCGGGCGCTCCGTGGTGCGTAGCCGAGGTCGGTGTGCGCCTCAACGCTGCGGCCTGCGAAGTCCACGAAGCACTCCGCCCAGCCGGTCCGCGGACCGGGACCGTCGTCGTGCCCCGCCACGACGGGCACCAGCCGCTGCAACGCGGGCGCGGCCACCTGCTGCGGCGGGCGGCCGTCGTGGCGGAACCGGCCGCGCGCCCGGGGTGACGACCACTGCGACGTGGTGGTCCACGGCCCGGGGGTCCGCCCACCGGCAGCACGCCCTGCTGCACCCCGACGCCGAGGCGGACCAGGCCGGGCCGCCGGTGGTCGGCGGTGGTCGGCGGTGGGGGAGAAGTACCACAACCAACTGCGGTACGGGGGCAGCCGTACAGGGGCGTCGGCGTCTGCGGATGGTGACCACCGGGCCGGGGCCCTCAAGGGGACGCCGGTGTCCGTTCCCTCCGTGGCTGCGGCTGCGGCTGCGGTCGCGGCCGTTTCCGTACGGGCCCGGGCCCGGGCCCGGCCGCGGGCCGAGGTTCGCGGAGCCCGGCCGCCAGCCCGCCGACCACGATCACCAGGCCCAGCCACACCGGCGCACCCGGCACCCCGCCGCCGCAGAGGGCGCCGATGGCGGCCGCGGCGAGCGGCGCGACGCCGGTCAGCAGGCCGGCCCGGCCGGCGCCCACGGCGGCGACGGTGCGGTACCAGAGGAGGAACGCGACCGCGGTGACCATGACGGCGAGGTACCCGGCCGCCGCCCACTGGGCCGGCCCGACGGCCGCCAGGCCCGACGGGGGCTCGGTGCACAGGGTCAGCACCCCCAGCATCACCGTCCCCATCCACACGGCGTGCACCGACACCCCCCACGGCCCGTGCCGCTGAAGCACCGGCACCGCCAGCAGTGTGAAGGCGGCCTCGCAGGCCAGCGCGAGCGCGGCCCAGGCCACCCCGGCGGGGTCGGTGCGGCCCGTCCCTTCCACCAGCACGGCTCCTGCCACGACCACCGGAGCCGCCAGCAGGACCCGGCGACTGGGGCTGCGCCGCTCCAGCAGCGGGCCGATCACCCCGAGGAGGACCGGTACGGAGGCCACCGCAACCGCGATCACGGCCGGTTCGGCATGCGCGACACCGCGCACGACGGCCACGTTGAACAGGACGAGTCCGGTCGCCGCGATCCCGCCCAGCCAGAGCCACTCGCGGCCGCGCGGCCGCAGGATCCGCACCCGGGCGGCCCGGGCGAGCGCGAGGAGGAGCAGGGTGGCGGCCGCGTAGCGGACGGCTTGGGTGGCGAACAGCGGGGCGTGGACCAGGGAGCGCGAGACGCCGACGCTGCTGCCGACCAGGACCATGCCGAGGGCGCCGGGCGCGAGGTCACGGAGGGAGGTGTTCATGGGGCTCAGCCTCTGCCAGCATTGGACCTGTGAACAGTGCCGAAACGGGTCGAGTCAAGGGGTCCAAAACGGGGGGCTCGGACTTCCTCCAGCTGGACCCGGCGCAAGCACCCGCGGGCCGCCGCACCGACTGGCTGACCGCCCGCATCGGCGCGGCCATCGCCGACGGCACGCTGCCGGTGGGCAGCAGGCTCCCGCCGGGCCGGGTCCTCGCGGCGGAACTCGGGGTCTCCCGCGGCCTGGTCACCGAGGCCTACCGACGTCTGGCGGACGCGGGCCAGGTGGCGGGCCGCGGCCGCGCGGGCACGATCGTCGTGGCCGCCCCGCTCGCCGCGACCCCTTCGGCGCCACCGTCGGCCCCGCCGGTGCCCGGCGCCCCGGCCCTTCCAGGCAGCCCGTGCGCCTCGCCGGCCCCGCCCGCGCCTGGTGCCCCGGCCCTTCCCGCCAGCCCCTTCGCCCCGCCGGCCCCGGCTGCGTCCGGTGCCCCGGGTCTTCCAGGCGGTCCCTCCACCCCGGCTGGTCCGGCTGATCCGGGGGCTTCGGCCGGTCCGGCGGTTCAGGGCGGAGCCGCCGCCCCCCTCGACCGGGTCCGTTCCGGCGCGTCCCCCGGCCCGGCAGGACCCGGCGGGCCAGCCGGAGCCGGCGCATCCCCTACCCCCGCCGGCCGGGCCGGGGGGCCGTTCGGGCCGGCCGGGCTCGGGCCCGTCGTCGATGCGCTGCGGGCGGTCCCCGCACGGATCGACCTGTCACCGGGGGTGCCCGACCTCACCGCGTTTCCGCGCACGGCCTGGCTCCAAGCCGAGCGGCGAGTGCTCGCCGCTCTCACCCCCGCCGACTTCGGCTACGGGAACCCGCAGGGCGCACCCGCGCTGCGGTCGGCGGTCACCGGGTGGCTCGCCCGCAACCGCGGGATCCGCGCCGACCCCGGCGAGGTCGTCATCGTCGCCGGCGTCGCCCAGGCGCTGGGCCTGCTGGCGCACGTCCTGCGGGACGGCGGCGTCCACACGGTCGCCGTCGAGGACCCCGGCTCGCTCGGGGCCCGGCAGCAGCTGGAGTACGGCCGGCTGGAGACGGTCCCGGTCCCGGTGGACGACGGCGGGCTCGACGTCGGCGCGCTCCGGGCGAGCGCAGCCCGGGCCGTGCTGCTGACCCCGGCGCACCAGTTCCCCACCGGGGTCGTACTGGACGGCGAGCGCCGCCGGGAGCTGCTCGCCTGGGCGGCGGCCGGGGGCCTCGTCGTCGAGGACGACTACGACGCCGAGCACCGCTATGACCGCGCCCCCGTCCCGGCGCTGCGCGCCCTGCTGCCCGACGGCGTCTGCTACGCCGGGAGCGTCTCCAAACTGCTCGCGCCCGCGCTGCGCCTCGGCTGGCTGCTCGTGCCGCCCCGCCTGCGCGAGGCGGTGGTGGCCGCGAAGCGCTACGCCGACCTCGGCAATCCGGTCCTCGCCCAACTCGTACTGGCCCGGCTGATGGACTCCGGCGAGCTGGAACGCCATCTGCGCCTCGTCCGGCGCCGTCACCGCCGCCGCCGGGACGCCATGCTCCGGGCGATCGCCGCGCACCTGCCGGGCGCCCGGGTCCACGGAGCGGCGGCCGGCCTGCACCTGATGGTCACCTTCGACGGCGCCGCCTTCGACGACACCGCCCTGGCCGCCGCGGCCCTGGCCCTCGGGGTCAAGGCCCACCCGCTGTCCTGGCACCGCATGCGGCCCGGCCCGCCGGGGCTCGTCCTCGGCTACGCGGCGGGCCCGCCGGGCGAACTGGAAGAGGGGATCGCCCTCCTCGGCCGGGCCCTGGGCGGGATGCCCTGAACCGCCCGCGCGGACGGGGCACGCCCTCGACCACTCGGCACCCCCTCGGGAGCCCAGGAAGCGGAACTTTATGCTCGGTGCATGCAGCGCGCGTCCACCCCCGACATCACCGTGATCATCGCCGTCTACAACGCGATGCCGTACCTGACCGAATGCCTCGACTCGGCACTCGGCCAGACCCTGGGGGCCGAGCGCCTGGAGATCATCGCGGTCGACGACGGCTCCACGGACGGCAGCGGCGCGGAACTGGACCGCTACGCCGCCCGGCACCCGCAGATCCGCGTCCTGCACCAGCCGAACTCCGGCGGCCCCGGCGCCCCGCGCAACCGCGCCCTCGACCTGGCCCGCGGCCGCTACGTCTTCGTCCTCGACGCCGACGACCACCTCGGCCCCCAAGCGCTGGAGCGGCTGCTGGACATGGCCGAGACCCAGGACAGCGACCTCGTGCTCGCCAAGCAGGTCGGGCTCGGCCGGACCGTGTCGGAGAAGGCGCACCGCCACGCAGAGGAGGCCGACCTCTACACCTCCGAGGTCTACCGCTCGCTGCACTCGGCCAAGCTGATGCGCCGCCAGGTCATCGAGGACGCACACCTGCGCTACCCGGAGGACCTCTGGTACGGCGAGGACCAGGTCTTCGTGACCGAGGTGTTCCTGGCCGCCGGGAAGATCTCCGTCGTCGGCGACTACGACTGCTACTTCCTGCGCCGCCGTGACGACGGCCGGAACATCACCTCCCGCCCCCGGACCGCGGCCGAGACGGTCGCCCACATCGAGCGCGTCATGTCGCTCGTCGCCGAGCGGGTCCAGGACCCCGTGGGGCGGCGCCGGATGCTCGGCCGGCACTTCCGCAGCCTGCTGCGCACCGCGCTGCGCCCGGCCGTCGGGGCCCGCCACGAGGACCCCGGCTTCACCGCCGAGGTGTACGACCGGGCGCGGGAGCTGGTGCAGACGTACTGGCGCCCGGACATGGGCGGTGAGCTGCCGCGGATCGACTGGATCCGGCTGTACGCGTTCGCCTGCGGCCCGCTGGCCGCCTTCGAGCAGCTGATGGAGTACGAGCCGGCGCAGGAGCCGGCGCCGCAGGAGCTCGTCGAGAACGGCCGCGTGTACCGCTGCTACCCGCTGTTCCGGGATCCGGCGGCCGGACTGCCGGACGTGCTCTTCGACGTGACCGACCTGCTCAAGACGCAGCACCGGCTCTCCTCGCTGACCTGGAAGGGCGGGCGGGTACGGCTGACCGGCCACGCGTACATCCAGTCGCTCGGGACCGGCCGCACGGGGAGCGAACTCCTGCTGCGGGCGCGGGAGACCGGCGACGAACACCTCGTACCGGCCAAGCCGCTCCCGGCGCCGGAGCTCACGGAGGTGGACCCGAAGCTGATCATGGCGGGCTTCCTGGCGGAGCTCGACCTGGCCACGGTGGCCGACGGCGGCCCGATCCCGCCGGGCACCTGGGACTGCTTCCTGAACGTCCGCGCGGAGGGGGTCACGCGCACGGTCCGGCTGGGCCGCAGGCACGCACCGGAGCTGGACCGCACGGCCCGCCGCGCCAAGGTCCTGGCCCGCGACCCGGGCGGCGCCACGGAGCTCGCGGCCGTCGCCTTCTTCACCGCCTACGGGAACCTGAGCTTCGAGGTGGTCCGCCGGATCCCGCTGCCCGCGGTGTGAGGGGAGACGCCGCAAAAAGTTTTTCGCAATCGGCGGCAACCTCCAGGGGGGTCGCGCGTCGTGCGGGGGTGAAGGGCGTCATTCCGCGTCCTTCCCGACCGTGACCCGACCGTGGAGAACCACTGTGATGAACCTGAAGCGCGTCCCCCTGACCCTCCGTCGGGCGGCCGTCACCGCTGCCGCCGCCGGGGCCGTCGTCGCGCTCGCCGGGCCCGCCCTCGCCGCCTCGGGGGCCTCGGCCGCCCCGTCGCCCGTCCCCAGCGCGCCGTCGAGCGCCATTCCCACCCCCTCGCACAGCGTTCCGCCGACGTCGGCACCGAGCGCCCGGCCCGCGCCGTCGACCAGCCTTCCGCCGACGGCCGCGCCGAGCGTCCAGCCCAGCGGCCGGCCGAGCGCGGAGCCCAGCGCGGCCCCCTCGGCGAACCCCTCCGCGGCCCCCTCGGCGAGCCCCTCCCCGGCCGGTGACGAGCTCGCGCACACCGGATCGTCCGCCGCCACCGCCGCCATCGGGGCCGGGGCCGCCGGTCTCGTCGCCGCCGGCGCCGGAACCCTGTACGCCGTCCGGCGCCGCGCCAACGGCTGAGGAATCACGTGCACCACCTCGCCCCACCCATGCTTTCCGCACGCCCCGTCACGCTCGGCCTCGGCCGGGCGTGGCGGGGCTTGTGGGCGTCGGTGCTGCGCCGCGAGCGCGCCACCCCGCCGACCCCCGCACAGCCGCTCGGCACCGGCCCCCGGTACGGGTACGGCCCCGGGTCCGCGTACGGGGACGCGCCGCGCGGGGCCGAGCCGCGCGGGGACGCGCAGCACCCCACCGTCACCGAGCTCTACCACGCCCACCGGCTGCGCATGGTCCGGCTGGCGGTCCTGCTCGTCGACGACCTGGCCACCGCCGAGGACGTGGTCCAGGACGCCTTCACGGCCCTGTACCGGCGCCACGGGGAGCACATCGGCGAGGTCGACAACGCGCTGGGCTATCTGCGCACCGCCGTCGTCAACACCTCCCGGTCCGTGCTGCGCCGGCGGCGCACGGCCCGGGCGTGGACCCCGCCCACGGCGGCCGACATCCCCTCCGCGGAGGACCACGTCGTCCTCGACGAGGCCCACCGCGAGGTCCTCGCCGCACTCGGCCGACTGACCCCGCGCCGTAGGCAGGTCCTCGTACTGCGCTACTGGGCCGACCTCAGCGAGGCGGAGATAGCGACCACCCTCGGGATCAGCCGGGGAGCGGTGAAGTCGAACGCGAGCCGCGCCCTGGACGCGCTGGAACGGACCCTGGAGGGACGGATATGACGCACGGCGAACACCCCGCCGAACGCCTCGTCGAACGCAGGCTGCGCCAGGCCCTGGACGCCCGTGCGGCCGGGGTCACGATCCGCGCGCTGCGCCCCGCGGACCCGCCGGGTCCGCACGCCCGGCGGCTGCCCGCGGCGCGGCTGCGGCTGAACCTGCGCCGGTTCGCGCTGCCGCTGGCGGGACTGGCCGCGGCTGCCGCCGCCGTGACCTGCTACCTCGTACTGGGCCCGGACGCGTCCCCGGCCCGCCCGGTGCCGCCCGCTTCGCCGCCCGAGTTCGCCGGCCCCGGTCCGACACCGGGGTCGGGCACCGGGACGCCGACCCCCTCGGTGCAGCCGTCCCCGCTGCCGTCCAGGCCCCCCGGCACCCGGTCCGCCCAGGCGCCCTCCCCGACGCCGGCCCTGTCGGGCCCCCACTCGGCGCAGCCGTCGAGTTCCCGGCCCCCGTCCGCGAGCCCCTCACCCCCACCCCGCTCCCCGTCCCCCAGCACCAGCCCTTCCGGGACCTGAGGGCTGTCCCGTGATCCCCGGTGGATCGGCGCGCGGCGTCGGATGCGGTGCCTCGCAGGGCGGAGGGGCGTCCGCACACGGGGCGCATCCGGGCGTCGCGACAAGGCGGCGAGGTGCCGTGTCCGGCGTCGCGCGCCCGTGGCGGGACGTTCCACGGCAGACGCCCCCCGCCGAACGGCTACGGGCCCGAGCCGGCAGGCGAGCGCGGTACATCGAGGACGAAGAAGAGGAAGCAGGGTTCGGCCGAAAGGGCGTGGAAGCCGTCGGGGAACAGCTCACGGGCGGCTGGATCGGGCTGCGGCTCGCTGATGGCGGAAAGACGGAAGCCGGCAGCGGTGAAGGCGTCCGTCATCGCGTGCAGCGGCTTGCGCCAGAACCTCATCGAGGCGGACCGCCCGTTGAACGTCCAGTCGAAGGCATAGCTGGTGGTCGCGAAGTAGTCCGGCCGGGGATCCCGAATCGTGTAGGCCACGAAGGGGTGGTCCACCGACGCGATCAGCCGGCCGCCGGGCCTGAGCACGCGCCGCAACTCGGCCAGCGCCGGCCCCCAGTCCTCCAGGTAGTGGAGCACCAGTGACGCGACCACGTCGTCGAACGCCTCGTTGTCGAACGGCAGGGGGTCGTTCAGGTCGACCACCCGCAGGGGGACGTCGTCACCCAGCCGCTGTCTCGCCAGCGCCAGCATCCCGGCGCTGGCGTCGATGCCGGTGACGACCGCGCCGCGGTCACGTAGCGCGGCGGACAGCGGGCCCGAGCCGCAACCGGCGTCCAGGATCTCTCGGCCGGCCACGTCTCCGGCGAGGGCCAGCATTGCGGGCCGCTCGTAGTACGCGTTCACCAGGCTGTTCTCGTTCTCCGCCGAGTACGCCTCGGCGAAAACGTCGTAGTCGTTCGCCAGGACCGGGTCTGCGGGCCGGGCCGGAACCTCCGGCAAGGGGGTCAAGCGCTCCATCGCCGCAGCCTAGTGGTCACATGATCAGCCGGACAGGCCCTGGCCCGCGGTGTTCTCCACCGCCGCGACCAGCGGGGCGAGTTCGGGGTTGGCCGCGGCCTCGCGGAGCGCCTCGCGCAGCGCGGCGTCGTTCGTCGGCCGGGCCGCGGCGAGCAGGGTCAGGCCGGCCTCGCTCACGTCGGTGTAGATGCCCCGGCGGTCCGTGTCGCAGATGTAGCGGTTCAGCAGCCCGCGGTCCTCCAGGCGGCTGACCAGCCGGGTGGTCGCGCTCTGGCTGAGCACCACGGAGTCGGCCACCTGGTGCATCCGCAGGTGGCCGCCGGGACCGCTGTGCTGGCGGCTCAGCACGTCCAGCAGCGAGTACTCGCGCACGCTCAGCCCGTGGCCGGTCTGCAGGGCCCGTTCGATGTGCGCCTCGATCCTCCCGTGCAGCAGGGAGAGGGCGCACCAGCCCTGGGCGAGGCCGGTCAGGGCGCTGTCGGTGGCCGTCATGGCTGCTCTCCTTCGAACCGTTTCCCGGGTCCGTGTCCCACGGGCGCCCTCCCAGGATAGGTCACTGCCGCAATAGCCCGCGCTTGCAAATAGCCCGCGTCTGCAATTAATGTGGACGCACGTAAGCGGCGACAGCAAGTGTCGCGCCCCGGCACCACCACCTCCCCCTTGAAGGGCACCCCCTCATGCCTCTCGCACTTCTCGCCCTGGCCATCGGGGCCTTCGGGATCGGGACCACCGAATTCGTGATCATGGGCCTGCTCCCCGAGGTCGCCGCCGACTACGGCGTCTCGATTCCCACCGCGGGGTTCCTGGTCACCGGATACGCCCTCGGCGTCGTCCTGGGCGCCCCGCTCATGACCGTCCTCGGCACCCGCATCCCCCGCAAGCGCATGCTGATGCTGCTCATGGGCCTGTTCATCGCGGGCAACGTGCTCTCCGCGCTCGCCCCCGCCTTCGGCGTCATGCTCGCCGGCCGCGTCGTGGCCTCCCTCGCCCACGGCGCGTTCTTCGGCATCGGCTCGGTGGCCGCCGCCGGTCTCGTCGCCCCCGAGAGGAAGGCCGGCGCGATCGCGATGATGTTCACCGGCCTGACCGTGGCCAATGTCGTCGGCGTCCCGCTCGGAACGCTCGTCGGGCAGACCCTCGGCTGGCGCATCACGTTCCTGATCGTCGCCGCCCTCGGCGTCCTCGGCCTGCTCGGCATCGCCCGGCTGGTCCCCGAACTGCCCCGCCCCGAGGATGTCCGCATCCGCCATGAGCTGGCAGCCTTCCGTAACGTCCAGGTGCTGCTCGCGATGGCGATGACCGTCCTCGGCTTCGGCGGCGTCTTCGCCGCGATCACCTACATCACGCCGATGATGACCGAGGTCGCCGGCTTCGCCGACACCTCCGTCACCTGGCTGCTGGTCCTGTTCGGCCTCGGCATGGTCGCCGGCAACCTCATCGGTGGACGGTTCGCCGACCGCGCCCTGATGCCGATGCTCTACGTGTCCCTGGCCGCCCTGGCCCTGGTCCTGGCCGTCTTCACCCTGACGGCCCACTCGAAGGCCGGCGCCGCCGCCACGGTGGTGCTGATCGGGGCGCTGGGCTTCGCGACCGTGCCGCCGCTGCAGAAGCGGGTCCTCGACCAGGCCGCCGGCGCCCCCACCCTGGCCTCCGCCGTCAACATCGGCGCCTTCAACCTCGGCAACGCACTCGCCGCCTGGCTGGGCGGGCTCGTCATCGCCGCCGGACTCGGCTGGACCGCCCCGAACTGGGTCGGCGCCGCCCTCGCCGCCTCCGCCCTGGTCCTCGCCCTCGTCTCCGGCGCGCTGGAACGGCGTACGGCCGCCCGCCCGGCCGGTGGCGGTCGGGTCATCGCGGGCGCAGCCCCGGCCGGGGCCCCCGTGTCCGTCCACCACTGATCCACCCCCCCTCGTACCCCACACCCCCTCCCACGCCGCGCACCACCCGTACGCGCACCACCCGTGCGCCATGCACCACCCGTACGCCGCGCACCACCCGTACCGCCACACCCTGAGGAGAACCCCGCATGTCCACTGCCACCACCACCGCCACCCCCGCCCGAACCGCCGTCGCCCCGCTGACCACGCAGGACGCCGAACTCCTCGTCTCCGCCGCCCGGGCCGCCGCCGAGCGGGCGGGGGTCACGGTCAGCATCGCCGTCCTCGACGCCGGAGGGCACCCGCTCGCCTTCCGCCGCGACGACCGGGCCGTGCTGATCTCCGGTGAGACCAGCACCCGCAAGGCCTTCACCGCCCTCCAGCTGGACGCGCCGACCGCCGACCTCGTCGACGCCGTCCGGCCGGGCGGCCCCTTCCACACCCTGCCCACCGCCCTGGACCGGCCGTTGCTGTTCATCGCGGGCGGGCTGCCCGTCCACCGCGACGGCCGGCTCATCGGCGCCATCGGCGTGGGCGGCGGCGCCCCCGACCAGGACCACGCCTTCGCCGCCACCGCACTCGACGCGCTCCTCTGACGCTCCCGCCCGGCCTCCGGGTCGCGCGCCCCTGTCCCCCGTGCCACGTTGGTACGGGGGACAGGGGTGCATGATGCGAAAGCCGAGAAGGGGCCGGTCCGGCCGGCCCACGAGAGGCCACGTCGCCGCGACGGCAGCCGTCGCCGCGCTGGTCTCCCTCGCCGTCCCCGGCTGCACGGCCGCCTCCGAGGAGGCCCGCAGCCCCGACGCCACCGGTACGACGGGCTCCACCGCCGCGTCCGCGGCCGCCCCCTCGGCCGCCGAGCCCTCGCCGACCCCCTCCTACGCGCTGTCCACCGCCCCGCGCACCATTCCGGCCGTACGGGAACACGTCCCGGCCCGCGGCCCCGGCTGGAAGCCCGCCGCCGGCGCGCGGATCGTCGTACCGCCGAAGGACGCGGCCGCCCTCGCCGACGAGGGGAGACTGCTCGCCGGCGAACTGCGCATGGGCTTCGCCGAGACCGCCGACCCGCGCCCCGGCGACGTGGAGCTGGCCCTCGGCGCCAAGAACTCCGGACCGCCCGAGTCGTACACCCTCACCGTCCGGGACGGCCGCGTCCGGGTCATCGGCCCCGACCAGGCCGGTGTCTTCTACGGCACCCGCACCCTCAAACAGGAGGTGAAGTCCGGCGGCCCGGCCCCCGAGGGCACCGTCCGCGACGCCCCGGCCAAACCCCAGCGCGGCCTGAACCTCGACATCGCCCGCAAGAACTTCAGCGTGGGCTGGATCGAGGACCGGCTGCGGCAGATGGCCGACCTCAAGCTCAACCAGCTCGGCCTGCACTTCTCCGACGACCAGGCCTTCCGGATCCAGTCCGACACCCACCCCGAGATCGTCTCCACGCCCCACCTCAGCAAGGCCGACGTCCGGCGGATCACCGCCCTCGCCGCCCACCTGCACATCACGGTCGTCCCCGAACTCGACTCGCCCGGCCACCTCGGCGCCGTGCTGCGCGCCCACCCGGACCTGCAGCTGCGCGACGTACAGGGCCGGGCCGTGAAGGGCGCCGTGGACATATCCGACCCGGCCGCGGCCAGGCTGATCGACGAACTGCTCCGCGAGTACCTGCCGCTGTTCCCCGGCACGCTCTGGCACCTGGGCGCCGACGAGTACCAGGCGCTCGTCTACCGCGACCCCCAGGCCTCGTTCCCGCGGCTCGCGCAGGCGGCCCGGCAGCGGTACGGGCCCTCGGCGCGCATCCAGGACCTGGCCACGGGCTGGCTGGACGACCGCGCGGACGTCGTGCGCCCGGCGGGCCGGGTGCCCAAGGCCTGGAACGACGGTTTCTTCACCGGAGGCGTGGTCCAGGCGGCCAAGGACATCCAGGTCGAGTACTGGACGGGCAAGGAGAACGGGGCCCGGCCGCCGCTGGAGTACCTGCGGGAGGGCCGCAAGGTCGTCAACCTGAACGACGAGTTCCTCTACTACGTGCTCGGCCAGCCGAACCAGTTCACCTACCCCACCGGCAAGCGGATCTACGAGCAGTGGACCCCGCTCGTCCTGCGCGGCACGACCCCGGTGCCCGCGCAGTACGCGGCGCAGATACTCGGCGCGCGGCTCGCCGTGTGGTGTGACCTGGCCGGTGCCCAGACCCCGGCGCAGATCGCCGAGGGGATCCGGCTGCCGCTGGCGGCGCTGGCCCAGAAGGTCTGGGACTCCCGCCCGCCGCAGCCCGCCTGGGCCGAGTTCAAGACCCTCGCCGACCGGCTCCAGCCCCCGGCGTGAGCGGCCTGCTCCGTGAGCGGCATATTCGCTGGCCCGGACGCCGTCCGCCTTGCTTGGATGCCGGGATGAACCGTGAGACCACCAGTGAACTGCCGGACGGCTACGAGCTGTCCACCGACCCCGCCCGGCTCGACGCCGAGCTGATCCACCGCTGGCTGTCGCAGGACGCGTACTGGGCCCTCGGCCGCAGCAGGGAGAAGCAGGACCGGGCCATCGCGGACTCCCTGAACTTCGGCGTCTACGACTCCGCTTCGGGCGCCCAGATCGCCTACGCCCGCGTGGTCACCGACCGTTCCACCTTCGCCTGGCTCTGCGACGTCTACGTGGACCCCGCGGCCCGCGGCAAGGGTCTGGGTACGAGCCTGGCGGCCGCGGTCCGCGACCACCTGGCCCCGTACGGCCTGCGCCGGGTCCTCCTCGCCACCGCCGACGCCCACGGGGTCTACGCGAAGGCGGGGTTCGCGCCCATGGCCCATCCGGCCAAGTGGATGGTGCTCGGCGAGCAGTGACACGGCCTACGGCCGGTCGGCTTCGGCGTCGGCGGGGACGCGGCGCTGCAGACGGCGGCCGACCCACCGGCCAGCCGGCGGCAGGGCCAGGACCACGGTCAGGGTCCAGGCCGCGGCGAAACCCCAGATCAGGGGGAGCGAGACGGTGACCGCGGCCGCCACCAGCAGAATCAGCGTCACCACACCGAGAAGACAGGCGGCCACGGCCCGGTGGCGGGCGCGGGCCTGCGCGGAGCTCAGGTTCCGCTCGAAGGAGGGGTCGCGCCTGAGATCCGCCGCGATCGCGGAGAAGGCGCGCCGCTCGTGGTCGGACAGCCCGGCTCCGTCCATGACGACCTCCTTCGGCCGGCGTCGCCGGACGGCGCGCCGCAGCCTCTGGCCCGGGAATACCCGGCCCGGCGCGGTCCAACCCTCGGAGGCCGTCCCCGGCGGGGTGACGGCCTCCGGGCCGGGATCACCAGATGGAGTCGACCCACTCGGGGTGGTCGATGAACGGGTTCCGGTTGTGCTGGAACGTATCGAATATGACCTGGTTGCGGCGCTGCTCGAAGGCGTCCGGCGGGTCCTGCCGGTTCCACTGCTTGAGCACGCTGATCCGGCCGATGGCGGGAGCGGTGCCGTTGTCGACCTTGTCGTTGACTTCCAGGTTCGCGAAGCCGTCGCCGCCGTCGTAGCGCACGGCCATGTAGAGCAGCATGCGCGCCACGTCGCCCTTGACCGCGTCGCGCGGCTCGAAGGAGTTGGAGTCGGTGAAGCTGCCGGGCGCCTCGGCGACCGGGCTGCCGCCCATGTCGAAGTCCTTGTTGCCACGGGTGTTGTTGACCGTGACGTCCTCGGGGCGCAGGTGGTGCAGGTCGGTGCCGGGGCCGGTGGCGGTGCCGAAGTCGCCGTGGCTCTTGGCCCAGACGTGCTCGCGGTTCCAGTCGTTGGCGCCGCCGCCGTTGCTGGACTTGGACTGCGAGCGGCCCGAGTAGACGAGGATGACGTTGTTGGGGTTGGCCGGGTCCTGGTCGGTGACCTTCAGTGCGTTCCACACGCCGTCGTAGGTCACCTTGGACTGGTTCTTGATGATGTCGTGGAGCGCGGTCTTGAGTGCGGCCCCGGTCTTGCCCTCGGCGGCCGCGTAGTACGCGTCCACGGAGGTGGCGGTGGTGGTGGCCGCCGCGTCGGCGTGGGGAGCCGCCGTTCGCTGCGGGCCGGCCGACGCGGTGGCCGGAATCAGGGCCAGGGCCGCGACGGCGAGGCCGGCGGCCCAGGGGGCGCTTGGGGAGATTCTCATGATGTGGGGGATACCTCTTCGCAGGCACCGCCCCCGCCATGGCAGTTGGCGGGGCGTCAGGTGGCAGAGCAGAGGCTCACATTGTCATGTGCCCTACAGGTAAAATCCATGTGTCGGACGGCCGGATTCCGTCGTCTCGAGCACTGGGCCGAACGGGTGAGGCCTCTTGGCAGGGCGCCCGGCTGCGGGCACGGTGGCGGGGGCCCCGCCCGGGGCCGAGCGGACGGTGCACACCGTGGACACCCCCACCGGGAGCAGCTCATGGCAGTGAAGATCCTCATCGTGACCGGCGACGCGGCGGAATCGCTGGAGGTCCTCTATCCGTACCAGCGCCTGCGCGAGGAGGGGTACGAGGTGCACATCGCGGCGCCGGCGGTCAGGAAACTGCGGTTCGTGGTGCACGACTTCGAGGAGGGCTTCGACACCTACACCGAGAAGCCCGGCTACACCTGGCCCGCCGACGTGGTGTTCGCCGACGTGGACCCGCAGGAGTACGCGGCCGTGGTCGTCCCGGGCGGCCGGGCGCCGGAGTACCTGCGCAACGACCCCGAAGTCCGGCGGATCCTGGCCGCGTTCACCGGCTCCGACAAGCCGGTCGCACAGATCTGCCACGGCCCGCTGATCACGGCCGCGAGCGGCGGGCTGGACGGCCGCCGGGTGACCGCGTACCCGGCGCTGGAACTCGACATGAAGGCCGCCGGCGCCGTGTACGAGGACTCGGAGGCCGTGGTCGACGGAATGCTGGTCTCCGCCCGGGCCTGGCCCGACCACTCGGCCTGGATGCGGGAGTTCCTGAAGGTGCTCCGCGCCAAGGCGCCGCTGACCTGACGGACGCGGCGGCTGTCCGTGGGCGGCTGTCCGTGGGGGCGGTCCGTGGGGGCGCGCCGCCACGGACCGCCCCCACGGCGCCGGTCGTCAGCTGCCCGTGGTGATCTGCGGGGCGGGCTCGTTCCTGTAGTTGGCCGGGCCGAAGTTCTTCTTCACCGCGGCCTCCCAGGAGCCGTCCTGGACCATCTTCTTCAGGGCGGCGTTGATCTTGCCCTGGAGCTCCTTGTCGCCCTTCTTGACGCCGATGCCGTAGTTCTCGTTGCTCAGGCTCAGCCCGACCAGCTTGAACTTGCCCGCGTTGCCCTTCTGGGCCGCGTAGCCGGCCAGGATGGAGTTGTCCGTGGTGAGGGCGTCGACGAGGCCGTCCTGGAGGGCGATGACGCACTCCGAGTAGCCGTCGAGCTCCAGGAGGCTGGCCTTGGGGGCCAGCTTGTCCTTGACGTTCTGCGCCGAGGTGGAGCCGGTCACCGAGCAGAGCTTCTTGTTGTTGAGGTCCTCGGCCTTGGTGATCGCGGTCTCGTCGGCACGGACCAGCAGGTCCTGGTGCGCGAGGAAGTAGGGGCCGGCGAAGTCGACCTTCTCCTTGCGCTTGTCGTTGATCGAGTAGCTGGCCGCGACGAACTTGACCTCGTTGTACTGGAGCAGCAGCTCGCGGTCGGAGCTGTCGACCTTCTTGAACTCGATCTGCTCCGGCTTGTAGCCGAGCTCCTTGGCGATGTACGTCGAGACGTCCACGTCGAAACCGGAGAAGGTGCCGCTCTGATCGCGCAGCCCGACACCGGGCTGGTCGAACTTGATGCCGATGGAGAGGTTCCCCTTGGGGCCGCTGTCGCCTTCGCCGCACCCGGAGGCGGTCAGGGCGAGGCCGATCACTGCGACCAAAGCACCGGCCTTGGGAACCTTCATTTGCTGCACTCTTTCCTTGGGGACGCGACGCGCTGCGGGATCGCCGGCAGGAACCGCGGATGTGTACGACGCGTCAGGACGCGTGAGGGACGCGTGAGGGACGCGTGTACGAGGAAGCTAGGAAGGCCGTGGCCGCGGTGTCACTGGAATTGAGCAAAACTTGAGGTAACGATCCGGCGTGGCCGGAGTTTCTCCGGTGGATTGTGCTGCGAAAGGGATAAAGGGGGTTCGCTCCGCGCCCGGAGATCATCACGTAGCGTGACGGGTGTCGACCGGCCTGGGTAGAGATTCAAACTGGTGATCGAGTTTCGGCCGGCGGGTGTATATGATCTCCCGCAGCAAGGCCGTAGCGCAGAGGTCGTCGCGCCCACGCATCGAGCTGGAGGACGTCGGTTCGAATCCGACCGGTCTTGCGTCTTCTTCTTCCTGATCGTTTTCTTCATGTCGTTGTGGACGCCGGGCACCGGCGAAGGACCGGTGGAGTGGTGATGACACAGCCGACACCCGTACGGTGCCCCGCGATCGAGCACCCCGACCTGCCGCTCGCCGATCCGGCGGGGCTCGACCCGCTGCTCGCGCGGCTCGCCTGCGGCCAGGACGTCGAGGCCGACGAGACCTTCCCGATCGGCACCCTGCGCGCCGACGGCCGCGTGGACCTGTGCAAGCAGGGCCTCGGACCCGCCGGCGCCGCCCGGGTCGCGGCCGTTGCCGCCGGCTCCGCCCACGCCCGGCACCTGCTCCTCGGCACCAACTCCATCGGCGACGACGGCGCCCGTACGCTCGCGGACTCCCTCACCGCCGGACACGGCCTGCACACCCTCTACCTGGGCTGCAACCGGATCGGGCCCGAGGGCGTGGCCGCACTCGCCGCCGCCCTCGCCGAGGACACCGGTGTCAAGGCCCTGTGGCTCAAGCGCAATCCCGTCCGCGAAGACGGCGCCCGTACCCTCGCCGGCCTGCTGCGCCGCAACCGGACGCTGCGCACCCTCGACCTGGTCAACACCGGCATCGGCGTCGAAGGGGTACGCCTGCTCCTCGACGCCCTGCTCACCCGCGAGACCCCCCTCGAACGGCTCTTCCTCGGCGGCAACGGCCTCACCGCCGAGGCGGCGCCGCTGCTCGCCGCCCTCATCCGCGAGGCCGGGGTGCGCGAGCTGTACCTCCCCGCCAACCACCTCGGCGACGAGGGCACCGCGATCCTGGCCGCCGCCGCGGCGGCCGACCCCGCACGCCCGGTCCGCCTCGGCCTCGGCGGCAACGGCATCGGCCCGGCCGGCGCCCGGTCCCTCGCCGACGCCCTCGGCGGCATCGAAGCCCTCGACCTCGGACGCGCGATGTCCGAGCGCAGCCTCGGCTCCACCGGCAACGAAACCGGCGACGAGGGCGCGTACGCACTGGCCGCCGCCCTCCCCGGCAGCCCGCTGCGCCGCCTCGAACTGCGCCACACCGGGCTCACCGGGCGCGGCGCGAAGTGCCTGCTGGCCGCCGTGCCGCAGGACTCCCCGCTGGAGTACGTCGGCCTCGGCCCCGGCCTGCCCCGCAAGGTGAAGCGGTCCTTCACCACCCGGCTGCGGCCCGCCCGGCCCGCCCACCCCGACCTCGGCGCGATCACGAGCGTGTACCGGTGAGCGCCCACGCCGAACTGCCCGGCGGATTCCTGGCAGAGGACGGGCCGGCCTGGCGGCGGATCCGCCGTCACGCCGTGCCCGGCTGGATGATCGAGCGCGCCACCGGCCACCGGCTGGCCGGCGACTGGCGGTCGGCCTGCGCGGCCGCCGCCGTGGACGTCCGCTTCGACCTGCCCGGACTCGCCGCCCGCCACGGGGCCCCGGTGGCGGAGGCGGTGGAGGAGGACCTGCGCCATCTCGCCCCCGACCTGGTGCGCTGGCACCTGCCCCGGGTGCTGGGCGGCCGTACGACCATCGAGCCCGACGTGCGTGTCCTGCTCGCCCGCTACGGGGCCGGTGCCGACGCTCCCGTGCTGTCCGTGGCCACCGGCCCGATGATCGACGGCCCCCAGCGGCTGCAGCTGCACTGCACGCCGGTCCACCCGGCCGAACTCGGCCGCATCCACTCCGGCGCCGTCAACCAGCCGCGCACCGAGGACTGGACCGCGCTGCGCCCGCTCTGGGACGCCCGGCACACCGCCGCACTGCGCGACCGCCACACCGGCGGCGCGGACCGGCTCCCCTTCTTCCGCCCGGACGGCACCCCCCTGCCTCCCGGCGAGCTGCCCACTGCCGATCCCGGCGCGGCGGATCCGGCCGGGCACGCCGAGTGGGTCGCCCTGCTGCACGCCCGCGGAGAGTACGCCGAGGCGTACGGGGCCGCCGGCGTGGAGCGGGACCTGACCACGCCCGAGGAGGTCCCGCGGTACGGCCGCGTGGCGGACCCCGAAACCGTCATGGGCTCGTCCGCGCTCGACCTGACACGGCTCGGGGCGGAAGTGCACCGTCTCGCCGCGACCGGTGCGGGAGAACGGTTCCGGCTGCCCGTGCACTGGCGCGGCAACCTGCTGGTGGAGACCGCCGGCTCCGGTCCGGGCGACCGGGTGCGGGCCCGGGTGGCCGGCTGGGACGAGCTGAAGGACGTGCCGCGGCTGTCGCTGTTCGCCTGGAAGCGGCTCCCGGACCTCGAACTGGTCCGCACCGGGCGGATCACCCCGGGTGAGCTCCACCCCCTCGTCGCCGCGGCGCTGTTCCCGCAGAGCGGCCCCGCCGCCGGTCCGCCCGGCCCCGCCCAAGCCGGGCCCGTACGGGTGCGCTGCCGCGGGGAGTGGCACGAGGTCCACTCCCGGGGCGGGGTGCTCGACCTGCTCCCGCACAGTGCCGAGGAGCAGCAGCGCGAGCGCGCCATGAGGGCGTTCGGCGGGGCGATCCAAGGCTGCTTCGCCGTGCAGCAGATCTGGACCACGGGTGAGGGCCGGCTGCCTCGCGCCCTGCGGGCACAGCGGCGCGAGCTGTTCCTGCGCGCCCAGCACGGGGACACCCCCGGCGTCGTGGCCCTCCTCGACGCGGGCACGGACCCCCGGGTCAGGGACGCCCGGGGGTACACGCTGCTGCACCAGCTCCACCTCCTCGACCACGGAGCCCTGCTCCCGCGCCTGCTGGCGGCGGGCCTGGACCTGGAGGCACGGACCAAGTCGGGCCTCACGCCGCTGCAGATCGCGGTCCAGTTCGGCGGGTCCGCCGACCTGGTCCGGGCGTTCCTCGCGGCCGGCAGCCGGATCGACGTCCTCGACGAGGCGGACCTGTCGCTGGGCCAGGTGATCCGCCGCTACAAGCGCACCGATCTGCGCTTCCTGCGCCGCCGGGTGGAGGAGGAGTTCCCGGACATCGGCTCCGAGTGGTTCGACGAGTACATGGAGGAGCGCGAGTCCGACGAGGGCGACGACGAGGCCCATGACGTCGGCTCCCTGTGGTTCGGCATGGAGGAGCCCCGGTTCGACGAGCCCTACGACGAGGAGGACGGTGCATGAGCGAGCGGACGCAGCCGTCGGGGGCCCTGGCGGCCGCCGACGCCCTGGGCGCCCGGCTCCGCGCCACGCGCACGGAGCCCGCGACCAACCCCCAGCTCGAGGCGCTGGCCCTCGCGGTGACGGCCAATCAGCCCGTCCTGCTGTGGGGTGAGCCGGGCATCGGCAAGTCCGCCGGCATGCAGCAGCTCGCCTCCGCCCTCGGCGTCGGGCTGGAAACGGTCATCGCCAGCGTCCACGAGCCCTCCGACTTCGCCGGTCTGCCCATCGTCGGTGACGATCCCGCCACCACCGGCGTGCCCATGGCCCCGCCGGACTGGGCGGTGCGCCTCGCCCGCACCGGCCACGGACTGCTGTTCTTCGACGAACTGTCCTCCGCCCCGCCCGCCGTGCAGGCCGCCTTGCTGCGCGTGGTCCTGGAGCGCCGGATCGGCAGCCTCGTGCTGCCCGAGTCGGTGCGGATCGTCGCCGCCGCCAACCCGCCGTCCAGCGCGGCCGACGGCTGGCACCTCAGCCCGCCGCTGGCCAACCGCTTCGTCCACCTCGACTGGACCCACAGCCCGCGCACGGTGGCCCGCGGCCTGGCCGGCACCTGGCCCGAGGTGGCCCTCCCGGCCGTCGACCCCGCCCGTGTCTCCGGGGCCGTGGCCCGTGCCCGCGGTGTGATCTCCGGCTTCCTCACCGCCCGGCCGGGCCTGGTCCACCACATGCCGAACGAGGCCGAGGGCCGCGGCCGCGCCTGGCCCTCCCCGCGCACCTGGGAGATGGCCCTGCGCCTGCTGGCCACCGGGTACGCGTCCGGCGCCGCCCGGGAGGCCCTGGCCGCCGCGCTCACCGGTGCCGTCGGCGATGCCGCCGGGATCGAGTTGCTCTCGTACGTGGAACACCTCGACCTGCCCGATCCGGACCGGGTGCTCGCCGACCCGGACGCCTTCGCCCTGCCCGAACGCGGCGACCGGCAGCTGGCCTTCCTGATCGCCGTGGTCGCGGCCGTCCAGGGCGAGCTCACCCGCCCCCGCTGGGAGGCCGGCTGGGCGGTCCTCGCCAAGGCCGTGGAGGCGGGCGTGCCCGACGTGGCCGCGCGTGCGGCGGCCGACCTGGCCGCCATGCGCGACCTGGACTGGCCCGTGCCCGCCGGGATCGACGCGTTCGTCGAACTCCTCCAGCTCTCCGGCGCCCTGCCGGGCGGCGGCTGACCCGCCGGTGACGGTGCCCATGGACGGCGCGGCGGCGGACGACCGGACGGCGGGCGGGGCGCCCGCCCACGTCCGCCTGGACCGGGCCAAGCTGCTGGCCGCCCGCTACAGGGCGGCCGAGTCCCGGCCGTACCTCGCCTCCGCCCTCTACGCGCTCACCGTGGTCCCCTCGGACGGGGTCCCGACGATGGGCGTCGACCGGCACTGGCGCTGCTACGTCTCGCCCGCCTTCGTCGACGCGACGCCGGTGGCGGAACTCGCCGGAGTGTGGATCCACGAGGTGGCGCACCTGCTGCGCGACCACCACGCCCGCGCCGGCCGGCTCCCGGCCTCCGAGCAGCGCGACCCGGTCCGCGTCAACATCGCCCAGGACTGCGAGATCAACGACGACCTCCTCGCCGACGGGTTGGCGCTCCCCGAGGGCCGGATGGAGCCCCGGCTGTTCGGCCTGGCCACCGGCGGGATGTTCGAGGCGTACCTGCCCGCGATCCCGGCCACCCCGCACGTACCCGACTGCGGCTCCGGAGCCCACGGCACGGCGGCGCCCTGGGAGCTCGGCGGGTCCGCCGGTCCCGCCCGGATCGGCCCCGTCGAGGCGGAGGCGCTGCGCCGGCAGACCGCCCAGGCCATGCGCGCCCACCAGCGCACCCGCGGCCGGCTCCCGGCCGGCTGGCAGCGCTGGGCGCAGGAGCTGCTGGAGCCGACCGTCGACTGGCGCCGCGCGCTGTCCGGGGCGGTCCGCGAAGCCGCCGCCTGGGCGGGCGGCGCGGTGGACTACACGTACCGGCGCCCCTCGCGGCGCACCCCCGCGCTCGGTGGCCGGGTGGTGCTGCCGAGCCTGCGCCGGCCGCTGCCCCGGGTCGCGATCGTCGTCGACACCTCGGGGTCGATGGGCGAGGAGGAGCTCGCCGCCGCGCTCGGCGAGGTGACCGGCGTCCTGCGGGAGGTGGGGGTCCGGGGCAACCGGGTCGCCGTCCTGGCCTGCGACGCGGACGTACACACGGTGGCCCGGGTGACGAGCGTCGAGCAGGTGATCCTGGCCGGGGGCGGCGGCACGGACATGCGCGTCGGCATCCGCGCCGCGCTCGCGGCGCCGGAGCGGCCGAACATCGTCGTCGTCCTGACCGACGGGTACACGCCGTGGCCGGACGAGACCCCGTCCTGCCGGCTGATCGCCGCGCTGATCGGGGCCGACGCGCCGCAGCCGCCGGCCTGGGTGGAGACCGTCCGCGTGCTGCCCGGATCCTGAGGGAAACGGCCCAACTGGCCGGGAACGTGCGCTCGTCCGGACCGGCGGGCCCGCCGCATGACAGCATGGCCGGGCAACACCCGGAAAGCGGAGGGGGAGTTCGGTGAGCACTTCGACGAGCGGAGTACGCAAGAGCCTGGCGAAGGTGGAGATCGCACTGCGGTGGGATCCGAGCCCCGCGGGCGCGCCCGCCCACGACCTGGACATCGTCGCGGCGGTCTACGGCGCCGCCGAGCCGTACGGGGGGCCCGTCCACCTCGTGCACTTCGGCAGCCGGTCGCCCGACGGCACCATCACCTTGAACCGCGACAGCCACACCGGCCAGGGCTTCGGTTTCGACGAGGTGATGACGGTCGAACTGAACCGGATGGCCTCCGGGTTGGGGCGCGTGGTGGTGGGCGTGGTGATCCAGGAGACCGGAGAGCGCGGCGCCCGTACGAAGACCTTCGCGGCCATAGGCGGTACGGGGGTCCGGATCCGCGAGGGCCACACCGATCTCGCGGTGAGTGATTTCGCGGACGTGCCGGCCGCCACGGCGGCCGTCGTGGCGGAGTTCACCCGCGACGCGGCGGGGGTGTGGTCGCTGGACGCCTCGGTAAGGGGCTTCGACGCCGACCCGGACGAGTTCACCCGCGCCATGGGCGCCCCGCGCGGCTGACGGCGGCGTCGGGCGGTCCTCAGGCCGCACAGACCGGGCGGTGGTCACTCCCTCGAGTGAGTGACCACCGCCCCGTCCGGGTGGCGCGCTGCCGCCGTCCCCACGAGGCAGCGCGGGCGGGTCGCCGTCCGGTCATCGGTGACGGCGGCCCACCGGTTCAGGGGGCCCGGTCCGGCTCCGGGCCGGGTGCCGGGTCGGGCATCGGCCCGGGGGCCGGGACGGCTGCCAGGCCCAGGGCGGGCAGCAGGGCCGCGTCGACGAACCGGACCAGGTAGTCGGCGTCGGCGTACCGTCCCTCCAGCACCGGCCGAATGCGCAGCACGCCCATCAACTGGGCCGGCAGGAACTCCACGGCCGGGTGGTCCGCGGCGATCTCGCCGCGCGCCACGGCCCGCGCCACCATCGCGTCGAAGGCGGCCAGCTCCGGCTCGACGAGCGCCTCGCGCAGCGCCGCCTGGAGTTCCTCGTCGCTGAGCACGGCGTGCCCGAGGGCCTGGGTGAGCCGGGTGTCGCGGCCGGAGTTGCCGGCCGCGATCCGGGCGGCCTCGCGCAGGTCGCCGGCGAGCGTTCCGGTGTCCACCGCGACCAGCGTGCCCTGCCGGTTCGCCCGCAGGGCGGCCGCGACGAGCTGGGGCTTGGTCTTCCACTGCCGGTAGAGGGTCGACTTCCCGCAGCAGGCCCGGGCGGCGACGCCCTCCATGGTCAGCGCCTCGTACCCGCTCTCGCGCAGCATCTCCAGGACGGCGTCGTAGAACTCCTGCACCCGCTCCGGGGTGATCTTGGAGCGGCGCGCGGCCGGCGGCGTCGACGTCATGGTGGGCGGCTCTCCTCGGGGGCTCCGCGGCGGATGGTTCCGTGGAAAAAAGTGTACGGGAACGCAAGCGTATCGGTACACCCCCGTATCGATACGCGAATGTATCGATACACTGGCGTGTCGATGTACGCCCGACCGGTCCCGCCGGCCGCCGCACGAGCACAGCAGGAAGAGAGAGCGGGGGAAATGAGCTCCCACACCACACCCGAAGGGCCGGCCGCCGGCCCGGGAACCGGGCAGCGGCGCCGTCTCATACGCGAGCTCCTGCTCGTCGCGGGCCTGTTCGCCGTCTACAAGACCGGCCGGATGCTCTCCACGGACCGCGCCGACGAGGCGTTCCGCAACGCCGGCCGGATCTGGGACGCCGAGCGCGGCCTGCACCTGCCCGGCGAGGGCGCGGTCCAGCGCCTGCTCCTGCACGGGGTCGGCACCGGCGGCGCCGGTGACGCGCTCGTGCACACCGCGAACACCTACTACGCGGCCGTGCACTTCCCGGCGACCGCCCTCTTCCTGATCTGGCTGTACCTGCGCCGGCCCGGCCACTACCTGTGGGCCCGGCGCACCCTCGCCGTCCTGACCGGCGCCGCCCTCGGGCTCCACCTGGCGTTCCCGCTCGCACCACCCCGAATGCTGGCCGCCGCGCACCTCGTGGACACCGCGCAGGTCTACGGACCTTCCGTCTACCGGGCCGCGCCCGCCACCGACACCATGGCCAACCAGTTCGCCGCCATGCCCTCGCTGCACTTCGGGTGGGCGCTGATGCTGGCACTCGGCATGATCGCCGCCACCCGCTCCCGCCTGCGCGTGCTCTGGCTGCTGCACCCGCTGGTGACCCTGCTCGTGATCGTGGGCACCGCCAACCACTACTGGCTCGACGCGATCGTCGCCACCGTGCTGCTCGGCGGGGCGCTGCTGCTCGTCCCGCGCCCGCGGACGCGTACGGGATCGCTGCCCGTCGTACGGCACCTGCCGCGCCCCCGGAACGTGGAAGCGGCCGAGCCGGTGGGGGCCGTCCGATGAACGCCACCGCCCTCGCCGTCGCGCTCTGCCTCGCCTCCGCCGTCGCCTACGCGGCCGCCGCCGTCGCCCAGGAGCGGCTGGCCCGCGCCGCCGTCGCCCGCAGCGCGGGCGCCCTGCTCGGGAGCGGCGCCTGGTGGTGGTCGGCCGGGCTGAACGCCGGCGCCGCCCTGCTGCATGCGGCCGCCCTGCGCTACGGGCCGCTCACCCTGGTCCAGCCCCTCGGCGCACTGACCCTCGTCGCCGCCGTCCCGCTCGGGGCCCGCGGAGCCGGCCGCCGGGTCGCGGCCACCGAATGGCGGGGCACCCTCGCCACCGTCGCCGGGCTCGGCCTGCTGCTGCTCCCGGCATCCGGTCCGGCCCCGGACGACACGCTGACCCTGGCCGAGGCGCTCGCCGTGTCCGGGGCCACCGCCGCCGCGATCGTGCTGCTGACCGTACGCCGGGACGTGCGCTCGGGGCTGCGGCACGCGACGGCGTCCGGGCTGGCCTCCGCCGTGGCCTCCGCCCTGACCCAGACCGTGGCCGTCGCGGGCGGCCGCGGCGGGGCCCTGCTCAGCGTGCGGGTGGTCGCCGTCGCCCTGCTCGTCGTGGTGTTCGCGGTCGGCGGCATGCTGCTCTCGCAGCGGGCCTACCGGGGCGGGCTCGGGGCCCCGCTCGCCGTGGTCAACCTGGCCAACCCGCTCGCGGCGGCCGCCATCGGCATGGTCCTGCTGGGGGAGCGCATCCAGGGAGGTGCGGTGGGGCTCCTGCTCGCGGTGGGCGGCGCGCTCGCGGCGACGCGCGGGGTACTGCTGCTGACCCGCACCTCCCCAAGCCCCACGCCCACGCCCGCGCCCGCTGCCGCCCCCGCGCCCGCCGCCGCCCCCGCGGCCGGCTCCGGCGCGGTGCCGGGCCCGGTATCGGCGGCCGCGCCGGTCAGCCGTGTGGCAGCATGACGCCCATGGCTGACGGATCGTTCCTCTCGCTCTGGTCCAGGAAATCGGTGCTGTCCATCGGATCGGTGGGTTCGGTCCTGTCCATCGGCTCCGTCGGCAGCGTGCTGTCGGTCGGCTCCGTCGGCTCCGCCTTCTCGATCGGCTCCGCGGGTTCGTGGCTGAGCTCGGGCTCCCTGCTCTCCGCGCAATCGGTCTGCTCCGTGCTCTCGGCCCGGTCGCACCGCTCCGTGCTCTCCCACCGGTCCACCCGGGCGGTCCTCGCGCGGCGCTCGCGCGGCGGCCTCGCGGCGGCCGCCGTCATGGTCGCCGGCGTCGCGCTCGTACGGGCCCGCCGCAGCTGAGAACCGTTTCGCCGGTCTGCGCGTCCTCCCCGGTGAGAACGCGAGAGCGCACACGGAACACGAGCGAAGCGGAGTGAACGACCATGGGGATCGTCAGCTGGATCGTCCTGGGGCTGCTGGCCGGCGTCATAGCCAAGGTCCTGCTGCCCGGCCGTGACCCCGGCGGCCTGATCGGGACCACGCTGATCGGCGTCGCCGGTGCCTTCGTCGGCGGCTGGCTGTCCGCGAAGTTCCTGGACAAGCCCATCGGGCACGACTTCTACGACCCCGCCACCTGGGGCGCCGCGATCGCGGGTTCGCTGGTGCTGCTCATCGGATACCGCATCCTGTTCGGCAACTCCCGCGACTGAGCGGCGCCACCGCCCCGCATACGCCGGGGCCGCCCGCCGCGACGTACGACTGCGAGGAGCCCCCGGCCACATGAGCGTCATCCCCGTCCCCACCAGCGACCTGTACGACGAGCACGGCGAGGGCCTCGCCGTCTGCACCACGCAGTTCCGCCAGTTCGGCGGGCGCCGGCTCTTCGCGGGCCCCGTGCGCACCGTCATCTGCCACGAGGACAACGCGCTGCTGCGCGAGTTGGTCAACACGCCGGGAGAGGGCGCCGTCCTCGTCGTGGACGGCGGCGGCTCCCTGCGCACCGCCCTCTCCGGAGACCTCATCGCCGCGGCCGCCCAGCGCAACGGCTGGGCAGGCATGATCATCAACGGGGCGGTCCGCGACAGCGTCGCCCTCGGCGGACTGGACCTCGGCGTCAAGGCCCTGGGCACGGTCCCGCGCAAGAGCGGCAAGACCGGCGCGGGCACGGTCGACGAGCCGGTCACCCTCGGCGGCGTCACCTTCCGCCCGGGAGACCTGGTGCACGCCGACGACGACGGCACGGTGATCCTCCCCACTGCCTGACCAGGGACCGTCCGGGGGCGAATTCCGGCCAGGGCCGGGCAGGGAGCCCTGGTGCCGTCCCGGCCCGGCGGGATTCACTGCGGGGCCATGAGACGACACAGGATCACGGGTCTGCTCGGCGCGCTCGCACTCGCCGCGGCAACCCTGGCCGGCGCCGCGGGACCCGCGGCCGCGGCCGAGCCGCCCGCCGAGTTCGGGAGTGACTGGCACGACCCCCTCACCGCGGCGCCACCCGTCGCGCGCCCCGCGACCAGGTCCTGCGAGGTGACCGTCGCCGAGGCGCAGTTCCGCGACTACACCCCGTACACCGGCAGTTATGCGCCTCCGGCCGCATGCGGCGGTTCCTGGGCCAAGGTCGTCCTGCGCCTCGCCGGCAAGGTCAAGGGGCGCCAGTACGACCGCCTGGGCCACCTCTCCCTCGGCGGCGTCGAAATCCTGCGCACCTCCACCCCCGAGCCCTCGCCCGACGGCATCACGTGGTCCGTCGAGAAGGACGTCACCCGCTACCGCGACACCCTCAGCCGGCCGCAGCCCGTCGAGATGCTGATCGGCAACTTCGTCGACGACACCTACACGGGCGTCATCGACGTCAAGGCCACCCTCACGTTCTACGCCGCCGACCGGGACCGGCACGCCCCCGCCCCGGACACGCCCGACCGCGTCCTGCCGCTCTCCGGCCCCGCCGTCACCACCCCGCGCAACACCGAGCGGCTCCTCGCCGAGGTGTACGCCACCGGCTCCGGCGGCGGCTGCGAGGAGTACTGGTACATGACCACCCCCGACGCCGCCCCGTACTCCTGCAAGGCCGCCGACGGCCCCTACCGCGAGGTGCGGATCTCCGTCGACGGGCAACTCGCAGGGATCGCGGCCCCGTTCCCGACCGTGTGGACCGGCGGCTGGTCGAACCCCTTCCTCTGGTACGTCACCCCCGCGCCCCGCGCCTTCGACGTCCAGCCGGTCGTCTACGACCTCACCCCGTACGCCGCCCTCCTCAACGACGGCCGGCCGCACCGGATCGAGGTGGCCGTCGCCGGCGTCCCGGCCGGGCAGAGCGGCTGGAGCACCCCGACGAACCTCCTGCTGTGGCAGGACGAGGGCCGGGCCGTCGTGACCGGTGCCCTCACCCGGCACGAGGAGGGCGTACCGGCCGGCTCCACGCACTGGACCCCGGCCGCGCCCGGTGCGCAGCACCGCCTCGACACCGAGGGCGGCCACCGCCTGACCGTCGCCGGCCGGCTCGACACCTCGCACGGCCGGGTCACGACCACCGTCACCCGCACCGTGCACAACACCTCCGTGCACCGCTGGACGGAGGGCGAGGACCAGGACGCCCTGACCGCGACCTGGACCGACGAGGAGGACGTCACCCGCGGCCCCACCACCGTCCGCACCGCGCGCACCTACACGATGGACGGCGAGACCACCCTCGGCGCCGGGGACCGGCTGCGCACGGTCATCGCACTCGGCGACCGCGCCGAGACGACCACCCTGCGCGGCGGCCGGTCCGTGGACCGCACCCGGCTCGACGACCGGTACACGGGCGACGCGAGCTACACGGCGAACGTGCCGCGCGAGCAGCGGCACGCGGTCGGCACCAGCTCCGAGCACTACCAGCTGTACGGGGCGCAGCCGGGCGGCGGGTGCTATGACCGCACGCTGGCCACGGCCCAGGGCACCGTGACGGTGGACCGCCGACGCTGCTGACAGAGGCTGCGCCTACGATGTCCGGCCATGGACAACAGTGAGGCCGAAAGACAGCTGGTCGACGGCCGCTTCGAACTGATCGCGCCCCTCGGGGCCGGCGGCATGGGCACGGTGTGGCGTGCCCGCGACATCGCACTGCACCGCGACGTCGCCCTGAAGGAGGTGCGCCCGCCGGACCCGGCGACCGCCGCCGCCACACCCGGACTCACCGTCCAGCTGCGCGAGCGCGCCGTCCGCGAGGCGCGGGCGCTCGCGCGGCTGGCACACCCGCACGTGGTGACGATCCACCACATCGTGGAACCCGCCGAGGGCACGGACGGACACCCGTGGATCGTGATGGAGCTGGTCAAGGGCGGCTCCCTGCACGACAAGCTGGAATCGGGGCCGATGCCGGTCGCCGAGGTGCTGAGGCTCGGCCTCGACGTGCTGTCGGCACTGCGGGCCGCCCACGCCGAGGGGGTGCTCCACCGCGATGTGAAACCGGCCAACGTGCTGCTGCGCCCCGACGGCTCGGCCGTGCTCACCGACTTCGGCATCGCTGCCCTGCACGGCTCCACCGCCCTCACCTCCACCGGCGTGCTCATCGGCTCGCCGGAGTACATCGCCCCGGAACGCGCGCGCGGCGAGGAGGGGCTGGCGGCCTCCGACCTGTGGTCGCTCGGCATGCTGCTCTACGTGGCCGCGGAGGGGACCCATCCGCTGCGCCGGGCCACCAGCCTGGCCACCGTCGTCGCCGTGCTCGACGAGCCGATCCCGGCCCCCGTGCGTTCCGGCCCGCTGGGGCCCGTACTGGAGCGGCTGCTCGTACGGGACCTGTCCGTACGGCCCGACGCGGCACAGCTGGAACAGCTGCTCCGGGAAGCGAGCAGTGCTCTCGCCGGCGGTGCCACGCCGGTCGTGCCCCCGGTGGTCCTGGGCCAGTACGGTCCGCCCAGCCCGCAGCCCGGGAACGTCCCGTCCGGGCTCCCTCACACCCGGCCCCAGCAGTCGCAGATCCCGAACCCCTACGCGTCGTCCGTGCCGTCCGCGCCGTTCACCCCCGGGGGCGGATCCCCGTACTCGACGACCGCGCCCGTCCCCGCCGCGCACACACCGCGCCGGCGCCCGGCACTGATCGGCGGTCTCCTCGCGGTGGTCCTGGCCGGCGGCGTGATCGGTCTCGTCAACGGGTTCCCCGGCGGCGCTTCCGACGGCAGGGGCGGCGGCGAGGCGAAGGGCGGCGGCGCCACCGCCTCCGGCGCCCCGGCCACTCCCAGCGCGAAGGCGAGCACCCCCAGGACCAACGCCAGCCCGGCCACAGCCCCCAAGGGCAGCCTGCTCACCCCCGCCAACGTGCGGACCGCCCTCGACGCGCTCAAGCAGAAGTCGGGCACCACCGAGTTCGTGGAGATGACGGTCTACGAGGAGTACGTGCTCGCCTCCGTCCCCACCGCCCCGGGAGCCAAGACCTACGACCGCTACCAGTACCGCGACGGCGAAGCCAAGCGCACCGGCCCCGGCGGCACCATCAAGGCGGACGAACCGCTGATCGACATGGCGAGCGTCAACTGGGACGCCCTGCCCGGCCTCCTCGACCAGGCCAAGCAGGAGCTCGGCGTGGCCAAACCGACCTCCCGCTACGTCATCGTCGAGCCCTGGCTCTTCGACCAGACCCCGTCCATGCGGCCCTACCTCACCGACGAATACGGCCAGGGCGGCTACGTCTACGCCGACACCCAGGGCAACGTGAAGAAGGTCTACCGCTCCTGACACCGTGCACCCGTACGCGCGCGCCGCACGCGCGTACGGCCCACGGCCGAGGAGCACCACCACCATGCCCCGCCGGCGCCCGGCACCGAACTCCCCGGGCCGGCCCGGGCGGTGCGGGCCGGGCCGCGGCCGGGACATTTGTACCGGCGGGGTCCGTACATGCGCATCTGCCGCAGGGCCGCCCCCGGTCCCTAGCGTGGTGGACATGACACAGACGACGCAGCCGATCCGCACGACGCGGACCACGCAGCCGCCGGACGCCGAGCCCGCCGTCCGGTTCCGGCACGCCGCCAAGGCCTTCGGGACCGTCCGCGCCGTCACCGGCATCGACCTCGACGTCCGGCGCGGTGAGACGGTCGCCCTGCTCGGCCGCAACGGCGCCGGCAAGTCCACCGCCATCAGCCTGCTGCTCGGCCTGAACGAGCCCGACGCGGGCAGCGTACGGCTCTTCGGCCGGCAGCCCGCGCAGGCCGTCCGGGCCGGCCGGGTGGGCGCCATGCTCCAGGAGGGGCGCGCCGTACCGCGGATCACCGTGCGCGAGCTCATCGCCTTCGTGGCCCGCACCTACCCGGCTCCCCTGCCCGTCGACGAGGCGCTGGAGCTCGCAGGGCTCACCGAACTGGCCGGCCGCCGCATCGACCGGCTCTCCGGCGGCCAGGCCCAGCGCGTCCGCTTCGCCGTCGCCCTCGCCGGCAACCCGGAGCTCCTCGTGCTCGACGAGCCGACCGCCGCCCTCGACGTGGAGGCCCGGCGCGCCTTCTGGGAGTCCATGCGCGGCTACGCCCGGCGCGGCAACACCGTCCTGTTCTCCACGCACTACCTGGAGGAGGCAGACGCCCACGCCGACCGGATCGTGGTCATCGACGCCGGCCGGATCGTCGCCGACGGCACGGGGGAGCAGCTGCGCCGCGCCGCCGGCGGGTCGCTGGTCTCCGTCGACCTGGCCGGGCGCCCCACCGAGGGCCTCACCGGTCTGCCCGGGGTGGTCTCCGTCGAGGTGCGCGCGGACCGTGCGCGCCTGCGTACCGAGGACCCGGACGCGACGGTCGTCGCCCTCGCCGGCCTCGGCGCCGTCCGCGGGATCGAGGTCACCGCCCCGTCGCTCGACGACGCCTTCCTCGCCCTCACCGACCCCCACGCCCACACCACCGCCGGGAGCACCCGATGATCACCGCCTACGTCGGACTGGAAGTCCGCCGGACCCTGCGCGACACCTCCTTCGTCGTCTTCGGCATCGGCATGCCGGTGCTGATGTACCTGCTCTTCACCAACCTCGGCGACGGCGCCGACGCCGAGTGGAAGGCGGCCTCCATGGTGGCCATGGCCGCGTACGGGGCCCTCGGCGCGGCCCTGTCGACCGGGAGCGGCGTCGCCGAGGACAAGGGCATCGGCTGGCTCCGGCAGCTGCGGATCACCCCGATGACCCCGCGCCAGGTGGTGGTCGGCCGGGCCCTGACCGGTTCGGTGACCGTGCTGCCGGCCGTCGCCGCCGTGCTCGCGGCGGGCGCGCTCGTCAACGACGTCCGGCTCGGGGCCTGGGAGTGGGCCGCCGTGGCCCTCGTCCTGTGGCTCGGCGCGCTCCCCTTCACCCTGCTCGGCATCGGCAACGGCTACCGGCTCACCGCCCAGACCACCGGCGTGGTCAACGTCGCGTGCAGCATCGCGCTCTCCGTCGTCGGCGGGCTCTGGTTCCCGACCGGGCTGTTCCCCCACTGGCTGCGCTCCCTCTCCGGCTTCACCCCCACGCGCCGCTTCGCCGAGATCGGCCAGTCCCTCGCCGAGGGCGCCGTCCCGGGCCCCGGCGCGGTCGCCGTGCTCGCGGCATGGGCCCTGCTGTTCGGTGCGTACGCGGTGTTCTCGTACCGTCGGTCCGCGAGGACGGTGTGAGCATGGAGCGGGGAACGGGAACGACGATGCGGGACAGGCGCAGCAGCAGGGAGGCGCGGAAAGCCGACTGGGAGGTCCGCAAGGCCGAATGGCGGGCGCAGGAGAAGCGGCGCAAGGCCTGCGGCGAGGCCCCCGACTACGGCCGCGGCCCGATGGGTCCGCCCAACGCCTTCGCCCTGCTGCCGTGGCTGCTGCTGGGCATGGGCGCCATCTCCAACGTCATCAAGGGGGAGACCCCCAACCCCTGGATCGGCGCCCTCGGCCTGCTGGTCTTCAACTCCCTCTACATCACCCTGGTGTTCCGCGCCTTCGACCCGCGGGCCCGGGAGGCGGCGAGCACCCGCTGGTGCCTGGCCGCCCTCGGCGCGGTCACCTGCGCCCTCGCCCTCGCGTACGGGGGCAACTGGCTGCTGTTCTTCCCGCTGTGGGGCCTGGCCACCGGCGCGGTGGTCCGGGGCCGCAAGCTCGGCCCGGTGATGTTCGTCGTCACCGGCCTCGCCGGGGCGATCGCCGGACTCGACGAGGGCTGGGACACCCTCGGCATCGCGTACGGGACGTTCGTGTCCGGCATGGTCACCGCGGCCATCCTCGCCCTGTCCGAGACGGTCAAGGAACTGCGTGAGACCCGGCAGGAGCTGGCCCGGGCCGCCGTGGACCAGGAACGGCTGCGCTTCTCCCGCGATCTGCACGACCTGCTCGGCCACACCCTCTCGGTGATCGTCGTGAAGTCGGAGGCGGCCCGCCGGATCGCCCCCCGGGACATGGACGCGGCGCTCGGGCAGGTCGCCGACATCGAGTCCGTCGGCCGGCAGGCCCTCACCGAGATCCGGGAGGCCGTCACCGGCTACCGCGAGGCCAGCCTCGCCACCGAGCTCGACCGGGCCCGCGGCGCGCTGACCGCCGCCGGGATCGAGCCCGTCGTACGGCAGTCGGGGCCCCCGCTGCCCCCGCAGGCGGCGGCGCTGCTGGGCTGGGTGGTCCGTGAGGCCGCGACCAACGCCATCCGGCACAGCGGCGCGACGACCTGCGAGATCGAGGTGCGGAGCTCTGCGGAGCGGGTCCGCCTGGTGATCACCGACAACGGGCACGGCGTAGGCTCGGTCCCGCCGGGCAGCGGACTGACCGGCCTGACCGAACGGCTCGCCGCAGCCGGCGGCACCCTGGCCGGCGGCCCGGCCCCGGGCCCGGGCCGCGGCTTCCAGGTCACCGCCGAACTCCCGGTGGAGCCGGCCGAACCGGAGGACCGGGCCGCACCGGCGGCGCCGGAGGACGAGGAGCGTCGATGATCAAGGTCCTGCTGGCGGAGGACCAGGGCATGATGCGCGGAGCGCTGGCCCTGCTGCTCGGGCTGGAGGAGGACATCGAGGTCGTGGCGCAGGTCGGCGCAGGGGACGAGATCGTGCCCGCCGCGATCGAGGCACAGCCGGACGTGGCCCTGCTCGACATCGAACTCCCGGGCCGCAGCGGGCTCGACGCGGCCGCCGAGCTGCGCACGCGCTGCCCCGGCTGCCGCGTGCTGATCCTCACCACCTTCGGCCGCCCCGGCTACCTGCGCCGGGCGATGGAGGCGGGCGCCGCCGGGTTCCTGGTCAAGGACGGGCCGGTGGAGGAACTGGCCGCAGCCGTACGCCGGGTGCTCGCCGGGGAGACCGTGATCGACCCCGCGCTCGCGGCCGCGGCCCTCAGCGCCGGCCCCAACCCGCTGACCGCGCGCGAGACCGACGTGCTGAACGCCGCCGTCGACGGGGCGACCGTGGCCGACATCGCGGCCAGGGTCCACCTGTCGGAGTCGACGGTGCGCAACTACCTGTCGTCGGCCATCGGCAAGACGGGCACCCGCAACCGCACGGAGGCCGCCCGCGCGGCCCGCCGCCAGGGCTGGCTGTAGGGCCCCGCGGAGGCCGCCCGCCCACCCGGCCGGCTCCGCGCCGGCATCTGCCCGGGGGGAGCGGCGGTCCGGGTGGGGCGGTCCAGGTGTGTCAGTAGGCGCCGTTGACGTTGTCGATCGAGCCGTAGCGGGCCGCCGCGTAGTTGCAGGCGGCCGTGATGTTGGCGACCGGGTCGTACGAGTCGAGGGCGGTGCCGGGTACGTGGTAGGCCCGGAAGGTCGGGTCGATGACCTGGAGCAGGCCCTTGGAGGGGATGCCGGCGGCCGCGTTGGAGTCCCAGTTGTTGATGGCCAGCGGGTTGCCCGAGGACTCCCGCATCACGTTGCGCAGAATTCCGTTGTAGCTCCCGGGGATTCCGTGCTTGGCCATGATGTCCAGGGACTGCCGGATCCAGCCGTCGAGGTTGTTCGCGTACGAAGTCGTCGGCTTGGCCGCCGTGGTCGCCTTCGCGGCGGCCGCCTTGGCCGCCGCGCCGAGGCTCAGTTTCAGTCCCGGGCGAATGACCGAGGGGTTGGCCCCGATGGCGCTCCGGTTGGCTTCGTAGAGGGCCTGCCAGCCGCCGTTCACCGCATGCTCCACGGCGATCTTCGAAAGCGTGTCGCCGACGGTCACGGAATAGGTCAGCGGGACCGCCGCCTTTTCCACCGCCGGCTTCACGGCGGGCAGCGTGACGGTCTTCGCGGCGGGCGCCGCGGCCGGCTGCGTGACGGCCGCCCCGGCCGTGGTCGCGCTGATCAGCGGCAGGGCGAGGGCGGCGCCGCCGGTGCCGGCGAAGGCCAGCTTGCGGGCGATGGGGCGCTGCTTGGGCCGACGGTGCTTACCGGGTCCGGGCATGGCGGAATTCCTCACGTGCGGGGTGCGGGGGATCCCTGGCAGCGGCCGGTTTGGGTCGCTGCCCGCTGGGAACGACGTGACCGTAAGCGAGCCCGCCGGGCCGGAACAAGGCTGGAATTCCACCCGGTGATCGACTTCTCTGTGCCGGGGCCGGAAACGACCTTGGAGGCGTCTTCCGGGAATGCCGAAATTCCTTTCCGGGAAAAGGGAATCGCTTGTTCCGGATAAATGATGTTGCCCCCATTCGAGTGACTCACATCACGGGCTTTCGAAGCCCTCCGGGGAAACGGACAAGTCGCCCATAGGCATGCCTGATTCGGGCATCTCGCCCGTTGTTTGCGAACCGCCCACAGGGGTCGCTTCCCGGCATGCCCGCCATGATCCGAAAGGTGCCGGCCACCCGGGCGGGAGCTTCGCCAGCCGGTCCAGCGCCGCCGACACCGTCGCACCGTGTGCCGGCAGCAGGGGGAGCCGTACGTCCGGCGTCGGGATCCTGCCCTGGGCGTGGAGCACCCCCTTCAGCACCACCGGACTGGGCTCGGCGAACAGCGCCGCCGAGAGCCGGGCCAGGCCGTGCCCCAGAGTCCGCGCCCGCGGCACGTCCCCGTCCCGCCAGGCCGCCGCCAGCTCCGCGAACCGCGCCGTCGCCAGATGCGCCGAGGCCAGGATCCCGCCCGCCGCTCCCATCGCCAGCAGCGGAGACAGGTACACGTCGTCGCCCGCCAGCACCGCGAACCCCTCCGGCAGCCCCCCGAGCAGCGCCACCGCCTCCTCGCCGATCCCGCCGCCCGCGTACTTCATCCCGGCCACCCCGGGCAGCTCGCCGAGCGCCCGCAACGCGGCCGCGTCCAGCTGCTGCCCGGTCCGGTACGGGATGTGGTAGACGACCAGCGGTACGGGGCTCAGCTCCGCCAGCCGTGCGAAGTGCGCCAGCACCCCCGCCGCCCCGGGCCTTACGAAGGACGGCACGCTCACCAGCGCCGCCCCCACCTCGGGCCACTTCGCCAGCCGCCCGAGCGCCGCCGCGGCCGCCCCGGTGCCGCTCGCCCCGGCGCCCACGGTCAGCGCCGCGCCCCGCTCCCGGCAGACCCGGGCGCAGACGTCCGTGACGAGGTCGCTCTCCGCCGCGTCGAGAGCGGCGGCCTCGCCGGTGGTGCCGAGGGCGACGATCCCGGTGGCGCCCTCGTCGAGCACCTGGTGGGCGAGCGCCTCCAGGGCGTCGACGGCCACCTCCCCGGCGCGCGTGAAAGGCGTGATGAGCGGTACGTGAATCCCGTGCAGGGAGAAGTCCTGTGCCATGCCCCGAGCTTCGTCCGCCCCGAGCGCCGAATCCAGTTCGCGTTTCTTACCCGAACCGTAAGCTGAGCCGATGCTCGACGTACGACGCCTGCGCCTGCTGCGCGAACTCGCCCGCCGCGGAACCATCGCCGCCGTGGCCGAAGCCCTCGCCTTCAGCCCTTCGGCGGTGTCCCAGCAACTCGGAGTCCTCGAACGCGAGGCGGGCCTGCCGCTGCTCGAACGCACCGGGCGCCGGGTCCGGCTCACCCCGGCCGGCCAGAACCTGGTCCGGCACGCCGAGGCCGTACTGGAGCGGCTCGAACAGGCCGACGCCGATCTCGCCGAGGCGCGCAGCGGCCTGGCCGGCGCACTGCGCATCGGGGCCTTCCCCACCGCCGGCCGGGCCATCGTCCCCGCCGCCCTGATCGCCCTGGCCCGGCGCCACCCGGGGCTGGAGCCGATGGTGTCGGACACCGACCCGGCGGCGGTCGCGCACGCGCTGCGCGCCGGGGACCTGGACGTGGCCCTGGTCCACGAGTACGACTTCGTCCCCGCGCCGCCGGAACCGGGGCTCGCCACGCAGCCGCTCTACCGGGAGGCGATGTACCTGGCGGCCCCGGTGCCCCCAACCGCTTCCCCGGCCGTGGTCCCCGGCCCGGACCAGGGGGCCGTTCTGCGGGCCCACGCCGATGCCCCGTGGATCACCGCCACGCCCGGCACCCTCTGCCACACCATGGCGTTGCGGGCCTGCCAGGCGGCCGGTTTCACCCCGCGGATCCGTCACCGGGTCGACGAGTTCCCCACCGTGCTCGCCCTCGTCGCGGCCGGTCAGGGCGTCGCGGTCGTCCCGCAGCTCGGGGTCGTGGGGCCCGCCGACCCGGCCGTCTCCCTCACCCGGCTCCCCATGGAGCGCCGCACCAAGGTCGCCTTCCGCAGCGGGGCCGCCGCCCACCCGGCCGTCGCCGCCTTCGCAGCGGCACTTCGCGCCGCCGTACCACCGGAACTCGCCACTCCGGGTTCCGCGGCGTGACACAACTCCCCTCCGCCGCCGCGCCCGTGTACGTTCGTTGATCCAGACAGATCCGACCAGAGCGGGGTACGACGTGACGCATCGCGTACGAGGGGTCATCGCCCGGAGCAAGGGCGCACCGGTGGAGACGACGACGATCCTCGTGCCCGACCCGGGACCCGGCGAGGCCCTGGTCAAGGTGCAGGCCTGCGGGGTCTGCCACACCGACCTCCACTACCGCGAGGGCGGCATCAACGACGAGTTCCCCTTCCTCCTCGGCCACGAGGCAGCCGGCATCGTGGAGTCCGTCGGCCCGGACGTCACCTCCGTCGCGCCCGGTGACTTCGTCATCCTCAACTGGCGTGCGGTGTGCGGTACCTGCCGGGCCTGCAAGCGCGGCCGCCCCTGGTACTGCTTCAACACGCACAACGCCACCCAGCAGATGACCCTGGAGGACGGCACCCCGCTATCCCCGGCGCTCGGCATCGGCGCCTTCGCCGAGAAGACCCTGGTCGCGGCCGGCCAGTGCACCAAGGTCGACCCGGCGGCCGCCCCTGCCGCCGCCGGACTCCTGGGCTGCGGGGTCATGGCCGGCCTCGGCGCCGCGCTCAACACCGGCGGCGTCGGCCGGGGCGACTCCGTCGCCGTCATCGGCTGCGGAGGGGTGGGCAACGCGGCCGTGGCCGGCGCCCGCCTCGCCGGCGCGGGCCGCATCATCGCCGTCGACCTCGACGACCGGAAGCTGGAGTGGGCGCGCGGCCTGGGCGCCACCCACACCGTCAACGGCCGCACGGAGGACGTCGTCAAGGCGATCCAGGGCCTCACCGGCGGAAACGGCGCGGACGTGGTCATCGACGCCGTGGGCCGCCCGGAGACCTACCAGCAGGCCTTCTACGCCCGCGATCTGGCCGGCACCGTCGTGCTGGTCGGCGTGCCGACGCCGGAGATGAAGCTCGAACTCCCGCTCATCGACGTCTTCGGCCGCGGCGGCGCACTCAAGTCCTCCTGGTACGGGGACTGCCTGCCCGAGCGGGACTTCCCCCTCCTTATCGACCTCTACCTCCAGGGCCGTCTCGACCTCGACGCGTTCGTGTCCGAGACCATCCCGCTGGACGGCGTGGAAGCGGCCTTCGCCCGGATGGAACGCGGCGAGGTCCTCCGCTCGGTCGTCGAGTTCTAGACTGCCCCGCACCCGACCCGACCCGGCCGACCCGGCCCCGGCGCCCCGCGCCGGGGCCGGCACCGTTCCCCTCGGGCGGACCGGCCCGGCAGCGCCCCGCGGCGCCCGGCCGAGGTGCCCCCGTACCCCCGACCGGCCAGGCCCTAGACTCGGCCGGGCCGCCATACCAGTGCCCCGGTCGGCCTCCGGCCGGGGCCGCCGCACACCCAGGGGCCGTTCGTGACCATCGACCACCGCTACCGCCAGCCCGGTGTCGTCCTCACCGACCACCGCTTCACCGTCCCGCTCGACCACGCGCGCCCGGACGGGGAGCACATCGAGCTGTACGCCCGCGAGGCCGTCGCCACCGGCAAGGACCCCGAGACCCTGCCCTGGCTGCTCTACCTGGAGGGCGGCCCCGGCTTCGGTGCCCGCCGCTTCGTCGGCCGGCAGGCCTGGCTGGAGCGGGCCCTGAGCGAGTACCGCGTCCTCCTGCTCGACCAGCGCGGCACGGGCCGCTCCACCCCGCTCAACCGGCAGACCCTGCCCCTGCGCGGCACGCCCGGGCAGCAGGCCGCGTACCTCGCCCACTTCCGCGCCGACTCCATCGTGCGCGACGCCGAGACGATCCGCCCCGCCCTGACCGGCGGCGCGCCCTGGACCGTGCTGGGGCAGAGCTTCGGCGGCTTCTGCACCACCCGCTACCTCTCCACCGCCCCCGAGGGTCTGACCGCCGCCCTGATCACCGGCGGCCTGCCGTCCCTCACGGCCACCGCGGACGAGGTGTACGAGGCGGCGTACCCCCGCATGGAGCGCAAGAACCTGGCCCACTACGCCCGCTACCCGATGGACGTCGAGCGGGCCCGCCGCATCGCCGCCCACCTGGCACAGGGCCCGGCCGAACTGCCGGGCGGCCACCGCCTCACCGTCGAGGCGTTCCAGTCCCTCGGCATCCTGCTCGGCACCGGTGACGGCAGCCACCAGCTGCACTACCTGCTGGAGGACGCCTTCGTCCCGACGTCCTCGGGCCCGGCTCTCTCCGACGCCTTCCTGGAGGCCGTCCAAGGACTGCTCTCCTTCGCCGCGCACCCCCTGTACGCCCTGCTCCACGAGCCGATCTACGCACAGGACCCGGCCGCGCCCACCGCTTGGGCCGCCGAACGGGTCCGCGCCGGCCACCCCGGCTTCGACGCCGAGAAGACCCTCGCGGGCGATGAGCCCCTGCTGTTCACCGGCGAGACCGTCCACCCCTGGCACTTCACCACCGACCCCGCGCTGGCCCCGCTGCGCGAGACCGCCGAACGCGTGGCCGCCCGTACCGGCTGGGAACCCCTGTACGACCCGGCCCGGCTCGCCGCCAACGAGGTGCCGGTGGCCGCGGCGGTCTACCACGACGACCTGTACGTGGACACCGCGCACTCCCTGCACACCGCCGCGTCGATCCGGGGCCTGCGCACCTGGGTGACCGATGAGTTCGAGCACGACGGCATCCGCGCAGGCGGTCCCCGCGTCCTGGACCGCCTCCTGGCGCTGGTCCGCGACGAGGCCTGACCGCATCGCCCTGCGCTGCCCGGCGCAGTGCGGCGGATCGGCACCCCGGATCCGGGAGCGCGGCTATCGTGCGGTGCATGACCGAACGAAATGATCAGCCCGCACCCCTGGAGCCCATGCCCACCGACTGGCAGCGCGCCCTCGCCGTGGTCGCGCACCCCGACGACCTGGAGTACGGCGGCGCCGCGGCGATCGCCGACTGGACGGACGGCGGGCGAGAGGTCGTCTACCTCCTGGCCACGCGCGGCGAGGCCGGCATCGACACCCTCCCGCCCGAGGAGTGCGCCCTGGTGCGCGAGGCGGAGCAGCGGGCGAGCGCCGCCGTCGTGGGGGTGTCCACCGTGGAGTTCCTCGACCACCGTGACGGGATCGTCGAGTACGGTCTGGACCTGCGCCGGGACATCGCCGCGGCCATCCGACGGCACCGCCCCGAACTGCTCATCACCCTCAACCACCGTGACACCTGGGGCGGCCAGGGCGGCGGCGGTTTCTGGAACACCCCCGACCACAAGGCCGTCGGCCGGGCCGTCCTCGACGCGGCCGCGGACGCCGGCAACCGGTGGATCTTCCCCGAGCTCATCTCCGAGCAGGGCCTGGAGCCGTGGAGCGGGGTGCGCTGGGTCGCGGTGGCGGGGTCCTCGACGCCGACGCACGCGGCGGACGCCGGCCCGGGCATGGAGCGTGCGATCGCATCACTGATGGAGCACAAGGCGTACATCGAGGTGCTCACGGACCAGGACCCGCAGGAGTACTGCCGCAACTTCCTCACCGGCATGGCCCAGCAGGCCTCCGTACGGTTCGGCGGCCGTCCTGCGGTGACCTTCGAGGTCTTCCCGCGCTGAGCCCCGCCCCCTAAGCTGACGGACCATCAACTGTCGGCGTGAGGGCGGACGGATCGGTGATCGACACCATCGGCAACGAGGTCCCGGAGGGGGAGGAGCGCATCCGTCTGGAGACCGCGGACGGCATCGCGGTCCTCACCCTCTGCCGCCCCGCCCGGCTCAACGGATGGAGCTGGGAGTCCACCCGCCAGTTGGGACTGCTCGCGGACCGGATCCGCTTCGACCCCCAGGTGCGGGCGGTCCTGCTGCGCGCGGAGGGCCGCGCCTTCTGTGCGGGCATCGACGTGACCGCCCCCGGCGGCGCGATTACGGGCGCGACGGCCGCCGAGCGGACCCGCAACTACTACGAGGGCATCCGCTGGGTCCACGAGCGCTTCGCCGTGCTCTCCCGGCTCCCGCAGCCGGTGGTGGCCGCCGTACAGGGCCACTGCCTGGGCTTCGGCTTCGAACTGGCCCTGATGGCGGACCTGCGCGTCGCCGCCGAGGACGCCGTGTTCGCCCTGCCGGAGGCGCAGCTGGGCGTGGCGGTGGACGCGGGCGGCGACCTCAGGATCGCCCGTGAGGCGGGGGCGGGCTGGGCCAAGTTCCTGGCGCTGACCGGCCGTCGCATCGACGCCGCGACGGCGCACCGCCTGAACCTGGTCCAACTGGTCGTGCCGCGCGCCGATCTGGACACCACGGCCCGCGCGCTGGCGGCCGAGATCGCGGCGAACGCGCCCCTCGCCGTCCAGGGCATCAAACGGGCTGTCGACGCCTACGCCGACGCCGCACTCGCCCCGGCCCTGGACCGTGTCGCGATGACTGCGGCCCTCACCCTGACCTCGGAGGACTGCCGGGAGGGCTACGGCGCCAAGGCGGCCCGGCGACCGCCGCACTTCAGCGGAGGCTGAACACGGGCCGCGTCGAGAACTCCTCGTACATGCCTTCGCCGTCCGGGCCGTACGCGAACTCGGCCGTCCAAGGGTTGCGGTGGGCGGTGGCCAGCGGCAGCCAGGCGAGCAGGTCGCCGTAGCCGCCGCAGACGGCCTCTCCGCCGTCCCCGCCGTGCACCACGGCCGGGTCGGCGCTCAGCTCCGTGCCGTAGCTGTCGTACGCGATGTGCAGCCCGAACGCGTTCCGTCGGTGCCGTACGCCGTGGCCGCCCCCGTACGAGGGCTCGTCGAGGGGGCACTCGTCGCCCCAGCGGAACAGGGTGCCCGCCCCGGCCCCGCAGGCGTGCTCCCATTCGTCGGGGTCCGGCATCCGCAGCCCGCGCGCGGCGAGTACGGCCGGGGTGGCGGCCGGGGGCTCGGTCAGCGGTTCGTCCTCCACGGCCATGAGCACCGCGGCGAGCGTTGCGGTGCGCAGCGGGCTGAGCATCTCGGCGAGATGGCCCTTCAGCGTGTCGTGTCCGTACCCGTACCCCTCGGCCACGCTGGCGGCGTAGTCGGCGGACTGTGCGGGCGTCGGTTCCCAAGCGTCCAGGTCGAACCCCAGCCGCACCGGGCCGCCGGGTATGAGGGCGAACTCCCGCCCCTCGCGCTCGATGCGGACGCGGTGCAGGGGCCGGCCCAGGTGCTCCACGGTGTCGAGCAGCACCACCCGGCCGTCCGCCTGCGCGGCGGCTTCGTGGGCGAGGGGCGCGGCGGCCGCCGCGTCGAGCGAGCGCCAGTGGTCGAGGGTCAGATCGGCGAGGGACATGACGGGATCATCGCACCGGCCACTGACAACCGGCCGCTCACGGGCTGAACGGGCCGCGGCCCAGCTGGGCGCGGACCGGCACCACCTCCGGGTTGACCAGCGAGCGGCGCTGCCAGTTCGCCCCGTCGACGACCAGGGTGTGGCCGGTGATGAACCGGGCGTAGGGGGACGCCAGGAAGGTGGCCGCCCAGCCGAGTTCGCGCGGGGCGCCGACGCGCAGGGCGGGCTGGCGGGCGCCCTTGGCGTCCCGGGCAACCGGGGCGTCCGGGGTGGCGTGGGCGTCCGGGCCGTCGGACGCGGCGCGGTCCAGCCCGGCGCGGATGTCCTCGGTCATGTCGGCGTGCGGGAACAGCCCCGGGACGAGCCCGTTGATCTGGATGCCGTACGGGCCCCACTCGACGGCGAGGGTCTCCACCAGGTTCTTCACCCCGGCCTTGGCGGCGGCGCTGTGGGCGAAGCCCGGCCCGCCGGTCCAGGCGTACGAGGCGCCGATGTTCACGATGGACCCCGGCGCCGAGGCGGCGAGGTGGCGGCGGCCGAACTCGCGGGTCATGAACCAGGTGCCGGTCAGGGTGATGTCGACGACCGCCCGCCAGGCGTGGGGCGACAGGTCCTCCGCCGGGCAGGGGAAGTTGGCGGCCGCGTTGTTGACCAGGACGTCGGGCGGCCCGAGCGCCGCCTCCGCCGCGTCGAAGACCTCGGCTATCCGCTCCGGGTCGCGGATGTCGCACACGGCGGCCGTCACCCGGCCCGCGCCGGGGACGGCCGCCAGCTCCTCCTGCGCCGCCTCCAGCCGCTCGGCGCGCCGGCCCGCGATCACCAGGTCCGCGCCGAGCCGCGCGAATTCGGCGGCGATCGCCTTGCCCAGCCCGGAGCCACCACCGGTCACCAGGACCACCTGCCCCGCGTACGTACCGGCGGGCAGGGCGGCGGCGCCGGGCGGGGGAGGCGCGGGCAGCCCCGGCAGGCCGGGCGGGATGTCGTGCGTCATGGGGGCATCGATAGCGCGCGGGCGCCGAGATCACCATGCCCGCGACGGGGTCACTTCTGCGGTGCGTACGCCTGCTTGCTCGCGCAGGTCCACACCACGGCGGTGCCCCTGCGCGTCTCCCAGTCGTAGAACGTGCCGCCCACCCGGTCGTCGTCCGAGGCCGCGTACGCCGAGCTGCGCGAGTCCGGTCCGGTGCCGGCGGGGTGGGGGAGGGCCAGTGGGGCTCCCGTGCCCGGCCAGTACGCCGCGTGGAGGTGGTTGGGGTATCCCTCGACGAAGGTGACGGCCGAGCCGACGGCCACGTTCGTGGCCGGGCTCAGCCCGTCGAAGGTCACGTGGTCGTAGCCGTCGACCCGGCCGGGGTCGTCCGGCAGGGCGTCGTACGGCTTCTTCCAGACGGCCGGCCTGCGCTCCTGCCAGTCGCGGTAGCTGCGGTCCTCGTGGCCGACGACCCGGCCGCGGTCGTCGATGCCGGCGGCGGTCGTCCAGACCGTCGGGTCGTCCTCCGTCCACACCCGCAGGCCGTACGGCGGGTACCCGCCCCCGGAGGGCCAGACGACCGGGAAGGTCTTCCCCCTGAGCTGGTCGTCCTCCTCGTAGGACGTCTGCGCCGTGCCGACGACGTCCCCGCGCGCGTTGATCCCGCTCACCGAGACGATCCTGGTGCCCGGGCGGGCGTCCGCGGGCACGGGAAGCTCGCGCACCACCGCGCCGTTCAGCCACTCCTTGGCGACGCCGCCCTCCATGCCCACGGAGCGGCCCGCGTCGTTGACGTCCGTCACCGCGCTCACGGTGGCTCCGCCGCCGATCAGCCGGACTTCCGCCGCCCCCTTCTGGTACGTGAAGCCGTAAGGGGCGTCGGGCGCACCGGCGCGCCGGAGGACGCCCACCATCAGGCCCTTGGCGTTCACGGCGCGCACCTCGCCCGATGCGAAGCCCTCGGGCAGCGGGACGGCGTGCACCGCGTGGTCGGCCGTCCAGTATGCGGGCAGTCCGACGCTTTCGCCGGCCACCAGGCCACCGGACCCGAAGGCGCGTACGGACCCGTAGGCCGGTGAGGGGCCCTCGGCGAGGGCCGGCAGCCGCAGGATGTCCGGCGTGCACGCCGGCCCGGCCGCCGCGGCCGGTGCGGCGGCCGTGATCAGGCCCGCCAGGACGACGGCGGCTCCGGCCGTGGACATGCTTCTTCTCATGTGGTGGTCCCCCCTGGACAGGTGCTGTTCCCCGTTGAGTCATGACACGTGCACACCACATGTTGCCCGAGGGTGGGGTTGGAGTGGCCGGAATGACGTGTGTTGATCCGGTCCGGACGCCCTCCGTACGGCCGAGCGGTTCCCAGAGAGGCAAGCGACTGCTTAGTATGCTCCGCGGAGCGTGGTCCCTCGACGGCGGCTGGAGGCCCCGGATGCAGGCATGGCGAGTACACACCCCAGGCGAACCCCGCGAGGTCATGCGCCTCGAAGAGGTCCCCGAACCGGTGCCCGGCGAGGGCGAGGTGAAGCTGAAGGTGCTCGCGGCGAACGTCAACTTCCCCGACGCGCTGCTCGCCCGCGGCCAGTACCAGATCCGTCCGCCGCTGCCCTTCACCCCCGGCGTCGAGATCTGCGGCGAGACCGAGGACGGCCGCCGCGTCATCGCCAACCCGAGCCTGCCGCACGGCGGTTTCGCCGAGTACGTCACCGCGCCCGCCCGCGCCCTGCTGCCGGCCCCCGCCACCCTCGACGACGCCGAGGCCGCCGCCCTGCACATCGGCTACCAGACCGGCTGGTTCGGCCTGCACCGCAGGGCCCGCCTCCAGGCCGGCGAGACCCTGCTCGTGCACGCCGCCGCCGGTGGGGTCGGCAGCGCCGCCGTCCAGCTCGGCAAGGCCGCCGGCGCCACCGTCATCGGGGTCGTCGCAGGCAAGGCCAAAGTGCGCACCGCGGAAGAGCTCGGCTGCGACCTGGTGATCGACCGGTCGACCGAGGACGCGGGCGGGATCGCCGCCCGCGTCAAGGAGTTCACCGGCGGGCGCGGCGCCGACGTCGTGTACGACCCCGTCGGCGGCGAGGCGTACACCGCCTCCGCCAAGTGCGTGGCCTTCGAGGGCCGGATCGTCGTCGTCGGCTTCGCCAGCGGCACCATCCCCGCCCCCGCCCTCAACCACGCCCTCGTGAAGAACTACGCCGTCCTCGGCCTCCACTGGGGCCTGTACGCCGCCAAGGACCCCGCTTCCATCGCCGCCTGCCACACCGAGCTGACCCGGCTCGCCGCCGAGGGCGCGATCAGGCCGCTGGTCAGCGAACGCGTCCCGCTCGCCGGAGCCGCCGACGCCGTCCAGCGCGTCGCCGACGGGGCCACCACCGGCCGCCTGGTCGTCGTACCGGCCCTGAACGGAGGCGGCTCGCGGTGATCACCCCCGAAGAACTCGTGGCGCGCGTACGGGACCTGCTCCAAGCGCACCCGCCCGCCGACACCGACCGCGCCACGTTCCTGCGGGCCCGCTTCGACGCCGGCCTCGCCTGGATCCACTACCCCGAGGGCCTCGGCGGACTCGCCGCCCCCCGCACCCTCCAGGCCGTCGTCGACGCCGAACTCGAAGCCGCCGGCGCCCCCGACAACGACCCCCGCCGGATCGGCATCGGCCTCGGCATGGCCGCCCCCACGATCCTCGCGTACGGCACCGACGAGCAGAAGCAGCGCTTCCTGCGCCCCCTGTGGGTCGGGGACGAGGTCTGGTGCCAGCTCTTCAGCGAGCCCGGCGCCGGCTCCGACCTCGCCGCACTCGGCACCCGCGCCGTGCGCGAGAGCGGCACCGGCGACTGGATCGTCGACGGGCAGAAGGTGTGGACCTCCAGCGCCCACACCGCCCGCTGGGCCATCCTGATCGCCCGCACCGACCCGGCGCTGCCCAAGCACCAGGGCATCACCTACTTCCTCTGCGACATGCACGCCCCCGGCGTCGAGGTCCGGCCGCTGCGCCAGATCACCGGCGAAGCCGAGTTCAACGAGGTCTTCCTGACCGGCGTCCGCATCCCCGACAGCCACCGGCTCGGCGCCGTCGGCCAGGGCTGGGAGGTCGCCCGCACCACCCTCATGAACGAACGCGTCTCCATCGGCGGCATGCGCATCCCGCGCGAGGGCGGCATGATCGCGCCCGTCGCCGCCGCCTGGCGCGAGCGGCCCGGGCTGCGCACCCACGCACTGCACCAGCGGCTGCTGCGGCTGTGGGTCCAGGCCGAGGTCGCCCGGCTCACCGGCGAACGGCTGCGCCAGCAGCTCGCCGCCGGGCAGCCCGGCCCCGAGGGATCCGGGATGAAGCTCACCTTCGCCCGCCTCAACCAGGAGATCAGCGGCCTGGAGGTGGAACTCCTCGGCGAGGAGGGGTTGCTCTACGAGGACTGGACGATGCGCCGGCCCGAGCTCGTCGACTTCACCGGCCGCGACGCCGGATACCGCTACCTGCGCGCCAAGGGCAACAGCATCGAGGGCGGCACCAGCGAAATCCTCCTGAACATCGTCGCCGAACGCGTCCTCGGCCTGCCCGGCGAGCCGCGCGACGACAAGGACCTCGCCTGGAAGGACCTGGCCCGATGAGCACTGCCTTCGACCTGCTGTACTCGGACACGGAGGAAGAACTCCGCTCCGCCGTACGGGCGCTGCTCGCGGACCGGTGCGCACCGGCCGCCGTCCTCGCCCGGGCGGAGACCGGCCGGCCGCACGACCCGGAACTGTGGCGCACCCTCGCCGCCGACATCGGCACCGCGGGACTGCTCGTACCGGAGAAGCTCGGCGGCCAGGGCGCGGGGCACCGGGAGGCGGCCGTGGTCCTGGAGGAGCTGGGGCGGGCCGTGGCGCCGGTCCCGTACCTGACGAGCGCGGTGCTCGCCACGGAGATCCTGCTGGGCTGCGACACGCCGGAAGCCACCGCGCTGCTCAGGGAGCTGGCCTCCGGCCGGCAGGTGTGCGCACCCGCGCTGCCGCTGACGCAGGCCCCGGGCGCACCGCTGCCGGCCGCGGTGCGTGACACCGGGGGCGGCGCCCTGACGGGCACGGTCACCTCGGTCGCGGACGCGGTCGCCGCCGACGTGCTGCTGGTCCTCGCGGACACGGGGCTGTACGCGGTCCCCGCGGCGCAGGCCGCACCGACCCCGCTGGTCCCGCTCGACCTGACCCGCCCGCTCGCCACCGTGACGCTGGACGCGGCCGCCGGAACCCGGCTCGCGGACCCGGCGACGGCCCGCGCGGCGGTCGCCGGAGCGCTGCTCTCCGGGGCCGGACTGCTCGCCTCCGAACAGCTCGGGCTCGCCGAATGGTGCCTGACGGAAACGGTGCGGCACGTACGCGGCCGGCACCAGTTCAACCGGCCCGTAGGCTCCTTCCAGGCGCTCAAGCACCGGCTGGCGCAGCTGTGGCTGGACGTGGCCTCGGCCCGGGCGGCGGCCCGCGCCGCGGCGGACGCCCTGGCCACGGGGGCTCCCGACGCCCCGCTGACGGTGGCCGTCGCCCAGGCGTACTGCTCCGGGGTCGCGGTGCGCGCGGCGGAGGAGTGCGTGCAGCTGCACGGCGGCATCGGCATAACCTGGGAGCACCCGGCGCACCTGTACCTCAAGCGCGCCAAGGCCGACGCCCTCGCCCTCGGCACCCCGGGCCACCACGAAGCCCTGGTCGCGGACTTCGCGGAACTCCCGTCCCCCTGAGGGCTGTCCCGCCGCCCGGCGGACGGCCCGCCGCCGGAGGCGGTGTCCGCCGGGCCGTCGGCCCCTGCCTATCCTCGCCGCATGATCCCCGTCATCACCCGCCTCGACGCCCCCCGACTGGCCGCCCACCGCGAGGAACTCGCCGATCTCCTGGTCGCTGTGGTCCGCGGCGGCTCCTCCCTCGGCTTCCTCGCCGACCTCGATCACGCCCGGGCGGCCGCCTGGTGGGATTCCCTCGCTCCCGCCGTCGAGGAGGGCTCCCTCGCCCTGTGGGCCTCCCGCGCCGGTGACGGCCGTCTCGACGGCACCGTCAGCTGGTACCGGGAGTCCAAGCCCAACGGGCGCCACCGCGCGGAGCTGCGCAAGCTCATGGTGCACCCGCGGGCGCGCGGCCGCGGCGCCGCCCGCGCACTCCTCACCGAGGCCGAGCGGGCGGCCGCCCGGGCCGGTGTGCTGCTGCTGGTCCTGGACACCGAGACCGGCAGCGGCGCCGAGCACGTCTACCGTTGCGCGGGCTGGACCGAGGCCGGCACCATCCCCGACTACGCCACCGATCCGGCGGGCCGCCTGCACCCCACCACCCTCTTCTACAAGCGGCTCCGGCCGCTGATGTGACCTCGCCCGCCGCGCGGCGTTAGACCCCGTAGCGCGGACCACCGAGCGAGGGAGACCGCATGTACGCCACATCCGCCACCGCAGCACTCACCCGCCGCGCCGTCCTGCGTACGGCCTTCACCGCGGCCGTGCTCGCCGGTACCGCCGCGGCCCTGGCCCCCGTACTGCGCGCCCGCCGGCCCCGGCAGACCGTCACCCCGGCGCCCCTCACCGAGGAGACGTACCGCGGCCGGCACATCGCCGTCGACCTCGCCGGGGTCCGCATCGACGGCCGTCCCCTGCACGTCATGCGCCGTGCCGACGGCAGCTACCTGAGCGGGATCAACCACTTCGAGTCCTTCGCGACCCCGCTGGAGCTGGCCCGCGCCGCCGTCGACGAACTCGGCACCACCCAACTGGCGTCGGCCGCCCCGCACCACGACTGACGGCCACACCGGACCGGAACGGGAGGAGCCCGCGTGTACACCCGGCAGAACCAGAGGAACCTGACCAGCGCCCAGAAGAGGCGGTTCACGGCGGCCGTGCTGGAGCTCAAGCGCAACGGCGCCTACGACGACCTGGTGCGCACCCACGACAAGTACTTCGTGCCCGACCGGGACAGCAAACTCCGCGTCGGCCACATGTCCCCGTCGTTCTTCCCCTGGCACCGCCGCTTCCTGCTCGAGTTCGAGCGGCTGCTCCAGGCCGTAGACCCGGGTGTCTCGGTGCCGTACTGGGACTGGACCGCGGACAGCAGCCCGGTCTCCTCCCTCTGGGCCGAGGACTTCCTCGGCGGCACCGGCCGTGAGAGCGACCGCCGCGTGACGACGGGCCCCTTCGCCTACGAGCAGGGCAACTGGGAGATCACGGTGGGCATCACGGAGGCCCGCTTCCTCACCCGCAACCTCGGCCGCCCGCAGAACCCGATCGCCCTGCCCACCGCGGCCGAACTCCAGTGGGCGCTGGACGATCCGACGTACGACACCTCGCCCTGGGACTCGACGGCGCAGGGCGGCGGCTTCCGCAACAAGCTGGAGGGCTGGGCCGCGCCGAAGAGCGAGCGCTGGCGCAACCACAACAAGGTGCACCAGTGGATCGGCGGCCACATGACGGGCGGCACCGCCCCGAACGATCCGGCGTTCTGGCTGCACCACGCCTTCGTCGACCTGCTCTGGGACCGCTGGCAGCAGAAGCACCCCGGCTCCGGCTACCTGCCCGCGGCCCCGCTCGAACTGGGGGACCTCCAGCGCGGCCGGGTGATCGCCCTCGACGAGGTGATGCCGCCGTGGAACGTCACCCCGCGGGACATGCTCAGCCACAGGGGCCTCTACCGCTACGAATGACCCCGGCGCGATCCGCGGCGCCCGCGATCCCGGGCACGGGATGCGCCGCTCCAGGGCATCGCCAGGGCACGGGACGTGGTTTCACCGGGTACGAGGGCACGGGAAGGGCCCCCGCCGGCGGCGGGGGCCCTCGGTGCTCGGGCCGGCCGGTCGAGCCGGCCGACGGGCACGGACGGTCAGCCGCCGTAGCCCTCGGTGTGGTGCTCGCCGCCGCCCGAGGCGTTGATGCAGGTGTTGCCGAACGCCGGGTTCAGGAGAGCGATCACGTTCACGGTGTTGCCGCAGACGTTGATCGGGACGTGAACCGGGACCTGGACCAGGTTGCCCGACAGGACACCGGGGGAGCCGACCGCCGCACCGTGCGCTCCGGCATCGGCGACGGCCAGACCGGCACCGGCGGCCAGGGCGCTACCGGCAACAGCGGTGACGGCGACTGCCTTCGCGATACGCGACATCAAGATCTCCTCTGGGGATGGGGGTGCCGCAGGAGTCTGCGGCATTTGACATGGCATACAACGCAGCGGGAGCCCGGCGGTCACGGCTGCTGGGCCTTGGTGATGAAGGAAAACCGCACGGAGGCGAAGTACGGCTGGATCTGGCCCCCGCCCCCCGGCGGCAGCACCGCCACGGCGTCGCCCTTGCAGCCCGGCTCGCGGTACAGGGTCGCCCGGCTGCCCGTCGCGTTGGTGACCGCCCTGAAGCCGCCGCCCTTCGCCTCGACGCAGCCCGTCGGGCCGCTCAGCCCGTGGACCTTGTCGTCCCGGCCGACGTACTGGAACTCGGGCCCCGCGGCCCGCGCCGTCCCCGCGGCCACGAGCAGGAGCAGGGGGACCGAGCCGGCCCGGACCAAGCCGCGGACGCCGGGGTGGATACGCATGGATCGCATGCCGGTCCAACCCGGCGGTCCCGGGACCGGGTCACGCCTTGTCACCCGTCGCTGGCCTGTGCGACCGTGCCGGGGACGCGGAGCACCGGATCCGGCGGAGGAGCGGGAACGATGAGCACAACGGGCGGCAGCGGCCGGCCCCGGGTCAGGACCGGGTACGGCGTGGTCGAGGGCAGGACCGGCCCGGGCGGCGTCTCCGTCTTCCGGGGCGTCCCGTACGCCGCCCCGCCCGTCGGCGCCCTGCGCTTCGCAGCCCCCGGGCCCGCGACCCCCTGGGACGGCGTACGCGACGCCGGCAGCTTCGGGCCCACCGCGCCCAAGGTGCCCTACCCGCCGAAGTTCGCCGCCCTGCTGCCCGACCCGGACATCCCGGGGGACGACTGCCTGAACCTCAACGTGTGGACCCCGGACCCGGCCCCCGGGGCCCGGCTGCCCGTCATGGTGTGGCTGCACGGCGGGGCGCTCACCCGAGGCTCCTCGGCCGTCCCCGTCTACGACGGCTCCGCGTTCGCCCGCGACGGGGTGGTGCTGGTCTCCGTCAACTACCGCCTGGGCGTCCTCGGCTACGGTCTCTTCCCCGACGCCCCCGCCAACCGCGGGCTGCTCGACCAGATCGCCGCCCTGACCTGGGTACGGGAGAACATCGAGGCCTTCGGCGGGGACCCCGGCCGCGTCACCGTCTTCGGTGAGTCGGCCGGCGCCATCAGCGTCGGGGCCCTCCTCGGCGCCCCGCGCGCCGCCGGGCTCTTCGCCGCGGCCGTCCTGCAGAGCGGGGCCCCCGAGGTGCTGCGGCGCGACAGCGTGCGCGCCATGGTCCGGCGCATGGCCTCCCTGCTCAAGGTGCCCGCGACCGCCGAGGCCTTCGCCGCCACCGCCCCGCGCGACCTGCTCGCCGCACAGGGCGCCGTCATGCGCCGCTCCGGCCCGCTCGTCGGGGGCCCGGCGTTCGGCCTGGTCGCCGACCCGGACACGCTCCCCGGCGACCCCCTGGAGGCCGCGACGGCGACGGACGTACCGCTGCTGCTGGGCTGGACCAGCGAGGAGTACCGGCTGTGGCTCGCCCCCACGGGCGCGATGCGGCTCATGGACCGGCTCGGTCCGCTCACCGTGGCCCTGGCCCGCGCCCGCAGCGGCAAGGACCGGGCCGCCGTGCGGGCGCTGCGGGCCGCACTGCCCGGGGCGGGGCCGGCCGAGCTCGCGGGGCAGCTGCTCACCGACCGGCTGCTCCGCGACCCGCTGCGCCGGCTCGCCGCGGCACGGCGGCCCGCACCGAGTTTCCTGTACGAGTTCGGCTGGCCCTCCGGTGTCCCGGGCCTCGGCGCCTGCCACGCCCTGGAGCTGGGCTTCGTGTTCGACGCGCTCCACGTGCCGGAGTCCTCGTGGCTGGCCGGCCCGGACGCCCCGCAGGAACTGGCCGACCGGATGCACGCGGCCTGGGTGCGCTTCGCCGTGACCGGGAACCCGGGCTGGGCGGCCTGGGACGGCGACGGCCCGCCGATGGTGTTCGGCGGGCCGCAGCGCGTGGAGCCGGTCGAACCGGCGGGGACGGGCCCCGCTACTCCACCGGTCCTTCCATGACCTTGCTGATGAACTGGATCGGGCCCTCGCCCATGTTCGGCACGTAGGTCTTGGCGTTGTGCTGGCCGCCGGGGATCACCCTCAGGCTGGTGTGGATCGGGCCCTTGGTGTAGGTCGCGACGAACTTCTGCACGTCGGGCAACGTCTTCTTGTTGTTCTCGTTGTCGCCGACCTGGAAGGCGAGGTAGACGTCCGGAGCGCCCTTCTTGTCGATCATGGCCTTCGCCAGCAGCTCCGGGTTGTTCTCGGCCTTCTCCTTGTCGTGGCCCTTCCACAGGGAGGAGTCGGGCACGATGTCCGGGCCGGAGCAGATCGCGGCCTTGAACTTGTCCGGGTGCTGGAGCACGGCCTTCAGGCTCGCGAAACCACCGGTGGAGGAGCCCATGTAGGCCCAGCCGTCACGGGACTTGATCGTGCGGAAGTTCGCCTTCATCAGGTCCGGGACGTCCTCGGTCAGCCAGGTGCCCATCTTGGGCTGGCCGGGAATGTCGGATCCGTCCCAGTAGATGCCCTTGTCGTCCGGGCCCGGGTTGAGGACCGGCATGGCGAGGATGAACGGCTTGCTCTTGCCCTCGCTGTACCACTTGCTGATGCTGGTCTGCAGCCCCAGGTCGGTGCCCATCCAGTAGTTGCTCGGGTACCCGGCGCCGCCCGGCAGGGCGATCATGACCGGGAAGCCGCTCTTGGCGAACTTGGGGTCGTTGTACTCCTTGGGCGCCCAGACCCACACCTTGCCCTTGAAGCCCGACTTCTGGCCCTCCAGGGTGGTGACGGCCACGTGCGTGCCGTCGCCCAGCGTCATCGAGTTCTTGAACTCGGCCTTCGGGCCCGTGGGCATCAGGGCCTTGGCGTTGGCCGCCTGCTTGGGGGTGCCGTCGGTGCCGCCCGCCTTGCCGCCGCCGGCCGGCTGGCCGAAGGAGACGTCCTTGCCCTTGTCGGTGAAGGGCGGTATCTCGAAGTGGTACATCACCCCCGCAGCTATGCCGGCGAGCGCGAGGACGGTGACACCCGCGATCAGCCAGCGCCTGCCCCGGCGCGGGCGCCGCTGCTCGTACTCGGGCTCGTCGGGCTCGCCGTACGGCGGGTGCGGCGGCCCGTACGGCGGCTCGGGCTGGTACTGCGGTTCATACGGCTGCGCGTACGAAGTGCCGTAGGGCTGCTGCTGGTACTGCCCTTCCGACCGGTACGGCTGGTGCTGTCCGTCGGGTGCGTACGACATGTGCGGTTGCTCTCCGGCTGGTGCTGCCCCGTCGGGGGGTGGTCTCGTCTGTTCGAAGGATGAGCCTAAGTGATCCACGGTTCCCCTTTTTTCCAGCTCTTGGGATGACGTAGGGCTGGGCGTTGCCGAACACCCGGAAGCTCACCGGAGTTCCCGATCTGTTGGCCGACTGTCCCTGGTCCATGCACATGCCCCTGGGTATGGTGCGTCCGCGCCGCCCCCAGACCCCCCTGCCCGGAGGTATTTTCCGTGTTTGGCATGACCTCATCACGGTCCCGCCGCAAGACCGCCCTCGCCACCGCCTTCGGCCTCACCGCCGCAGGTGCCGCCCTCTGGGCCGGCGTAGGAGCGGCCCAGCCCGCACACGCCGCCGGCCTGCCGGTCCCCGACCACGTCGTCGTCGTGGTCTTCGAGAACCACGCCTACAGCCAGGTGATCGGCAGCTCCAGCGCCCCGTACATCAACTCCCTCAAGACGGGCGGAGCCAACCTCACCCAGTCCTACGGCGTCACACACCCCAGCCAGCCGAACTACCTGCAGCTGTTCTCGGGCTCGAACCAGGGCGTCACCGACGACAGCTGCTACTCGCCGGGCTTCAGCTCCGCACCCAACCTCGCCTCCGAGCTCATCGCCGCGGGCAAGAGCTGGGGCAGCTACAACGAGACCCTCCCCAGCCAGGGCTCCACCACCTGCAGCAGCGGCAAGTACGCCCGCAAGCACAACCCCTGGTTCGCGTTCTCCAACGTGCCCACCGCCAGCGCCAAGACCATGACCCAGTTCCCGACGGACTACACCACCCTCCCCAAGGTGTCCTTCGTCGTCCCGAACCTGTGCAGCGACATGCACGACTGCTCCGTCGGCACCGGCGACACCTGGCTCAAGAACAACCTCAAGGCCTACGCGGACTGGGCCAAGACCCACAACAGCCTCCTCGTCGTCACCTTCGACGAGGACAACCGGCTCTCCGGCAACAAGATCCCGACCGTGCTCTACGGCCAGTCCGTCACCCCCGGCAGCACCTCGGGCACCACGTACAACCACTACGACGTGCTGCGCACCCTGGAAGGCCTGGCCGGCCTGACCACCCACGCCGGGAACGCGGCCACCGCCAAGGACATCACTGGGATCTGGGCTTCCTGACCATGTACGTTGCGGACAGTCGCGGAACCCCCGCGCCCGCCGTGACCCCCGAGCCACCGGCCGTCGCCCCGGGCACCAGCCCGGGGCGGCGCGCCGCGCTCGCCCCCACGGTGCTCGCCCTCGGCACGGTCAGCCTGATCACCGACGTCTCCTCCGAGATGGTCACGGCCGTGCTCCCGCTCTACCTCGTCGTCGGCCTCGGCCTCTCCCCGCTCGGCTTCGGCCTGCTCGACGGGCTCTACAACGGCATCAGCGCCCTGGTCCGGCTCACCGGAGGCCACCTCGGCGACCGCCTCGGCCGGCACAAAACCCTCGCCGGGCTCGGCTACGGCCTCTCGGCCCTGTGCAAGCCGCTGCTCCTGCTCGCCCACACCCTGCCCGCCATCGGCGCCGTGCTCGCCCTCGACCGCACCGGCAAGGGCCTGCGCACCGCCCCGCGCGACGCGCTGATCTCCCTGGCCGCCGCCCCGGAGGACCGCGGCCGGGCCTTCGGCGTACACCGGGCGATGGACACCGCGGGCGCCCTGATCGGGCCGATCCTGGCGTTCCTGATCCTGCGCGGCGCCGCCGACGGCTACGACGCCGTCTTCACGGTCAGCGCCTGCGTCGCCGCCCTCGGCGTGCTCGTGCTCGTCCTGTTCGTCCCCGGCCGCCGCACCGAGCCGGCGCCCGGCGCGGAACCCGTCTCCCTGCGCGCCTCCCTCGGCTTGCTGGGCCGCCGGGACCTGCGCCGGATCAGCGCGTGCGCGCTGCTGCTCGGGCTCTGCACCGTCAGCGACGCCTTCGTCTTCCTGCTGCTCCAGCGCGCCACCGGGATCGCCGACCGCTGGTTCGCGCTGCTGCCGCTGGGCACCGCCGCCGCGTTCTTCCTGCTCGCACTGCCGCTGGGCCGGCTCGCCGACCGGATCGGCCGCTGGCGCGTCTTCCTCGGCGGCCACCTCGCGCTGCTCCTCGCGTACGGGCTGCTGCTGGCGGGCGGGACGGGGCCGGGCCACAGCACGGTCCTGCCGTACGCCGTGCTCCTGCTGCACGGGGGCTTCTACGCGGCCACCGACGGCGTCCTGATGGCCGCGGCCGCCGGAGCCGTGCCCGAGGAGCACCGCGGCGGCGGCCTCGCCCTCGTCCAGACCGGCCAGGCCCTCGCCCGCTTCGCCGCCTCGCTCGGCTTCGGCGCCGCCTGGACCGTGTGGGGCCCCCGCCCAGCGCTCGCGGTCGCCGCCGTCCTGCTGGCCGTCGCGGCCGCAGCGTGCGCGGTGCTGCGCCCCGCGGACACCACGACCGCCGCGGACACCGTGCCCGCCGGGGCGGGAGCCGACTGAGCCGCCCGCTCCGCCTGCCGTCCCCCACATTCCCGAAAGGCCCCCATGACCCTCCAACGCCGGATCCTGATCCTCGTCTCCGCCGTCGTGCTGCTCGCCGCCGTGGGGGTGCTGGCCGTCGTACGGGCCTCCTCGCGGGCCGACGAGAAGGACCGGACCCAGGCCGGCGGCCCCCCGATCACCCGGGGCGAGGTCTCCCTCACGCCCGGCGCGGGCGGGCGGCGGATCGTGTTCCGGAACATGGCGTGGGGCCCGCACCGCGACGAGCTCGCCACCGTCCCCGCCGACACGCCCCGGGGAGCCCGCACCGCCTCGGGGGTGAGCTGCCTGCGCTTCCACGCGGCGGCCGGCACCGGGATCTGCCTCCAGGCCGACAAGGGCGGGGTACAGGACGGCTACCGGGCCGTCGTCCTCGACGCCGGCCTCAAGGAGGTCTCGGCGCGCCCGCTGGCCGGCATCCCCACCCGGGCCCGGGTCTCCCCCGGGGGACACCTGGTCGCCTGGACGGTCTTCGTCGGCGGGGACTCGTACGCCGGGACGGACTTCTCCACCCGCACGTCGCTGCTCGACCTGCGCACCGGGAAGTTCGACGCCTCCCTGGAGGACTTCACGATCCGCAAGGACGGCAAGACGTACCGCAACGCCGACGTCAACTTCTGGGGCGTGACCTTCGCCGCGGACGAGCGGACCTTTTACGCGACGCTCGCCACCGGCGGCCAGACCCACCTGGTCCGCGGCGACCTCGTCGAGCGCACCGTGACCACCCTCCGCGAGAACCTGGAATGCTCGTCGCTGTCGCCCGACGGGACCCGGCTGGTCTTCAAGAAGAGGGTGCCGGGCCTCTCCCCGGACGCGCCGTGGCGGCTGTACGCCCTGGACCTCGCCACGATGCAGGAGACCCCGCTCGCGGAGCAGCGCAGCGTCGACGACCAGGTGGTGTGGACGGACGACAAGACCGTCGTCTACTCCCTGCCCGGTGACTTCGGCGCCGACCTGTACGCCGTGCCGGCCGACGGCAGCGGCGCTCCGGCCCCGCTGATGGCCTCGGCCCTCGCCCCGGCCTTCCTGGGCTGACGCCGCGAGGAGGGACCGGGACGGGACCGGAACGGGCCCGCGGCCGGACGGAGCCGACCGGGGCCGCACGGGCCCGGATGCAGGACTCCCGGGGCCGTGCCGGGGCTAGGCCGGGATCAGCGTCTTGCGGCGCCGCTTGCGCTGGGCCCCGGCCGACAGCCGCATCTCGATGATCGACCGTACGGTCGGCCACTCCTCGTCGAGGATCGAGTAGAAGGCGGTGCTGCGCACGGCGCCGTCGAGGCCCCGCGAGTGGGCCCGGCGGACCCCCTCGCAGGTGAACCCGAGCCGCTCCATCGCCGCCCGCGAGCGCCCGTTGCGGGCGTCGGCGCGCAGCGAGATGCGGCGCACGCCCCAGGTCTCGAAGGCGTGGCGGAGCATGAGCAGCTTCGCCTCCGTGTTGATGCCCGTCCCCTGGGCGCCCGGGGACAGCCAGGTATTGCCGATCTCGGCGGCATCGGGGATCGCCGTCGCCGGATCACCGAACGGGACGCCCGGCACTGCGGGCCACACCAGCGGGCCCTGCCAGTAGTCGAGTTCCAGGAACCGGGTCGAACCGACGACCCGGCCGTCGGTGGCTCTGACCACCGCGAAGGGGAGCGATCGACCCGCCGCCTGATCTGCGAGGGCGCGGTCGATGTACTCGTGGGACGCCTGCACCCCATGGGGTACGGGGGTGAAGGCGTAAGTCGTACGATCCTCGGCCCCGGCCACGGCCAAAGCCTCGGTGTGGTGGGGGGCGAGGGGCTCGAGCCGCACGGTGCGGCCGGCGAGGAGTACGGGTACGGGCACGGAGCCTTCGGTCCTTCTGGGCGGTGGGGTGGTTGCACAGTGTGCGCTCCTGACGTCGCCCCCCGCGCAAAACGCGGGTGAAAGGCAACGGGCTGTCAGGTGAACGCGAGTGGCTCAATGTAGCCCCTAAATCTCCTCTCATGAACCCCCAAATTGGCAACGCCGCGGCCATGTTTTTCGAGGACTTCGATCCCCGGCCCGGAGCGCCCGTAATCCTGATCCGCGGACATCCGTTCCCGCGCACCGCCCAGGCCCCCCGGACGGCGGTCCACACGGCCTCCCATCGGCCTACAAACGCCCTCTGACCTGCGCGGATGCAAGGGGGTCCGGACGCGGTCCGGCCGCCTGCCGACCGCCGGCCCGGCGGGCGGCCGCGGGACCCTCCCGGGCCGCCCGGAGATCGAACGGACGGCCGTCGGTGATGTGTCCAACAGCGGGTGCCGCGGTGCCGCGGGGGCGAGCCCGGCGGCCCGACCCGAGTGGCCCAGCGGAAGGGCCGCCGATTGGACCGTTCGGTTGGGCCATCCGGCTGATCCAATGGACCGGTGACGATACGGATCCTGCCCCCTCCCGGGGCGCCGCGCCGCCTGGCGGCCGCCCAGCTGAGCAACTCCGTCGGAGACGGCGCCTACTACGTGTGTTCGGCCCTCTACTTCACCCGCGTGGTGGGTCTCTCACCCGCCCAGATCGGCCTCGGACTGACGATCGCGTGGGCGATCGGCTCCGTCGCGGGCGTTCCGCTGGGGGCGCTCGCCGACCGGCGCGGTCCGCGCGGCACGTCGGTCCTGCTGGCCCTGGCCACCGCGGCCTCCGTGTCCTCGTTCCTGTTCATCCGCTCCTTCTGGGCCTTCCTCCTCACCGTCGCCGTCTACGCCACCGCCCAGTGCGGGCTGGCGGCCGCCCGGCAGGCGCTGCTCGCGGGGCTGGTGACCCCGCAGGAGCGCACGGGCGTACTGGCCCACCTCCAGTCCGTGCTGAACGCCGGGCTGGCGCTGGGGGCGGCCCTCGGCGGGCTCGCCCTGAGCGCCGACACCGAACGGGCCTACCTTGCGGTGTTCCTCCTCGACGCCGTCAGCTTCCTGGTCTGCGCCGCCGTGCTGCTGCGGCTGCCCGCGGTGGCACCCGTACCGCAGCGGGCGGCCGGGGAGCCGCGGCTGGCGGTCCTCCGCGACCGCCCGTACGCGCTCGTCACCCTGCTGAACGCGGTCCTGCTGCTGCGGATGCCGCTGCTGAGCCTCGCCGTCCCGCTGTGGATCGTGGAGCGCACCAGCGCCCCGGGCTGGCTGGTGTCGGCGCTGTTCGTGCTCAACACCGTGGCGGTCATGCTGTTCCAGGTGCGGGCGGCGCGGCCGGTGACCGACCTCGACAGCGCCCGCCGTGCGGTCCGGGTGTCCGGACTGGTCATGGCCGCCTCCTGCGGCGTGTTCGCCCTGTCGGCGCTGCCCGGGGCGGGCTGGGCGGCCGCGGCGCTGCTGGTGGCCGGGGCGGTGCTCCAGGCGGACGCCGAGATGCGGCAGTCCGCCGGGTCCTGGCAGATCGGCTTCTGCCTGGCCCCGGCCGAGCGGATCGGGCAGTACCAGGGCTTTTTCGGGACCGGGGTGCCGATCGCGCGGACCCTGGGGCCACTGGTCCTGACCTCGCTGCTCCTGCTGTGGGGGATCCCCGGCTGGCTGCTGCTCGGCGCGGTGCTGCTGGCCGCCTCGTACGGGATGGGCCCCGCGGTCCGCCGGGCGGCCGGGGCGGTCCACCGCGGAACCGGGCCCGCGGGGGCCGTCGTACAGGCGTCCTAGGTGTGTGGCGATGCGCACGTCCATGGCCCGGACGGTCGCCCGGACCCTGGCCGTGATCCGTGAGAACACCGCCGCCTGAGATCATCCGCGCATGGAGATGCAGGAGCTGCTGGGCCGGCTGGCCGCCATCGGGCCGTTCTTCGGCGTGCCGTTCGGGACGGAGCCGCCCGGCCCCGGCTTCCGGCCGCTGAGCGAGCTGTACGGGCGCCGACTGGAGCCGTACGTCGCCGAGGTGGGCCGGCGCATCGGCAGCGGGCCCGGCCGGGTCGCCGCCTCGACCGCGCAGTTCGGGATCGCTTCCCGGCTGTGGTCGGTCGGGCTGGGCTGCGCCGCGCTGGGCGGGCGGATCCCGGACCTGGCGGCGGACCGCGTGTGGTGGCGGTTGCCCGCTGCGGGGTCCATGGAGCTGTGGCTACCCGATCCCGGCCGGGGGGAGCTGCCGTCCGCGGCGCTCGGCGAGAACGTGCTCGGCCACCTCGCGGTGCTCGACGGGGCGGTGCGCGACCGGTACGGCGTGTCCCCCAAGGTGCTGCGCGGGAACGCCGCGTCGGGGCTGGTCGGGGCGCTGCGCGTGCTGATCGACCGGGTCCCGGGCGGCCCGGCGGTGTCCCTGGCGGCGGAGCTGCTGGCCGGGGGCGGGGCGCTCGGCGGCAGCGGCACCTTCGTCCACGAAGAAGGCCTCGGGGTGGCGTTCGTGCGCCGCAGCTGCTGCCTCTACTACCGGGTGCCCGGCGGTGGGCTCTGCGGGGACTGCGTGCTGCGGACCAGGTAGGCCGCCCCTCTCGGGGCGGCCCGCCCGGGGGGGGCCCCCGGGGGGGGGGGGGGGCCCCCCCCGGGGGCCCCCCCGGCCTCAGAAGGTGAGGTTCCAGGCGTCGATCTTGCCGGTGTCCGCGCTGGCGTTGTCGTTCACGCGGAGCTTCCAGACGCCGTTGGCGACCTCGGAGGAGGCGTTGACGGTGAAGGTCTGGATGATGTTGTCCGTGGAGCCGCCGGCCCGGTTGCTCAGGGTGTAGACCGAGCCGTCGGGGGCCACCAGGTCGACCTTCAGGTCACCGATGTAGGTGTGCTTGATGTCCACGCCCACCTTGAGGGTGGCCGGGGCGTTGCCGGTCACCCCGCTGACGGTGATGGGGCTCTCCACGGTGGCGTTGTCGTTGATCGCGAAGTCGCTGAGGTTCTCGAAGTACTTCCCGGGCGGCGGGGTGGAGCCCACCGCCTTCAGCGCGTCGACCTGGCCCTCGCCGAAGAACGAGTTGTTGGCCGCGGTGCCGGTGCAGCGGCCGTCCGACGGGCAGGCGATGTCGTTCGCCTGGGTGGCCAGCTTGTCGCGCAGCTGCGCCGGGGTGATGCCGGGGTTGGTGCTGGCGAGCAGCGCCGCGACGCCCACGACGTGCGGGGTCGCCATCGACGTACCGCTCTTGGTGCCGTACTTGCCGCCCGGCAGCGTGGAGTAGACGTCCTGGCCGGGGGCCGCCACGTCGATGACGCCCGAGCCGAAGTTGGAGAACGAGGCCTTGGTGGTGCCGGTTCCGTTCGCCGCGACCGTGACCACGCCCGGGAGCTCGGTCGGGATGTCGAGGCAGGCGTTGGTGATGGTGCGGGTGACCGGCGTCGAGTCGTTGGGGCTCGCGGTGTCGGTCGTCTTGTGGGCGAGGTCGTAGTTCTCGTTGCCCGCCGCGGCGACCTGCAGCGAGCCCTTGCCCTCGGCGTACTCCTGGGCGCGCTTGACGCCCTCGATGATGGCGGCCTGGTCGATGTTGTCCGGGCAGTTGAACTGCCACGGGTCGGTGTAGTAGCTGTTGTTGGTGACCTTGAAGCCGTGGTCACCGGCCCACACGAACCCGCAGATGGTGTTCTCGGCGAAGAAGAACGAGTTGCCCGGCTCGGCGACGCGGACCGCGGAGATCTTCACGCCCGGGGCCACGCCGACGACGCCCTTGCCGTTCTTGGCGGCCGCGATGGTGCCCGCGACATGGGTGCCGTGGGTGTCCACGTCCCGCCAGGCGCCCGCACGGGTGTCGGGCTTGCCGTAGGCACAGGAGACGGAGTCGGCGGCGTTGAAGTTCGGCGCCAGGTCCTGGTGCTGGTCGTCGACACCGGTGTCGAGGATGCCGACCTTGACGGAGGCGGAGCCGGTGGTGACGGCCCAGGCCTGGTCCGCCTTGATCTGGCTCATGTCGGCGCGGACGGGCTCGCCGGCCGGGGTCGTCGACTGCGCCGGGTTGGCGGGCAGCGCCGGGTTGTAGGCGTCGGCCGGAACATCCGAGGTGCGGGTGGCCCCGACCTGCTGGACCCCGCTCACCCCGCGCATCGTCGCGGCGAAGCCGGCGGACGAGGAGTGGGCGACGATCACGCCGATGGCGTCGAAGTTCGAGAAGACGGTGCCGCCGTTGGCGGCGATGGCGGAACGCACCGCCGAGCTGTCACCGGGGGCGGTGATCACCAGGTAGGCGCGGGTGCCGGCAACCCAGGTCGCACTCTGGGAGGACGGCGCCGCGGCCTTGGCCTTGGCGGGGGCGGACGGGACGGCCTGCCCGGAGGGCGAGACCGGGGCGGTGCCGGCGAGCGCGGCGGGGGCCCCGAAGGCGAGTGCGGCGCCGAGCGTGGCGGCCAGCACGAGGGTACGTCGAGGTCGGCTGGATATGTGGGGTATCAATGCGTCCTCCGAAGACGGCCCGGTGGTGCTGGTGGCACCTACCGGGCCGTACGAAACGAGTGGTGGACGCAAGATGTCAGAAGCGTGCCCGGGTGCGGAAGTACCTTTTACCGCACGACACTTCACAGCCCCATGGCCGAAAATCGACCATGGGGGCGGAGTGCGGGCCGACCGGGCTGGGCACCGTGGGGGCGAGCCCTGCCCGGCCGGCCCGTGACGGGCGTTCCGCTTAGGCGGGTACGCCGTCCTCGGCGCGGACCGGCGAGGGGGCGGGCACGGCGGGGATCTCCGTACCGTGGCCGTCGTCGACCAGCGTGGTCTCGTCGAACTGCAGGCGTCCGGCCAGGACTTCGGTGGCCCGTCGGCGGTCGAACTCCTTGGTCCAGGTGCCGATGAGCACGGTTGCCACCGCGTTGCCCGCGAAGTTGGTCAGTGCCCTGGCCTCGCTCATGAAGCGGTCGATGCCCACGATCAGCCCCACGCCGTCGACGAGTTCCGGCCGGTGTGACTGGAGCCCCCCGGCCAGCGTCGCGAGCCCCGCGCCGGTCACCCCGGCCGCGCCCTTCGAGGCCACGATCATGAACAGCAGCAGGGAGATCTGCTCGCCCAGGGCGAGCGGCTTGCCCGTCGCCTCCGCGATGAACAGCGAGGACATCGTCAGGTAGATCGCGGTTCCGTCCAGGTTGAACGAATAGCCCGTCGGCACGGTGATGCCGACCACGGGCTTGGAGACGCCCAGGTGTTCCATCTTCGCGATCAGCCGCGGCAGTGCCGACTCCGACGAGGAGGTCGAGAGGATCAGCAGGAACTCGCGGCCCAGGTAGCGCAGCAGTGAGAACACGTTGAGCCCGGTGCACAGCCGCAGCAGGGTGCCGAGCACGACGAACACGAACAGCAGGCAGGTCGTGTAGAAACCGATCATGATGACGGCGAGCGACTTCAGCGCGTCGATTCCGGTTGCGCCGACCACCGCGGCGATCGCGCCGAACGCGCCCACCGGCGCGGCCCACATGATCATCGCGAGCACCCGGAAGACCAGCTTCTGCACGTGGCCGATGCCCCGGAGCAGCGGCTCGCCCGCCGCACCCATGGCCTGGAGCGCGAACCCGCACAGCAGGGCCACGAGCAGCGTCTGGAGCACCTGGCCGCCGGTGAAGGCCGAGACCAGGGTGGTCGGGATGATCCCGAGCAGGAACTCGGGAGTGCTCTGCGCCGCGCCCGCCTTGGCCTGTGCCTCTCCGGCGTGCTTGACGGCCTCGGTCAGGTGCAGCCCGGAGCCCGGCTCCAGCAGGTTCCCCACGAGGAGCCCGATGGCCAGCGCCACCGTGGACATGATCATGAAGTAGCCGAGGGCGAGTCCGCCCACGGCGCCGACCTTGGCGGCCTTGCGCACCGACCCGATGCCCAGCACGATGGTGCAGAAGATCACGGGCGAGATCATCATCTTGATGAGGTTCACGAAGCCGGTGCCCAGCGGCTTCAGCTCCACGGCCGTGCCCGGCGCGGCGAAGCCGACGGCGATGCCGAGGAGCACCGCGGCGATCACCGCGATGTAGAGATAATGGGTCTTGTCGCGTCTGCCGGCCACGGCTCGCCTCCTGGTGCTGAATACGTCCCGGGAGGACCATCGCCCGAGCCTGTGACCCCGGTCACCGTTGCGTTCATTGAGTTCACGCCGAGGTGCACACTGAACGCCATGTTCCGTTTCCCTCGTCCGCCGCGCAGCCTCGCCGGCCAGCTCTTCGCCATGCAGGTGCTGCTGGTCGCCGTGGTCGTCGCCGGCTGCGCGGTCTTCGCGTACGCCACCGCCCGCGGGCAGGCCGAGGAGGCCGCCCGGCGCCAGGCGGGGGCGGTGGCCCGCGCGGTCGCCGACTCCCCGTCCGTCCGCGAGGCCGTCCGCGCGGCGGGGCAGGGGGGCAGTCCCTCGGCGGCCCTCCAGCCCTACGCCGAGCGGGTCCGCGTCGACTCCGGGGTGGACTTCGTGACGATCATGGCTCCGGACGGGCGGCGCTGGACCCACCCCGACCCCCGCCGCATCGGCGAGCCCTTCATGGGGAACACCGCCCGCGCCCTGCGCGGCGAGACCTTCAGCGAGACCTACACCGGCACCCTGGGGCCTTCCATCCGCGTGGTGACCCCGCTCGTCGACGACGGCCGCGTGACCGGCATGGTCAGCGCCGGCATCACCGTCCGCGCGATCAGCGCCCGGCTCGCCGAGCAGCTCTCCGCCCTCGTCTGGGTCGCGGCCGGCGCGCTCGCGCTCGGCGGACTCGGCACGTACGTCGTCAACGCCCGGCTGCGCCGGCACACGCACGGGATGAACGCGGGCGAGCTCAGCCGGATGTACGACTACCACCAGGCGGCCCTGCACGGCGTCCGCGAGGGACTGCTGATGCTCGACGGCCAGCGACGGATCACACTGATCAACGACGCCGGACGCGAACTGCTCGGCCTGCGCGGGGACATCAGGGGAACCGGGGCCGCCGACCTCGGACTGCCCGCGCCGATCACCGGCGCCCTGCTCGCCGACCGGCCGCGGGTGGACGAGGTGCACCTGACCGCGGACCGGGTACTGGTCCTCAACAGCTCGCCCGTCGCGGGCGGCGGCCGCCGCGGCACCGTGGTCACCCTGCGCGACCACACCGAACTCCAGTCGCTGACCGGCGAACTGGACCAGGAGCGCGGATTCACCGAGGCGCTGCGCTCCCAGGCCCACGAGGCGGCCAACCGGCTGCACACCGTGGTCTCCCTCATCGAACTCGGCCGCGCCGAGGAGGCGGTGGAGTTCGCCACCGCGGAACTGGAGCTGGCCCAGGCCCTCACCGACGAGGTGGTCACCGGCGTCGGCGAACCCGTCCTGGTGGCGCTCCTGCTGGGCAAGGCCGCCCAGGCGCACGAGCGGGGCGTCGAACTGGTCGTCACCCCCGACAGCCGCGCCGTGGACGGCCGGACCGGAACCCTCCCGGCCCGCGACCTCGTCACCGTGCTCGGCAACCTCCTCGACAACGCCGTCGACGCCCTCACCGGTGTGCCGGGGGCCCGGATCGCCGTCACCGTCCGGCCCGAGGGCGACGGACTGCTGCTGCGCGTCACCGACAACGGCCCCGGGCTGCCGACGGGCGCCGCCGCGGACGTGTTCCTGCGCGGCTGGTCGGGCAAGGGAGAGGGGCGCGGCCTCGGCCTCGCCCTGGTCCGGCAGGTGGCCCACCGGCACGGAGGCAGCGCGGTCGCCGCCGAAGTGCCGGGCGGAGGGGCCGAGTTCACCGTACGACTGCCCATGCGAAGGGAGCCGACGCCATGAGTGACGCCCGTGAGGCCCGTGAGGCCCGCGAGGTGCCCGAGGTGCGGGTGCTGGTGGTCGAGGACGACCCCGTCGCCGCCGACGCGCACGCGCTGTACGTCGGCAGGGTGCCCGGCTTCACCGCCGTCGGCGCCGTCCACTCGCTCGCCGAGGCCACCCGGTGCCTGGAGCGGACCCGGGTCGACCTGCTGCTGCTCGACCTCACCCTGCCCGACGGCCACGGGCTGCGCTTCGCACGCCGGCTGCGGGCGTCCGGTCATCCCGTGGACGTGATCGTGGTGACTTCGGCACGGGACCTGGCCGTGGTCCGCGAGAGCGTCTCGCTCGGCGTGGTCCAGTACGTGCTGAAGCCCTTCGCCTTCCCGACGCTGCGCGAACGGCTGCTGCGCTACGCCGAGTTCCGCGCGACGGCGGGGGAGGCGGCCGGCCAGGACGACGTGGACCGGGCGCTCGCCGCCCTGCGCGCACCGGGCCCCGCCGAGCTCCCGAAGGGGCTGAGCGCGCCGACCCTGGAGCGGGTCGGCGCGCTGCTGAGGGCGGCGCCCGAGGGACTGACGGCAGCGGGGACGGCCGAGGCGGCCGGGATCTCCCGGATCACGGCCCGCCGCTACCTGGAGCACCTCGTGGACACCGGGCGGGCGGACCGCACCCCCCGCTACGGCCAGGTCGGGCGCCCCGAACTGCACTACCGCTGGCTGGCCGCCGCCGGCTCGGTGTCGAAGGTGTAGAACTTGCGGTGGTCCAGCATGTCGGCCGGGGTCACGTCGTTCCACGGCCGCATGGTGTCGTGCAGGTCGACGACGTTGGCGGTGCCGGCGGCCGGCAGGTACGCCGACTTCGGGTTGCGGGCCTGCCACTCGGCCCACAGCTTGTCGACGTAGGCGTGGTGCATCCAGAACACCGGGTCGTTGGGGGAGACGCCGGTGGCCATCTGGCCGCCGACCCAGACGTGCACCCGGTTGTGGAGGTTGGCGCCGCGCCAGCCCTCCAGGTGGTTGCGGAAGCCGTTCGACGAGCTGTTCCACGGGGCCATGTCGTACACCGGCATGTTGAGCACGGCGTCCACCTCGGCCTTCGTCGGCAGCTCGGCCACCCCGGCGCCGAGCGCGCGGCGCAGGTACGTGCGCCCGTCCACCCGTATGTTCACGTTGAACTTCCCGGTGGCGTACGCGAACGGCCCGTCCATGACCTGCCCGTCGCGGGCCCGGCCGGTGCCGCCGAGGAAGTCGGCGGCCCACAGGGAGGCGCGGGCGGTGCGGTCCGTGGTCCAGTCCCAGTACGGGAGCGTGACCTTCGCGTCCACTTTCTGCAGCTCGGCCTCGAACTCCAGCAGGAAGCGGCGGTGCCAGGGGAGGAAGGACGGGGAGCGGTGGCCGACGCGGTCACCGGAGTCTGTGTCGCTCATGATGAACCCGTTGTGGGTGGTCACGAAGCGGTCGTAGACCCCCGTGCGCTTCAGTTCGAGCAGGGCGTTCGTGAAGGCGCGCTTCTCTTCGGCGGTGAGCGCGGCCTGGTTCTTGCGGACGGTCATGCCGTGCCTCCCATGGGCGCGAACGGGGCGAGGACGGCTCCCTGGAGCTCGCGCACGGCGGCGCGGGCGAGCGAGGCCGGATCGGCGAAGGTCTCGTAGTGGTTGACCACGCTGATCCAGGTGCCGTCGGCGTTGCGCATGACGTGGAGTTCACGGCCGTCTATCCGGACCGTCGGCAGGGCGTCGTGGCCGCCGCCGTGGTGGCCGCCATGATGACCGCCCCCGGCCTCCGCCGGGGTGATCTGTATGCGGCGGCCCTGGTACACCTCGTCGACCGCGCCGGTGGGTAGGGAGGCGCGGGAGTCGGTGGCGGCTGCGTGCGCGGTGGCGCCGGCGATGCCGAGGGCGGTGAGTGCGCCGGCCGTGGTGCCCAGGGCCTGCCGACGGGTGATCTTGTTCATGGGCCGAAGAAGTATCAGGCCGGCGCGGGCCGTTGGCTGATATCCGGACATCAGCGGATAAGTTGCCCATAGAACGAATTGGTCGATCTTCTCGTCCGAACCGGCTCCAGCGGCCCGGACGGGAAGATCTTCGTGCAAAAGTCTACTCGACAGTAAGTTGTCCGGCGCCACGCCGCTCCTATGGGGGGCGTCACACCGTGGAGTCGGCCGGAAGCTCTCGGTGTGCACGGCCCAAAAGCCGAGATGGTAATGATCCGTCACCTATAGTCCGGATATGGCTCTCCATGAGACGAAAGACGTGAACGCCGGTGATGCCGACTCGGACGTGTTCACGTCCGCACTGAGCGGCCAGGTCCTGCCCAAGTACCGGATGCCCGACGACCACTCGCCCACTGAAGTGGTCTACGAACTGCTCAGCAACGAACTGCTCCTCGACGGCAACGCGGCCCAGAACCTCGCCACCTTCTGCACCACCTGGTCCGACGACGGCGTGCACCGCCTGATGAACCAGTGCCTCGACAAGAACATGATCGACAAGGACGAGTACCCGCAGACCGCCGAGATCGAGGCCCGCTGCGTCAACATCCTCGCCGACCTGTGGAACGCGCCCCCCGGCGGCGCGGCCACCGGCTGTTCCACCACCGGATCCAGCGAGGCCGCCATGCTCGGCGGACTCGCCCTCAAATTCCGCTGGCGCTCCCGCCGCCAGGCCCAGGGCCTGCCCGTCGACCGCCCCAACCTGGTGTGCGGGCCGGTCCAGGTCTGCTGGGAGAAGTTCGCCCGCTACTTCGACGTCGAACTGCGCCAGGTCCCGGTCGAGGCCGACTCCACCGGCCTGCGGCCCCATCAGCTCGCCCAGTACGTCGACGAGAACACCATCGGCGTCGTCGCCATCCTCGGCGTCACCTACACCTGCGACTACGAACCGGTAGCCGAGATCGCCGCCGAACTCGACCGGATCCAGGCCGAACACGGCTGGGACATCCCGATCCACGTGGACGGGGCCAGCGGCGGCTTCATCGCGCCCTTCCTCCACCCCGACGTGGTGTGGGACTTCCGGCTGCCGCGCGTCGCCTCCGTCAACACCTCCGGGCACAAGTACGGGCTCGCGCCCCTCGGCGTCGGCTGGATCGTGTGGCGCACCGCCGACCTGCTGCCCCGCGAGCTCGTCTTCGACGTGGACTACCTCGGCGGCGACATGCCGACGTTCGCCCTCAACTTCTCCCGCCCCGGCGGCGAGGTCATCGCCCAGTACTACCTGTTCCTGCGGCTCGGGCGCGCCGGTTACCGGCGCGTCCACGAGGCCTGCGTCTCCACGGCGCAGTATCTGGCGGGGGAGATCTCCGCGATGGGCCCGTTCACCCTGCTCTACGACGGGCTCGGCGGCCTGCCCGCCGTCTCCTACCGGCTCACCGACCCGGAGGGCTCCGTCTTCAGCCTGTACGACCTCTCCGACCGGCTGCGGATGCGCGGCTGGCAGGTGCCCTCGTACCCGCTGCCGGCCGACCGCGACGACACCGTCATCCAGCGCGTGCTGATCCGGCACGGGGTGACCCGCGACCAGATCGCCCTGCTCGTCGACGACCTGCGCCACGCGGTGGACCACCTCACCGCCGCACCCCCGCCGACTCCGGCGGTGGAACCCCGCTCGGGCTTCCACCACTGACGACGACCGCGGGCCCGCCCGACCGACGCCGGAGCCCCACCGGCCCGTCAGAGGCGGGCCCGGCCGCGGTCCGGCACCCGCCCGTCGGCGGACAGGGGCCGGGCCGGCGGCCGTGCCCTCCCCGAACGCCATGGGGGTGGCGCCGACCGCCGGGGCCCGTCCTACGGAGCGCGCTGCCTCGGCCACCGCGGGGCGGGTCGGCCTTGGTCGGGATCCGCCCGCCGATGGGCGGCGCAGGCCGGTTCGCAGCCGGCTGCCGACCGGCTGCGGCGTGCCTGCCGGTGCGCGGCGAGCCGTGCCATCGGGTGGATGCCGGCTGCCGGGCCCGTTGTCCGGAGCGTGCTGCCACCGTGGGCGGGTCGGCTGTGATCCGGATCCGCCGACCGCCGGGCGGCGCAGGCCGGTTCGCAGCCGGCTGCCGACCGGCTGCGGCGCGTTCGCCGGAGCGCGGCGAGCCGTGCCATCGAGGTGAGCGCCGACCGCCGGGCCCGTTGTCCGGACCGCGCTCCCTCGGCCACCGCGGGGCCGGGCGGCCGCGGTCCGGATCCGCTTGCCGCCGGGCGGCGCGGACCGGTTCGCAGCCGGCTGCCGGTCGGCTGCGGGCGTGCTCGCCGGAGCGAGGCGAGCCGCGCCGTGGGAGTGGGCGCCGGCCGCCGGGGCCCGTTGTGCGGAGCGCGCTCCCTCGACCGCGGGGGCCGGGGCAGCCGTGGTCCGGATCCGCCCCACGGTGGGCGGCGAGCTCCTGGGCCAGGTGTCCGTGTCCGCTCCGCGCACCCGGCGCACCCGCACGAGCCGCCGTCGGCTGCCTACCAGCGCATGCCGAGGGCGTCGAGGTCCGCGACCCGGTCCGGGGCGAGGGCCGAGGCCCGCGAGCGCTGATTGGCGATCCACACGCCCAGCCGCACCTCCCGGTCCCCGACCCGCTCCACATGGGCACGGGGAACCCGCAGATGGTGCTCCCGGGTGCGGAACTGCCGGGCCGCCGCCAGGTGGTCCGCCCACTTCTCGGCCTGGGAGCGCCGCGGCGCCGGACGCTCCGCTCCGGTCGCCGCGGTCACGCCCAGCGTGTGCTCCAGCAGCCAGCGCTGCGCCCAGGCCAGTTGCTCCCAGGCCAGCCGCTGGCCGCGGACCCATCGGCCGAGGTCCTCGCCCTGGACGACGACCTCGCCGGGGGTGAGGGGCAGCCGGCCGCCCGCGTCGAGGTGGACGCGGGTCAGGTGGAAGGCGCGCTGCCAGGAGATCTCCCAGGCCGGGCACCAGGACGCGTCGATGGCCTCCAGGGCCTCCCGGCGCTCGTCCGGCAGTGCGCCGGGACCCTTGCGGCGGGCTGCGGCCCGCTGGTTCTTGACCCACACCCCGACCGGCGCGCCGCGCCAGGTGGCCTCCACCGGCGGCAGCAGGTGGCCGTGTTCCGCCGCCCAGCCGCGGGCCGCGGTGAGGCCCTCCTCGAAGGCCACGTCGAAGTGGCTCCAGACCATGCCGAGTTCATCGAGCTGCGCGACCCGGTCCCGGCCGAGGGCGCCCCGCCGGTGGGTGCGCCGCAGGTCCGCGATCCACTGGCCCAGCGGGAACCCGGCCAGCGCGGGCGGCCAGGCCACGGGGGCCGGTTCCGGGACGGGCGGGGACTGCGCACCGGGCGGGGCCGGTGTTCCGGGCGGGGGCGCAGCGGCCCCCGCGGCGGCGGCCGGCGGGGTGCGCAGGGACGGCCTCGGCTCCGGGCCGGGACCGGGGGACGCCCCCCGCGCGACGGACGCCCACGGTTCGGGAGACGCCCCCGGCGCGGCGGACGCCCACGGTCCGACGGACGCCCCCGGCCGCAGGGATGTCCCCAGCCCGGCGGACGCCCCCGGTCCGGGGGATGCCCCCAGCTCGGTGGGCGCCCCCGGCGCCCCCGGCGGCACGGCGCCCGGTCCGGCCGGCACCCGGAACGCGAACGGCACCCGCAGGTCCCCGGCCCGGGCCGCGTAGATCCGGGCGGCCTCCACCCCGCGCCGCCAGTTCTCGCGCTCCGGATGCAGGACGCGCAGCCGGATGAACGCCGCCAGCAGCGCCGGATCACGCGGGGTGGAGAAGCTCAGCAGCGCCTGCGCCCCGGACCGCATGCCGGCCCCGGCCACGGCCTCGGCCGGGGACTGCGTCCGCTGCCGGCTCGGTGCCTGCGGCTGGGCCAGCGCCTCGACGAGCCGGGTGTCGTGCGCCCGCAGGGCCTCCAGCAGCCGCGCCAGGTCCCCGTACGACCGCGAGGTCAGCATCGAATCGGGCGTCTCGCCCGGCCCCAGCAGTACGGGGACCACCAGCGAGGCGACCTTGCCCTCGCCCGGACGGATGCGCAGGGCCCGCCCGACGGCCTGGACGAGGTCCGGCATGGAACCCCGTACGTCGGCCCAGAACACCGAGTCGCACTCTTTGGTGTCCACCCCCTCGCCGAGCACCCGGACACTGCCGAGGAAGGCTTTGCCGGCCGCCCGGTCCGCCGCGAACTCCGCCAGCACCCGCCGCCGGTGCGCCGCCGGGTGCTGCCCGCACAGCCAGTCCGCCCAGACGGTGCGGGGATACACCGGCCCCGGTGCGTCCCCAGCGGCCCGCAGCCGCCGCGCCACCGCCGGCAGCCCGGCCGCGAACGCCTCCGCCTCCCGGGTCAGGTGGTGGAAGACGAGGGTCCGCCGGAAGCCCTGGTCGGAGGCGGCCTTCACCAGGGCCGCCTGGAGGGCGGCCAGCCGGGCCCCGCGCACGGCATCGGAACGCGCGTCGGCGCCCAGCAGCACCGACGCCTGGAACCCCGGATCGCTGACGTCCACGCACACCACCCGGTAGGGGGCGCAGATCCCGCGGTCGATGGCCTCCGCGAGGGACAGGGTGTGGCAGCGGGCGCCGAACGGGCCGTCGGGGTCGTCCTCCATGGACGCGACGAGCTCACCCCGCCCGGGGCCCGCCCCGGACTCCTCCGGCTCCTCGGCCCCTGCGCCCGCCTCGCTCCCCTCCGGCTGCGTGCCGTCCTGCCAGACCCGGGGAGTGGCGGTCATGTACAGCCGCCGGAGCGAGGGGATGCGCGTGTTGTCGTGGACCACGGCCCACGGCTTCCCGATCCGCCCGGAGGTCCGGTGCGCCTCGTCGACCACGATCAGGTCCCAGCCCGGCAGCCCGGACCGGTGGGCCTGCTCGATCGTGCCCAGGCCCAGCGAGGCGTACGTGGCGAACACCGTCACCCGGTCGGTCACCCGGTCGGTCACCCGGTCGGTCGGCCGGTGCGCCGAACGGCCCGCCCAGCGGGCCACTTCGGCCGGATCGGTGGTGGTCGGCATGCCCGCGTCCGCTTCGCGCAGGGAGCACACGGCGAGGGCGCGCCCGGTGCGCCCGCCCCGGCGCCAGGCCGCCGCCGTCTGGACGAGCAGGTCCAGCGACGGTACGAGGACCAGCACCCGCCCGGCCCGCAGTTCCTCGGCCGAGCGCACGGCGACCAGTGACTTCCCGGAGCCGGTGGCCATGATCACCTGGGTGCGCAGACCGGCGCCGGGCACCCGGCCGCCGGCGGGCAGTTCGAGCGCCCGGAGCACGGCGTCGACGGCCTCGCGCTGGTGCGGGCGGAGTTCCTGGCGTGCCATGTGTCCCGCTCCGTCCATCGCCCTGATCAGCCTCTTCGGCCCCAGTCTCCATCCTGCACGAGGTTTGAAGCATGTGGGGCCGACGTGGCCGACCTGGCAGACGGGTCCGGGGGCATCCGGTCACATGCGGGCGCCGAAGTTCTGCGTCCACCACGGACCGCCCGGGCCGGAGTGGATGCCGACGCCGATGTCCTTGAAGGAGCAGTTGAGGATGTTCGCGCGGTGGCCCGGGCTGTTCATCCAGGAGTCCATGACCGAGTCCGCGGTCTGCTGGCCCCTGGCGATGTTCTCCCCGTACGTAGACCAGCGGTACCCGGCGGCCGTCGTCCGCTTCCCCGGGTCCGCGCCGTCGGGGTTGGTGTGCGAGAAGAAGTCCCGGGCCGCCATGTCGTCGGAGTGCCCCTGCGCGGCGGCCCGCAGCTGCGGGTCCTCCTTCAGCGGGCCGCAGCCGGCCTTCGCGCGCTCGGAGTTGACCAGGGCGATGACCTGGCCCGCGACTCCCGCCGGGGCCGGCCCCGGCGCGGGGGCCGACGGGCGCGGCGCCGGAGCCTTGGACTTGGTCGGCGTGGGGCTCGGCGTCGGGCTCGCCGTGGAGGGGCTCGACGAGGGGGAGACCGAAGGGGAAGGCGATGCGGAGGGCGAGGCCGCTTCCGAAGGGGAGGCGGAGGCGGAGGCGGACTCGGGCGCCGACAGCGCGGAGAGCGGGGCGGCGGGCGCGGCGCCGGTGTCCTTGTCGCCCGAGCCGGGGAGCCCGCCGAGGTACGCGAGCCCGCCGCCCGCGACGCACGCGGCGATCACCGCGCCGCCGACCGCGCGGCGGCGGCTCTGGCGGCGCTTGCGCAGGACGCTGCGGCCGCCGCCCGGGGCTGCGTCCGGTATGCCGCCCTGGCCGGAGACCGCGGGGGAGAGCTGCGTCGCCGCATCGGAGAAGTCCCCGCCGTCGGAGAGGCCGGCGCCGTCGAATCCCGTCCCCGGGCCGGTGCCGGTGCCGGTGCCCATGGCCGCGCCCGCGCCGTCGGAGGCGTACGCCGCGTCCGCCGGTGCGTAGGCGGCGCCCGCCGGGACGAAACCGCCCGTCGCAGCCGACCGTACGCCGGCCAGCAGGGCCGCCCCGACCGGTACCAGGGCCAGGCCCGCCAGCAGCCCCTCCGCCGGGAGCAGTCCGCCCCACAGCCCCGCGCACCGCACGCACTCCCGCGCATGCCGGGCTATTCGCTTGCGCCACAGCGTCGACGGCGCCCCGTCCCAGCCGGCCGTCACCGCCCGCAGCTCCTCGCACGGGGGCTGCGTGGCCAGCGCCCGCTCCACCACCCGGGCCGACTCCAGCTGCGCCTTCATCCGCTGCACGCGCACCGCCGTGTGCTGCGGGGAGAGTTCGAGGGCCGCGGCCACCTCGGCGCGGGTCAGCTCACCGGCACACTCCAGCCACCACAGCGACAGCAGGGCGCGGTCGTCGGTGTCCAGCCAGCGGGTGGCGCGGGCCGTCTCCCGCTGCTGGCCTTCGAGCTGGAGCCGCAGCACCGTCAGGTCCACGAAGTCGGCGCCCGGGTCGGCCAGCTCCCAGGCCGCTTCGAGGCCGCTCTCGCCGGGGGCGGTGTGCCGGGCCTGCCAGTGCGCCCGCACCCGGTTCATGGCGATGGCCACCAGCCAGGACCGGAAACTGTCGTCCGACCGCAGGGTGCCCAGGCCGTCGAGCGCCCGCAGCATGGTGTCCTGCACCACGTCGTCAACGTCGCAGGAGCCGTTCAGGGCGCGCCCGACGATGTTGTAGACGAGCGGCAGATAGGTGCTGACCAGCTCGTCCTGCGCGCGGGGATCGCCCGCGCGGGTCGCTGCCACCAGCGCTGCGGTGTGCTGTGTAGTCATGTGAGGTTCCCTGTCCGTACCGGCGGTCGATGATGCCCGATACCTGGGAGACCGTCGAACGCGGCCCCGATAACGGTTATCCGGAAGAAGAACCTCAGAAATTTTTCTCCGGGCCCGCGGACGCGCTCCGGACGCTGTCGGCGCCGGGGCCTCGGGTACGTGGCCGGCTGAGCTCCGGGCCGGCCGGGGGTGCTTCGGCTGAGGGTCCCGCGTCCACCTCCTGACGCGGGACCCCCGGGGGCGGCCTACAGGAGCGGAGCCAGTGCCTCCGTGGCCGCGCGCAGGGCCGGCGCATACGCCTCGATCTCCTCGCGGGAGACGTGGGGGTACCCCCGGCCGGGAGCGGCGGAGAAGGCGACCGTGGTGATGCTGACCCCGCCGACCGGGCGGCCCCCCGGGCCCAGGACCGCGGCCCCGATGCACCGGATCGTCGGCTCGTTCTCCTCGTCGTCCACGGCGAAGCCCCGGGCCCGGACCCTCTCCAGCTCCGCCAGCAGCGCCTCCGGGCGGGTCAGCGTGTTCGGCGTGCGGGCCGGCAGCCCGGCGCTCGCGATCAGTGCCCGCACCTCCGCCTCGGGCAGGTGCGCCAGGATGCTCTTGCCGATCGCGGTGCTGTGCAGCGGCATCCGCATCCCGACCCGGGAGGCCGTCCGGAAGGGCTGGTCGCTCTCCAGCTTCCGGATGTAGGTCAGCGTCTCCCCGCTGTGAAGGGCCAGGTGGACCGTCTGGCCGACGGCCTCGCGCAGCTCGCCGAGGATCCGTCCGATGGTCTGCGGCTCGCCTCCGCTGACCATGGCGGACAGTCCGCGCAGGCGGGGGCCGACCCCGTACCGGGCGTCGTTCTCCGGGCGGACGAAGCCCTGCTCGATCAGCGAGGCGAGGATCCGGAAGGTGCTCGACTTCGGCACCGCAGCGGCCGCCGCCACATCGGTGAGCCGGTGCGGCCCGCCGGGTGCGGCCACGGCCTCCAGGATCCGCATCGACTTCTCCAGCGCCGTACCGGCGGCCGAGGTGCGGCCCGTACGGGCGCGGGTGTCGACCGCGTCCGCCGGGGAGGGGCCTTCGGGGTCGGGCATGCGCTCTCCAGGGCGGGACGGGGCGGGGCGGGGCGGGGCGGGGCGGGAGGGGATGAGACAGGAAGGGGCCGGGAGGGGGTCGGGCGGGGCCGGGTCAGGGTAAGGTCTGCGGCGTAAGTTCCGTTACACGGTACCGAGTTCCACTACGTGGAACAACTGCCGTGAGGAGCGCATGGAGGGGTCCCTTGTCCTGCCATCCGTACGACGCGATGACCGCCCAGGGCCTGCTGCCGGTCCTGCGCAACGCCGACGCCGACGAAGCGGTCCACCGGACCACCGCCCTGCTGGCCGCCGGCTGCCGCACCGTCGAGCTGACCACCTCCATCCCCGGCTGGGCCGCAGCCGTCGCCCGCACCGCACCGCTCGCCGACGCGCACGGGCGGCCCGCCCTGATCGGCGTCGGCACCGTCACCACCGCCGTCCACGCCGAGACGGCCCTCGACGCCGGCGCGGCCTTCCTGATCTCCCCTTACCCGGCCCCCGAAGCCCGTGCCGTCGCCCTGCGCCGCGGGGCCGTCCTCGTCGAGGGGGGCCTCACCCCCGGCGAGATCGCCTCCGCCGTCGCCCGCGCGGGCGCAGCCAAGGTCTTCCCGGCCCACGTGGGCGGCCCGCAGTTCATCCGCTCCCTCAAGGCGGTCCTCCCCGGGGCGCTGTTCATCCCGACCGGGGGCATCCGGCCCGCCGAGATCCCGCAGTGGCTCGCCGCCGGCGCCGCGGCCGTCGGCATAGGCGGCGGACTGCCCGACGACCCCGGCGAACTGGCCGCCGTCTTCGCCGCACTGGCCCGGCCGTGCTGCACCGGCTGCTCCCCCTCGGGGCGTTGACGGTGGCGCCGTTGACGGTGGCACCCCGGACCGGCTACGACGTACTCGTCCTCGGCGAGGTCCTCGTCGAGATCCACGCCGACACCGCCCTGCGGGAAGCCGCCGACGGCACCCCGGCCCGCATCTCGTACTCCGGCGACGCCCTCAACGCCGCGGCCGCCGCGGCCGCCGCGGGAGCCCGGACCGCCCTGCTCGCCGTCGTCGGCGACGACGAGCTCAGCGTCCCGCTGCTGCACCGCGCCGCCGCGCTCGGCGTGGACGTGTCCCACGTACGCCGCGCCCCGCGCCCGAACGGCGCCTACCTGCTGGCCTCCGACACCGAGGGCGACCGGGACTTCGTCTACTGGCGCACCCACAGCGCCGGCTCCACCCTGTCCACCCGGCACATCGCGTCCTGGCGGAGCCTGCTGACCGGCACGAGGGCCCTCATCACCAGCGGGATCACCGGGGCCCTGTCCCCGAGCGGCCGCGACGCGGTGGTGGCCGCCGTCGAGACGGTGCACGACGCCGGCGGGCTCGTCTCGTACGACCCCAACTTCCGCCCGCGCCTGACCGGTCGGGCCGAGGCCCGCGAGCTGCTGGCCCGGATCGCCCCGCTGACCGGACTGCTCAAGACCTCCTGCCCGGCCGACGCCCGGGCCCTGGCCGGCACCGCCGACCCGCGCACGGCCGCCGCCCGCTACCGCGCCCTGGGCGCCCGTACGGTCGTCGTCACCGCGGGCGCCGACCACCTCCTGCTCGACGACGGCACCCGGGCCTGCTTCCACCCCGTACCGCTCAACCCCGACCCGGTGGACGCGACCGGCGCCGGGGACTGCTTCACGGGCACCGCCACCGCCCGCCTCGCCCTGGGGGACCTCCTCGCCGACGCCGTCGCCTACGGCATGGCCGCCGCCTCCCTCTCGACATCCGGCCGCGGCGGCACGGGCCACGTCCCCCGCTTCGCCGAGACCGCCACCCTGGCCGCCGCGCACCGCGCGAGCGGGCCTACCGGCGGGCGTGGCTGAGGGCGGTCCCGCCATCCCCGGCGGGCGCGCGACGCCGGCCACGGCACCTCGCCGCGTCGTGGGAAACGCCCGGATACGTTTCGTATGCGGACGCCCCACCGCCCTGCGATGCACCGCCTTCAGACCGACCGGCACATGGTGGGTGGGTCAGCTCAGGCGGGCCCGAACGCAAGGCAGGCACGAACCCGAGGGAACCTCTGTCTCGCCGCCACTCTCGTCAGGCTCCGCATGCTCATCCGATGCTCATCCGATGCTCGACGAGCCGCTACCGCTGGGACGGCCGCCCTACCACCCGATGCCTCAAGTGAGCCATCTGCCGGTCGGCCTCAGCCCCAGTCCTGCAGCTGCTGGAGCAGGTCGGCGTCGCCCTCGATCCGCAGCGAGCCGGCCGGGATGCGCATGTACATGAGCAGGGCCATCTCGCTGGCCGTGCCGTAGACGGCGGCGGTGGGCTCGCTCTCGGCGGCCTCCGCCGCGGTGAGGCGGGTGAAGCGGGAACCGGCGGCGTCCACCGTCTGGCGCCAGGAGCCGGCCTCGGCGGCGTGGTAGTCCATGGTGGCGGGTTCACCCGGCCACGGGACCGTGCAGGTGCAGACGGTGGCGAGGAACTCCTCGATGGCGTCGACCGCCTCGGTCGTCGGCAGCTCCCGCGGCGTACCGGAGGCCAGCTGGGCGTCGTAGGTGTGGATCAGCGATTCCGGGACGCGGCGGCGGGCCACGGCGGCCACCGTGTGCGGCGAGGCCAGCGGCTCCCACCAGGCCCAGCAGCCCCGGTCCGGGCCGGCCTCGCGCAGAGCAGTGAGCAGCTGCTCCGTCGAGTCGGCCAGCCAGGTTATGAGCTTCTCGCGCTCCCGGGGCGCCGCCAGCCCGTCCTTGCTCGGCCGTTCGTCGCCCGGCGCGGTGTTCAGCACGATGTAGGCCCAGAAGCGGTCCCCCTCACTGAGGTGGTTCGCCAGGTCGTACAGCGTCCAGCCCGGGCAGGACGGGACGTCGGCGTCGAGGCTGGGGGCCGCGGCGACGGCGGCGCGGAACGCGGCGGAACGCTCGTCAATCATCCGCAGCAGCGTGGGGAAGTGGAGATGATCAGTCACGCGGACCTTGTACCACCCGGACCGGGACTCTCGCACTCGATTAAGACCGAACGCAGATGGATCACTTGAGGCGCCGGGTGGTGGGGCGGCCGTAACCCGGGCCACCTCGCCGACACCTGTTGCCGGTCGTCCCTAGTCGAGCCAGTCGAGTTCGTGGAACTCCAGCCCGTCGGGGCCGAGTCCGGTGTTCTCGGCGTGCTCGCGCATCCTCGGGCCGTACTCGGGGTGGTCGGCGAGCGAGGTGTACGTGTCGAGATCCAGGTCGATGACCTCGGCGAGGTCGGCGAGGTAGACGTCGAGGCCGGGGTACATCACGGCGACGTACGGCAGGTCGTCGATGTCGGTGACCAGGACCGGGTACTCACCGGTGGAGTCCGGCTCGCCCAGGTAGAGCAGGCGGCGCGAGTCGCTGCCGCCGACGAGCGGCAGGCACACCGCAGGGAGCAGCTTCTCGAAGTCGGCGAACGAGCCGGCCATGACACCGCCGCAGCCGTACATCCACTCTGCCGTCGCCCCCAGCCCCCGGTCGCCGAACACGGGCTCCCGGGCGTCCTCGTACCAGCCGACCTCGGCGAGCCAGGAGCTGTCGTAGGCCAGCCATCGGCGCAGGCTCGGCGGCAGGGCCCTGCCGCCGGGCAGCCTCAGCCGGTCGATCACCTCCGGCGCGAGCGGCACCGGCTCGCACAGGTCCGGCGCGTCCGCGGTGGGCCATCCCTGCTGTCCGACCCGGTCGATCACCCGGTCGATCAGCGCAGCTCCGTGCATGTTCTCGTTCACGTGGTGCAGAGTGCCACACGGCACCGACAGAGCCGGTCCACGCGGCGACCGCGGTCCGCCCCGCGGCCGGGAGGTGATCGCCGTGATGCGGCGCGGGGAGCCGGGGGAGGGGAAAGGCCGTTGACCCAGCCCGCGGCGAGCACCAGCCGGGTGGCGTGGTGGACGGCGACGAAGCCGAGGGGACGGTCGGGGGAGAACTCGGCCCGGCGGACCCGGCACTGCGGCCGGGGCGGCGGGCCGGCGCCGCACCGCGCCGCGCCGCGACGGCGGTCTCCAGGCCGAAGAGACCGGCGTGCTCCGGCAGGTCGTGCCGGCCCGCCCCGAGAAGGCGACGGCGCAGACGTGCAGCGATGGCCCGGGCCATTCGCGTCGACCGTGCGGACGGCCGGCCCGGGCCCCGGCTGCCCCCGGGAGCGAGCCGGCGGCCACGGCCGGGGTGGCTCCGGTGACCGCCGAGCCCAGGCCGCCGCCAGGGAGCGCACGTGGTGGGACGCCGCCGGGCCGGTCGATTCCCGCGGCCCGGCGGCGCCGGTCTCCTGCAGGCCGGCGGCCTGTCAGCCGGAGGTCAGCGGCCGTGCAGGCCCCGGTCGACGGCCGTCATCAGCTCACCGTCGTCGGTGTCCGCGTCCAGCGACCAGAACATCGCGCCGCCCAGGCCGTTCTCGCGGATGTACTGCGCCTTGGTCCGCAGCACCTGGGGGTCGTCGTACGTCCACAGGGTGCTGCCGTCGAACAGCCAGGCGTGGCCGCCCCGGCGGTCGCGGTAGACCCGGTACGCACCCGAACCGGCGAGCCTCTTCAGCGCTTTGTAGTCCTCGTACCCGGCCGCCCAGGTCGCCGGGGCCGGTCCCGCCGCCGGCTGCCCCATGCCGTCCCCGCCGCCGCTGACGCCGGTCCAGCCCTGCCCGTAGAACGGTATTCCCACGACCAGCTTGTGTGCGGGCGCCCCGCGGCGGCGCCAGGCCTCCACGGTGCCGTCCACGCTGAAGTCGCCACGGGCGTACAGCGCGGACTGCTGGGCGGTGGCCGGCTCGCCGGAGACGTGGAAGTCGTAGCCCTGGAGGGTCACGAAGTCGAGGTCGCGCATGATGCGGGGGACGTCGAAGCCCGCATCAATCTTGGCGGGGGCGGCCGGGACGAACGCCGTCAGCTCGTACTTCTCCTTCCGCCTCTGGCTGCGCGCGTACGCGTCGAGCTGGGTGCGGAACTCCTTCACCAGTTCGGCGAAGTTCCGCTTGTCCTCGGGCCGGTACGTGGTGTCCGTGTCACCGGCCGAGCCGGGCCACTCCCAGTCGAGGTCGATCCCGTCGAAGACGCCGGCGGCCGCGCCCGCGCCGCCGCGGGCGCCGTCCTGCGGCAGGTTGCCCTTGATGTAGAGGTCGATGCAGGACTGGACGAGAGCCTTGCGGGAGGCGGGGGTGAGCGCGGCGTCCGAGAGGTGCGTGGACCAGCTCCAACCGCCTAGGGAGAGAAGGACCTTGAGGCTCGGGTGCTTGGCCTTGAGCTCGCGCAGCTGGTTGAAGTTCCCGGCGAGCGGCTGCTCGGCGCTGTCGGCGACCCCGTCGACGGAGTGCGCGGCGTCGAGCGGGCGCACGTAGTCGGCCCAGGCGTCGGCCTCGCCCGGCACGTTGCCGGTGAAGCACCGGCCGTCCGCGCTGATGTTGCCGAAGGCGTAGTCGATGTGGGTGAGCTTCCCGGCACTGCCGTTCGCCTCCAGGTCCTGGACCTGGAAGTCCCGTCCGTAGACGCCCCATTGGGTGAAGTACCCGACGCGCTTGTAGGGGCGGCTGTGCCCGCCGTCGGCCTGCCCGCCGTCGGCCTGCGCGGCGGCGGCCGGGGCGAGGGCGGTCAGCAGGGAGAGGGAACAGGCGGCGACGGCCAGCCTGCCGGGCATGCTGCGGCGCATGGGCTTCCTTCGGGGAGGCGGGAGCGGTGCAGGGGACGCGTGCGCGGTGCATGCCGAAACTATTGGTCTGGACCAAGATGGTCAAGGGGGCGTGTGGGGCGCCCTACGGCAGGCTCCAGTGCCCGACGTCGTAGGCGAGGCCGGCGTTGAGCGCGAACTGGACCGCGGCGAGGACGGCGCCGTTCGGCAGGTGGAACGTGACGTAGCCGAGGGCCGAGCCGCCGGGGGCGAGGGTGACGGTGTCGGGGAAGACGGGGCCGGCGCCGGTCGTGGTGTTGGAGCCGGAGAACCGCCGACCGTCGGCGTCCAGCAGGTGCGAAGCCTTCGCGGGGGAGTCCCGGTACGGGGCGGTCCCGGTGTTCTCCAGCCGGAACTGTACGGCGACGAGGCGGCCGGAGGTGAAGGCGGCGGGTTCGGGTGCGGGGCCGGGATCCGCAGGGTCGACGACGCGGGCGAGGGTGACGTCGAGGTGCTGGCCGGGCTCGTTGCCGGAGAGCGCGATCGTCTCGCCGGAGCCGTCCGGCCCGCCGAGCCCGCCCAGCAGGGCGGGGACGAGCAGGAAGGCCGACGCGACTCCGGCCGGTGTCCCCGGCCGGCGGTGCGACGGACGGGACCGGTGCGGCAGGTGCGGCCGGCGCATGACGGGACCTCCTCCCGGCGCGCTTCCCCCGGTCCACGATCCTCCGCGCTCCCCGGGTCCGCCACCTGCGAAAGCCTCGATCCGGGGACGTCGCCGCCACGGTCGCCGCGAAGCCCGCCGGCTCCTGGACCGCGTCACGGAGTGCGCCCCGGCCGGCAGGGGAGCTCACCAGCGCCTTGTGGTCGGACCGCAGGGGCGGTCAACTCGCCACCGCCCCGTACCTCCTGTCGCGGCGAGTGGACGTCGACCGGAGTGGATCCGACGGCGCGACTCCGTCAGACACCGCACTGACCAGCGCAAACGTCTCCCCCGTGGACCGGCTCCGGACCGTCGGCGCACACGCCCGGGGCGGGCTTCCACCCGGTTGACCCACAAATCCATTTGGATCACCGCGGGGCTTCGTGTCAGAGTTGGTCTCGCCGAAGGGGTGTAGCTCAGCTGGTCAGAGCGCTGGTCTCCAAAACCAGATGCCGCAGGTTCGAATCCTGCCGCCCCTGCAAAAAGCACGCTGAACGCCGTCGGGCCCGCCCCCTGTTGAGGGGGCGGGCCCGACGGCGTTCGCCGTGGTGTCGTCCGGCGCGGAGTCCATGACCACCCGGGCGGGAAACCGCTATCCGGCCGCGGGTTCCTCGTAGCCGTAGGGGCGGGTGATGATCTCCATCCCGTGGCCCGACGGGTCCAGGAAGTAGACGCCGCGGCCGCCGTCGTTGTGGTTGATCTCGCCGGGCCGCTTCATGTACGGATCGGCGAAGTACGGGACCCCGCCGGCCCGGATCCTCCCGAACGCCGCGTCGAACTCCTCCTCGGAAACGAGGAACGCGTAGTGCTGGGGGGTGATGGAGTCGGCCGGGGCGGTCGCGAAGTCCAGCGTGACACCGTTGGCGGTGTCGACGGGGACGAACGGGCCCCATTCGGTCCCGACCTCGAGGCCGAGGACGTCCGCCAGGAACCGGGCGGCCTCCCGGTTGTTCCGGGAGTGGACGATCGTGTGGTTCAGCTGCGCTGACATGAGTGAATGCCTCCGCAAGGCACGTCACGGCACCTCCATGCCTCACCCGGTCGGTGACCGACACGCGATGCCGTGATCACGATCCTAAACACCCCTTCGGGGCGCAGTCCACCGCATTCCGGTCAGGACGAACCCCCGTACACCGCCTTGACGTTGTCCTGGGCGGGGTGCGAGCGCCCCGCCGGGCCCGCCGCGAACACCCGGAGCAGGTTCTCCGTGACCTTCGTGGTGAGGGCTCCCGCCCTCGCGTCCAGGCCGTGGTTGGCCCCGCTGCGGCCGTCGCCCGTCGCGTCCAGCGCCTCCACCCAGCGCATGGTCCCCGTGGCGAACACGCCCGCGCCGCTCGGCACCGTGTAGTACGCGGTGTCCTGGTGGCTGGGCCGGCCCTCGCACACCACCGGGGAGTGGGCCAGTATCTCGATCGGCCGGGGTGTCGGGAACCCGGTGTTGACCTTGTCGTACTCCACCCCCACCAGATGCGCGAACCGGTCGCCCGCCCGCACTCCGGTCCCCTCGAACAGCCAGTGGCCCGGGTTGGTCACGACGTACGGGGCGTCCACCGGGTAGCCGTCGTAGATCACGCCGAGCAGCGAGCTCTCCGGGTCGGCGCCGGGCGCCGAGCGGAAGTCCACGGTGGCCGGATGGCCCCGCTTGAAGCCGGGGTCCTGGTCGTAGGAGGACTTGTAACAGACCACGGTACGGTCCGGCCCGAGGTCCGAGGGCTCCAGCCGGATCCGGCGGAAGCAGCAGTTCGCGCCGAGGACCGCGATGTTGGTGCCGGCGTCCCGGGCAGCGGTGAAGTGGGCCCGCTGCTCGGGCGACCAGTACTCGTCGTGGCCGAGCGAGAGGACCGCCGCAGCCCCTTCCAGAAGCCGCTTCTCCCGTGCCACGTCGCTGGTCGTCGCGTAGGCCAGGGGTATCCCGAGCCGTTCGGCGAGGGCCAGCAGCGGTGCCTCGTACACCAGGAACAGGCCCGCGCCGTCGTCGTACTCGTACGGCCGGTCGAAGGTGACGGACAGCGAGCGCGAGGCGTAGCCGCCGCTGGGACCGTCGTAGCTGCCGTAGCCGCCCCACCGGTTGTACGCCTGCCAGGTCGCCACCGCGTTCACCACGACCGTACGGCCGGCGCCCGCCGCGGACCGGACCGTGACGGGGACGAAGCGCTGGCCCTCGCCGCCCTGTGCGTCGAGCCGCAGCAGGTAGCAGCCCTCCGGCCAGTCCTTGGTGTCGACCGTGGTGGTACGGGGCCACCGGGTGCGGACCATCCGGGTCGCGGAATCCACCGTGTGCTCGGGCTGGCGCACACCGGGCAGCGCTTCCGAGCGCCAGACCAGCCGGGCCCGCGCGCCGCCGTACCAGCCCATCCGGTACGCGGAGACGGTGAACCGGGGTGCGGTGGTGGACACGTGCAGGCCGAAGGACTCGCCGGGCAGGACGCTGACCTTGTCGGCGAAGCCCTCGACGGCCCGCGCCGGACCGGCCTTCGTCACATGCCAGTCGGCGTTACCGGGCCTGGCGTTCTCGGCCCTGACGTCGAACCCCGCCGGTCCGCCCTTCCCTGCCGAGCCCTCGGCGGCCTGCCCCTTGCCCTTGCGCTCGTCCCCGGGGTCGCCGTTGCCCGCCGTGCCGTTGCCGCAGCCCGCCACGGCCCCGAGCCCGGCGGCGGTGGCCGCGGCACCCGTCGCGAGCGCGAGGAACCGACGCCTGCCCGCGCCGTCCCCGTCCCCGGGCCCGGCTATGTGCTCCTGATCCATGGAGGGCACGTTATGTCACGCTTGACGCCCGTCGCGACCGGCCCGGCCGCCCCGCTCCCCACGGCTACGCCGCCGCCTCACCCCAGCCGCACCACCACCTGCCGGCCGGCCCCCTCCGCCGCGGTGAGACTGCCGAACGAGAGACGCAGTCGCGTGCCGGCGGTCACGGAGACGACGTCCGGCGGCTGGGACAGCACGGCGGTGACGGGCCGGTTCCACACCACGGTGAGCGAGGCCGCCTCGCGGGCCGGGTCCGAGACGCAGACCGTGGCCGTCCCGTCCGGTCTCTCCCGGACCGTCACCGAGCACGGTGCCGTCGCCTCCAGCGGACCGGCCGATCCGGCCTGCCAGAAGTTGGCCCCGGTGAAGCCGAGCGAGGGAACCGAGACGCCCTGGGTTGTCTCCGAGTTGGCGAGGACCGCGAGCCACCCCGCGGCGGCGGCCCGGGCTGCGGTCTGGGCCGGCGTCGCCCCCGGCATCAGCTGGTGGACGTATCCGGCGCCGGCCGGGTCCGTGCCGTGGTCGTGCCAGAGGGTGAGGTAGCGCCGGGTCAGCGGCTTCGTGGACCCGCCCCGGTTGACCTCGCTCCACCGGCCGGTGCGCGCCTCGCGCAGCGCTCTGAACGTGCCCGAACCCGACATCACGTACCCGCCGAAGCCCGCCAGATGCGCCCAGCCGGGGGAGGGGAAGGCCGCCGACCAGCCCGGCGTGGCCGGCTGGACCACCCCGCCCACGGTCAGGGCATGGGTGCCGGTGGCGCCCAGGTTGCGGTTGTCGATCACCGTCTCGACCGGGGTCCCGTCCGAGCAGCGGATCCCCGCTCCCAGGCAGACGACGGTGTCGGCGAGGAAGAACCACGACCTGCGCGCCGTGAGCGTGCTGCCCAGACCCCGCAGGTGCTGGCCCAGCGAGGCGAACTCCCCGTCCGTGGTACCGCCCACCCAGGCCGTATCGGGCCGGGACGCCCCCCAGTCACCACCCGCCCCGTCGGCGAGCACCTTCCGCGACACGGTGGTCCCGGGCAGCCGGTACGGGTCCACCGTCGGCCAGAAGGCGTCCGAGTACTGGCCGTTGCCGTAGTCGGCCCCCCACCAGCAGAGCATCCCGCTCCCGGTGTGCCAGCCCCGCAGGTTCTCCCCGTTGCCCGTCTCGTAGTGCGCGATGCGCTTCGATGCCATGGACAGCGAGGCCGCCCAGCGGGGCCGCCGGTGCGTGGCCCGGTCCATGGACGGGAACAGCCGGTGACCGACCGGTTCGGGCAGTGCCGTCACCGACGCGTCGGACTCCACTGCCGCCAGCCGGGCGAGCGAGGCCAGTGGGAGCGCCGTGTCCGCGAGGGGGCGGCTGTAGTGGTCCCGGGCCATCCAGCCCTTCACCAGCCCCCGCCAGCGGGCCCGTTCGGCCGTGTCCGCGCCTTCCGCGAGTAGCAGCACCGAGGCGAGCACCGCGTGTCCCCGGGCATGGTCGTCCTGCTGGACCTGGTGCGGGTCGGCGATCATCAGACCCCGGCTGACCGCCCGCCCCGACACGCAGTCCATGACCAGCCCGTTGAACAGGAACGGCGCCCACGCCCGTTCCACCGCGTCGAAGGCGATCTGCGTCCCCGGGTCCGTGACCTGCCACGGAGTGCCCTTCAGCAGGGCGAACAGCATGCCCAGCCCGCCGAGCAGCACCGCCCCGTACGTCCCGGTGTACGGCACCCAGGTGTGCTGGACGAACGACCCGTCCCGGTAGAGCCCGTCGCCCGCGGTGACGTACGGGAACACCGGCGCGAGCGCGTCCCGGGCCAGGGCGAGCTTCGCCGGGTCCCCGCCGACCACCCCGCGCAGCGCCAGCACCCGGCACAGGTCCACCCGGTTCGCCCCCGTGCTGGTCCCGGTGTACGAGCCGACCGCCGAGTCCGGGACGAAGTGGTCGACGGCCGCGCAGAAATCGACGAGCCCGGCGGCCGGCACCTCCTCGTACAACAGCACGCACAGGTCCAGCAGGGCCTGTGGCGCACCGATCTGCCAGCAGTACCAGTTGCCGTACCGCTCCCGGCCGGCGTGGTAGACGTCCGCGTGCAGATGGTCCAGCCCGCCCAGCAGCGCCGACCGCAGCACGCCGTCCCCGGTGACTCCCGTCCCCGGCCGGACGTAGGCCTCGGCCATCGTCCGCAGCCGGTGGTAGCTCTGCATCATCAGCTCCGGGTCGCCGGCGTACCCGAGGCCGGGCCACAGCGAACCGGGCGCCGGGGCCATGGTGGAGCGCCATCCGCCGGCCAGGGCGCCGAGATCGGCCAGTCTGGACCGGAACGGCTCCTGCGCGGCAGGGATCTCACCGCCCAGCAGGAGAGCGCGCCACACCGCCCTCAACGCGTCGTCGGCCTTCCCGGCCGGGGCGGCCACCGCCGTCGGGGCGCTCCCTCCCCTCAGGAGCGCACCCCCGCCCGCGGCGGAGAGGAAGGCGCGCCGACTCCACACGTCCGTCATCGCATGCTCCTTGTCCGATCCCGTACCGGCCCCCGCCGGCCCGTCACGTGCCCCACCCGGATCGCCCTGCTCGGATTCCCCCGCTCGGACCGCCTCACGCCACGTGTGCGCGGTAGCGGTCGATCACCTCCCGCAGCACCTCGGCACCGTCCCGAGCCCGCAGCCCCGGATGGAAGATCTCCACCTCCACCGGGCCCCGGTAGCCGGCCGCGTCGGCCAGCTCCCGGAACGCCCGGAGATCGATGCAGCCGTCTCCCAACTGCCCCCGGCCCGTCAGCACACCGGCGGGCAGCGGGGTCACCCAGTCGGCCAGCTGCACCGACACGATCCGCCCGCCGGTCCCCGCGCGGTGCAGGTCGGCCGGCAGCCGCTCGTCCCACCACAGGTGGTAGGCGTCGGCCACCACCCCCACCTGCTGCGCCGGGAACCGCTCGGCGATGTCCAGGGCTTGGCCGAGGGTGGAGACGACACAGCGGTCCGAGGCGAACATCGGATGGAGCGGCTCGATCCCCAGCCGTACGCCGTGCGCGGCCGCCCACGGGGCGAGAGCGGCCAGGACGTCGACGATCCGCCGGCGTGCCCCCACCAGGTCCCGGTCGCCGTCGGGCAGGCCCCCCGAGACCAGGACCAGCGCGTCGGCACCCAGCTCGGCAGCCTCCTCCACGGCCCTGCGGTTGTCTTGGAGAGCCCCTGCACGTCCCACCGGATCGGCTGCGGTGAAGAACCCGCCGCGGCACAGCGAGCTGACCCGCAGCCCGGCCCCGGCGACCAGCTTCGCCGTCTCGCGCAGCCCGAACTCCCGCACCGGATCCCGCCAGAGCCCGACCGCAGCCACCCCGGCCTCCGCACACCCGGCGACCAGCTCGGGCAGCGACCACTGCCGGACCGTCTCGTGGTTGAGGCTGAACCGGGCCGGAGCCGGACCCCCGCTCACGACACCACCCCGTACACGGCGAGCAGCTGCCGCATCCGCGCCTCGGCCAGCTCCGGATCGGGGAACAGCCCGAGCCGGTCGGCCTGTTCGTAGGCGGTGGCCAGATGGGGCAGCGGCCGGGCCGACTGAAGCCCGCCCAGCATCGTGAAATGCTCCTGGTACCCCGCCAGCCAGGCCAGCAGCACCACCCCCGTCTTGTAGAAGCGGGTCGGCGGGGCGAACAGGTGCCGGGACAGCGCCACCGTCGGATCCAGCAGCTCACGGAAACCGGCGGGGTCGTCCCGGTCGAGGGCGAGCGCCGCCCGCGCGGCCAGCGGGGCGATCGGGTCGAAGATCCCCAGCAGCGCGTCGCTCGCCGGCCCGGCGTCCCCCTCCCCGGCGATCAGCTCCGGGTAGTGGTGGTCGTCGCCCGTGTAACAGCGCACCCCCGGCGGGAGCCTGCGCCGGATGTCCCGCTCCCGCTCCGCGTCCAGCAGCGAGATCTTGATCCCGTCCACCTTCCCGGGGTGGTCCTCGACGATCTTCAGGAACACCTCGGTCGCCGCGTCGAGGTCGCGGTGGCCCCAGTAACCCGCCAGCTCCGGGTCGAACACCGGGCCCAGCCAGTGCAGTACGACGGGTCGGGAGCTCTGCCGCAGCAGCCTTCCGCAGACCTCCCGGTAGTCGTCCGGGCCGCGGGCCGCGGCCGCCAGGGCGCGCGAGGCCATGAGCACGGCTCCCGCCCCGCACGCCTCGATGTGTGCGAGCTGTTCCTCGTACGCGGCGGTGATCGCGGCCGTGGAGTGCACCACGCCCGGGGCCAGCTGCTCGGTGCCCGCGCCGCACACGATCCGGCCGCCCACCGCCCGGGCCTCGGCGGCCGACCGGCGGATCAGCTCCGCCGCGGCCGGCCAGTCCAGCCCCATCCCGCGCTGAGCCGTGTCCATGGCCTCCGCGACTCCGAGGCCCTGCGCCCACAACCGGTGCCGGAACGCCAGCGTCGCCTCCCAGTCCACCGCCGGGCCGGCTTGGGCCGAGGCCGCGAGCGGGTCTGCGACCACATGTGCCGCAGCGAAGAGCCTGCGGCTGCGCGCCGGAGCGCGGACCAGCGGTGCGAGCGGATCGGTACAGGGCAGGTGCAGGCGGAATCCGCCGTCCGCCGCGGGGAGTCGGATGCTCACAGGACCACCGCCGGCACCGGCATGCGCCGGCCCTCCGCGGAAGAGCGCAGCCCCAGCTCCGCGAGCTGCACCCCGCGCGCCCCGGCCAGCAGGTCCCACTGCCACGGCTCGTCGAGCACGACATGGCGCAGGAAGAGCTCCCACTGCGCCTTGAACCCGTTCTCGAACGGACCGTTGTCCGGAACCTCCTGCCACTGGGCGCGGAAGGCCTCGGTCTGCGGCAGATCCGGGTTCCACACCGCCATGGGCGTCGCCCCGCGGTGCTGGATCCGGCAGCCGCGCAGCCCGGCCACCGCCGACCCCTGTGTCCCGTCCACCTGGAACTCCACCAGCTCGTCACGGTGGACCCGCACCGCCCAGGAGGAGTTGATCTGCGCGACGGCACCGCCCTCCAGTTCAAAGACCCCGTACGCGGAATCGTCCGCCGTCGCCTCGTAGGGTTTGCCCTCCTCGTCCCAGCGGCGGCCGATGTGCGTACGGGCCAGGGCCTGCACCGTGCGCACCCGGCCGAAGAGACCGTGCAGCAGGTACTCCCAGTGCGGGAACATGTCGGCGACGATGCCCCCGCCGTCCTGCGCCCGGTAGTTCCAGGACGGCCGCTGGGCCGGCTGCCAGTCCCCCTCGAACACCCAGTACCCGAACTCGCCGCGCACGGAGAGGACCTCGCCGAAGAACCCGCCGTCGATCAGCCGTTTCAGTTTCAGCAGGCCCGGAAGGAACAGCTTGTCCTGGACCACGCCGTGCTTGACCCCGGCCTCCGCGGCCAGGCGGGCCAGCTCCAGGGAGGACGCGAAGGTGAGGGCCGTCGGCTTCTCGCAGTACACGTGCTTGCCCGCCGCCACGGCCTGCCGGACCGCCGCCTCCCGTGCGCCGGTGACCTGGGCGTCGAAGTAGATCTCCACCTCGGGGTCGGCCAGCACGGCCGACAGGTCCGTGCTCACGTGCTCCAGGCCGTGCTGTTCGGCGATGGCGCGCAGGGCCGGCTCGCGCCGCCCGACCAGCACCGGCTCGGGCCACAGCACCCTGCCGTCGCCCAGGTCCAGCCCGCCCTGCTCGCGCAGGGCGAGCAGCGAGCGGACCAGGTGCTGGCGGTACCCCATCCGCCCGGTCACGCCGTTCATCGCGATCTTGATCGTCCTGCGCTCCACGGTGTCCCCTCCTTGGTGCCCGTTCGTGCGTGCTTCGGTATGGAAAGCGCGAGAGGGTCGACAGAAAGCGCTTTCACTTTCTTCAGGCTAGGGTCGGGAAGCTGGCCCGCGCAACACTCGTTCGAGTGATAGAAAGCGCTTTCTCAACCGGGGAGAATGGGAGGCACACACCGGATGAGACGATGAGCCGGGACAACGCAGGAGGGGTGCAGCATGGCGGTGACTCTCGCCGAGGTCGCGGCGCACGCGGGCGTATCGCCCGCCACGGTCTCGCGCGTACTGAACGGCGGATACCCGGTGGCCGGCGGCACCCGGACCCGCGTGGAACAGGCCGTCGAAGAGCTCGGATACGTGGCCAACGGCCCCGCCCGCGCCCTCGCGGCCGCCACCTCCGACCTGGTCGGCGTCCTCGTCCACGACGTCGCGGACAGCTTCTTCGGCATCCTCGCCGGATCCCTGCAGAGCGCCCTCGCGCCGACCGGCCAGGGCGACGCCCGCCGCCTCGCCGTCGTCTGCAACACCGAAGGCGCGCCCGCCGCCGAACTCGCTTACCTCACCCTGCTGGAGGGCCAGCGCGCGGGCGGGGTGGTCCTGACCGGCGGCGCCGTCGAGGAGCCAGGTCACACCGCCGCGCTCACCGCCCGCATCACCCGGATGGCGGCTGCCGGAGCCCCCGTCGTGCTGTGCGGACGGCCACCCCTGCCCGTACCCGCCGCACTGCCCGTCGCCACCGTCACCTTCGATGACCGCGGCGGCGCCTTCCGCCTCGCCGAGCACCTGCTGTCGCTCGGCCACCGGCGCATCGCCTACGTCGCCGGCCCGCCGGGTCTCAGCACCACCCGGGAGCGGCTCGCCGGACACCGCGAGGCCCTGCACCGGCACGACCCCGCCCTGCCCGGAGCCTGCGAGCAGCTCACCGTCCACGCCGGGTTCGAGCGCTCCGCCGGTTATGACGCCACCCGCGAACTGCTGCGCCGCGGGGCGGCCTTCACCGCCGTCGCCGCGGCCAACGACACCGTCGCCACCGGAGTCGCCGCCGCCCTGCGCGAGGCCGGCCTGCGCATCCCCGGGGATGTCTCGGTCGCAGGCTTCGACGACCTGCCGTTCTGCGTGGACACCGCCCCCGCGCTCACCACCGTCCGCGTACCACTGCGCGAGGCCGGCATACTCGCGGCCCAGCTGGTCACCGGCCGCAGGCCGCTGCCCCCGGGCGGGATCACCACCCTGCCCACCGAGCTGATGGTGCGCGGATCCACCGCACCTCCTCCGCCCGAGGGGAGCCGTCCGTGAGATACGCCTTCTCCACGCTCGGCCTGCCCGGGGCACCGCTCCACCGGAGCGCCGCCCTCGCCGCCGCCCACGGCTACGACGGCCTCGAACTGCGCGCCCACCCCGAGGAACCGCTCCACCCCGGCACTCCTCCTGCGGACCGCGCGGCGGGCCTGCGCACGCTCAAGGCCGCCGGGGTCGCCGTCCTCGGAGTCGCGGGCTATGCCCGGGTGGCAGCGCCCGGCGCGGACGAACCCGTCCTCGCGGACCTGCACGCCCTGGTCCGGCTCGCCGCCGACCTCGAAGCCCCGTACGTCCGGGTGTTCCCCGGCGGAGCCGGGCAGCCGCCGGCGGTCGCCGACGCCCACGCCGTACGCAGACTGGCCGCCGCGGCACCCTTCGCCGAACGGCACGGAGTGCGGGTCCTGCTGGAGACGCACGACTCGCACCGGACCGGATCCGCCGCCAGGCGGGTGCTGGACCGCGTCGCGCAGTGCAGCGCAGGCGCATTGTGGGACGTACTGCACACCTGGCTCGGCGGCGAGTCCCCGGCCGAATCACGGCGGGCGCTGCACCGGCATCTGGGGTACGTACAGGTGAAGGACGTCGCCTCCGCGCAGGACCTGACCCCGCTCGGGCTCGGCGCCGGCGTGCTGCCGCTCGCCGAGGCCGTGGCCGCCGTAGCGCCCGAAGGCTGGCTGTGCTGGGAGTACGAGAAGCGCTGGTATCCCGGCGCCGCCGAACTGTCCGGGCAGCTCGCACGGGGCCGGGAGCACCTGGCCCACCTGGCCCACCTGGCGGCCGGGGCGGCGACCGTCGCGGCCCCGGCCGCTCAGGCCGAGTAGGAAAGCCGGCCGCGGTCGACGCCATGGCGGAAACCCAGCCCCAGGGCGTACCGCTCCAGCTCTTCGACCGCCGTCGCCGCCAGTCGGTCCAGCTCCCCGCCCAGCGAACCGGCCACGTGCGGGGTGAGCAGCACGTTCGGAAGGTTGTACAGCGGCGAACCGGCGGGCAGCACCTCGGGCTCGGTGTGGTCGAGCACGGCGTGCAGCCGCCCCGCCACCAGCTCCTCGGTCAGCGCCACGGTGTCGACGAGCGAGCCCCGCGCGGTGTTGACCAGAGTGGCACCGTCCGGCATCAGCGCCAGCCGGGCCGCGTCCAGCAGATGACGGGTCTGCGGGAGTGCGGGGGCGTGCAGGCTCACCACGTCGCTGCGGCGCAGCAGTTCGTCGAGCGCGCAGGCCTCGGCACCCAGGGCGGCGAGCTCCCCCGGGTCGGCGTACGGGTCGTGGACCAGTACCCGCAGGTCGAAGGGGCGCAGCAGTTCCATGACGCGTCGGCCGATGAGCGAGGCGCCGACGATGCCGACGGTGCGGTGGTAGTTGCCGACGGCCGGGTAGCGGCGCAGCGGGTCGATCGGCGCGCGCGCCGCCCGGTAGGCGTGCGCGGATTCCAGGACGCGCTTGTTGGTGAACAGGATCGCGGCGAGCGTGTACTCGGCCACCGGCACCGCATTGGCGGCCGCGGCGCTGGAGACCAGCAGCCCGCGCTCCCAGCAGGCCTCCGTGACGTGGTGTTTGACGCTCCCGGCGGCATGTACCACGGCGCGCAGCCGCGGCATCCGCTCCAGCGCCTCGGCATCCAGGGGCGGGCAGCCCCAGCCGGTGAACAGCACCTCCGCCTGCGCGAGACGGGGCCGGAGCCCGGGTTCGTCGGGCTCGTCATGGCGGAAGCCGGTCAGCAGCAGGTCGGGGTCCACATCGGCGACCCGGAGGAGCTCGGGCAGCATCCGGCCGCTGAGGACGGCGGCCCGCGTGCCGGGACTCATGGCGAGCACGGTGACGGGGCGGCGCCGGGGGAGGAGACGATGGGTCACTTGACGGCTCCTGCGGTGAGACCCGAACGCCAGAACCGCTGGAGGCTGAGGAAGGCCAGCACGAGCGGCATGACGGCGACGAGTGAACCGGTGATCACCAGGGGATAGGGCTCAGGCTGCCGGTAGCCACTGCGGTTCCCCGTGAACAGGCCCCGGACGGCCGTGAAGGTGAACAGGAAGATGGTCACAAACCCCGGCCACGGCAACGGGAACGACACGTGCGTGAACAGCCGCAGTTCACCCGCGCCGGCTGCTGCGGCGAGCCGCCGGCCGCCCCGGCCCCGCCCGGCCGCCCCGGCCCCGCCCGGCCGCCCCGGCCCCGCCCGGCCGCCCCGGCCCCGCCTCTGCGCCGCACGCGGTGGCGGACAGGGCCAGGGAGGCGACCGAGGCGATCGGGGCGGGGCGGGGCACACGGGAGGAACGGAAGCTGCACGACATGGAGTGACTCCTGCGAACGACTTGCGAACGGCGCCGGACGGGAGAACGCGGCCCATCCTTTGCGCGAACGCGCACACCGTCAAGAGCGAACGCACAACTCGATCGAGACAATCAGTCCAGGGAGCTGGAGGCGTTCGTCATGAACGGATCGTCAGGCGGGGCAGCAGTTCCAGATGCTGCCGCGACCCCTCCTCCCGGCCCTCACCCGCCGCCGTCAGCCGGTCGAGCAGCAGCCCCGCCGCCCGCGCCCCGACCTCGCGCTTGGCCGGCGCCACCGCCGACAGCGGTACGTCGGCCAGTCCCGCCACCTCGTCGTCGTACGTGATCACGGCGAGGTCCTCCGGCACCCGTACCCCGCACGCCTGGAGCCGGGGGATCAGCATGATCGCGTCGGTGTCGCTGTGGATCAGGGCGGCGGTCACCCCACCCGCCGTCACCGCCCCGCACAGGTAGTCCAGCGTCCGCGCGAACAGGTCCGCGTCGGAGAGCGGAACCGGCCCGGCGGGCGGCCACGGCGGCGCCGGCTCCAGGCCGAGGGCGGCCACCGCGGCCTCGTACCCGGCCCGCAGCCGCGCCGTCGTCGGCGTCGTCCGGCTGACCAGCGCGATCCGCCGGTGGCCCCGCTCCACCAGGTGCTGCACCGCCGTCGCCGCGCCGTGCGCATGGTCGGAGGCCACCCGGTCCAGCGCCGCCGCCGGATGCCCGGGCGGCGCCCACCGCTCCACCAGCACCGTCGGAACCTGCAGCTCCGCGGTCCACGCCCCCTCGCCCGCGCCGGGGGAGCCGGCATCCCAGTTCGGGGTGAGCAGCAGCCCGTCCGCCCCCGTGGACAGCAGCCGGTCCGCCTGTGTCCGGTCCTCACCGGGCAGGTAGCGGGTCAGGCCCACGGTCAGCCGCGCGCCCCGCGCCTCGGCCACCTCGCGGGCCCCGCGCACGATGTCCGCGTAGTAGTACTCAGTGGTCGGCACCACCATCCCGATCACGAGGCCCGGTGCATCCGAGGGGGCCGCCGCCCGGCCCCCGGCCCCCGAACGCGCCGACGTCGCCACGGCCATCGAAGGAGACGCGCCGCCCGACGCGCCGCCCGACGCAACGTCCGACGTGCCGCCCGATGCGCCGCCCGACGTACCGCCCGTACCGCCCGTTTCCACCCGGCTGATCACCCCGTGCATCCGGTGGATCTCGCCCCGGGCCGCCATCGCCTCGATGTCGCGGCGCAGGGTGACCGGCGAAACACCCAGCTCCTGCGCCAGGTCCGCCACGCGCACACTGCCCCGCGCCCGGACGAGTGCGAGCACCTGCGCCTGACGCCGGTCCACATGTGGTCTCAAGATCTCCCCCGACGGAATCCGCGGTCCGTGGTCATCCGTGATCGCGCCCGGTCCGCTCCAGGGCGTTCCGCCATCGTAGAGAACCGAAGTGATCGATTCGATCGTTTCCGAACAACCGGTCATCGACGGCGTGGACAGAGCGTGGCGGTCATATATTCGGTGGCGTCCGGCACCTCACGGCATCTCGACCTCTCTCGGGAGTCAGCGCATGCTCACGTACGACCAGGACGGATTCCGGCGCGCGGGGCGCCCCCACCGCATCGTCTCGGGGGCCCTGCACTACTTCCGGGTCCATCCGGACCTGTGGGAGGACCGGCTGCGGCGGCTGCGCGCCCTCGGTGCCAACACGGTCGACACGTACGTCCCCTGGAACTTCCACGAGACCGCCCCGGGGAAGGGCGACTTCACCGGCGGTCGCGACCTCGGCCGCTTCCTGCGCACCGCGCAGGACCTCGGGCTCGACGCCATCGTCCGCCCCGGCCCGTACATCTGCGCCGAATGGGACTTCGGCGGCCTGCCCGCCCGGCTCCTCGCCGTCGACGGTCTCCATCTGCGCTGCTCCGACCCCCGCTTCGAGGCGGAGGTGGACGGCTGGTTCGACCTCGTCGCCCCCGAACTGCTGCCCCTGCTCGCGAGCCGCGGCGGACCGGTCGTCGCCGTGCAGATCGAGAACGAGTACGGCTCGTACGGCGACGACACCCGCTACCGCGCCCACGTGGAACGGGCCCTGGTCGAACGCGGGGTGGACTGCCTCCTGTTCACCGCCGACGGGCCCGAGGACGCCATGCTCCAGGGCGGTACGCTCCCCGGCCGGCTCGCCACCGCCACCTTCGGCGCCCGCCCCGCCGAACGCCTGGCCCATCTGCGCCGCTACCAGCGGACCGGACCGCTCGCCGCCATGGAGTTCTGGATCGGCTGGTTCGACCACTGGGGCGAGGACCACCACGTCCGTGCCGTCGAGGACGCGGCCGCCTCCCTCGACGAACTCCTCGCCACCGGTGCCTCCGTCAACCTCTACATGGCCCACGGCGGCACCAACTTCGGCTTCTGGGCGGGCGCCAACCACACCGGGTCCCGTCCCGGCGACCCCGGCTACGAGCCCACCGTCACCAGTTACGACTACGACGCCCCCATCGGCGAGGCCGGCGAGCTCACCCCGAAGTTCCACGCGTTCCGGGAAGTCATCGGCAAGTACGTGCAGTTGCCCGACGGGCCGCTGCCGCAGCCGCCGCCCCGCATCACCCCGGCCCTCGCGGTCCCCGCCGGCACCGCCCCGCTCCTGGACCAGCTGGGCCCGCTCGGCGGGGAGCCCGTACTGCGTCCCGCGCCCGAGTCCATGGAGAGGCTGGGCCAGGCCCACGGCATGATCCACTACCGCACCACCGTCACCGGGCCCCGCCCCGCCATGCCCGTCCGGATCGACGGCCTCGGCGACCGCGCGTACGTCTTCGCCGACGGCGAGCCCCTCGGCATCATCGACCGCAACCGGCCCGACGAGGGGCCCGACCTGGCCGTCGGTGAGGCCGGTGTCGTGCTCGACGTCCTCGTCCGGGCCCAGGGGCGGGTCAACTACGGCCCGCTCCTCGACGACCGCAAGGGGATCTGGCGCGGCGTACGGCACGGCCACCAGCATCTGTTCGAGTGGGAGATCCGGCTGCTCCCGCTCACCGACCTGACCGCCCTCGCCTGGTCCTGCGACATCCCGGCCGCCCCGGCCGCCCCGGCCGCCCCGCCTACCCAGGACGCTCCGCCCACTCAGGCCACCCCGCCCACCCTCGACGCTCCCGGCGCGGCCCGTCCGGTCTTCCACCGCTTCACCCACGCCCTCCCGGGCGCCCCCGCCGACGGGTTCGTCGACGTCTCCGGCTGGAGCACCGGTCTGTGCTGGCTGAACGGCTTCCTCCTCGGCCACTACGACACCCCGCGCGGTCCGCAGCGCACCCTCTACGCCCCGGCGCCCCTGTGGCGGACCGGCCGGAACGAGATCGTCCTGCTCGAACTGGAGCACCCGGGCGCCGACCTGCCGCTGCGCGACCGCCCCGACCTCGGCCGCCCGACCGTCGTGACCCTCCAGTGAACCCCCGCGCTCCCCGCCGCCCCTCCCCGTGAGAGAAGCTCTTCCTGTGAAGCGAACGAGCACCCGCCTGGCCGACGGCCGCGAGATCCTGTACTACGACGCCGACGACGGCGCGGCCCGCGCCGTCCCCGACACCCGCCCCCTCGACACCTCCGCCACCTCCTCCGAGGTGCGCCGCGACCCGCTGCTCGGCGACGCCGTCGTCATCGCCTCCCACCGCCAGGGACGCACCTACCATCCGCCCGCCGACGCCTGCCCGCTGTGCCCCTCCACCGAGGAGCGGGCGAGCGAGATCCCGGCCCCCGACTATGACGTGGTCGTCTTCGAGAACCGGTTCCCCTCCCTCGCCGGCGACACCGGCCGCTGCGAGGTCATCTGCTTCACCCCCGATCACCGGACCTCCTTCGCCGAACTCGACGAGGAACGCGCCGCGCTCGTCCTGTCCGCGTGGACGGACCGCACCGCCGAGCTCTCCGCCCAGGCCGGAGTCCGCCAGGTCTACTGCTTCGAGAACAGGGGCGCCGAGATCGGCGTGACCCTCGCGCACCCGCACGGTCAGATCTACGCCTTCCCCTTCATCACCCCGCGCACCACCCGCATGCTCGCCACCGTCGCCGCCCACCGCGCCCGCACCGGCGGCAACCTCTTCGACGAAGTGCTCGCCGCCGAGCGGGCCGAGGGCACCCGCGTCGTCCTCGAAGGCGAGCACTGGACCGCCTTCGTCCCCTACGCCGCGCGCTGGCCGTACGAGGTCCACCTCTACCCGCACCGCCGCACCGCCGACCTGACCACGCTGGACGACGCGACTCGCGCCGAGTTCCCCCGCCTCTACCTGGAGCTGCTGCGGCGCTTCGACCGGCTGTTCGAGGTGCCCGGGCCCACCCCGTACATCTCGGCCTGGCACCAGGCGCCGGTCTCCGGGGACGGCCGGGCCGACTTCGCGCTCCACCTGGAGCTCTTCACGGTGCGCCGCACCGCTGACAAGCTCAAGTACCTGGCGGGCACCGAATCCGGGATGGAGGCCTACATGAACGACGTCCGGCCCGAGGACGCGGCCGCGCGGCTGCGGGAAGTGGCGAGCCGATGACGGGCGCCGAGCCGGTGGACGAAACACCGCGTACGGAGGGCGGCGAGCCGGCACGCCGGACCGCCGACGGGTTCCGACGGCTGTACGGGTCCCCGCCCGAAGGAGTCTGGGCGGCGCCGGGCCGGGTCAACCTGATCGGCGAACACACCGACTACAACGACGGCTTCGCCCTGCCCTTCGCGCTGCCGCAGCGCACGGAGGTGGCCGCCGCCCGGCGCGCCGACGGGATCGTCCGGCTGCACTCCGCCGACGTCCCCTCGGGCGTGGTCACCCTCCACAGCGCCGACCTGGACCCCGCGCGGCCGCCCGCAGGCGCCGCAGGCTGGGCCGCGTATCCGGCCGGGGTGCTGTGGGCCCTGCTGGAGGCGGGTCTTCCGGTCGGGGGCGCCGATCTGCACGTGCGGTCCGACGTGCCCACCGGGGCCGGACTGTCCTCCTCCGCCGCCCTGGAGGTGGCCACCGTCCTGGCGCTCACCGAGCTGTACGGGATCGCGCTCACCCGGCCCGAACTGGCCGCGCTCGCCCGGCGCGCCGAGAACGCGTACGTCGGCGTGCCGTGCGGGGTGATGGACCAGACGGCCTCGGCCTGCGCCACCGACGGCAACGCCCTGCACCTCGACACCCGCACCCTCGAACTGCGGCACATCCCGTTCGACTGCGCGGCGGCGGGCCTGCGCCTCCTGGTCGTCGACACCCGCGTCAAACACGACCTGGCCGACGGGGCCTACGCCGAGCGACTCGCCTCCTGCCACGGCGCGGCCGCCGAGCTCGGGCTGACCGCCCTGCGCGACCTCCCGTACGCGGAGCTGGACGGGGCCCTGGCCCGCCTGGACGACCCGGTGCGGGTCAGGCGGGTCCGGCACGTCGTCACCGAGAACGAACGGGTCGTACGGGTGGAGGAGCTGCTGCGTGCCGGACGGCTGCGCGAGACGGGCCCGCTGCTGACCGAGGGCCACGCCTCGCTGCGCGACGACTACGAGGTGTCCTGCCCGGAGCTCGACCTGGCGGTCGCCACCGCCAACGCGGCGGGCGCCCACGGGGCCCGGATGACCGGGGGCGGCTTCGGCGGCTCGGCCCTGGCCCTGATCGACACGGACGCCGAGGACACGGTCACCGCGGCGATCACCAAGGCCTTCGACGCGGCGGGGTTCACGGCGCCGCGCGTGACGGCGGCGGCACCGGCAGCCGGGGCGCAACGCATCCTCTGAGAGGCCGGGGGCCCGCCGGGAAGCAGTCGGGCCCCGCCGAGAAGCAGTCGGGCCGGGCCGAGAAGCAGGGGGCCCGGCCGACCAGCGGCGGGCCCAGGCTGGACCGGGCCTCCTACAATGATCACTCGGTCGATCGCCTGGTCGATCACGTGCCGGACGACTGCGGAGGAACGAAACGCATGCGCTACATCCCGCTGGGCAGTTCTGGGCTCCAGGTTTCCGCCGTCGGCCTCGGCTGCAACAACTTCGGCGGCCGACTCGACGCCCACGGCACCCGCGCCGTCGTCGACGCCGCGCTGGACGCGGGGATCACCCTCCTCGACACCGCCGACATCTACGGCGGCCGCGGCGGCTCCGAGCGCCACCTCGGGCAGGCCCTCAAGGGCCGCCGCGACCAGGTCGTCCTCGCCACCAAGTTCGGCTACGCGGGCATGGACATGGAGTACGGTCCCGCGGCCGGCTCCCGCGGCGGCCGCGCCTACGTCCGGCGGGCCGTCGAGGAGTCCCTGCGCCGCCTCGACACCGACCACATCGACCTCTACCAGCTGCACAGCCCCGACCCGGCGACCCCTGTCGCCGAGACCCTGGCCGCGCTCACCGAGCTCGTCAACGAGGGCAAGATCCGCTACATCGGCCACTCCAACTTCAGCGGCTGGCAGCTGGCCGAAGCCGCGCACGTCGCGCGCGAAACCGGAGCGGTCCCCTTCGTGTCCGCACAGAACGAGTGGTCGCTGCTCCAGCGGGACGCGGAGCGGGAACTGGTCCCGGCCGCCGTGCACTACGGCCTCGGCGTGCTCCCGTACTTCCCGCTCGCCAACGGCCTGCTGACCGGCAAGATCCGCCGGGGCGCCCCCGTCCCGGCCGGCTCCCGGCTGGAGAACCGCGGCGGCTACGTCACCGAGGAGCGCCTCGACACCGTCGAAGCGCTGGCCGCCGTCGCCGACAAGTACGGCCGCAGCCTCCTCGAACTGGCCATCGGCTGGCTGTCGGCCCAGCCCGGCTGTTCCTCCGTGATCGCCGGTGCGACCTCCGCCGAGCAGGTACGGGCCAACGCGGCCGTCGCCGACCGCCCCCTGGAGCCCGAACTGCTGGCGGAGATCGACGCGGTCGTGGGGGAGTGAGCCCCGCTCAGGCGGGTGCGCCGGTCAGGACCTCCACCTTGCCGGTGTCCAGCGAGTAGTAGGCGCCGACGACGCCCAGGGCCCCCTTCTTCACGAGGGGGCCCAGGTCGTCGTTGGCCCGCAGGCCGTCCGCGGTCACCTTGATCTGGTGGTGGGTCATGGTGTCGACGGGGTCGGCGCCGGGGTTCCCCGCCGTCAGCTCGTACGCCGGCACCATGGCCTTGGCGAGCGCCTGCAGATTGCCGGGCAGCGGCTTGCCCGCCTTCAGCGACTTGTACGCGGCCTCGACCGCGCCGCAGCGCTGGTGGCCCAGCACGACGATCAGCGGAGTGCCTCCCGTCATGGGCCCGTACTCGACGGAGCCGGTCACCACCGGGCCGACCGCCTGCCCGCCCGTGCGCAGGACGTACAGGTCCCCGAGCCCGGTGTCGAAGATCAGCTCGGGCGCCACCCGGGAGTCGATGCACGACAGGACCACCCCGAACGGGTCCTGCGCCTCGGCTACCAGCTCGCGCCGTTCGGGGTCCCGGTCGGGGTGGTCGAGGTTCCCGCTCACCCAGCGCTCGTTGCCGTCCATCAGGCGCGCGAACGCGGCCCGGGGAGTGGCCGGCCGGGGCGGCGGAGCCGCGGTCGTCGCCCTAGGGGTGCGCGCGGACGAGCACCCCGTGAGCGCGACGGCGGCCGCTGCGAGGCCGCCGGCCAGCACGGCTCGGCGAGCCGGAAGTCCTGCTGTGTCCATCGTGGGTACCCCTCGGCGCCGCGCGGGCGCGTCGCGTCCGTCCGTACGTCGTGACGACCGCGATTGTCCGGGGTGCCCGGGAGCGCGGACGGCAGGCGCACACGGGCGCTGACCCCGTTGCCTCGGACGGCGCACAGCGGGCCCGTGGCCCGTGCGCGGTCAGGACACGATGGCCCGTGCACGGTCAGGACCACGATGGCCCGTGCGCGGTCAGGACACGATGTCCTTGCGGGAGAACCCGCGGAAGGCGAGGGCGAACAGCACCAGCGCGTACGACACCGACACCGCCGCGCCCTTGATCATTCCGCCCCATTCCAGCTGCGGCTGCAACGCGTCGGCCCAGGCGAACTGCCAGTGCGCGGGCAGGAACTCCCGCCACGACCCGAGCGCCGTCACCGCGTCCAGCACGTTGCCGACGATCGTCAGGCCGACGGCCCCGCCCACCGCGCCCAGCGGCGCGTCCGTCCGCGTCGACAGCCAGAACGCCAGCCCGGCCGTGACCAGTTGCGACACGAAGACGAACGCCACCACCAGGGCCAGCCGCGGCACGCTCTGCGCGGCCTCCAGCGAGCCGCCCGTGGGCAGCTTCAGCGGACCCCAGCCGTACGCGGCCGTTCCCGCCGCCAGCGCCACCACCGGCAGCAGCACCATCGCCGCCAGGCTGAAGGCCAGCGCCACCACCAGCTTGCTCCACAGCAGCCGGGCCCGGGGCACCGGTGAGGCCAGCAGGTAGCGCAACGAGGACCAGCTCGCCTCCGAGGCCACGGTGTCCCCGCAGAACAGCGCCACCGGCACCACCAGCAGGAAGCCGGCCGACACGAACAGGCAGGTGGCCGCGAAGTTCGCGCCCGAGGCCGTCGCCGTGTCGATCAGCGTGACCCGGCCGTTCGCCCCGCCCCGGCCGCCGTCCTGCCCGCCGCCCACCGCGAACGCGATGATCATGACGAAGGGGAGCGCGGCCAGCACCCCGCCCATCACCAGCGTCCGCCGCCGGCGCCACTGGCGCAGCGCCTCCACGCGCAGCGGCAGCGTACGGCTCGCCCGGTAGCCGGCGGCCACCTCCGTCACGGCGCTCATGCCGCACCTCCGATCAGGGTGAGGAACGCGTCCTCCAGCCGGCGGTGCGGCCCCACTGCGGACACCGGCACCTCCAGCCGTACCAGTTCGGCGATCAGCCCGGCGGCCGTCGCGCCCTCCAGCCGCACCAGCAGTCCGTCGTCGGCCACCGCCACGGAACCCACTCCCTCCAGCGCGGCCACCTTCGCCACGGTCCCTTCGTCCACCGGGCCGGCCGGCGTCACCAGCAGCGTGTCCCCGCCGCCCGTGATCTGCGCGACCTCGCCCGCCTGCACGAGCCGCCCGCGGTCCATGACCACCAGGTGGGTGCACGACTGCTCGACCTCCGACAGCAGGTGGCTGGAGACGATGACCGTCCGCCCGCCGGCCGCGTAGCGGATCATCACATCGCGCATCTCCCGGATCTGCGGCGGGTCCAGACCGTTCGTCGGCTCGTCGAGGATCAGCAGGTCCGGCATCCCGAGCATGGCCTGGGCGATCGCGAGACGCTGCCGCATGCCCTGCGAGTACGTGCGCACCGCGCGCTCCAGCGCGTCGCCGAGCCCGGCGATCTCCAGCGCCTCCGCCAGGTGCGCGTCCTCGGCCGGACGCCCGGTGGCCTGCCAGTACAGCTCCAGGTTCGCCCGTCCCGTCAGGTGCGGCAGGAAGCCGGCCCCCTCGACGAACGCCCCGACCCGCGACAGCACCGGCGCCCCGGCCCGGACCGCGTGTCCGAACACGCGGATCTCCCCGGCGTCCGGCGAGATCAGCCCCATCAGCATCCGCAGCGTGGTGGTCTTGCCGGCGCCGTTGGGTCCGAGCAGGCCCAGGACCTGCCCCTTCTCGACCCGGAACGACAGGTCCCGCACCGCGTACCGGTCCTGCGCCTTCGCATATCTCTTCGTCAGGCCGGTGATTTCCAGTGGTACGCCGGCCAGCGCGGGGTCGGGCCGCGGTGCGGCGGACCGCGCTCCCGCACCCTCCCGGCCGGTCCTCCGGATCCCCAGCAGCGCCGCGGCCAGCAGCGCCGCACCCAGCGGCAGTCCCCAGGTCCACGCGGGCAGTCCCGCCGAAGCCGTACGCACGTCGTCGGCCACGGGAACGGTCAGGGCGCCCTGCACCCCGACCGTGTACGTGGCCGGCGCGGCCGGGGACGCGTAGCCGAGGTCGGTGGCGGCGACGACGAGCCGCAGCCGGTGCCCCGCCTCCACGGCGTGGTCGACGGCGGGCAGCCGCAGTTCCACCCTCGTCCCCTGCTGCGCGTTCTCCACTCGCACCGGGGCGACCAGCCGGCTCGGCAGCACCGCCTGGCGGCCGTCGGGCCCGACGTCGTACAGCTTGCCGAACAGGACGGCCGCACCGTCCTCGGCCGACGACCTCACGTTCAGGGTGACGGTCGGCGTCCCGGTGATCCGTACGCCCTCGGCCAGCGGCTGCGACTCGAACCGGGCGTTCTGCCCGGGGAAGTCCAGCGACAGCCCGGCCCCGAGGGCGGCGAGCTGCCCGCCGATCCCCGGCAGGGAGGACAGTGCGGGCGGTGCGCCGCCGGCCGGATTGGCGAAGCCCTGCTCGCCGCCGCTCAGGGCGAACTGCCGCGGGCCGGCGCCCAGGCCCGGGTAGTGGCCGCCGCTCGCGCCGCGCAGCCGTACCGCCCCGTCGGTGGAGTCGATGCCGCCGGAGCGGGAGACCCGGAAGGCGGGTCCGGTGCCGGCGTCCTCGTCGCCCTTGAGATAGCGGTCGAACCAGGAGGCCACCCGGGCCTCGACCCGGCCGGACTCGGGCATGCCGCCGTCGTGCCCGCCGGCCGCCCAGTCCACGGAGACGGGCGCGCCGTTCGCCGCGATCGCCTTCGCCATGGCGTCGGCCTGGTCCAGCGGGAACAGGGAGTCGTCCTGGCCCTGCACGATGAGCGTCGGCACCTTGATCCGGTCGCCGACCGCCGACGGACTGCGCCGCTCCAGAAGGGCCCGGGCCTCGGCGTCGGGCTTCCCGGCCACCGCGACCCGCTCGTACATGGCGCACAGCTCCGGCTGGAACCGCCCGCAGGCCCCGGCGGCACCCGAGGGGCCGGACGCACCCGGGGCGGGAGCGGCCGCCGCGCCCGGGACGAGCCCCGGCTGCATCCCTGCGGCCGACCCGGTGGTGAAGAACAGCCCCGCCCACAGCTTCTTGAACACCCCCTGCGGGAACAGCGAGTCCGCGAGGTTCCAGTACGTGATCTGCGGGGCGATCGCGTCGATCCGCGGGTCGTACCCGGCGGCGAGCAGCGAGACCGCCCCGCCGTACGAGGCGCCCGCGACGCCGACGCGCGGGTCGCCGTCCTTGTCGAGCCGCACCTCGGGCCGCCGCGCGAGCCAGTCGACGAGCCGCGAGACGTCCTTGACCTCGTACTCGGGGTCGTTCAGCCCGATCTGCCCGCCCGAACGCCCGAAGCCTCGCGCCGACCAGGTCAGGACGGCGTACCCGTCACGGGCCAGCCGCTCGGCCTGGGCGCGGACGTCGTCCTTGCTGCCGCCGAAACCGTGCCCGAGGAGTACGGCGGGCCGCCTCCCCGCGCCGCCGGCCGTGAAGTAGGAGGTGTCGATGCCGGCGCCGGGCATCTCCACGACACGGTCCAGCCGGTGCACGGCGGGGGCTGCGCCGGACGCGGCGGCGGTCCACGTCCCGGCCCCCGCGACGACGGCGAGCGCGGCGGCGCCCGCGAGCAGGCGGGTGCGGCGCCGCCGGGGCAGCCGGGGCCTGGGCAGTCGGAGCTTCATACCGAAACCCTAGACGCCGGGTGCCCGCGCCCTGAGCGCCTCCGGGCGGAGCCGCCCACCTCCGCAAGGAGTAGCCGGTCGGCCCGGCATACCGCACCTGCGGTACGCGGGCCCGACCTGCGCCCCGCGCCGTGTGGCGGGAGGATGACGGCATGCTGCTCGCCGACGTCGCGCGCGTGTCCCGGGAGGTCGCCGGGACCGCCGCCCGCTCGCGGAAGACCGCCCTGCTCGCGGAGCTGTTCGCCGCCGCACCGCCCGAGGAGGCCGGCCTGGTCATCTCGTACCTCGCCGGACGCCTCCCGCAGGGCCGGCCCGGCGTCGGCTGGCGCGCGCTCGGCCGGGACGTCGAGGCCGCCGCCGAGCCCACCCTGACCGTCACCGCCGTCGACGCGGCCGTGACGGAACTCGCCGCAGTGGCGGGCCCGGGCTCGCAGGCCGAACGGCGCCGCGTCCTCGACGCCCTCCTCGGCGCGGCCACCGAGCCCGAGCAGCGGTTCCTGCGCAGCCTGCTCTCCGGCGAGGTCCGCCAGGGCGCCCTCGACGCGATCGCCCTGGAGGGGGTCGCCGCGGCCGCGGGGGTGCCGGCCGCCGAGCTGCGCCGCGCCGCGATGCTCTCCGGCTCGCTGCCCCTGGTGGCCGCTGCGGTACTGGCCGACGGGGCAGCGGCCCTGCGCGAGGTCACCCTCCGCGTCGGGCGGCCCGTACAGCCGATGCTGGCGAACACCGCGAAGTCGGTGGCCGAGGCCCTGGCCGCGCTCGGGCCCTGCGCCGTGGAGGAGAAGCTCGACGGGATCCGGGTGCAGGTGCACCGCGACGGGGACGATGTACGGGTGTACACGCGCTCCCTGGACGAGATCACCGACCGGCTGCCGGAGGTGGCACAGCGGGTGCGGGCGCTGCCGGGGGAGCGGTTCATCCTCGACGGCGAGGTGATCGGACAGACTCCGGACGGCCGGCCGGTGCCGTTCCAGGAGGTCGCGAGCCGGGTCGGGTCGCGGATCGACGTCGAGACCGCCCGCAGGACCCTGCCCGTCGTCCCGTACTTCTTCGACGTCCTGGCGGCGGGGGACGAGGTGCTCCTCGACCTGCCGGTGCGCGAGCGGTACGAGGCGCTCGCCGCCCTGGTGCCGCAGGAGTCCCGGGTCCGCCGGCTCGTCGTCGAGGACCCGTCGGGTCAGGCGGCCGCGGCCGAGGAGTTCTTGGCCGAGACCCTGCGCCGCGGCCACGAGGGCGTGATGGTCAAATCCCTGGACTCCACCTACGCGGCCGGGCGGCGCGGCAGACACTGGCTCAAGGTGAAACCGGTGCACACCCTCGACCTGGTGGTGCTCGCCGTGGAACGGGGCCACGGCCGGCGCACCGGACTGCTGTCCAACCTGCACCTGGGGGCGCGGGCCGCCGACGGCTCGTACGCCATGCTCGGCAAGACCTTCAAGGGGCTCACCGACGAAATGCTGCGCTGGCAGAGCGAACGGCTGCGGGAGCTGGCGGTGGAGGACGACGGGTTCACCGTACGGGTACGGCCCGAACTGGTCGTGGAGATCGCGTACGACGGCCTCCAGCGCTCCCCCCGCTACCCGGCCGGAGTCGCCCTGCGCTTCGCCCGCGTCCTGCGGTACCGCCCGGACAAGAACGCGGACCAGGCGGACACGGTGGAGACGGTGCTCGCCGCCCACCGGCCCGATTAGGGGCGGAGCCGGCACCTGCACAGTCCGCCTCAGAGAGTCTTTTGCCTCAGAGGTAAGGGAAATTGCCAAGGAGGCAGGATTCTGGCTCAATCGGGGGTATGACATCCGGTCCCGCCCCCGGTCCCGAAGGCCCCGACGAAGCGCTCGGCCCAGACGCCGGCGCCGAGCTGCCCTCCGTGGCTCCGCAGCTGCGTGAGCTGCGGCGACGCGCCGGGCTCACCCTGGAGGCCGCCGCCGCGCGGGCCCGGCTCTCGCCCGCGCACCTGTCCCGGCTGGAGACCGGGCGGCGCCAGCCCTCGCTGCCCCTGCTGCTCGGACTCGCCCGCACCTACGGTACGACGGTCTCGGAACTGCTCGGCGAGACCCCTGCCGTCGCCGATCCCATCGTACGGGCCGGCGGTCCGGGTGCCCGCGAGGCCGACGGGTGGACGTACTGGCAGGCCGGGGGCTCCGGCCGCGGGATGCAGGCACTGCGCGTGCACGTGCCCCACGGCCGGAGCCAGGGCGAGCTGGTCCGCGTCCACCCCGGTGAGGAATGGCTGTACGTCCTCAAGGGCCGGCTGCGGCTGCACCTGGCCGAGGCCGAGTACCTGCTGGAACCCGGGGACAGCGCGCACTTCGACTCGCTCACCCCGCACCGGATCGGCGCGGCCGCCACCGGCGGAGCCGACCTGCTGTTCGTCCACACCCTGCTGCAGAGCAGCCTCGCCGGACTGTGCCTCGGCGGCGGCGCCGCCGGCGCGCCCGCACACCCCTAGCCCAGGAGCCCCACCATGAAGCTTCAGTCCAAGTTCCCGCGCGGCCTGATGATTCGGCTGATCGCCTACTTGTTCGTCGGCCACCTCTTCGCCTTCTTCGTCTACCTCCTGTTCGTCCTGGGCGGCCAGAACCAGTAACGAACGCCGGTCCCGCGGCTCTGGAAACGTGCAGGTGCTGTCGCTACCCTCCGCGCATGATTTCCACGGTTGTCTGGGGCACCGGCAACGTCGGCCGTTTGGCCATCCGTGCCGTAGAGGCCCATCCGGCGCTGGAACTGGCCGCCGTCATCGTCCACCATCCCGACAAGATAGGCCGCGACGCGGGCCTGCTCGGTGAACTCGGCCACACCACCGGAGTCGTGGCCACCGACGACATCGAGGCGGTCCTCGCCGCCGGGCCGCAGGCCGTCGTCTACGCGGCCTCCGGCGACACCCGCCCCGACGACGCCCTCGCCGACATAACCCGGGCCATCCGGGCCGGCGCGGTCGTCGTCAGCCCCGCCCTCTACCCGCTCTACGACCACCGCAGCGCCCCGCCCGAGTTCCGCGATCCGGTGGCGGCCGCCATCGCGGAGGGCGGCGGCTCGCTGTTCGCCTCCGGCGTCGACCCCGGCTGGGGCAACGACGTACTCCCGCTGCTGCTCAGCGGACTCGGCACCACCGTCGACGCCATCCGCTGCCAGGAGATATTCGACTACTCCACCTACGACCAGCCCCACTCCGTCCGCTTCCTCGTCGGCATGGGCCAGCCGATGGACTACGAACCGATGATGCTGATGCCCTCCGTGCCCACCATGGTGTGGGGCGGGCAGATCCGCATGATGGCCCGGGCGCTGCGCGCCGAACTCGACGAGATCCGCGAGAGCGTGGACCGCCGCGCCCTCGACACCACCGTGACGACCCGCACGATGGGCGAGTTCGAGGCCGGCACCCAGGGAGCCATCCGCTTCGAGGTGCAGGGCATCGTCGGGGGCGAACCCCGCATCGTCATCGAGCACGTCACGCGCATCCACGCCTCCTGCGCCCCCGACTGGCCGTCGCCCCCCGACGGCGGCGACGGCGCCCACCGGGTGATCATCGAGGGCCGCCCGCACATCGAGGTCACGGTCGAGGCCACCGACGAGGGCGACAACCGCTCGGCGGGCGGGAACGCCACCGCCGTCGGGCGCCTGGTCGGCGCCATCGACTGGCTGGTGGAGGCCGAGCCGGGCCTCTACGACGCCCTCGACGTCCCCCTGCGTCCCGCCACCGGCAAGCTCGGAAGGAAGAAGTCATGAGGATCGACATACCCGAGGGCCAGCACCCGATCGAGTACGTGTGGGGCGACATGGTCCCCGGGATCGGGATGGCCGCCGCGAACTTCTCCCTGTCGGTGTACGCCCACACCACCCTGGGGCTGCGCGAGTTCGAGGCCGCCCGGCTGCGCGTCGCGCAGATCAACGGGTGCGTGTTCTGCCTCGACTGGCGGACCGAGCGCGACGGGGAGAAGGTCGAGGAGGAGTTCTCCGACGCCGTCACCGAGTGGCGCACGACGGACCGCTTCGACGAACGGACCCGGCTGGCCGCGGAGTACGCGGAGCGCTACACGCTCGACCACCACAACCTCGACGAGGGGTTCTGGGAGCGGATGGCCGCGCACTACAGCCAGCTGGAGATCGTGGAGCTCACGATGAGCATCGGGTCCTGGCTGGCGTTCGGCCGGCTCAACCACGTGCTCGGCCTCGACAGCGTGTGCGTGCTGCCGGGCCACTGAGCAGGCCGGGAGCGGCAACGGGTCCGGGGCCGGCCGGTGTGTCCGACGGCCCCGGGTGCGTACGGATCGCCTACAGGTCCGTGGCGATGATCTTCTCGATGTTGCGCTCGGCGAGCGCGGTGATGGTGACGAACGGGTTGACGCTGGTGTTGCCGGGGATCAGCGCGCCGTCGATCACGTACAGGCCGGTGTAGCCGTGCAGGCGGCCGTAGTTGTCGGTGGCCCTGTTCAGGACCGCGCCGCCCAGCGGGTGGTAGGTGAGGTGGTCGCCCCAGATCTTGTCCGTGCCGAACAGGTCCGTCCGGTAGATCGTCCCCTCCTTGGCGTTGATCTTGTCGAAGATGCTCTTGGCCATGTCGATGGACGGCTGCTTCCACGCCGTCCGCCAGTTCAGCTCGACCGCCCCCGACGCCGCGTTGTACGTGAACTCGGCGCGGTTCGGGTTCTTGGTGATCGACAGGTAGAAGGAGGCGTACGTCTCGATCCCGGTGGGCAGCGGCGCCACCTCGGCGAAGGCTCCGCCCGCGTCCCAGTTGTCGATTCCGCCGCAGGGGATGGACGCCTGGACCTTGCCGGTCGGGTCCCACAGATGGTTGGCCCGGCCGCACATGACGTTGCCGTTGTCGCCCCAGCCCTTGCCGATCTCGCCGTTCAGTGCGGGGAGTTTCCCGGTGGCCTTGAGCTTCACGAGCAGCTTGCTGGTGCCGACGCTGCCGGCCGCGAAGAACACCTTGTCGGCGGTCACGGTCTTGGTGGCGGTCGTGTCGCCCGTGGTGTTGATCTGGTCGATGACGACGGTGTAGCCGCCGCCGGCCGCGGGGGAGACCGAAGTGACCTTGTGCAGCGGGGAGATGGTGACCCTGCCGGTCGCCGCGGCCTGGGCGAGGTACGTCTTCTGCAGCGACTTCTTGCCGTGGTTGTTGCCGTAGAGGATCTCTCCGGCGACCGCGGACTTGGGGACGGTCCCGGCCACCTCCTGCTTCATGTAGTCCCAGTCGTACACGTCGGGGACGAAGACGAAGGGGAAGCCGGAGCGCTGGGCGTGCTTGCGGCCGACGCGGGCGAACTGGTAGCAGTCGACGGTGTCGAACCAGGCCGGGTCGACCAGCCCGACCCCGAGCCCGGCGTTGGCCCGCGGGTAGTAAGTGGCGTACATCTCCTCGGCGTCCACCGACGGGAGGACGGCGCCGAAGTTGGAGCGCTTCGGTGTGACCGCCATGCCGCCGTTGACCAGCGAACCGCCGCCCACGCCGCGGCCCTGGTAGACGATGATGCCGCCCATCTCCTCGGCGTCGAGGATCCCGGTGTAGCGGGGGATGTCCCTGTCGATGGGGAAGCCGAGGAAGTTGCTCAGGGGCTGCTTGGTCTTGGTGCGCAGCCAGTACGAGCGCTGGTCGGGGCTGGTCGTATTGCAGAAGATCTTGCCGTCGGAGCCCGGCGTGTCCCAGGCCATGCCCATCTCGATCATGTGGACGTCGACGCCGGCCTGGGCCAGCCGCAGGGCGGCCACCGACCCTCCGTAGCCGGTGCCGATCACCAGCGCCGGCACGTGCGCGCCGTTGTCGACGGGGCCGGTGCCGGCCGCCGCGGAGGCCACGGCCCCAGCGTGGGCCGGGGTGATCTGCCCGGCAAGGGCCGCAGCCCCGAGAATGGAACTTGTTCTCGCTATGAATCCACGACGTGAAATTCCCTGGGAGCCTTTTCCGTGCAGGGGGTTGTCACTCATGTGACGTTCCTCACTCTCTGGCGGAATGGGAACGAGTTCTACTGCCGGGTGCATGGGAAGTCACTACATACGTCTAGGTAACTTTCGGCCTGTCACGCCACTGGGGCGGCGGGGCCCGGGCGCCGGACCCACCCCAGCACCAGCAGGGACGCGACCGCCGCGAAGGCGCACCAGGTGGAGGCGAATTCCAGCCTCCACAGCGCTGAGCAGGCCAATGCCCCGGCGCCGAGCACCGCGCCGAGCACGCGCAGCCGCCGGTCGCCGGGCAGCAGGAGGGCGCCCAGGGTGGCGAAGAGGTAGCCCGCCAGGACGAGCGGCGTCCACGGAACCTTCACGCCGTAGCCCAGGGTGTGGCCCCTGACCTCGGCGACGGCCGGCCGCGTCGCGAGGCAGTACGAGAGCACCGCGGCGGTGGCGAGGCCCACGGCCGCCGGTGCCCACAGCCTGGGCCGGTCCGCCGCGGCGGCCGCGAGCAGGACTCCGGACGGCACCCACACCGGCAGCGCCGGCAGCGCGATCACCACCCATGCGGTGGTGGCCGGGCCGCAGCCGCCGCCCGCGCGCCACACGGCGGCCTCCACCAGCTGGTGGACGCCCAGCAGCAACGGCAGGGCGGCGACGGGCAGGTCGCGAGCCCGCCGTACGCGCGCCACGCACAGGATCCCGACGGCGGTGACGACCGCCCCGGCCGTCACATCGGCCGTGGCGTTCCAGCACATGGCCCGGTGCTCACGGCTCCGCGGTCCGCTCGGGTTCGAGCGGCGGGGAGGTCGTCGCGCAGTACGTGCGGCACTGCGGGTGGCATCCTGCGCCGGGCACGGGTTTGCGTACGGTCGCCCACGCCACGGCGGCCCCCGCCAGCAACAGCCCCGTGCACCACAGCATGGCCCGCCCGAAGGCGGCGTCGAACTCGGACGCCGAGCGGTAGGCGTCCGGCCCCATGCCGGCCAGCAGGGGCAGCGCCGCCACCGCCAGCAGGCCGGCCGCCCGCGCGGCCGCGTTGTTGATGCCGCTGGCCAGGCCCGCCCGGCCGGGGTCCACCGAGGACAGCACGGTCGCCGTGAGCGGCGCCACCAGGGCCACCATGCCCATGCCCATCACGACCAGCGCCGGCAGCACGTCCCGTACGTACGAGGCGTCCGGCCCCACCCGCAACATCAGCAGCATCCCGGCCGCGCACAGCAGCGGCCCCACGGTGAGCGGGATCCGCGGCCCGATCCGCTCCCCGAGCGCCCCCGACCGGGCCGACAGCATCAGCATCAGCGCGGTCGTCGGCAGCAGGGCGGCGCCGGCGGCCATCGCCGAGTAGCCGGAGACCACCTGGAGCTGGAGCACGACGAGGAAGAAGAACCCGCTGAAGGCCGCGTACACGAACAGGGTCACCAGGTTGACGGCGGTGAACTGACGGGAGGCGAAGATGTCGGGCGGCATCATCGGATCGGCCCGGTGCCGCTCCACGTACACGAACGCGGCGGACAGCAGCACGCCCCCGACCGCCGCCGCGATCACCAGTGCGGACCCGGACCGGGCCTCGATCAGCGCGTACGTCACCAGGGCGAGGGCGGCGGCCCCCAGGCCTGCACCGAGCACGTCGAACCGCCCGTGCGCCTGCGGGTCACGCGATTCCGGTACGTGCCGCAGGGCGACGGGCGCGCACACGGCAGCCACCGGCACGTTCAGCAGGAACACCCAGCGCCAGCCGGGCCCGTCCACCAGCCAGCCGCCGAGGAACGGCCCCACGGCCGCACCCACCCCGCCGAACCCCGACCACAGCCCGACGGCCCGGGCCCGGTCCCCGGCGGCGATCGATCCCTGGATCAGCGCGAGCGAACCGGGGGTCAGCAGGGCGCCGCCGACACCCTGAAGGGCCCGCGCGGCGATCAGGACTCCCGCGTTCGGTGCGATCCCGCACAGCAGCGAGGCGCCCGCGAACCACACCACCCCGAGGACGAAGATCCGGCGCCGCCCGAAGCGGTCCCCGAGCGCGCCGCCGACGAGGATCAGTCCGGCCAGGGTGAGCATGTAGGCGTTGACCGTCCACTGGAGCACGGCCAGGTCGGCGTCGAGGTCCACCCCGATGGAGGGCAGGGCGACGTTGACGACGGTCGAGTCGAGCATGGCCATCGTCGAGCCGAGCACGGTGGCCAGCACGATCCACCGGCCCCGGGCGGACGCGAGCGCGACACCGGGACCGGCCGGAACGCCCGCCGTGGTTCCCTGCGCCGGATCGGTCATGCCTTCAGGCTGGCCCGCCGGGCCGGTAAGGGCCACCCGGGCGCGGCAGAATACGGCGCATTAGGCCCTCTTGTAATGTGCATGACCCCTCCTTCACCATGACCGCGCACGTCACGCACGCCCTTCCCGCACAACCTGCACACGGCGTCCGAGGAGGACCACACGTGGCCCAATGCAACAGGCGACGATCCTTACGCGCGGCGCTCGCCGCTCTCACCGCAGCCCTGCTCCTGCCCCTCGGCGCAGGGGTCGCCGCGGCGGCGCCGGACCCCGGCCCCACGCCCGGAGCGGCCGAGCGCAAGGTCGAGCCAAAGCTCCGTGCCCAGCTCGACGACTCCGCCAAGGCCGTCTTCTGGGTCTACCTGGACAGCGCAGCCGACCTCACGGCGGCGGGTCGCGAGAAGACCCGCACGGCCAAAGCAGAAACGGTTCTTCGGACCAAGCGGGAACACGCCGCGCGCAGCCAGGCCGAGGTGATCAAGGCCCTGGACGGCGCCGAGGCCGAGTACACCTCGTACTGGATCGTGAACGCCGTCCGCGTCGTCGGCAGCCGCAAACTCGCCGGTACGCTCGCGCAGCGCCCCGAAGTCGCCCGGATCGACGCCGACGACAAGGTCACCCTCCCCAAGCCCGCCGAGGGCAGGCGGGAGAAGGCCGCCGCCGACGCCGTCGAGTGGAACGTCGACCGCATCAAGGCCCCGCAGGTCTGGGACCAGCTCGGCGTGCGCGGCGAGGGCATCGTCGTCGCCAACATCGACAGCGGCGTCGACTACACGCACCCGGCCGTGAACGGCCAGTACCGCGGCAAGAACGCGGACGGGTCCTACGACCACAACTACAACTGGTTCGATCCGGCCGGCGTCTGCCCCACCGCGGCCCCCTGCGACAACAACGACCACGGCACCCACACCATGGGCACCATGGTCGGCGACGACGGCGGCGCCAACAAGATCGGTGTGGCCCCCGGCGCGAAGTGGATCGCCGCCAAGGGCTGCGAGAGCAACTCCTGCTCCGAGGCCTCCCTCCTCGCCGCCGGCCAGTGGATCGTCGCCCCCACCGACCTCGGCGGCCACAACCCGCGCCCCGACCTCGCCCCGCACGTGGTCAACAACTCCTGGGGCAGCGCGACGCACGACGACTGGTACCGGCAGATCGTCGACACCTGGCGCGCCGCCGGCATCTTCCCCGCCTTCTCCAACGGGAACTCCGGCCCCGGCTGCGCCACCAGCGGCTCGCCCGGCGACTACGCGAGCTCCTACAGCTCCGGCGCCTTCGACATCAACGGCGCGATCGCGTCGTTCTCCTCGCGCGGCGCCGGTCCCGGCGGCATCGTCAAGCCGAACATCGCGGCCCCCGGCGTGAACGTGCGCTCCTCCGTCCCCGGCGGCGCGTACGAGGCCTTCTCCGGCACCTCCATGGCCTCACCGCACACCGCCGCCACCGTGGCCCTGCTCTGGTCCGCGGCCCCCGCCCTCGAAGGCGACGTCGCGCAGACCGAGCAGCTGCTGAACGGCACCGCCCAGGACACCGACAACGGCCAGTGCGGCGGCAACGCCGCCGACAACAACGTGTTCGGCGAGGGCAAGCTCGACGCGTTCGCCGCCGTCTCGGGCGCCCCGCGCGGGGCCATCGGCGCCGTCTCCGGCACCGTCCGCTCCGCCGGCGCGCCGGTCGAGGGAGCCAAGGTCACCGCCGCCGGCCCCATCGGCCGTACGACGACCACCGCGGCCGACGGCACCTACACCTTCCGCTCCCTGCCGGTCGGCGACTACACGCTGACGGCCTCCAAGTTCGGCTACGACCAGCAGACCTCCACCGCCACGGTGACCGAGAACGCCACCGCCACCGGCGACTTCACCCTCGTCCAGGCCCCCTCCGCCAAACTCACCGGCACCGTCACCTCCGCCGCCGGACCCGCCGCGGGCGCCACCGTCACCGTCACGGACACCCCCGTGACCGCGACCGCCGACGGGCAGGGCCGCTTCGAGGTCACCCTGCCGCACGGCACGTACGAGGTGCGGGCCGCGCACTCCTTCCGCTGCGTCACCGACGGCAGCGCCCGGACCACCGTCGCCGGCGACACGACGGTCGCGCTCACGCTGCCCGAGCGCACCGACACCTACGGCTACGCCTGCTCCACCCCGGGCGGCCGCCCGTACGCGGCCGGTGACCGGCAGCTCGCGCTGACCGGCGACAACACCACCGAGCGCGTCGACCTCCCCTTCCCGGTGCCGCTGTACGGAAAGACGTACGGCCAGGCCTGGATCGGGACGAACGGCACGGTCAGCTTCGGCGGGAACAACACCGGTGACATCAACGGGGACCTGCCGAGCACGGCCACGCCCAACGCGGCCCTGTACCCGTTCTGGGACGACCTGGTCGTCGGCGCGGCCGGCAGCGGCTCGGGCGTCTTCACCGCCGTCACCGGCACCGCCCCGCACCGGACGTACGTCATCGAGTGGCGCGACGTGGCGCACTGGTCGGCGCAGAGTGACAAGTTCTCCTTCTCGGCGGCGATCAGTGAGGACGGCACCGTCGTCTACACGTACAAGGGGACGGGCGGCACCGGCATCAAGGGCGGCTCCACGGCCACGGTCGGCGTGGAGAACGCGACGGGCACCGACGCCTTCAAGTACTCCTTCAACCAGGCCGGCATCACCGACGGGCTGGCCATCGCCTTCAGGACCACCAAGAGCGGCGTGGTCACGGGCCGGATCCTCGACGCGAACGACGGCAAGGGTGTCGCGGGAGCCACGGTGACCGTCGGCTTCGGCGCCGAAGCCGTCACGGCCACCACCGCGGCGGACGGCGGCTACCTCCTGCAGGCGGGTGCCGGCAGGAACTCCTACACGATCCTGGCCGACTGGTACACGGGGGTGACCAACGCCTTCACCGTGGAACAGGGCGGCGTCACCACCGTCAGCCAGTCCCTGTTGACGGCGCGGGTCACCGCGTCCCAGCCCTCCCTGGAGCTCGTCCTCCCGGCGGGCCAGAAGCGCACCCGCACCCTCGAACTCACCAACACGGGCACCCTCGACTCGCGGTTCACCGTGGCCGAGGACGCGGCCTGGCTGACGGCCGCCCCCGACTCCGGGAACCTGGTGATCGGGGGCAAGGCCACCGTGAGCCTGGCCGTCGACACCACGGGCCTGGCCGCCGGGTCGGTCCTCACGGCGAACCTGCGGATCAGCTCGGTGAGCGGCCGCAGCCCGGTCCTCACCGTCCCGGTCAAGGTCGTGGTCCCGCGCTACCAGGTCGCCCTGGACGCGGGCTCCGACTCCGCGGCCACGGACACGCTCGGGGACAGCTGGTCCCCGGACCGCAAGTACACGGCCGGCTCGTACGGATACCAGGGCAGCTCCTCGACGCACTCCACCGGGCGCACGATCGCCGGTACGGCCGACCAGAAGCTGTTCCGCAACGCCCGTGAGGGCATGTACGAGTACCGCTTCGACAACGTCCCGAACGGCACGTACACCGTGGAGCTCGGCTTCGCGGAGCTGTCCTCGACGAAGCCGAACAAGCGGGTCTTCGACGTGATGGCCGAGGGCACGCAGGTGCTGCCCTCGCTGGACATCGCGTTGGAGGCGGGCACGTACACCGCCCTGACCAGGACGTATACGGTCACGGTCACGGACGGAGTGCTCAACGTCCGCTTGGTCGCGCACGGGGGCTACGGCAAGCCGCTGCTGAACTCCCTGCGGGTGACGGACCGGCCCGACAAGAGCTGACGGGGACCGGCGGGCAGGGGGGGGCGGAGCGCCGCAGGGCGCTCCGCCCCTCGCGCCTGCGGGCCCCGCCGGATCCGGCGGACGGACTTCAGCGCAGGAACGCCCGGTCGCGCTCCGCGAACGAGCCCAGGGGCGCGGCGGCGCGCAGGACGACGTCGAGGGCGCGCTGCGGATCGCACAGGTACGTGCCGCTGGCCCACGCGGCGTTGGCCTCGATCACCGACCAGCGGCCGTCCGACACGCCGACGTCGACGACGATCGCGGACGGGAGGGAGGCGAGCGGCAGCCGCTCGGCGAAGGCCACCGCCTCGCGCGGCACCGGACCGAGGCTCAGGCGGCCGTCCTCGGCGTACCGGCTCGCGGTGTGCACGGCGCCGTCGAGGAGGTACGTCCGGTACTCGGCCGTGAACCGCGTGACATCGCTGACCAGCACCTCGGTCCCGGGATCCACCGCGTCCGGGCCGGGGAGGCGGGAGCCGTCCGCGTACACGAGGGCCGGGATCGACTTGTCGTTCGGCGACTTCACGAAGACCGGCCGGCGCAGCCCGTAGGCCTCGCGGAGCGGGACCAGCCGCACCTCCCGGCCGGTGAACTCCCGCGGCAGCCGCGCCAGCCAGTCCGCCGGAGCCTCCAGCAGCCCGATCCCCAGCCGGGGCGCCACGGCGTCCGCGAACCCCGGGCCGGCGTGCAGGTGCGCGGCGCGCAGCCCGCCGGGCACGGAGAAGGAATCCAGTTGTACGGTGCCCAGCCCGCGCGCTCGGGCGGCGTCCCGGAGCCGGGCGGCGGAGTCGGTGATGCGGGGCGGGAGGATCAGGTTCACCCCGGAGACCCTGCCAGGCGTCCCGGTGGACGGCACGCGGTTTTCCGGGCGACGGGCCGACCGGCATTCGGGTGGCCCGGACCGAATCCGCACCGACTCGGGGCGCCGCGCCGGGAGCCCGGCCCGGCGGTGGTTAGCGTGAGGAACCATGACGCTCCAGAGCGCCCGGGCCACCACGCCCGGGCCGGCCGAACCGCCCGAGCCGGCCGAAGCAACCGCCGGGGGCCCTCCGCCCGTCGCACCCGAGGGCGTCGAAGGGTCCGCAGGGGCCGCCGCGCCCGGACCCGGCGGCGGCGTCGATGCGGTCGACCGGGTGCGGGCGGCCGTGCAGGAGGCGGATCCCGGAGCCGGGTGGGCACTCGGAGGTCCGGACGGGCTGCACGGCGGGTCCCCGTCCGCCGGACCGGACCCCGACGTCGGCGCGCTGATTCCCGTACTCGCCCTGTGGCCCGTGATCGGGAGCCTCGTCGCCGAAGACGCGCTGCGGCTGCACACCCCGCTCGCGGCGTACGGAGCTGAGGCCGCCGCCGACAGCCCGCCCGGCACCACCGCGCACCACCTGCTCAGCCACTCCACCGGCCCCGCGGCCCACACGGCGCTCACCCGCCTTGCCGAGCACCTCACCGGCAGCCCCCTCGCCGAGCTCGCCGCCACCCGCATCTGGCACCCCCTCGGCATGACCGGCACCCGCTTCGCCGACGGCACCCTGTACGCGCCGACCGCCGATCTCGCCCGCTTCCTGAGCCACATCCTCTCCCCGGCGGACCACCCCCTCACCCGCGCCTGGATCGCGGACTCCCTGCGCATCCGCACGGGCGAACTGACCCCCGCCCGCGGCCTGCTCTGGCACCCGGGGCCGCACGGCACCTGGTCGTCCGGCGAGGCCCAGACGGTCTGGGTCTGCCCGCGGCTCGACCGATGGGCGGCGCTCCTGCCCACCCGCCCCCCGGGCCCGCTGCGCCGGGCCTTCCGCGAGGCGGTCTTCGCCCCGGTTCCCCGCTGACGCGTCCGGCCACCCGGGCCGCACTCGGGGCGCGGTCCCCGCGAGGCCGACGTACGGTGAGCTCGATGTCACCGACCGTTGGTTTCCGGCAGCGCGCGGAGGTACACGGATGCGCACGCTCCACGAGGCCGCCCCGCCGGAGGACCCCGTCGCCCGGGCCCGCGGTCCGGCGGCCCGATCCCAGGGAGGTGGTGCCGACATGACCGGTCCCAGTACGACCCAGTCGGCCGTCTCGCGCGGGCAGCGGGCGCGGGCCGGGCGCGCCGGGTCCGTGCGGTCCGCGGCCGGCCGTGCCCTCCCGCTCTTCGTCCGCGGCCGCGGCTCCGCAGGCGCCCGCCCGGCGTTCTCCGCCGACACCCTGCGTGCCCTGCGGGACCGCGACGAGGGGGCGCCCGTCCTCGTACGCGGGCTGTCCGGACCCGTACTCGTCCTGCTCGACCGGCAGGAACTCCGGCAGTTCTACGACTGCGACCCCCATGAGGTCCTCACACCGGCCACCGCCACCGCTCCCGCCGCGGGCGCGGGCACCGATGGAGTGCCTTCCTGCGCGGTCCGCGCCGTCATCGCCGAGGAGGGCCGGCACCTGACCGGCGCCGCCATCCTCGACCTGGCCCGCGCCCGGCACGCCGTGGCCCGCGCCGCCCGGCGGATCGTGCTCGGCGACGGCGCGCCCGCCCGGGCGGAGGAGCAATTCACCGGCCTGTTCCGCCGGTTGCGCCGCCGCGGCAGGGAGCGGGCCGCAGCCGCCGACGGGCACACCCTGCCCGGCTGGACGGCGCCCGCCCACATCGTCGGCGAGGACCAGGCGCTGCGGGCCATGGACGGCATCCCGGCAACCCTGCTGCGCACCCTGCTCCTGCTCGCCGCCCACCCCGCCGAACAGGACGCCGCGGCCGCCGAGGCCGCAGCCGAGGCGGCCGCGGGATCCGCCGCCCCGGGGGAACTGGCCCGGCTGCGCGCCTGCGTACGGGAGTCCCTGCGCCTGTATCCGGTGGTGCCCGACCTGATCCGCGTCACCCGTACCGAGACCGAGTGGCGGGGCGTGCGCCACCCGGCCGGCACCACCGTCCTGCTGCCCGCCCACTTCCACCAGCGCGATCCGGAGCACGTGCCCGCCGCGCACGTCTTCGTACCGGGCCGCTGGAAGACCCCCGGCGCGGACGAGGACATCCGGATGGCCCCCTTCGGCCACGGCCGGAGCCGCTGCCCGGGCGACCGGCTGGGCCTGCTGATCACCACCGCGCTCTGCGCCGAGGTGCTGCGCCACCGCCGCATCACCGCCGCCCGCCCGGTCCTCGACCCGCCCGGACCGCTGCCGTCGGCACTGGATCCGCGCGGCATCCGGCTCACCCTCGACCGCCGCTGACGTCACCCGTCCCCACCGACATCCCGTGAGGATTCCATGTCCGACGCCGCGACCTCCGCGCCCACCGACCCGGACGGCGAACTGCTCGATGCCCTGTGCCGCGAGCTCGCCGAGGCCGCCGACGCCGTCGGTGAGGCCGCCCGGCACGCTTCCGAACTGGCCCTCGGGGCCCGGCTGCCGGCCGCCGTCCTGGGCCGCCGCCATGGCCGCTCCCGGCACGGCTGGCGCACCCTGCTGCGCACCCTCACCGACCCGGCGGGTCTGGGCTGGGCCCCGCGCGGCCGGGGTGTCGCGCGGGCCGGCTGGTTCGCCGGGATCCTCACCGGCCGGGAGAGCCTCGCGGTCAGCCTCGCCGTGTGCGGCCTCAAGGCCCGGATCCGGGTGGCGAGCGCCGAACGCCCCGATCTGCTGGACGACCCCGACTGCGCGGCGATCCTCCGGGCCGTGGACGAGGACCGGCAGGCGGCGGCCGTACGTGTGTTCCGCCGACTGGTGCGGGACCGGGGCGCCGAGCGGGCGTTCGCGCTGCTGTCCCCGTCGTTCGCGGACCTGATCGCCTGGCACGCCCTGACCGACGCGAACCCGTTCAACGACCACGCCGGCTGGCAGGTGGCCACCGGCCGGGCGGTTCCCGCCCGGCCGCTGCTCGGACTCGGCGCCGCCGTCCGGGCCTTCTTCGACCGCGACCGCGACCGGGACCGCTGTCCGGACCGCGACCGGGACGGCGCGCGCGCTCCGGGCCGGGACGGGGCCCCCGCCCCGGCCGCCCCGCACAGGGGCTGCGTCCACACGATCGGCCTCATCGGCACCGGCGGCATCCTCCTCGTCCAGCCCTGGCGCAGCCGGTGAGCCCGGCCACCCGGCTGCGGCACGGCCCGCCGGACCCGGCCGACGGCCTGCGCGGTCACTCCGCCGCCCTGCACGCCCACGCGCAGCGGCTGCACGCGGCGGCCGAGGCGCTGGACTGGCGGGGCCCGCAGGCCGACGCGTTCCGCGCCGAGGTCGCCGCCCTGGCCGACCGCTGCGCCACCGCCGCGAACGGTCTTGCCGTGGCCGCCGCCCAGCTAGAGGACGAGTGACAGCAGCAGGACACAGCCCAGGCCGGCCACCGAGATGATGGTCTCCATCACCGACCAGGTCTTGACCGTCTGTCCGACGGTCATCCCGAAGTACTCCTTGACCAGCCAGAACCCGGCGTCGTTGACGTGGCTGAAGAACAGCGAGCCGGACCCGATCGCCAGCACCAGCAGGGCGGTCTCCGTGGTCGACATCCCGGCGGCGAGCGGACCCGCCAATCCGGCCGCCGAGATCGTGGCGACCGTCGCCGAGCCCGTGGCCAGGCGGATGGCGACCGCTATCAGCCAGGCCAGCAGCAGGGCGGGCACCGACCACTGCTTCGACAGGTCCAGGATCGCCCCGCCGACGCCTGCGTCGATCAGGGTCTGCTTGAAGCCGCCGCCGGCGCCCACGATCAGCAGGATGCCGGCGATGGGGGCCAGCGACTTCTCGACGGTCGTGGAGAGCCGCTCCCTGGTGAACCCGGCCGCCCGGCCGAGGGTGAACATGCCTACCAGTACCGCCGTGAGCAGGGCGATCAGCGGGGAGCCGGCGACGTCCGTGACCCGCTGCACGCCGCTGGCCGGGTCGTCGACAACGATGTCGACGAGTGCCTTGACCAGCATCAGCGCGACGGGGAGCAGCACCGTGAACACCGTCGCCCCGAACCGGGGGCGGTGCGCGAGCTCCGCCGAGGGCCGCTGCGGGACCATGCGCTCGGGCGCCGGGACGTCCACCCAGCGGGCCGCGTACCGGGAGAAGAGCGGCCCCGCGACGATCACCGTCGGGATCGCGACCACCACGCCGAGGGCGAGGGTGACGCCGAGGTTCGCGTGCAGCGCGTCGATGGCGACGAGCGGGCCGGGGTGCGGCGGGATCAGGCCGTGCATCACGGACAGCCCGGCCAGTGCCGGGATACCGATCCGCATCAGCGAGTAGTTGCCGCGCTTGGCCACCATCAGCACCACCGGGATCAGCAGCACGATGCCCACCTCGAAGAACAGCGGTAGTCCGATCACCGAGGCGATCAGCACCATGGCCCAGGGCATCGCCCGGCCCTTGGCCCGGGCGAGGATGGTGTCGACGATCTCGTCCGCGCCGCCCGAGTCCGCGAGCAGCCTGCCGAGGATCGCGCCGAGGGCGATCAGTACGCCAACCCCAGCGACCGTGGCGCCGAGCCCGGCGGTGAAACTGGCGACGGTCTTGCCCAACGGGGCGCCCGCGAACACCCCGAGGGCGAGCGAGCCGACCGTCAGCGCCAGGAAGGCGTGCAGCTTGAGGCGGGTGATGAGCAGGACGATGACCGCGATGGCCGCGAGGACGGCCACGCCCAGCCGGGTGTCCCCGGCCGACGTGATCGGGGCGGGCGCGGCCGCGGCCAGTATCTCGACGCTGAGACCTGTCACGGGTGGGGGTTCCTCACTCTTGTCGGGGGGCGGAGGCGGGCCGGCCGGCGCCCGGCAGCGCGGACAGCGCGGCCAGGGCCCGTTCGGTGATCTCCTCGGGTGATCCGGACACGTCGACGGCGACGCCGAGTTCGTCCTGCTGGAGCGGCTCCAGCGTGGCGAACTGCGAATCCAGCAGGGCGGCCGGCATGAAATGGCCCGTACGGGCCGCCATCCGCCGCTCGATCAGCGCCCGTTCGCCGGTCAGGTGCACGAACACCGCGTCGGGCGCTGCGCTGCGCAGCCGGTCGCGGTAGGCGCGCTTGAGCGCCGACGAGGCCAGCACCGCACCCCGGCCCGCGGGCCGGTCCCGGATCCACGCGTCGAGGGCGTCCAGCCAGGGCCGGCGGTCGGCGTCGTCCAGCGGGATGCCGGCGGACATCTTGGCGACGTTGGCCGCAGGGTGGAAGGCGTCCCCCTCCACGTAGGGAAGGCCGAGCGCGTCCGCGAGCATCCTGCCCACGGTCGTCTTGCCCGTGCCGGCCACGCCCATCACCACCAGCACGCGCCCGGTGCCGCTCACGTCGTACCCCGCTGTCCTCGCCGACATCGTTCGTGCACCCTCTCACTCAAGCCGATTAAGTAGTACTTATTCAAGATGCTGGCGCCAAACATCACATCTTTTCCGCGCCAGGGGGTCACCGTACGCTTACGCCATGACCACTGAAGGCCAGGGCCTCCACTCCCACGTGCTGGACACGCTCGGCCTGGCGATCACCGCGGGCGAGCACCCGCCGGGCAGCGTCCTGCGGACCGACGAGATCGCCGAGCGCTTCGAGGCCTCGCGCACCGTGGTGCGCGAGGTCGTCCGCGTCCTGGAGTCCATGCAGCTGGTCGAGTCCCGCCGGCGGGTCGGCGTCACCGTGCGCCCCGCCGAGGAGTGGAACGTCTACGACCCGCGCGTCATCCGCTGGCGCCTCGCCGGCACCGACCGGCCGCGCCAGCTGCGCTCCCTGACCGTGCTGCGCTCCGCGATCGAGCCGGTCGCGGCCGGCCTCGCCGCCGCGCGGGCCACCCCCGAGCAGTGCGCCGCGCTCACCGAGGCCGCCCTCGGCATGGTCCGCACCTCGCGCGGCCACCGGCTCGGCGAATACCTGGAGCACGACGTCGCGTTCCACCGGATCGTGCTCAGCGCCTCCGGCAACGAGATGTTCGCCCGGCTCGGCGATGTCGTCGCCGAGGTCCTGACGGGCCGTACGCAGCACGCCGTGATGTTCCACGACCCCGACCCGGCCGCCGTCACCCTGCACGTCCGGGTCGCCGAGGCCGTACGGGAGGGCGACGCGGCCCGGGCCGAGGCCCTCACCCGCCGGATCGCACTGGACGCCCTCAAGGAACTCGACGTCCTGGCCCCCTCGACCCACTGTCCGTAGGGCCCGGCCGCATCCCCCGGACGTCCAGGTTCGTGTCGTCAAAGTCCCGTCTGGCCGGCGACCCCGCCCTTCGGGCGGCCGACGCTACTTTGACGACACTCCTCAGCGCCTGATCGGGAGGTCCTGGCCAGCGTCCGCGAAGCCCGCGAAGTAGGCGGCTGCCATGTCCTCGGCGCCGTGGCCGAGGGATGCGGCGCGGTGGAGGCGGGCGTGGGTGGCCCGGGCCAGGTCGACTGCCACGCCCGCCCGGTCCGCCGCCTCCGCGATCAGGCCGGTGTCCTTCTCGGCGCCGTGCACCGTGAAGCTGGGTGCGAAGTCCCGTTCGAGGACGGCCTTCATCTTCGCCTGGAGGTACGGGTTGTCCATCGGGCCGCCGGTCACGGCCTGCGCGAACAGCTCCGGGTCCACCCCCAGGCCCTCCGCCAGCGCGAGGGCCTCGCCGACCGCCGCGGTCAAGGTGATCGCGTACCCGACCGTGGCCAGCTTGAGTCGGGTGGCGGCCCCCGCCTCCTCCCCGGCCCGCAGGGTCTTGCCGCCCACCGCGGCGAACACCGGATCCAGCCGGGGATCCGCCGGTCCGGAGGCGAGCACCACCAGCGTCCCGGCCTCCGCGGGCCCCCGGGTGCCCTGCACCGGGGCGTCCACGAACACCAGCCCGTGCTCCCGGGCGAAGCCGGCCAGCTCCTCCAGCGCGGCCACGCCGACCGTGCTCATCTGCGCCCACACCTGGCCCGCGCGCAGCCCGGGCACCGCGGCGGCCATCGCCTGCGCCACGGCCTCGCCGTCCGTGAGCATCGTCAGCACCACATCGGCGCCGGCCACCGCCTCGGCCGGGCCGTCCGCGACGACGGCGCCCTGCGCGGCCAGCGGTTCGGCCTTCTCCCGGGTCCGGTTCCACACCCGCAGGCCGAGCCCGGCCCGCAGCAGGTTCCGGGCCATCCCCGCCCCCATGATCCCGGTGCCCAGCAGTGCGACAGTGGTCACGGCGTCACTTCCCTTCAGGAACGTGCAGTTCCCCCCAGTGTCCCTGCCGGGGACCTGCCGGGGAGCCGCTGAGGACCCGCTGAGGACCTGCTGAGGACCGCCCCGTCCGCAGGTCTCAGTCCTCGGCGGCCGTTGTGCGCGGCGTCGTCTGCTGGACGGCCCAGCCGTTGCCGTCGGGGTCGGAGAAGTACACGAACGAGCCCCACGGCATGTCCTGGATCTCCGTCACCTCGATGCCCCGGCCGCGCAGGTCCTCGTATGCCTCCTCGATGTCGGTGACGACGACCTGCATGTTGTCCAGCGACCCCGGGGCCATCCGGGTGAGTCCCCTGCCCAGGGCGATCGAGCAGGCCGACCCCGGCGGGGTCAGCTGCACGAACCGGATGTCCTCGCTCACGGTGACGTCGTGATCGGCGTGGAAGCCGATCCGCTCGTAGAAGGCCTTGGCCCGGTCGACGTCGGTGACGGGGACGGCGACCAGCTCCAGCTTGATGTCCATCAAGTGCTCCACGCTCTCCACGGTCGGCGCAGGCCCCCGCGCGGCGCGGGGGCCTTCCGGCATCATGCTCCGGCAGCCGGTACCGCGCTGCCCGGAGCGGCGTCCGCCGCGGCGAACTGGGTCCGGTACAGCTCCTCGTACCGCCCGCCCGCGGCCAGCAGCTCCGGGTGCGTCCCGCGTTCCACGATCCGGCCGTCCTCGACGACGAGGATCAGGTCGGCCGCCTGTACGGTCGACAGCCGGTGCGCGATCACCACGGCGGTCCGGCCGGCCAGGGCCTCGCCCAGTGCCTCCTGCACCGCCGCCTCCGAGGTGGAGTCCAGGTGCGCCGTCGCCTCGTCCAGGATCACCACCCGCTGCCGGGCCAGCAGCAGCCGTGCGATGGTCAGCCGCTGCCGCTCGCCGCCCGAAAGGCGGTAGCCGCGTTCGCCGACCACCGTGTCCAGTCCGTCCGGCAGCGAGGCGACCAGTCCGTCCAGCCGCGCGCGCCGCAGCGCCTCCCAGATCTCCTCCTCGCCCGCCTCCGGCCGGGCCAGCAGCAGGTTGGAGCGGACCGATTCGTGGAACAGGTGCCCGTCCTGGGTGACCATGCCGAGCGTCTCGCGGATGGAGTCGGCGCTGAGGTCCCGTACGTCGACCCCGCCGAGGCGCACGGCGCCCGCGTCGGCGTCGTACAGGCGGGGCAGCAGCTGGGCGATGGTCGACTTCCCGGCCCCGGACGAGCCGACGAGGGCGATCATCTGCCCGGGTTCGGCGCGGAAGGACACCTCGTGGAGCACCTGCGTACCGCCCCGCGCGTCGAGGACCGCCACCTCCTCCAGGGAGGCGAGCGAGACCTTGTCGGGGGAGGGGTAGCCGAAGGAGACCCGGTCGAACTCCACGGCCACCGGCCCGTCCGGCACCCGTCCGGCGTCCGGCTTCTCGGCGATCAGCGGTTTCAGGTCGAGGATCTCGAAGACCCGCTCGAAGCTCACCAGGGCGCTCATCACCTCGACGCGGGCGCCGGCGAGCGCCGTCAGCGGGGCGTACAGCCGGGTCAGCAGCAGGGCGAGGGCGACGACGTCGCCGGCGTCCAGGGTCCCGCGCAGGGCGTAGTGCCCGCCGAGCCCGTAGACGAGGGCGAGCGCGAGGGCCGATACCAGGGTGAGCGCGGTGATGAACGCCGACTGGGCCATCGCCGTACGGATCCCGATGTCGCGGACGCGCGCCGCCCGGGCGGCGAACTCCGCGGATTCGTCCGCGGGCCGCCCGAACAGCTTGACGAGGGTGGCGCCGGGCGCGGAGAAACGCTCCGTCATCTGTGTGCCCATCGCCGCGTTCAGCGCCGACGCCTCCCGCTGCATGGCGGCCATCCGCGCGCCCATCCGGCGGGCCGGCAGCACGAACACCGGCAGCAGGACGAGGGCCAGCAGCGTGATCTGCCAGGAGATCCCCAGCATCACGGCCAGCGTCAGCAGCAGCGTGACCGTGTTGGCGACCACCCCGGACAGGGTGTTGCTGAACGCCCGCTGGGCGCCGAGCACGTCGTTGTTGAGCCGGCTGACGAGGGCGCCGGTGCGGGTCCGGGTGAAGAAGGCCACCGGCATCCGCTGCACGTGGTCGAAGACGGCCGTCCGCAGGTCCAGGATCAGCCCTTCCCCGAGCGTGGCCGACAGCTTCCGGGTGAGCAGCCCGAGCCCCGCCTCCGCCACCGCGATGACAGCGATGAGCAGGGCGAGCCGGGTGACCGTACCGCTGTCCCCGCCGTCCACGATGGCGGACACCACCCGGCTGGCGAGGACCGGGGTGGCCACCGCGAGCAGCGCGGTCACGATGCTGAGCAGCAGGAAGAGGGTGAGCCCGCGGCGGTGCGGGCGGGCGAATGCGGCGACCCGGCGCAGGCTCGCCCGGGAGAGCGGGCGCCGGTCGTGCCGGGCGTTCATCGCGCTGTGCAGCGATGTCCAGGCGGTGACTTCCATGTCCATACGGGGAACGCTATGACCTCAACCAAGCTTGAGGTCAACGGAACGACCGGACCGGTACCGAACCGCCGCTCGTACGAGGGGTGTTCAGCCTCCTGCGCACTGTCGGTGGCGGGTGCCATCATCGGGGAATGACCCAGGGAACGACGCAGGGATCGACGCAGGGACCGGGGCCCGACCGCTCCGGTCGTACGACCGCCGACACCGTCCTGCACCTGTTCGAGCAGCAGGCGCGGGACACCCCGGGAAGCTATGCCGTCATCGCCGGCGTCGACAGCCTCACGTACGCGCAACTGGACCTCCGCGCCAACCAGTTGGCGCACCACCTGATAGCCGGCGGACTGCCGCCCGGCGCCGTCGTGGCGATCGGGACCGGCCGCCGGACCGAGATCGTCGTCGCCCTCCTGGCCGCCCTCAAGGCCGGCGGGACCTACGCCGTCATCGACGTCGAGGTCCCGTTGACCGGGCAGCGGCAGCTCGCCGCCCTCAACCCGTACGTCCTTCTCACCCACGCCGCCCACCACGCCCGGCTGGACGACGGCAGCGGGCGGCGGGTGGTCCGCCTCGGCGCGGAGGCGACCGAGATATCCACCCGGCCCACCGAAGCACCGGAGCGGCCGGAGCCCGGTGCGACGGCCGCCGTCCTGTTCACCGGAGCGGCCCTTCCGCGCGCCGTCCCCATCGGGCACGCCCGGCTGCTCGCCGCCCACGAGGCCTGGACGAAGGTCATCCGGCCGGCCCCCGAGGACCGCCACCTGATCACCCAGAACCCGGACCTCACCGCCTTCGCCGCCGGCTGGACCAGGGCCCTGTGCTCGGGCGGCGCCCTCGTCGTACCCGAGCGCACGCCCTGGACGCCCGAGGCAATCCGCCGGGCTGTCGAGACCGAGCAGGTCACCGTCGTGCACACCGACCCGGCGGGTGCGACCCGGCTGCTCCTCCGGGACGCCGGGGCCGCCGCCGGGCCCGACGCGGGCTCCCCGGGCGGCGGCGCGCGCGGCCGGCGCGACCTCGACCCGGCCCTGCGGTGGCTGCGCCTGGTCACGGTCACCGGCGACCGGCTCTTCCTCGACGAGCAGGAGGCCTTGCAGTCCGGCCTGCGCACCGGAGCCCGGCTGCTCAACGTGTACGGGCTCACCGAGGCGGCCGGCACCGGCACCTGGTTCGAACTCCCGCAGCTGCCGCGCCCGCTGGACCATGCGGAGCAACTCTGCCTGATCGGCGCCCCCTTCCCCGGCTGCGCCGCCGACACCCGTACCGGGCAGCTCCACTTCACCCCGCCCGACGGCGGCGACGCCATCCCCACCGGCGACCTCGCGGAGCTCCGCCCGGACGGGCTGCTGGAGTTCCGGGGCCGCAGACGGGACCGGATCGCCATGGCCGACGGCGCGTTGGACCCGCACGCGCTCGAAGCCGTCCTCCGGAGCCACCCGGACATAGGCGCCGCGCTGGTGGCCGAGCTCCCGGAGGACGAGAGCGGCGCGCGCCGGCTGGCCGCCCACGTGGCACCGCCCGCCGGAGCCCGGGCCTGGCCCCCGGCCGCCGACCTGCCGGACGCCGGGCAGCTGCGCGAACACCTCGCCGGGAAGGCGGCCGCGGCGCAGCTGCCGCACGTCGTGGTCCGGCTGCGCACCCTGCCCCGCAACCGCGGGGGCCAGGAGAACCGGGAGGCCCTGCCCCGGCCGGTGGCGGCGCGGAAGCCGGGCCGGGGCGGCGCGGGAGGCTCCGGAAAGTACACCCCCACGGGCAACGGCACCCCGACGCCGTTCCCGCTCGTCGGCTGCGGCATTCCGTTCCTGATCGGCACCGGCCTGATCTTCTTCATCCTCTCGAAGATCCTGTGGCCCGGATCGACCGACCTGAACGGCGTGCCCAACCCCTGGGCGTTCCTCTTCTTCGTGCTCTACCTGTTCGAAGGGGCCTCGTTCGCCGCCGGGCTGGTCTTCCTCTTCGGCGGCCGCACGCTGATGCTGCGCCGCGACCCCGGCCAGAGCCCCCGTTCCACCAGGGCCGCGCACCTGGCGGTGGTCTACCTGCTGATCGCCTGGTGGCCGCAGGACAACTTCTACCGGCTCGCGGCCAAGCACGACTGGCCCCTCCAGGCCGCCCTCGTCTACGCCTTCAACATCCCGCTCATGCTCGCGGCCGTCGTCCTCGCCTTCTACCTCACCCGGAAACCGCCTTCGCCGTTCGACTTCGAAGAGGCCGACGACCGCGACGGCTCCCGGGCCCCCTGACCTCCGGCGAACGCCGCCCCCACGGCGACCGCCTCCGTCCGCACCAGCGCCTCGGCCGCGTCCAGCGCCTCCCTGCTGTACGCGGCCACCAGCACGCCCAGCCAGGGCGCCGGGTCGAAGGCGCCCGTCGGGATCGAGGGCAGGAACACCGCCCCGAGCTCCGCGCAGCCCCGCTCCAGGACCTCGCACAGCTCGTCGAGCGCGGCCTCGGGCAGCCTCGCCCCCAGTTCCACCCGGTCCGCGATCCGTACGAGGTGCCCCGCGCCCCGCAGCTCGTCGAGCCGGGCCGCCACCATGAAGGCGATCGACGGCCCGGTGAGCCGCAGGTTCGCCTCCGTCGGCGCCAGCCGCCCCGCCCTGTCGGCGACGAAGTCCACGTCGAACCAGCCCCGGTAGCCGGCGGCCGACAGCTCCCGGCCCACCGCCCCGCCGAAGGCGAGCAGCGGTTCCTGCGCCCACGCGGGCACCACCCCAGGGCCCACCGTCGCCCCGCGGTACCCGGCGCCCGCGACGTCCATCACCGCGCCGCCCGCCTCGTGCACCAGGCCCGCGCCGTCCACGAACCCGTCGTACGTCAGGTCGCGCGGCTCCCGCGGACCGGCCGGCCCGGCCACGTACTCCTCCACCAGCAGGGGCCCGCGCGGCAGACCCCGCAGCACCGCGCGGGCGCCGCCCGCGGCCCGGACCCGTTCGGCGCTCACCACGGTCGTGCCCGAACCGCCGACGCCGTGCTCCGACTTGAGCACCGTGCTCGCGCCCTCCCGGGCCCGGGCGGCCAGCAGCCTGGCAGCCGCCCGCCGGGTGGGGGCCGGCCACTGCCCGGGGAGCAGGATCCGGGGATGGCCGCCGGCCGCCAGGATCCGCCCGAACAGGCCGTGCGCCGCCGACTTCGACTCGTACCGCAGCTCGCGGGGCCGCCACGGCCGGCCGGCCAGCCGCGCGAAGCCCGCCGTCAGCCCCCACGGTACGAGGGGCAGCCCGGTCCCGCCCAGCCGCCCGGCCAGCGCCGGCCGGGCCCGTACGACATCCGACAGACCGGCACCCGCCGACGGTCCGGAACCCGCAGCCGGCCCGCAGCCCCCCTCCGCCAGGCCGTCGTACACCTCCACCCCCTCCCACTCCAGCAGGCGGCCGACCCGCTCGATCCAGCCCGGCGGTACCGCCGCGGGCAGCACCACCGCCCCCGGCCACGGGCTGTAGAAGGCGGCCAGGCAGGCGTAGTGGTGTGCGGCCCGCTGCTCACGGTCAAGGGTGGCGTCGGCGAACTGGGAGTTGTACTCGGCGACGTTGCCCACGTGCACGGCCGGTCCGCCGCCCGTCCAGGCCCGCGCCCAGGCGGCGAGCGGTGCGGGGGCGACCTCGAACCGCACCAGCCCGGCGGGTACGTCGCCTTCGCCGGGCCGGTTCGCCGCCGTCGCATGCCGTGCGCCCATCGCCCGGTAGAACCCGGCCGCATGCGGGTCGGAGTCGATCAGCAGCCTGCGGAAACCGAGTTCGGCGGCCCGGCGCAGCGCGTCACGGTACAGCCGCCGTCCCACGCCTCGCCCGATGGCGTCCGGCTCCACGAACAGCAGTCCCAGCCGGGCCACCGGGGGCGCGCCCTCCAGGGAGGCGAGCCCCAGCACCCGGCCGCCGGACGGGTCTTCGGCCACCGCGATCCGGCGGCCCGCCACCTCCCCCGCCCGGATGCGCAGTTCCGGCGCGCAGGAGGCCAGAAAGGGCTCGTCGTACCCCCAGTGCGCCTTGGAGCGGAGCACGAGGGCGGTGAGCGCCTCCGCCTCGCCGGCCTCGGCCGCTCTGAGCTTTACCATTTCCTGACCTCCCCATGGTCTGCCGCGAGACCGTGCGATAGATTCGGCCACCCTGTCGGCAGGAGCGCGTCAGGTACGGCAGGTCCTTCCTACCCCCGCGGAGAACGGCTTCTCAATGAGCGACATCGTCAACGGACTTGGCCGCACCAGCGCCTTCGGCGCCCTCGGCCTGGTCCTGCTGATCCTCGGCATCGTCCTGGTGGACGTGCTGACGCCAGGGAAGCTGCCCAAGCAGATCTGGGAGGAGCGCAACCGGAACGCGGCCGTCATGCTGAGCTCCGCACTCCTCGGCGTCGGCGGGATCGTCTTCACCTCGATCTGGACCACGTACGACGACTTCGGCAAGGGGCTGCTGTCCACCGCCGCGTTCGGCGTGCTCGGCCTGCTCCTCATGGGCGTGGCCTTCCTGGTGCTGGACTGGGTGACCCCCGGCAAGCTCGGCGCGATCGTCGTCGATCCCCAGCCGCACCCGGCGGTGTGGGTCACGGCCTCCTGCAACCTGGCGGTGGCCGCCATCGTCGCCGCCTCGATCGCCTGACCCACCCGCCCCCTCACAGCTGCCAGGGCCCCATCCGCAAGACGTGACCGAGGCCCTGTCGTCAAACTCCCGTCGTCGCCCGCGGGGCAGACGGCAGTTCGACGACAGGGCCTAGGCCAGCCCCAGGGCGAACACGGCGAACCCGGCCGCCAGCACCCCCGCGAGGGTGCGCCGGACCGCCGTCGCCCTGGTCCACGGCTCCTCGAACCGGCGCGCGTACCGGGCGATGCCCACCAGCAGCACCGCGAACACCGGCATCCACGCCAGCCGCGCCGCGATCCAGGCGGGGCTGTCCGGCGCCGTCGTCAGACCCGCCAGCGCGCCCGCGAACGAACCCGGCACGGCCGCCGCCAGCATGGCCGTCTGGTGCCAGCACAGGATCGTCATCGCGCACAGGTTGATCACGACGACCGGGGCCCACAGCGCCGGGCGGGCCAGCAGCCTCGCCAGCCGGTCGCGCAGCAGCATCGCCGCCCCCGACTGCGCCGCGGCCAGGGCGAGCACCAGCAGCGACGGCGGGTGCGAGTTGGTGCGCGCCTCGCCCGGCACCCCCACCATCGACGCCGGGTAGTGGAACACCGTCAGCAGCGCCGCGAACAGCACCGTCCCGCCCACCAGGAGCAGCCAGGCGCCGCGGCGCCCGATCCGCCGCTCGCCCCAGTCCACGCCCAGCTGGTACGCGAACAGCCAGCCCGGCAGGATGTTCACCACCGCCAGCCAGGACGGCACCGAGCCGGCGAACGGCCCGTACCGCAGGAAGTCCACGACCGCGACCGAGGCGAGCAGCGGGGCAGCCGCCCAGCCGCCGAGGCGGTGCGCCGCCCACACGCAGTACGGGGTCAGGGCGGTCACCACCACGTACACCCCGACGAACCACAGCGGTTGGACCACCAGCGTGGCCCCCGTCCGCAGCGTGGTCTCCGGCACCCCCGCCGCGTACAGCACCGGCGCGGCCAGCGCCCACACGGCCGTGACGCCGAGCACCGGCCGCCCCAGCCGGGCGACCCTGCCCGTCAGCCAGGTCCCGGCGGAGCCCGTGCGGCGGTGGTAGGAGAGCACGGAGGCGTACCCGCCGACCAGGAAGAAGACGCCGAGCATCTGGAGCACCCAGCTCGCCGGGGCGAGTGCGCCGAACGCGGACAGCGGGCTGGCGTTGTGCAGGCCGCCGTCCGCGTCGAGGGTGAACCCGCCGAGCAGCCAGTGCCCGGTGGGCACGGCCAGCAGGGCCAGGGCGCGCAGCCCGTCGACGGCCCGGTCGCGGTGGGCGGGGGTCTGCCGCTCGATCCGGTCGGCCGTCCGCCGGAGCAGGGTCGGGGAACTCATCGGACGGGAAGGCATCGGACCTCGCCCTTCGCGATCGCGGCGAAGGCCGCCAGGGACCGGGTGCCGGGTACGAGGTAGCCGGTGTGGCCGTGCACGTCACCGGCGGGCACCGCGCGGGCGCCGAAGGCGGGGGAGGCCGGATCGGCGCCGTGGCCGAGCCCGGCGAGCCGCACGTTCGGCACGTCGGCGATCCAGTCGGAGGGCCCCCGGGCAGCCCAGACCCGGGCCCGGGTGTGCAGGCCGGCGACGGTGTCGGCGTGCATGCCGGGGGATCCGAACACGACGAGGTCGGTCGCGTCCGTACGCCGGGCCGCCAGGCCCCCGACCACCGAGCCGTAGCTGTGGCAGAACAGCACCGGGTCGGGTGCGCCGACCGCGTCGAGTCCCTCCGTGAACCGGACCAGCCGGTCCGCGCCCGCCTCGGCGAGCCGCCCCGAGGCCGCGTCCAGGCCGACCCCGACGGGGGTGGTGTAGCCGGTCCAAGCGATCACCGCGGTGTCCTCGCCGGCCGCGGCGCGCAGCGACCGGGCCATTCCGGCCGGGCCGGTGGCCGGCGCGCGCTTCGCGTCGTACGTGGTGGCGTCGCTGTCCGAACCCGGTACGACCACCGATACGTGGGCGGCCCGCCCCAGATCCCCGAACACCTCGACGACCTGGCCCCGCCCGCGCGGATCGAAGGCGAGGATCCGGCGCCCCGGCGAGGCGAGCGAGGCGTAGCGCGCCTCGCCGGTCGCCAGGATGGCCAGCCGGTTGGCCTCGTACCGGAGGGTGACGGGGGCGCCGTCGAGGTTGCCCACCGTCAGCGGATGGCGCCGTACGAGCTCCCGGCGCTCCGCGTCGTCCAGCCCGGCGAAGAACCGGGCCACCTCGTGCGGCGGGGTGCCGGCCGGGTCGGGCAGCGGCCGTCCGGCCGCGGTGTCGGCCCGCCAGGCGGCGGCGCCCGGCGGCGGCCCGGTGACCGCCTGAGCACTGTCGCCGACAGCCCATCCCGCGGTCCCCCCGACCACGGCCAGGGCCAGGGCGGCCGCGGCCAGGGTCCTTCCGAAGCGGCGCATGCCCCTTCTCCTCTCCTCGGGACGGGGTGGGGGTGCCACCCCCACCCCGTCGCAGACAGGGGGAGAAGGTAGGAAGGAGGTCCCGCACCGGACGTCGGACCGCGGAGCCAAGTCGGATGTCATACCCCGGTAGGGGGTGGTGGAGGAGAGCCGGCGCGTCCGGGGGTGGAGGAGAGCCGGTGCGTCCGGGGTGGAGAGAGCCGGCGCGTCAGACGCCGTCGCCGGGGCGGACCAGGCCGGCCTCGTAGGCGAAGATCACCGCCTGGGCCCGGTCGCGCAGGTCCAGCTTGGCCAGCACCCGTCCGATGTGCGTCTTCACCGTCTGCTCCGCCAGCACCAGGTGGCCGGCGATCTCCTGGTTCGACAGGCCGCGCGCGATCAGTTCCAGCACCTCGGTCTCCCGCGGGGTCAGCCCGTTCAGCCGCAGCGCCGGGTCCTTGCGCGGGGCCGGCCGCTGCTGGACGAAGTCCGCGATCAGCCGCCGGGTCACCGAGGGCGCGAGCAGGGCCTCGCCCGACGCGACCACCCGGACCGCCGCGATCAGGTCGGCGGGCGGCGCGTCCTTCAGCAGGAACCCGGAGGCGCCCGCCCGCAGCGCCTCGTACACGTAGTCGTCGATGTCGAAGGTGGTCAGCATCAGCACCTTCGGCCGGTGGACGACCCCCGGCGGCGGGCTGAGCAGTTCCCGGGCCGCAGCCAGGCCGTCCATCTCCGGCATGCGCACGTCCATCAGCACCACGTCGGGGTGCACGGTGCGCGAGACCTGCACCCCCTGCCGCCCGTCGGGGGCCTCGCCCACCACGTCGATGTCGGCCTGCGCCGACAGCAGGGCGGCGAACCCCGCGCGCACCATGGCCTGGTCGTCGACGATGATCACACGGATGGTCAACTGGCTTCCTCGCTGGCGTCGTTCAGGGGCAGGCGGGCCGCGACCCGGAAGCCGCCGTCGGGCAGCGGACCGGTGTCCAGCGTTCCGCCGGTCAACCGTACGCGCTCCTGCATGCCGACCAGCCCGTGCCCGGTGCCCGAACTCTCCAGGGCGCGTGCGGCGTCCCGCGCCGCCGGGCCGTTGACCACCAGCACGAGCACCTCCGAGGTGTCGTGCGTCACCGACACCCGGGTCTCGGCGCCCGGCGCGTGCCGCACCACGTTGGCCAGCGCCTCCTGCACGATCCGGTACGCCGACAGGTCCACGGCCGGCGGCGCCGCCCGCTCCGCCCCGGCGGCGAGCGACAACTCCACCGGCTGCCCGGCCCGTACGGTCGCCTCCACCAGCTGCTGGATCCGGCCGATGCCCGGCTGTGGGGCCAGCTCGCCGGCGCCGCCGGCCTCGCCGTTCGTCCCGTCGCCGCGCAGCACCGTCAGCAGCCGCCGCATCTCGCTCAGCGACTCGCGCGCACTGGCCGCGATCGCCGTGAACTCCTCCTGTACGGGCCCGGGCATGCCGGGCAGTCGGTACGGCGCGGAATCGGCCTGCACGGTGATCACCGACATGTGGTGGGCGACCACGTCGTGCAACTCCCGGGCGATCCGCGCCCGCTCCTCCAGCAGGGTCCGCCGGGCCCGCTCGGCCTCGTTGACGCTCTCCTGCTCCGCGACCCGCGCCTGCGCGTCGCCGATCCGGCGCAGCGCCCCCGTCACGGCGAGGAAGCTGCCGCTCAGTACGAAGAGCAGCGCGGCCGTGGTGGTCACCCCGTCGGGCTCGTAGAAGCCCAGCACCACACCGACGGCGCCCGTCACCAGCCACACCCCGACCAGGGTCCGGACGGACGCGCGCAGTCCCAGGCAGATCATCAGGACCAGGTACCCGACGATGCTCATCGGGGTCCACGGCCAGGCGTGCCCGGCCACCTCGTCGGCGTGGGCCAGCACCACCGCGCCGACCGTGTCCGCGACCAGGACCAGGGCCCAGGCGGGCACCGGCCGCGTCACCGCCAGCAGCAGCGGCACGGTCTGGGCCACGCCCAGCGCGCCCGCCCAGCCGCCGCCGGCCTTGTAGTCGTTGGTCAGCACGGCGATGGTCGCCGGCAGCAGCGACACCACGAAGACGCCGACGACGACGTAGGGCAGCATCCGCTGCCAGGCCTTGGGCGCCTGTGCGAACAGCGGCTCCGCCGTCCGGGCGGGAGTGCGCAGCACCGCCGTGAACCGCACCGGCGCCCGCGGCCCCTGCGCGGCGGCCGGCGTACCGGCACGGGCTTCGTCCTGATTGCTCATGGTCGGACCAGCCTATGCGCCCGCAGGCCCCCGGAGCGGGCGGGAGTAGGCTGCACGCCGTCGATCAAGGGGGATCACGTCCACATGGGCACGGCCGCAGCGCTCGAAAAACTCGTCCCGGTACTGCTGGCCTTCGGCGGCGGCGTGCTGCTCGCCCGCCGCAAGACCGTCCCGGCCGAGGCCTCCAAGGTGTTCGCCGACTACGCCTTCCTCTTCGCCGTCCCCTGCTACCTCTTCGGCAACATCTACAAGAGCGACCTCGGAGCACTCTTCAACTGGCGGGCGATCGGCGCCTACGCCGCGGCCGCCGCCCTCGCGGTGCTCGCCATCGCCTCCGCGTCGGCCGCCCGCGGCCTTCGGGAGCCGCGCGACGTGGCGCTGCGCGTGATGGCCGGGGTGCAGGTGAACACGGCCTATTTCGCCGTCCCCGTGTTCATCACCGTCTTCGGCACGGCCGCACCGATCTTCCCCGTCCTGCTCTTCCAGGTCTGCGTGCTCTCCCTCGTCGTCATCTCCATCATGGAACTGGGCCGTGCCGCAGCGGGCACGGGAGGCCCCGGACAGCGGCTCTCGCGGGCCGTCGCCGCCTCGCTCGCCACGCCCGTGGTGCTGTCCTGCAACGCCGGAATCCTGCTCAACCTCCTCTCCGTGCACCTGCCGGACGTGGTCCTGGACGGGGCCGCCTTCGTCGGCGACAGCGCCTCGCCGATCGCCCTGTTCGCCCTCGGCCTGCACCTGGGCGGTACGGGGCTTGACGTCCGCGGCACCTCCCGCGAGGAGCTGGCCCTCATCGCCTTCAAGTGCCTGGCCTTCCCCCTGCTGGCCTGGGTGGTGTGCGGGGTGCTGTTCGGCGTACGGGGGCAGTGGCTGACGTACCTCGTCCTGATCGCCGCGATGCCCACCCCGCAGAACCTGTTCGTCTTCGCCCAGCGCTACGAGGTCGGCGTGGACCTGTCCGCCTCCCTGGTGATCAAGAGTTCGGTCGTGTCGCTGCTGTTGCTCCCCGTCTGGCTGCAGACTGTGGCCTCATGAGCACACCGATACGAACTGCCGCCACCGAAGCCGCCGTTGCCGCCACCGGATGGGGGCTGCTGGCCGCCTGGGCCTTGCACGACCTGGAGGAGGTGGCGACCGTGGGACGCTGGGCCCGCACCCGGGTCCCCGTACTGCGCGAACGCCACCCCCGCGTCCCCGACCGCGTCTGGGACCTGCTGGGCAGCACAGACGGACGGCAGTTCGCCCGCGCCGTCGGAGTGATGGCCGTCATCGTGGCCGCGGCGGCCGCCGACGGGCATCGCACCGGCGGCCGGTCCGCCTTCTACCAGGCCAGCCTGAACGGCTTCGGCCTGCACGGCCTCGTCCACCTCGGGCAGGCGGCCGCCACCCGCGGTTACACCCCGGGCGTGGTCACCTCACCGCTCCTCGTCGTCCCCTTCACCCTCTGGGCCCGCGGCCAGCTGCGTCGCGCCGGCGTGCTGCGGCCGGTGGGGGTGCGGGACGCCGTGCAGGGGCTGGCCCTCGCCGCCGTGGCCGCCGCGGGCTCGCAGGCGGTGGCCCGGCGCCTCGGATGAGCCTCGCCCGGTGAACCGACGGCACGGTGGTCGTTCCCCGCAGCGGTCTCGGTCGTTGACCCGGCATGGAGCTGCTGCCGACCATCGCGGCGCCGGGTGTCGGTGAACGGGCCGACGCCGTGGCCGATGCCGCCTGCCACCTCTACGACGCCGTCGCGCCCTGGAGCGCCGCCGGGCCCGGCGGGTGGAGCCGCACGGCCGCCGAGGACGCCGCCGAGACCATCGAGACCACCGCGCACGCGCTGGCGTACGCCCACCCGCGCGCGGAGGTCATCCTGGCGCCGGTGCACGCTGCCCTCGCAGACCTGCGCCGCCAGCTCGGTCTCCCGCCCGCCGATCAGCTGGGCGGCGCGGGGCCGCCGGCGGCCCCGCGCACGGTGGGTAACCCGCGGCGCACCCGGTGGGTGCGGGTCCTCACCCCGCCTTTGCCCCGGCAACCGCCTGCTCGTACAACTTCTTGACGTCCGCGCCGAAGTACGAGCTGTACGAGGTGTCGGCGGTGTCCCCGCCCGTCTTCCAGCCGCCGATCACGCCCACCACCTCCCCGGTCTCGGTCACCTTGTCGTAGTTCCTCAGGAAGGGGCCGCCGCTGGTCCCGCCGGGGTACCCGGTGCAGTCGATCCGCAGGAACGATCCCGGGATCCCCGGATCCTTGCTGGTGAACTTCGTCGTGCGGTTCACGCACAGCCGCGGACGCGCCGCCGACGCCGGATGGCCGATCAGCGACACCTTCGCGTGCTCGTAACCGGCGCCCGTGACCAGGCGGTTCCCGCCCACCACGTCCTCGACCGGGAACCCGTCGGCGTCCGGCCCGACCTGCGCGAACGCCACGTCGAGGGTGGCCCCCTTGTCGGCGCCCAGGGTCTTGTACCGCGAGTCGATCCACACCTTCGACCGCCCGTCGGCGGCGCGCAGCACCGGGAACATCCCGTACGGCTGAGGGTTGTCCGCCGTGTACAGCGGTACGAAGGCCACCTGGCGGGCGTCGGTGCCCAGCAGGCAGTGCGCCGCGCTGAGCACCAGGTTGCGGCCGGGGGAGGCGACCACGCTCGCGGTGCAGAAGTACGCGCCCCCGCCCTTCATCACGAACATCCGGCCGACGACCGGGATCCCGTCGAAGTCCTGCCCGGTGCCGGGGTCGGTGGCCGGAGCGGACGCCGGGGTCATGGGGGCGGCGGACGCCATCCGGTCGGCCGTCCAGAAGTTCTCCGCCTCGCGGGCGGACCACGTGGCGGGCGACTTGGCGGACCTCGCGGCGGACCCCGTCGCGGACCACCGGGCGGCCGGTGGCTGGGCGCTGCCGGCCTCGGCCACCGGCAGCGGCCCCGCGGGCAGCAGCAGGGCGGCCGTCGCCGCCGCCACGGTCAACGTACGTCGCATGTCGAGCTCCTCTGGTGCTGTGGCCGGAAGGGTGAGCCGGGTCGCGGTGTTCGGTGTGGTGCACCGCAGGGCGGAGGGTCACCGCTGGCACCGGACGCACTCGCGTGGTCCGGCAACGCGGCGGGGGGCCGTGCCGGGCGCCGTGACGCGGTGAACCCCTCCGGTCGCGGCACTAGACGGCCTGCGGGAAGCGGAACAGCCGCTCCGGGTCGTAGGCGCTCCGGACGGCTTCGAGGCGGGCGAGGTTGGGCCCGTAGTACGCCTCCCGCCAGGCGGGCAGTTTCGGATCGACGTAGTTCTGGTAGGCGCGGCCGCTCGCCCACGGGCGCAGGTCCTGCCACAGCCCGTCGAGCCAGCCCTGGTGCCGCGCCACCTCCGCGGGCGTCGCTGACACCGGCCAGTAGGCCAGGTACTGGGTGAGGAACGCGCTGTCGCGGTGCACGAACGCCGTGTCGGACGGCGCCGGCCGGTTCACGGCCCCGCCCAGCTCCCCGGAGAACTGCACCACCCCGAGGCCGCCGCCCGGCACGCTCCGCCCGTAGCGCCGCACCGCGGCCAGCACGGCCGCGATGCCGGCGTCCGGCAGCCCGGCGCCGCCCCAGAAGTCCGAGCGCCCGCCGTACGAATCCCGGCCGACCAGCCCCTCGGGGGTCCGGCCGGGCAGGGTCCCCGGCAGATGGCACTGCGCGGCGCTCTGCTCCGCGCAGCCCGACATGGCGCGCAGGGTCTCCTCGTGGCCGCGCACGACGACCCAGCTGTCCCGCAGCGGTCTGCCGACCAGATCGGACAGCCGGGTCAGCTGTCGGTCCAGCTCGGCGCGGCCGTCGAGGCACAGCACGCGCACGGCGGGGGCGGCCGCCGGACCGGCTTCCACGAGGAACTCGACCTGGCTCCAGAACGGTTCGGGCAGGGCCGTCAGCCAGCGCTGCCAGCCGCGCAGCAGGGCCGCGGAGTCGGCCTCGGCCCAGTGGAGTTCGGCGTATGCGCAGTCGCCGGCCGGGTGGGTGCGGAAGCGGAACTCGGTCACCACGCCGAAGTTGCCGCCCCCGCCGCCGCGCAGGGCCCAGAACAGCTCCGCGTTCCGGGTGGCGTCGGCCTCGCGCACGATCCCGTCCGGGGTGACCACGGTGACGCCGGTGAGCGCGTCGGAGGTGGTCCCGTACGCCCGCGAGGCCAGACCCAGCCCGCCGCCCAGGGTGAGCCCCGCGATCCCGACGGTGGGGCACAGCCCGGTCGGCAGGCCCAGGCCCCGCCCGGCGAGGGCCCGGTTGACGTCGCCGAGCCGGGCCCCGGCACCGATCCGCACGCCGCTCCCCTCGACGGCCAGCCCGGCCATCGCGCCGACGTCGACGACGAGCCCGCCGGCGCAGGTGGACCAGCCGGCGTAGCTGTGGCCCCCGGCGCGCGGGACCACCGGGACCGCGGAGCGGCGGGCGAAGTCCAGGCAGACGGCCACGTCGGCGGCGTGCGCGGGATAGGCCACCGCGCCGGGCGCGACCGCGTCGTACCGGGGCTGGAACGACTGCCGGGCCTCGGGGTAGTCGCGGTCGCCCGGCAGCACCACCCGCCCGTCGATCCCGCGGGCGAGCGCCGCCCAGTCGGGACCGCGGGCCCCGGCCACCCCGAAGGCGGCGAGGACGGCCGCGGGGGCGCTGCCCAGCAGGCGGCGGCGGTGGAGGCTCATCCCTCCTTCCTGCCATCGCCCGGCCCGATCACGGCGAAGGCGGGCCCACGGCGCCCCCGCTGCCCCCCGAACGGCCCAGACCCGCCCCGGTCCCGCAGGGCGAACCCCCGCCTCGCGCGCCGCCGCACGTGCCGCCTCGCGCCGCCGCACGCGCCGGAACCGGGTCCGGGCCGGCACAGTCGTGCTGCCCGCACATCAGGTCCGGGCAGCGCAAACGTCGTGGCCGGGGCGCGGATTCCGATCCGGTGGCTGCGACCGGGGCGGGAGGTGAGTACCGTCTGGACATGCAGATCGACGGAGCCGGCAGGCAGCAGCGGGGGCATGTTCTTCTGATAGCGGGCGACGCCGCCCTGCGGCGGCGGGCCGTTCAGGTCGCGCCCAGCGCGAATCTGGCCGCGCTCGGGGTACTGCCCGTGGCCGCGCTGCTGAACAGCCACGCCCCCAGTGACACCACGTACCTCGACGGCGCCCGGGATCCCAACACCGTGCTGATGCGGCTGCGCGCCGCCGCGGCGACCCCCGGGCCGCTGCTCGTCTACCTCTCCGGCCGGCTCACGCTCGACCGCCGCGGGCACCGCCTGCACCTCGCACTCGCCGGGACCACCGCCTCCACCGTCCGCTACACGGCGCTCCCGTGGGACTGGCTGGGGACCGAGCTCGGGGCGCGTCCCGGCGGGCCGACCACGGTGGTGCTCGACCTCGTCGCCGACAAAGCGGCCTGGCCGGTGCTGCAGGAGTACGGCACGCTGGCCGCGCCACCCTCCGCCGAGGTGTACGGGGTGGTCGTACCGCCCGCCTTCGCCGGCGGGGCGGACCGGGTGAGTTCGTACACCCGTCACTGGATCGACCAGCTGCGCCGCAGCCCCACCCGGCCCACCAACCTCCAGCTGCACGCCTTCGCCGTGGGAGCCGCCGCCCTGCCGCCCGGCACCCTCGTCCTGCCGGCGACCCGCGAACTCAGCGCACCCGCCCCGCAGGAACAGCAGGAGCAGCAGGAACAGCAGGAGCCGGTCCCGGTCGCGGACCCGCGGCCGCACATCCACGCCCTCGCCTCCGGCGGCCGGCACCAGGAGGCGGCCACCCTCGCCCAGGCCTGGGAGCAGCACGTCCTCCAGACCCACGGGTACACCTCGCCCGAGGCCACCCACTGGGCGGAGATCCGCGCCGACCTCGCCCGGATGGCCGGGAACTACCGGTCGGCGACGCAGCTGTGGATCAACGCCGGGCGCACCCGCCTGGAGCACCAGCCGCCGGACGCCCCCGAGGTCCTCGCGGCCGCGGCGGGCGCCCTCTACTGCTGGACCCAGCTCAAGGACCAGGCCGCGGCCCGCGACTCCGGCCCCGAACTCGTCCGGCTGCTCAGCGCCCTGCCGAGCCTCGAACCGAGACTCCTGCGGCTGACGCAGCAGCGGCTGGAGGTGCTGGAAGGGAGCCGCTAGCCGCTGGCCGCTGGCCGCTGGCCGCGAGCCGCTGTCCGGCGGCTCGCGGCCGTCAGCCCCGCTTGCGGGCCAGGACGAAGCCCTGGGGGGACTTCTCCTGGTCCGCGGGCTGCCGGATCAGGCGGGCGACCTCCTCCAGGCCGGCTCCGCCGAGCAGATCGGCCATCAGTTCCGGCGGGGTCCGGTACACGTCCAGCCCGACCGGGTGGCCGTACGCGTGCTCCAGCCGCAGCTTCTCGTCGCCCGCCTTGAACGCGATCAGCAGATGCCCGCCCGGCGCCAGCACCCGGGCGAACTCCGTGAACAGCGCGGGAAGTTCCCCCGGCGGGGTGTGCACCGTGGAGTACCAGGCCAGGACGCCGCCGAGCACCCCGTCGGCGATGTCCAGCGCCGCCATCGACCCCACCTCGAACCGCAGGCCCGGATAGCTGCGCCGGGCCACCGCGACCATCGCGGGGGACAGGTCGACGCCGAAGGTCCGTACGCCGAGCCCGTCCAGATGGGCCGTCACGCGCCCCGGGCCACAGCCCAGGTCCGCGACCGCGCGGGCCGCGCCGCCCCCGTCGGCGCGCACGCACTCGGCGAAGGCGGCCAGCATGGCCCGGTCCAGCGGCTTTCCGTCCAGCTCCGTGCCGAGGAGCCGGGCGTAGTCGACGGCGACGGCGTCGTAGGACGCCCGTACGGAACTGAGGTCCGAGGTCTCCTTCATGCCCTGTGACACTAGCCCGCCCGTCCCCGGCGCCCGCTCCCGGCCAGCGGATTGTCCAGTTCCGCCCACTGGTCTCCCGGGATCCCGGGGCTCAGCCGCATCAGCGTCAGGGCCTTGGCCGGCAGCGGCGAGGTCAGCAGCGCCTCGGTGTCGGCCGTCGCCGGGAGGCCGTCCGCCTGTGCCAGCGCCTGGCCGAGGGCCGCCGCCGAACCCGCCGTGGCCCCCAGGGCCCCGGTCACCAGGGAACCGAACAGTTTGCGCCGCAGTGCCGTCACGTCGTCGGTGACCAGCCGGCCCGCCAGGGGCGGTACCGGCAGGCCGTGCCGGGCGAGCCGCTCCGGGCTGATCCGGATGTCGGCGAGATCGCGGTAGACCAGCCGCAACGGTTCCCCCTCCGGGGACAGGACGACGAGGAGGTTCTGGCCATGGGCCTCCAGGGCCACCCCGAGGTCCAGCACCTCCAGGCACACCGAGAGCGCCAGCCGGGCGAACGCTTCCCGCCAGGCCGCCGAGCGTGCGAACGGCGCCCGGCCCAGGGCCGCCACCGGAACGACCCGCTCGCCCGCCGCGGCGTCCGCGTACACCTCGGGGGGCTCGCGCAGCACCGCCGTGAGATCCGGGCTGTGCGCGGTCGCGGCGCCCAGCGTGCGGGTGACGTGCAGCCGGCCGTCGAGCCGCTCGGACACGGCCTGCGCGAACGCGGACACCGCTGCCGCCGTCTCGACGGAGTAGACGGAGATGTCCCGGACGGACGAGGTCAGCCGGGTGCTCAGCGCCGTCTTCACATGGGCACCGCCCGCCACGGGCGCGAGCGTGCGCAACGCCATCAGCGGATGCGCCGCGAAGCCGGGGCGCAGTGCCCCGCCGCCCCGGCCCGTCTGCTTCAGGACGTGTTCGGCCTGCCACGGGTGCACCGGCAGCAGCAGCCGCCCACCGTCCCGCATTCCGGCCGGCCAGGCGCCCGTGACCAGGCATTCCCCGGCCGGTACGGCGACCAGCCCGAGCTCGACCACCGGCCGGTGCTCCGGCGCGTACGCGAGTTGCTCGGCCACCGAGAAACCGGGCCGGGAGCGGCAGTTCGGGTGGTAGGGATGGCCGTCGACCACGCGCTGCTCCCACTCCCGGGCGGTGAGCGGAGCGGCGTCGTCCGCCGCGGCCGGCTGCCCGGCCCGGGACAGGGCGAGCGAGGCCGTGCTGTCGTCCAGCTCGGTGGCGAAGGCATCCCCGTGCGGCACCCCCAGCGCCGCCATCAGCCGCCCGGCCTGCCGGTACGGGACTCCGTCGAGCAGGACCTCGAAGACGTACGGTTCGGTCGCGTACGGGTCCGGCAGCGGTCCCTCCAGCCGTCTGCCCCCGGACAGCAGCACCGTGAGCGCGCCGGGCTCCCGCTCGCGGCGCTCCACCCACGGCAGCGGTTCGCAGGCCAGCGCCCGCCAGAGCCGGGTCAGCACGGCGGCCCGGGCGCCGGCGAGCGCGGCCCCGTAAGCGGAACCGAGCGCGGGGCGCACCTCGGCCAGTTCTGCGGACACGGCCTGTTCGGCCGGGGAGGCGGGGAGGTTCATGCTGGGATGCAGGGCCCTGTTCCTCTCACGGGTGGCGTGATGATCACGTCATCATCGCGGATACTGAAGATCACGGCCGGTGGTACGCCCCGCGAACCCCCGGCGCATGGGATGGACCGAATGGAATCCGTGGACCTCAACGCCGCCGCCGACGCGTACGCCGCAACCCCCTTGCTGAACTGCCTGCTGCGGGAGGCGGCCGATCCCGTCGGGGAGTTCGCCGCCGGACCGGACGGTTGCGCACCGGACGCTCCCGCACCGGGCACTCTGGCACCGGACGGTTCCGCACCGGCCGCTTCGGTACCGGACGGTGCCGCCGGGCGCGTGCACCGGCTGCGCGGCAGCGGCCGCCTGTTGCGGGTGCGGAACGGGCGCCGGCCGCTGCGCCCCGAACTGCGCACCGCCGACGGGTGGCGCCCGCTCAGCCACACCGAACTCGTCAAACTGACCGCCGACGAACTGCGCCGGTACACGGGTACGCCGAACGACGAGCTCCCCGTCGAGATCGCCGACAGCCGCGAGGCCGTCGCCGCGCTGCTGGCCGTCCGCTCCGGCGCCGCGCCCCCGCAGGACCCGTACGTCCTGTCCGAGCAGTCCCTCGTCATGGGACACCCGTACCATCCCGCCCCCAAGGCCCGGGGCGGCGCGCCCGCCGCGAGCTGGCTGCCGTACGCGCCCGAGGCGTACGCCCGCTTCCCCGTGGTCTTCCTGGGGCTGCGCGAGGACCAGGTGGCCGAGGAGGGCGGACCGGCCGCCGCCGGGGCGATCGACGCGCTGGCCGGGCTGCTCGACGGCCCGCGCCCGCCCGCCGGATACCGGCTGCTGCCGGCGCATCCCTGGCAGCTGGACCTGGTCGGCGGCTCGGCGGCCGTGCGCACGGCCTTCGCCGACGGCCGGCTGCTGCGCCTCGGCCCGGGCCGCCGCCCGGCCTGGCCGACCGCCTCGATCCGCACGCTGTACGTACCGGGCGGGCCGGACGAACGGGGCGGCGGCGCGGGCCGCGACCTCTTCGTGAAGTTCAGCCTCGACGTGCGGATCACCAACGACGTGCGCCGGCTGTGGCGGCACGACCTCCTGAAGCTGCGCCGCACGGACGCCGCGGTCGAGGCCGGGTTCACCGCCCTGCGCGCCGCCGGATCGAACGCCGTCTGGCTCGCCGACCGCGGCTACCGGACGGCGTCCTTCGCCTTCGAGGAACTCGCCGTCCTGGTCCGCGACGGCCTGAACGCGCGGTTGGAGCCGGGGGCCACGGCCATGGCGTCCGCCGCGCTCGCGGAGGGGTTCGCGGGCAGCCCGCTCGCAGCGACGGCCGATCCGTCGGGCTGGTGGCGGGCGTACCTGCGCCATGTGGTCCCGCCCGTACTGGACCTGTTCGCCCGGCACGGCGTCGTACTGGAGGCCCACCTGCAGAACAGCCTGGTCGCGGTCGACGCACGGGGCATGCCGGTGCAGGCCCTGTTCCGGGACGCGGAAGGGGTCAAGCTCCTGCCGGAGGTGGAGCGTGCGCGGGCCTGGCAGCGGCTGGTCTACTGCCTGGTGGTCAACCACCTGGCCGAGGTCGCGGCGGCCCTCGCCGAGGCCCATCCGGACACCGCCGCCACGGTGTGGCCGGCGGTGCGCGAGGAGTTCCTGCGCTACGACGCCGAGCGGGGCCTGCCCGAGATCGCGGAACTCCTCTCCGCGCGGTCCCTCCCGGCCAAAACGAACCTGCTGCTGCGCTGGACCCGCGCGGACGGCGCCGCCGCACGGTACGTCCCGCTCCCGAACCCCCTGCGGGCGTAGCCGGTTGGGCCGGATCCGGCCAAGGTGGAGCGGGATCGGCGAGCACCACTCACGCAGAGGTATAGACCAATGCTAGGTTGACCGGCAGACCGCGCAGCCCTTGACCACCCGTCACAGGAGAAGCCATGCCCTCGCCTTCGCGGGGCGGCGGCCCCGCCGTCGCCATGCCCAAGTACCAGCGGATCGCCGCAGCGCTGCGGGACGAGCTCGAACGCGCCGCGCGCACCCCGGGGGGCAGACTGCCCTCCGAGCGCACCCTGGCCGCCCGCTACCAGGTCAACCGGCAGACCGTCCGGGCCGCCCTCCAGCGGCTGCGGGAGGACGGGCTGATCGTCACCGGGCGGCGCGGCACCCGGCCGGCCGTCGGCGCCGTCGCAGGTGCCCCGGGCGTCTCGCGTGCCCCGGGCGCAGCCGCGGGTGCCGCGGCTGCGCCCGGACTCCTCGCCCTCGGAGCCCCCGACCCCGGAGTCCCCGCCCCCGGAGTCCCCGCCCCCGCCGTCCCCGCCGTCCCAGCCCGGCGCGCCGTCGTGCACGACCAGAGCTGGCTCACCCTCGTCAGCGTGCCGCCCTCGCTCGCCGGGCTGCTCGGCATGCGCGGCGGCGACCGGACCCTGGTCCACCACCGCCGCGAGCGCGGCCCGTCGGGGGAGACCCTCCGGGACGCGGTCACCTACCTCTGCCCCCGCGTGGTCGCGGAGGATCCCGAACTCGCCGGCTACCGCGAGCGCCCGGCCGTCCGGGACCAGGACCTCGGGCCCCTGCACCGGTGGCTCGACCGGGCCGCCGGGCACGGGCGGGTCGCCGAGACCCTCACCATGACCCGCACCAGCCACCCGCCGGCCGCCGCGCCGGTCTGCGGTCTGACCGTGCGCCGCACCCTGCACGACGACTCCGGGCGGCTGCTCGCCGTGACCGACCTCGCGTTCCCCACCTGGGACCGGCTGACCTTCCATCGGGACCGCGCGGTGGCGGGGTTCCGCGTCACCTGACGGCGGATCCACAAAAGCGCAGGGCCCCCGCCGAACCGTGTGACCACCGCCAGGCCCTGGGCCGTACGGGCGCCCGCGCGGCCCGGGTTCGACAGGGCAACCACGTGTTCGCACGGAGGAGGAATCCGGGCCGCCGGTCACGCGCGTGCGCGCGTGCCGCGGGTGTGACCCGTGTGCACGCGCGCGCGGGCAAGTGGACGGCACCATTTCCGGCAATTCTTGACGTTTAAGCTGAAAGAGACCACCATCTACGGCAGTCAAGGTCCCGCGCCGCAAGCCGACAAGCCCAAGGAGCGAACCCCATGCCCGCCCCTGCCCCGTCCTCCACTTCCGAAACCGCCGCCGTCCCCCGTCCTCGCCGTGGCACCCAGGCCGCCGCCCGGATCGCGGACCTGCCGCGGATCGAGGAGCCCAGGGAGGTGGCCCCCGCGAATGCGCGGGAGCTTTCGAGGGTGTTCTTCCGGCGGCTGCACGAACTGCCCGAAGGGACACCGGAACACCGGTACGTCCGCAACACGCTCATCGAGATGAACGCCTCACTCGTCCAGTACGCCGTCCGCCGGTTCCGCGGCCGGGGTGACGCAGACGACATCGAGGACATCGTCCAGGTCGGCACCATCGGCCTGATCAAGGCGATCGACCGGTTCGACCCCACCCGCGAGAACGAGTTCGCGACCCTCGCCATGCCGTACATCACAGGCGAGATAAAGCGGCACTTCCGCGACACCTCCTGGGCGGTCCGCGTCCCGCGCCGGCTCCAGGAGCTGCGCATCGACATAGCCAAGGCGAAGGAGGAGCTGACCGCCACCCTGGACCGCTCGCCCACCGTCGCGGACCTGGCCGATCACCTCGGCCTCGCGCAGGAGGACGTCATAGAGGGTCTCGTCGCCGCCAACGGCCACACCAGCGGTTCCCTGGACGCCCCGCACACCGCGCACGCGGACGGCGGCGACGCCTCGGCCGACGGCCACACCCTCGCCGACGTCATGGGTGAGGAGGAACCGGCCCTGGAGCGCGTCGAGGACATCCAGACCCTCGCGCCGCTGCTCGAACAGCTCACCGACCGGGAACGCCGGATGCTGCAGATGCGTTTCGGCCAGGAGCTCACCCAGGCCCAGATCGGCAGCGCCCTCGGCATCTCGCAGATGCAGGTCTCGCGGCTGCTGACCCGTCTCCTGGCCCACCTGCGCGCCTCCATGCTCGAGGACCCGGCCCCCGAGGAGCAGGCGCCCCGGCCGGCGTGAGGTGGGTCACCCGGGCGTTTACCCCGGAGTGCCCCGGGCATTCGCGGGTACCGGAGCGGATCCTTCCGCCGGTCGTCCCCCCGGCCGGCGCAGGCGCGGGCGGATCCCGCACCGCTCCACGGTCTGCGCCCGGCCCCCCGGCCGGGCGCAGACCGTCCCCGGTACGACCCGCGAGGTGCATGTGTCCACGCTCCAGGCCGAACACGTCTACAAGGTGTTCGGAAGACGACCCGCCGACGGCGCCGCCGCGGTCCGCGCGCTGCGAGGCGGCGCCGACCGCGACGACCTGCGCGTCAACGGGACGACGGCCGCTGTGATCGACGCCTCATTCCGCGTCGAGCCCGGCGAGATCTTCGTCGTCATGGGTCTGTCGGGCTCCGGCAAGTCCACGCTGCTGCGCATGCTGAACGGACTGCTCGAACCCACCGAGGGGCGCATCCTCTTCGACGGACAGGACCTCACCTCGCTCTCCCGGCGTGAGCTGCGCCACGTCCGCTCCACGAAGATCAGCATGGTCTTCCAGCACTTCGCGCTCTTCCCGCACCGCAGTGTGCTGGAGAACGCCGCCTACGGGCTGGAGGTCCAGGGAGTCGCCCGCGCCGAGCGCGAGCGGCGCGCCGCCGAGGCGCTGGAGCTGTGCGGGCTCGCCGGCTGGGAGGCGTCCTGGCCCGACGAGCTGTCCGGCGGCATGCAGCAGCGCGTCGGGCTGGCCCGCGCCCTGGCCACCGACGCCGACCTGCTCCTGATGGACGAGTCCTTCAGTGCACTGGACCCGCTGATCCGCCGCGACATGCAGGACCAGCTGCTCGAACTCCAGCAGCGGCTCAAGAAGACCATCGTGTTCATCACGCACGACCTCAACGAGGCCATGCGCCTCGGCGACGGCATCGCCGTCATGCGCGACGGCCGCATCGTCCAGCAGGGCACCGCCGAGGACATCCTGACCCGGCCCGCCGACGACTACGTCGCCTCCTTCATCCAGGACGTCGACCGCTCCCGGGTGCTCACGGCCGACGCCGTGATGAGCGGCCCCGTCGCCGGGAGCTGCGCCTGCGGCTGCCCGAGCGTCACCGCCGACACCCCGCTCGCCGACCTGTGCGCCGTCAGCGCCCGCGTCCCGCACCCCGTCGCCGTCACCGACGCGTCCGGGACCGTCGTGGGCTCCGTGGCGCAGGACCGCCTCGTCGCCTTCATCGGTGACGAACAGCGCGCCCCGGTGCGCTGCGCGGAGGTGGCCGCCTGATGCCCCGCCTGCACCTCGGCGCCTGGGTCGACAGCGGTGTCGACTTCCTCCAGCGCCACCTGTCCTGGCTGTTCGACGCGATCAGCGCGCTCGTCACCGGCCTGTACGACGGCATCCACGCGGTGCTCGACGCGCCCGCCCCGCTGCTGTTCGCCGGCATCCTCGCGGTCGCCGCGTGGTGGCTGCGCGGGCTGCTCGCCGCGCTCCTCGCCTTCGCCGGCTTCGCGCTCGTCGACTCCGTCGGCCTGTGGGGCGACGCGATGGCCACGCTCTCCCTGGTCCTGGTCGCGACCCTCGTCACACTCGTGTTCGCGGTCCCGCTCGGCATCCGGGCGTCCCGCTCCGACCGGGTCAGTGCCGTCCTGCGGCCCGTCCTGGACTTCATGCAGACGATGCCGGCCATGGTCTACCTGATCCCCGGCATCATCTTCTTCGGCGTGGGCGTCGTGCCGGGCATCATCGCGACGATCATCTTCTCGCTGCCGCCCGGCGTCCGGATGACCGAGCTCGGCATCCGCCAGGTCGACGCGGAACTCGTCGAGGCCGCCGACGCCTTCGGGACCACCCCGCGCGACACCCTGGTGCGCGTGCAGCTGCCCCTGGCGCTGCCGACCATCATGGCCGGCGTCAACCAGGTCATCATGCTCGGCCTCTCCATGGTCGTCATCGCCGGCATGGTCGGCGGCGGCGGGCTGGGCGGCGCCGTCTACCGGGCCATCGGCAACGTCGACATCGGCCTCGGCTTCGAGGCGGGCATCTCCATCGTCATCCTCGCCATGTACCTGGACCGGATGACCGGGGCCCTGGGCCGCCGGGTCTCCCCGCTCGGCCGCCGCACCCTGGCCAAGGCACAGGCCGCCGCGAGCGGCGCCGCCAAGCTGTGGAACCACCGCCCCCAGCCCGCCTACGCCGTCACCGGGGCCGTGGTGCTCGCCCTCGTCGCGGGCGGCCTCAACACCTTCGGCGGCTCCGGGCAGCCGGGCGCCGCGGCCGACGGCATCGGCAAGGGCCGCAAGATCAGCATCGGCTACATCCCCTGGGACGAGGGCATCGCCTCGACCTACCTGTGGAAGGAGCTCCTGGAGCGCCGCGGTTTCCAGGTCGAGGCCCGGCAGCTGGAGCTCGGCGCCCTGTTCACCGGGATGGCGGGCGGCCAGGTCGACTTCCAGACGGACGCCTGGCTGCCGGTCACGCAGGCCCAGTACTGGGAGAAGTACGGGAACAAGCTGGACGACCTCGGGTCCTGGTACGGCCCGACCTCCATCGAGCTGTCCGTCCCCTCCTACATGAAGGACGTCACCTCCCTCGCCGACCTCAAGGGCAAGGGCGGCGAGTTCAAGGGCCGGATCATCGGCATCGAGCCCAGCGCGGGCGCGATGGGGATCCTGAAGGGCAAGCTGCTCAAGGAGTACGGCCTCGACGGCGAGTACCGGGTCGTCGACGGATCGACGCCCGGCATGCTCGCCGAACTGAAGCGGGCGTACGAGAAGCGGGAGCCGGTGGCGGTCGTGCTCTGGTCGCCGCACTGGGCGTACGCCTCGTACGACCTGAAGAAGCTGGAGGACCCCAGGGGAGCCTGGGGCAAGGGTGACGGCATCCACACCCTGGCCCGCAAGGGCTTCGCCGCCGACGAACCGGAAGTGGCCTCCTGGCTGCGCTCGTTCAAGATGACCGAGGCCCAGCTGACCGGCCTGGAGGCCGAGATCCAGGAGGCGGGCAAGGGCAACGAGCAACAGGCGGTCCGCAGCTGGCTGAAGGACCACCCGGAGATCGCGAAGGCCGCGTGACCACCGCACGGCGGTGAGGGCGCCGGCGGTCGTCGCAGGAGCGCGCTCCGCCGACCGCCGGCGCCCCCACCCGTGGGGCCCTGGATGTCCAGGCACACTTGCCGCTGTTCTGATTGACGACGTTCCAGTACCCGTCGGCCGTGCGGCGGAGCGTCCACTTCTGGTTCGCGTCGTCGTCCGGGCGGCAGCTCCACTGGTGGACGTTGCCGCCGTCGTCCTTGGACCACGCCTCCACATCGGCGCACTTCGAGGAGTCCTGTTCACGAGCTTGGTCGGGCGGCCCGGTTCACCGCAGAAACGGCACGCCGACCCCTGTGCACCATCCAGCTGATGCGTGCTCAAAGCTGCTTGATTGGAGACGATTTCGAGCAGCATCCTTCAAGTGATCTCCGTGGGGCGCTATCTTGCCAGGCGCATGCCAAAGCGGTGTGTCCGTCATCCGGACCGCACGAGGAGCTGCCCCATGAGATTCATCCGCATCCCCAGCAGCATCCGCATCCTCAAGAAGCCCAGGCGCCGGCGCGCCTCACCGGCCGCGCTGCTCGCCGGCGCCCTCACCGTCGCGGGTCTGGCCGCCGCCGGACCGATGACCTCCCCGGCCGCGGCTGCCCCGGCTCCGGCCACGGCGGGCAACGCCACCGGACTCACCCGGTCCGGGAACACCTTCACGGTCACCACCACCAGCGGTGCCAAGGCCCGCGTGATCGTCGCCCGTGCCGACATCTTCCGGCTGTGGCTCTCGCCCGACGGCTCCTTCACCAACGACCCGGCCGGCTCCGACCTCGCCCCCACCACCGACTTCGGCTCCGTGGACTCCGCCTCGACCGACGCGGGCGCGTACTACAGGATCACCACCGGAGCCCTGAACATCCGCGTCAACAAGACGCCCCTGCAGTTCTCCGTCTACCGCGCCGACAACTCCACCCTCGTCTGGCAGGAGACCCAGCCCACCTCCTGGACGGCCGCCCGGACCACCCAGTACCTGGCCCGCGGCGTCGACGAGCAGTTCTACGGGACAGGCCTGCGCCTGGGCGAATGGGCGCTGCGCGGGAACACCGTCCCGGTGGCCGTCGACAACAAGTGGCGCGAGAACAACAACGCCAGCCCGGCCCCCTTCTACATGTCCACCAACGGCTACGGCGTCATGCGCAACACCTGGGCGCCCGGCTCGTACGGTTTCAACGCTCCGACCACGCTCAGCCACGACGAGAAGCGCTTCGACGCCTGGTACTTCACCGGAGACTCGCTGAAATCCGTACTCGACGCCTACACCGATGTGAGCGGCAAACCGTTCATGGCACCGATGTGGGGCCTGGAACTCGGCAACGCCGACTGTTTCAACGCCTCCAACCCCGCATACCAGGGCGACCACGACCGCCTGCGCCACCAGACCACGCCCGACGTGGTCGGCTACGCCGCGGACGCCCGCGCCGCCGACATGCCCTCGGGATGGTTCCTGCCCAACGACGGCTACGGCTGCGGCTACACCGCGCCCCTGAAATCCACGGTCGACGCCCTGAAAGCCAAGGGCTTCCAGACCGGACTGTGGACGTCCACGGGCCTCGGCTCCATCGCCGACGAGGTCGGCACGGCCGGCACCCGCGGCGTGAAGACGGACGTCGCCTGGATCGGAGGCGGCTACAAGACCGCCTTCACCGGCGTCCAGCAGGCCGTCGACGGCATCGAGAAGAACTCCGACGCCCGCCGCTACGTCTGGACCGTCGACGGCTGGGCGGGCACCCAGCGCAACGCCGTCGTCTGGACCGGCGACACGAACGGCACCTGGGACGACATGCGCTGGCACGTCCCGGCCATCGCCGGCGCCGGCCTGTCCGCCCTCAACTACGCCTCCGGCGACGTCGACGGGATCTTCGGCGGCAGCCCCGAGACGTACACCCGCGACCTCCAGTGGAAGGCCTTCACGCCCGCCTTCATGACCATGTCCGGCTGGGGCGCGACCAACCCGGCCGCCGGCTACCAGGACAAGCAGCCCTGGCGCTTCGCCGAGCCGTACCTCTCCATCAACCGCAAGTACCTCCAGCTCAAGATGCGGCTGATGCCGTACCTGTACACCATGAGCCGCACCGCGCACGAGAGCGGAGTGCCGAGCACCCGCGCCCTGGTCCTGGAGTACCCGGACGACCCGGTGGCCCGCGGCAACCTCACCAGCGGCCAGTTCATGGCCGGCGACTCCTTCCTCGTCGCGCCGGTGGTGTCCGCCACCTCCGTCCGCGACGGCATCTACCTGCCCGCCGGGACCTGGACGGACTACTGGACCGGGAGGACGTACGCGGGACCGGGCTGGCTGAACGGCTACCGGGCGCCGCTCGAGACCCTGCCCCTGTTCGTCAAGGGCGGCGCGATCGTGCCGATGTGGCCGCAGATGAACCACACCGGGGAGAAGCCCGTCTCCACCCTCACCTACGACATCCACCCGCGCGGGAACTCCTCCTTCAGCCTGTACGAGGACGACGGGATCACCCGCGCCCACCAGTCCGGCGCCTACGCCCGCCAGCAGGTGGACGTCACCGCCCCGGCCACCGGATCCGGCACGGTCACCGTCTCCGTCGGCGCCCCGACCGGCAGCTACGCCGGCAAACCGGCCGCACGCGGCTACGAGTTCACCCTCCACGTGGCCTCCGCCCCGGGCGCGGTGACCGCGGACGGCGTCGCCCTGGCCCGCACGACGTCCAAGGCCGCCTACGACGCGGCCGCGACCGGCTGGTACTTCGACCCCGCCGACCGCGGCGGCATCCTGTGGGTCAAGTCGGGTACGAGGTCGGGCGCGTTCGGCATCACCGTCACGGGCACCTCCGTCCCCGCGGCCGACCCGGTCCCGGCGACCTCCGCCCCCGTCCCGCAGGCGGCGTGGACCCTGGTCTCCGTCGACAGTCAGGAGACCGCCGCCGAGAACGGCGCGGCCAAGAACGCATTCGACGGCGACCCGGCCACGATCTGGCACACCGCCTGGTCCTCGGGCACCCCGGCCGCGCTGCCGCACGAGATCCGCATCGACCTCGGCGCCCGCTACGCCGTCGACGGCCTCGGCTACCTGCCCCGCCAGGACGGCGGCGTCAACGGAAGGATCGGCGGCTACGAGGTGTACGTATCCGACACCACCACCGACTGGGGCCAACCGGTGGCGGCCGGCACCTTCGCCGACACCGCCTCCGCCACCTCGGTCCCCCTGTCCGCCAAGACGGGCCGCTACCTGCGCCTGAAGTCCCTGACCGAAGCCGGCGGCCGCGGACCCTGGACCAGCGCCGCCGAGATCAGCCTCACCGGGCGCGCCGCCCCGCTCCCGGCCGGAGCCACCCTCGTCCAGGCCGCCTCCGCCCGCTGCGCCGACCTGCCGCACAGCGTCACCGCACCGGGCACCGAACCCACCCTGTACACCTGCCACGGCGGCCCCAACCAGCGCTGGAGCCTCCAGGCCGACGGCCGGGTCACCGGCCTGGGCGGGGTCTGCCTCGACGGGACGAGCACCTCCCGGGTCACCGTCCAGACCTGCGGCGCAGCAGCCGGCCAGAGCTGGCAGCCGGGAGCGGACGGCAGCCTCCGTACGCTCGGCCAGTGCCTGACCCCGGTCGGTGCCGGCACCGCCGACGGCACGCAGCTCACCCGAGCCGCCTGCGACGGGAGCCCGGCGCAACGCTGGACGTTCACGCCCTGACGCCGGTCGCGGCTCAGGGCGCGGCGCCGCCGAGCACGGCACGGCAGTCCCGCCGGGCCGGCTCGCTCAGCAGACCGCCCAGCCGGGTGAACAGCGCGAGGAGCGCGGGCCCGTGGGCCGCGCGGAAGGAGGGGTCGATCCGGGCGATGTCCAGTTCGTTCGCGGCGGTCAGCTCCGCGAAGTCCCGCCGCGCCTGCAGGCCGGGGGAGTGGGCCCGGCCGGTGAACCGGTCCCGGAACGCCACGGTCTGCGCGTCGGCGGCGAGCGTCGGCAAGGAGGCCGCGCGGTCACAGCCGGCGTAGAGACGGACGATCTCCTCGGCCTCCGCCCCGATCACCGCCGCCAGTTCCGCGCGCCGGCCGACCGGGAGCAGGGCGGTGGCGAAGCCGTCCGTGCCGTAGAACGCGTGGCACAGGCCCGCGAGGCGCAGCTCGGGCCGCGCTCCCCACGCACCGAGCTGCGCCCCGACGCGTTCCAGGTGGGCGAGCAGGGTGCCGCCGGGGTGGTCGACGTGCTGGGCGCCGAGCTCGTGCAGCAGCGCGAGGGCGCGCGCCTCGCGATCCCCGGCCGGTGTCGGTGTCGGTGTCGGTGTGGGTTCCGGGTTCGGGTTCGGGGTCGGGTCAGGTGTCGGCATGGGCGTGGTCCTTTCGTCGGGACGGGTCGACACCCGTCCCCGCCCGCGCCAGGTCCGGACCGTGGCGCGGGCGGGGACGGGTTGCCGCCTTGGGGCCCCGCATCGAGCTTGATCCACTCCGAAACCCAAGTCAATCCTCTGATTTCCTATCAACACCCAAGCGGTAGCTTGGACCTCATGACTCTCGACGACCTCCGCGTGTTCGTGGCCGTCTGCCGGGCCGGCAGTCTCAGCGCCGTGGCCCGCGATCTCGGCTGCACCCAGTCGGCCGTCAGCCAGCACGTCCGCCGCCTCGAAAAGCAGACCGGGACCGACCTGCTGGAGCGGCACGCGCGCGGCGTCGTCCCCACCGAGGCGGGTCGCATCCTCCAGGCGGCCGCCGCCGACGGGATCGCCGGACTCGACGGCGCCCTGCGCCGCCTCGACGACCTCGTGCGCGGGGACACCGGATCGGTGCGCATCACCACCGGCGCGACGACGGTGCGGCACTTCATGTCCCAGGCCGTCGTGGCCTTCCGGCGCCGGCACCCCCAGGTCAGCCTGGAGTTCCAGACCGAGAACTCCAGCCGCAGCTGCTTCGACGCCCTCGCGGCCGACGACCTGGACCTCGCCTGGATCACCATCGGCCGGCCGGTGCGGGGCATCGAGCAGCGCCCGGTGATGGAGCTGCCCTGGGTCCTCGCGGTCTGCGCCGACGACCCGCTCGCCGCCCGGGCCCGCATCGAACCGGCCGACCTCGCGGGCATCCGGCACATCCGGCTCCCGGAGAACTCCGCGTCCCGCGCCCATCTCGACGCCGCCTTCGCGCAATCCGGCATCCGGATACGGTCCGACACCAGCGTGGCCGACTGGGACACCGCCCTGCTGCTGGCCGAACTGGGCGTCGGGCACGCCGTGGTGCCCGCCCTGCCCGGCTGGCGGGTTCCCGGTTCAGACGGCCCGCTGCGCCTCGTCCCGGTCCCGGACCTGCCGCCGCTCGCCGTCGGCTGGGCCGTCCGACGCTGGACGGCCCTGTCCCCGCTCGCCCGGGTCTTCGCCGACGACGTCGCCCGCAGCTGCACGGCGCGCGCCGCTCGGCAGCAGTGACGCCGGCACCAGCCCCACGGCGGCCAGTCCGGCCAGCGCGAACAGGGCGGTCGGCGAGGCCCCCGCACCGGCGGCGCCGCCCGCGGCGACGGCGATGCCGAGCGTCGGACCGACGTTCATGGCCGTCTGCTTGAGCCCGCCGACGACCCCGGCGTACCCGGCCGGGGCGTCCCCGACCACGGAGGCGGTGGCCGTCACCATGACCGCGGCGAACCCGGCACCGAGCAGCGCGAACGCCGCCATGACCCCCGGCCCGGACCACCAGGCACCCAGGGCGCCGATGCCGAGCACGACCAGGCCCGCACCGGTGAGCGCGGTCCGGCGCGGCCCGTACCGGCGCAGCGCCACCCCGGCCGCCGGAGCGCCCGCGACCATGCACCCGGTCAGCGGCAGCACCAGCAGCCCGGTGGCGAGCGGGTCGAGGCCCCGTACGTCCTGGAGCAGGAACGTCGCCGTGAACAGCGCCCCGAACATGCCTGCGGAGACGGCCGCCAGCAGCGCGATCGAGGCCGTGACCGGCCGGGACCGTGCCACCGCAGCCGGTACGAGGGGCTGCGCGGCCCGCCGTTCACACCGTACGAGCACCACCGCGAGGGCGCCGGCCCCGCCGAGCCCGAGCAGCGTGGGCGGCGCGGTCCAGCCGTGCGCGGGTACGCCGGCCAGCGCGTGCACGAGTACGGCGAGCGCCGCGACCAGCAGCGCCGCACCGGCTGGTGCGGGCGCCCGTTCCGCTCCGGTCCTCGGCGGCGCGGGCACCCGTACGGCGAGGGCGAGCGCGCCGATCACGAGGGCGACCGGCACGTTCAGCCAGAACACCGAACGCCAGCCCGACTCCGCGACGAGCACACCCCCCAGCAGCGGGCCGGCCGCGGCGGCCACGGCGATGGCACCGGTCCGCACGGCCACCGGGGTGGCCAGCCGGTCGGCCGGATAGGCGAGCCGCAGCAGTGCGAGGGTCGCCGGCTGCAGCAGCGCCCCGAACACGCCCTGGACGGCGCGCAGGCCGATGACCCAGCCGACGCCGGGCGCGAGCGCGATCCCGGCGGAGGCCGCCGCGAAGCCGAGCGCGCCGACGAGGAGCAGCCGGGCGTGCCCGTACCGGTCGCCCAGGCGGCCGGCGAGGACGAGGAACGCGGCCACGGCGAGGAGATAGGCGGTACTGGTCCACTGGACCTGGCCCACGCTCGCCCCGAGGTCGTGGGTCAGGCGGGGCTGCGCCACGCTGAGGACGGTGCCGTCGAGGGCCACGAGCATCGCGCCGCCGGCGCTGACGAGCAGCGCGATCCGCTGCCGGGGGCCGCTCATCCCTGCTCCGGGCCGAGGTGGGCGTCGAGGGCGGCGTCGACGAGGCGTTCGACGCCGGCCGCGTGACCGGGTCCCAGGACCAGGGGCAGGCTGCCCCAGGCCCACAGCTGGGCCACGCCGTGCAGATTGGCCCACAGCGCGGCGGCGACGACCTCGGCGTCGCCGGTGGCCCCGCAGCGGCTGACGAGCCCGACGAGCATGCGGAAGAGCGGGATCGTGGACTCGCGCAACTGCGGTGGCTGTTGTCCGATGGTCTCCGGCCCGCCGGCGCCCTGCCCGGTGCCTGCATGGGCCTCGCTGTCGAGCAGGTCGTGCCGGAACATCAGCTCGAACATGCCCCGGTGTTCGAGCGCGTAGCGGACGTACGCGCAGCCGAGCGCCCGGACTTGGCCGCGGGGCGAGGGGGCGGTCGCGGTCGCGGCCGCGAACCGGCCGCCGAGGTCAGCGAATCCGCGCCGGGCGATCGCCGAGAGCAGCGCGTGGTGGGTGGGGAAGTGGCGGCGGGGCGCGCCGTGCGAGACCCCGGCCCGCCGGGCGATCTCGCGCAGCCCGAGGGCGGCGGTCCCCTCGGTGAGCACGAGTTCGACGCCGACGTCGATGAGCCGTTCCCGCAGAGGGCTGTCCTGTTCCATGGACCGTGTCTACCAGGAGTGAGTAGACACTGTCTACTCGCTGGCCGCCCTCATCCCGTTTCCGCCTTCCGCCTTCTGTCGAAGGGGCTACCGGTTCCCGTCCGTCTGCGCGTGCCGAAGGGCCCGTACGAGCCCGGCCACGAGGTTCGCCCGCTCGGCCATGGCGTCGACCACGACGTACTCGTGGTCGGCGTGGGCGCCGCCCCCGACGGCGCCCAGGCCGTCAAGGGTCGCCACCCCCAGCGCGGCCGTGAAGTTGCCGTCGCTCCCGCCGCCGACCGAGCGGCCTTCGAGGCCGGGGAGCAGCTGCCGGGCCACCGCGAAGAGGCCGGCCGACGCCGACTGCGGCATCGGCGGACGGCCGATGGACCCGTGGACCGAGATCTCCGCCCCGGGCAGGTGCGGGGCGAGCGCCGCGAACGCGGCTTCGATGCGGTCCTTCTCGTCGGCCGTCTCGACCCGGACGTCGACGTGGAGCACCGCCTCGGCCGGAACGACGTTGTCCAGGGTGCCCGCGGACGCGACGGTCGGGGTCACGGTCGTGCCGGCCCCGGGGCGGCTGAGCGCGGCGATGTCCAGTACCTGGTGGGCGGCCTCGATCAGTGCGTTGACCCCGGCTTCGGGTTCGAGGCCCGCGTGCGAGGCCCGGCCCGTGATGGACACCTGGAACGAACCGCAGCCCTTGCGGCCGGTCTTGAGGGCCCCGCCGTCGGCGGCGCCCTCGAAGACCAGCACGGCGCCGCAGGCGAGCGCGCGTTCCTCGATGAGGGCCCGGGAGGAGTGGGATCCCACCTCCTCGTCGGCGGTCACCAGGATCTCGACGCCCGACAGGTCGTCGAGCGCCGCCAGACCGTGGACGGCCTGCACCAGGCCGCCGAGCATGTCGAAGACCCCGGGGCCGGTCGCGTGCCCGTCCACGACCTCGAACGGACGGCGTTCGAGGGTGCCCAGCGGAAACACCGTGTCGTGGTGACCGAGGATCAGCACCATGGGTTCGCCGCCGGCCGACCAGTGGACATGGGGCCCGGCCTCGCTCTCGACGATGGCGGCGTGCCCGCCCAGGCGGCTCTCGATGACGGCGGCGACGGTTTTGGCGGATGCGCTCAGGGCGTCGAGATCCCGCGAGGGCGACTCGATCTCGACGAGGGTCCGGAGGTCTTCGATCATCGCGTCGACGTTCACGTCGACGGCCGTGCGCAGCGTCATGGCGCAAGGGTAGTCGCAGCGCCGAATGGGACGCCGGAGGGGATGATGGAGGGGAGGAGGTGTACGGGCCATGGCGGAGCACGACGGCGGTCCGGCGGCGGGTGAGCTGGAGGAGGGCAAGCTGCTCAAAGAGCTGGAGGCCATCCACCGGACCCGCCACGAGACCCTGCTGTACGGGTCGGACGAGGCGCTGGTCACCCACACGCAGCGGATGAACGAGCTGGAGCACGAGTACGTACGCCGGCACCCGCAGCGCGCCCAGATCGCGGCGCGGACCCGGTCGGGCGCACGCGCCCGGACCGGGGAGGACTGACGGGCCTCATTGCCGGCGCGTTGCCAGGAGGGATGAACCCTTTATCGCCTGAGTGAGGCATTTTTGTCCCATTTGAGGCAAAGGCGGCCTCGGGCGCTCTGGACACCCCGCACGCCCCAGCGGTTCGCCGGGCTCGGCCACCCGGCGTTCGCCCGGCAGCCGCGCCCCGGCCCGCGTCACCGGCGCAGCGGTGACGCGGGCGCCGGACCCAGCGTGGTGGTGCCCGGCGCCGCGCGGTGGCCCAGCCCCGTGCGGTAGGCGTCCAACGCGGCCTCCACCCGGCCCGTGCGGCGCAGCAGATCACCCAGCAGCCGGCACAGATCCGCCAGATCACCGCTGGCCCCGCTGCGCTCCAGCAGGGTCAGCGCCTGCACGTAGTGCTCCTCGGCGGACTCGGTCTCCCCGCGTTCCTCCGCCATCAGACCGAGCAGCCGGTGCGCGCCGCCCGCATGCACCGCGCCATGGCTGTCGCCCAGCTCCAGCAGCCCGGACAGCAGCTCGGCGGCCTCCTCGCAGCGGCCCAGGCGGCGCAGCACATCGGCGAGTTCCACCTCGACCTGGGCCGTGTACAGGGCGGCCCGCCGGGCGGAGAGCATGTCCCGGGCCGTGCGCAACTCCGCCTCGGCCGCCCCGAGATCGCCGTTCTGCGCCTGTACGTAGCCGCGCATCCAGTGGCAGTGCGCCAGGTCGGTCCGCAGCCGCAGCTGCCGGTAGATCGCCTGCGCCTTGGCGAGGGAGGCGTCCGCGTCGGCCGGCCGGCCCGCGGTGAGGAACGTACGCGCGACCTGCCGGTGCATCCCCGCCACGAGCGCCGGATCGGCCACTTGCGGGGCCAGCTCCAAGGCCAGTTCGGCGGCGTGTGCGGCCCGGCCGTGGGCGCCCATGTCGATGTACGGGCCGATCACCGCGGCGTACAGCAGCACCAGCGCCTCGGGGTCGGCCAGCCCGCTCGCGTTCAGCTCGTCGATGGTCGATTCGAGCAGGTAGCAGGCGTAACGCAGCTCCCCGGCGAGCAGGTGGGCGACGGCCCGCCCGCGGATCGGCCGGGCCCGCCGGGGCAGCGGCTCCTCGGCCAGCAGCCGTTCGGCCGCCTCGAAGTGGCCGATGGCCTCCGGCAGTTCCCCCGCCTCCAGGGCGCAGTCGCCCAGGCCCAGCAGCGCCTCCGCCCGCTCGGCGTCGAGGCCGAGCCCCTCCGCTTCCGCCAGGAGCCGGCGGTAGCGGGCGGCGGCCTCGGTGGCGGCGCCGGTGGCCAGCGTCTGCTGGGCGTCGGTGAGGGCCAGCCGCAGCTCGGTGGCCAGATGGGCGGGGCGCCCGGTGGCGAGCTCCTCGTACGAGGTGCCGAGCCGCCCGGCGAGGAAGCGCAGCGCCGTCTCCGAGGGCCGCACCTTGCCCGCCTCCAGCGTCGAGATGTAGGCGGACGTGTACGACGGCTCCGCCAACGCCCGCTGTGTCAGACCGCGTTCGGCGCGCATGCGCGCAACCCTGCGTCCGATCTCGGCCGGTTCGTCCATGTAGACCCCCTGGTTGCTCCAACTCCCCATGGTGCAGGGGCGGCAGGCCATTGCGCACGTCCCGTGCGCCCCCTAGTTTAAGCAACCGATTCAGCACACTTACACCGCCGTTTAACGGGGAGAAACCTCATGGACGCGTCCCTCCGCCCGAAGCTGCGCGCCGCCCTCGCCGCGGTCTGCACGACGGCCCTGCTGCTGGCCGCGGGCCCCCTCGACACGGCGGCGGCGGCGCCGCCGCCGAAACCCTCGACGGCACCCGCCAAGGCCGGGACCGAGGTGGAGATCCCCGGGCCGGAGGACGGCACCACCGCCGGATCCGGCCACACCCGCGTCCCCGCCGCCGGGCGGGCCAGGAAGGCCCCACAGCTGTCCGAGGCCGAACGGGCGGCCGACGGCGAGGTCGCCAAGCAGGTCGACAACGGCCCGACCGCCGACCGCCTCGACATCGTGGTCGTCGGCGACGGATACACCGCCGCCGAGCAGGACCGGTTCCACGCGGACGCCCGGGCCAAGTGGGCCGAGATCACCGCCGTCGAGCCGTACGCCACGTACCGCAACCTCTTCAACGTGTGGACGGTCGACGCCGTCTCCCACGACTCCGGCGTCTCCGGCGACCCCACGCCGGCCACCGTCCGCGACACCGCCCTCGGCTCCTACTTCTGGTGCGAGGACATCGAGCGGCTGCTCTGCATCGACCAGCCGAAGGTGGACGCGTACGTGGCCAAGGCACCGGCGGCGGACCTGGTCCTGGTCCTCGCCAACAGCGCCAAGTACGGCGGCGCCGGCTACAACGAACCCAGCGCCACCCTCGGCTACGAGGGGATATCGACGGCCTCCGCGGGCAACGCGAAGTCCGGACAGGTCGCCATCCACGAGACCGGCCACTCCCTGGGCAAGCTCGCCGACGAGTACTTCTACCCCGGCACCCCTGGCTACGAGAAGTACGAGGGCCCCGAGCCCGCCGACTCCAACACCTCCACGCTGCCCGCCGACCGGATGGCCGCCGAGCACGCCAAGTGGTGGCGCTGGCTCGGCGCACCGTCGCCCGACGGCGGCACGGTCGGCGCGTACGAGGGCGGCGGCTACTACGTCACCGGGCTGAACCGGCCCACCGACGCCTCGATCATGCGGGTGCTCGGCAAGCCCTTCAACCTGCCCGGCGCCGAGGCGATGATCGCCGGGTTCTACCAGCACGCGAAGATCGCCACGCCGCTCACCCCGACCGGCCGCACCCTGCGGCTGCGCAACACGGCGAAGGTCTCCGTACCCCGCCTGGCCGGCGAGGACGGACGGCAGCCGGACGTCCGCTGGTACCTGGACGGCCGGGAGCTGAAGCGCTTCGCCGGGCGGACCGAGGTCGCCGTCGCCGAGCTGTGGCTCTTCGACCTGCGCACGCACAAGCTGTCGGTCACGGCCGAGGACCGTACGCCCTCCGTCCGCGACCCGAAGACCGCCGGCACCCTGAAGAACACCGTCGACTGGAGCGTCCGCCTCTAGGTCGTGTCGTCAAAGTCCCGTCTGGCCGGCGGGTCCCTAGGGCCTGCGATGCGGGGGGCTCATACGCCGGCCGCGTACGCCCAGAACTCGCGCATCAGGGCCGGCGGGGTCGGACCGGCCATCTCCAGCTGGGTGAGCAGGACGGAGGCGGAGCCGGTGGCGGGGGTGATGTGGGCGGCGGTCCCGGTGCCGCCGACCCAGCCGTACCGCCCCGGCACGTTCCACGGATCGCGGGGCGTGACGTCCACAGACCCGCCGAACCCCCAGCCCTGGCCCTCCAGGAACAGCCCGGCGCCGGCCCGCTGGTCCGCGGTCAGCCAGTCGGTGGTCATCATCCGCACCGACCCGGCCGAAAGGAGCCGGCCCCGGTCCCCGTCCAGCGCGCCCTCCGCGAGCAGCATCCGGGCGAACGCGTACAAGTCGTCGGCGGTCCCGACCAGACCGCCGGCGCCGGAGGGGAAGGCCGGGACGCTGCTCCACTGCCCATGGGGCGCGTCGATCAGTTCGGGGCCGCCGTCGCCCGCGCGGTAGAGGCTCGTGAACCGGCCCAGGTCCGCCGCCGGGACGGCGAACCCGGTGTCCGCCATGCCGAGCGGCTCGAAGATCCGTTCGGCCAGGAACTCGGGCAGCGACTGACCCGTGACCCGGGCGATCAGCACGCCCAGGATGTCGGAGCAGGTGTTGTACAGCCAGGCCTCGCCCGGCTGGTGCAGCAGCGGAATGCGCGACAGCGCCTTCATCCAGGCGTCCGGCGCCGCCGTGTGCTGCGGCTGGGGCGGCCCCTGCTTCAGCTCGCTGAACAGCAGGCCGACCGCGGGCAGCGAGAAATCGGACGGGAAGCCGTACCCGGCGCGGAACGTGAGCAGGTCGGACACGGTGATCAGGCGTTCCGCCGGCACCACGTCGTCGACCGGGCTCGCGGGCGTACGGACGACGGGGGGCGAGGCGATCTCCGGCAGCCACGGCGCGACGGCATCGGTCAGGGCCAGCCGGCCCTCCTCGACGAGCATCATGACCGCGGCGGCCGTGACCGGCTTCGTGAGCGAGGCGATACGGAAGATCGAATCACGGACCACCGGGGCCGTGCCCTCGGCGTCGGCCGAGCCGACGGCCTCGACCTCCACCCGGTCGCCGCGGGCCACCAGGCCCACCGCCCCGGGCAGCGGTCCACTGCTCACGTGCCGTTCCAGGATGTCGCGCAGGCCGGTCATCACTCCACCTCTCCCGATGCCTCTCCCGATGAGGGGCCGGCCGGGCCGGCCCCTCGGTAACCAAGACTCCCGCAGCGGCGTGGAATCATCGGGCGGACGCGCGGTGGGCACCGGAGTGCTCACCACCAGTAGGCGGGGTACCTCGGGGCCTTGCGCCGCACGCGCGAGGCGGCGTACCCGGTCAGGACGAGCAGCACCGTCGCGCCGAACAGCAGGGGGACGAACCGGCCCGGAGCCGGGCTCTGGAGCACGACCACCACGGCGGTGGCGCACGCGGCGGAGTGCGGGGTGCGCGCGGCCATCAGCAGCGCCAGCGTGACCCCGGCGGCGACGGCCGCCGCCCAGGCGCTGCCGCCGGCTGCGGCGAGGACGCCGTATCCGACCGCGGCGCCCAGCAGGTGGCCCACGACCACACTGCGCGGCTGCGCCAGGGGCAGGGTGGGGGCGCTGTGGACGAGAGCGGCGCTGGCGGCCAGCGGCGGTATGAGCACCGGCTCGTGGAGCACCGCGCCGATCCCGACGAGCCCCAGCAGGACCGACGTCACGGCGCTGATGCTGTGGAAGGCGGCTGCGGGAGTGGGCCGCGCGGGCGCCCGCCCGGCGGCGAACCGGAACCGGGACGATTCGGCGGCGGGCGACGAGGGGGACGGTGGGGGCGCGGGCGTCGAGGGGGTCGCGGGGGCGGACGGGGGCTGCAAAGCGGTGCTCATGTGCGATTTCCGGGGCAGGACGGCAGGGCGGGTGCGGTCGGGGCGACACGAAGCAGGGTGATCAACCACAGCCTCGGCCTCGCGCCTGTCCCGGGTACGGCCGACGCGGACCGGCCCCGAGCTTATCCGTCAGGTGTGCCGCGGCCGTCCCGGGGGAGGGACAGGGGTACCGGAAGGACGGTCATGACGCAGCATTCCCGACACCTCCAGTCCGCGGAGGACGCAGCGGACGCAGCGGACGCAGCAGACGCAGCAGACGCAGCGGACGCAGCAGACGCCGAGGAGGCATCGGAGACGGAGGAGGCAGGGGCCACCGTGGACGCGGGGTCGGCCGCGGACCACGGCCCTGCGGCCGCACCCCCGCCCGAGGGCGGGGAGCCGGCCTGCCTGCTCCACCTCGTCTGCCCCGACTGCGGACGGCTCGCCGCCGGACCGTCCGCCCGCTCCTGTGCGCACTGCGGCGGCCCGCTCCCGGACGCCGCTCCGTGACCGCCCGAAATCCGGTGGCCCGGGCGCCCGGGGCGGACCTAGGGTTCCGCCCATGACGATCATGGGCTCCGATGCCGTAGGCCGATCCGTTTCCCTCACCGCACGGGCGCTGCGTGACGTGGCGCACCTCGACTGGTCCGTCCCGGCCGCCGACCTGGAGTGGAGCTGTTACGACACCGCCGTCCACGTGGCGGGCGACTTCACCGGCTACGCCGCCCAGCTCACCGGGCGCGCGACCGGCGCGTACGTACCCTTCGACATAAGCGCGGACCCGGGCACCACGCCCTCGGGCCTGATCGACGTCATCGAGGCCACCGGAGGCCTGCTCTCCGCCGCCGTGGCCGTGACCCCTCCCGAGGTCCGGGCCTGGCACCCGTGCGGTATGGCCGGCCCGGACGGATTCGCCGCGATGGGCGTCGTCGAGACGCTGCTGCACACCCACGACATCCTTAACGGCCTCGGCGTCCACGACTGGGAGCCCGACGCGGACCTCTGTGAGCAGGTGCTCGACCGGCTCTTCCCGCACGTCCCGCGCACCGCCGCCCCCTGGCCGGCCCTGCTGTGGGCGACCGGCCGCGCCGGGCTCCCGGGGCTGCCCCGACGCCGGGTCTGGCGCTGGTACAGCGAACCCGTCGCGGCCGGTCGCGTCGTGCTGTGCGAGATCTCGCCGAACGTGGCCGCCGATCTCCATGCGGGCGGCACCGGCGGCTTCGCCTGGGCCGAGGACGGCCCCGGCGAGGGCACGCGGTTCGCCGCCGGGATGGTGGCCACGGCGCGCGACGAGGGTACGTACCGCCCGGGGTGGGGCGCGTACGCCATCGTGCGTACGCGGGACCGGCGCGCGATCGGCGGCATGGGCTTCCACGCCGCCCCCGACGCCGAGGGGCACGCGGAGGTCGGCTACGACCTCGTACCGTCGGCCCGGGGCAACGGCTATGCCACCGATGCGCTGAACGGCCTGACCGCGTGGGCCTTCGGACAGCCCGGGGTGAGCGCGCTGCACGCCTCGGTCGACGAGGACAACGCGCCCTCACACGGCGTGGTCGGCCGGGCGGGCTTCGAGCGCACGGGCTCGACGGAGGACGGCGGGGTCCGCTACACCCTGCCGGCCCCCCGCGCCTGACGGCTTCGCGGGCCCCGCTCGCCGACCCCGCGGACCACACGGCGGACCACGTCCCGGACCCACCGACATGGGTGATGCGGAGCCGGAGCGTCCGCAGGGCCCGGCGGGTGTGCGGGCGATAGCCTCGGAAGCGGAAGCCGACACCGGCTCGGAAGGCAGGCCCCGATGGCGAGTTCCACCGAACCCCAGGCCTCTGCGGGTTCCCCCCTTCCCCCGGGTTCCTCCGACCCCGCTGCCGCCCGTTCCCGGGTTCCCGTGATCGACCTCGGGCCGTGGCGCTCCGGCGACCCCGGCGCGCGCGAGCGGACCGCGGCCCGCGTCGACGAGGCCCTGCAGGCCGCCGGGTTCCTGCTGATCACCGGGCACGGCGTGGACCCCCGGCTGCCCGCCCGGATCCGGGAGGCCGCCAAGGAGTTCTTCCGGCTGCCCGCCGAGGTGAAGCAGCCGTACGCGGTCGCGGTCGGCAGCCGCGGCTGGCTCGGCCCCGGCGCCGAGGCCAACAGCTACGCGGAGGGGGCCGCCTCGCCGCCCGATCTGAAGGAATCCTGGTCGTTCGCGGCGGACGAGCCCACCGGCGACCCGTCCGTGGACGCCGAATGGTTCCTCCCGAACACCTGGCCGGCCGAGGTGCCCGCGCTGCGGCCGCTGGTCGTCGAGTACCTCGCCCGGATGCGGGCCCTGTCCGACGAGCTGCTGGAGCTCCTCGCCACCGCACTCGGAGTGGCCGAGGACCACTTCACCCGCCACACCGGCCACCCCACCTGGGGGTTCAACCTCAACTGGTACCCCGGCACCGAGGTGCTCGGCGAGCCCCTGCCCGGCCAGTTCCGCATCGGGGCGCACACGGACTTCGGCACGGTCACGGTCCTCGACCGCCAGCAGGGCTCCGGAGGGCTCCAGATCCACACCGACGCCGACGGCTGGCAGGACGCACCGTACGACCCGGCCGCGCTCACCGTGAACATCGGCGACCTGATGGCCCGCTGGACGGGGGACCGCTGGCGCGCGGGCCGGCACCGCGTGCTGCCGCCGCCCGTCGACGCTCCGGCCGAGGAACTCGTCTCGCTCGTGTACTTCTACGAATGCGACGCGCACACCCGTGTCGAGTCGCTGCCGGCGCCGGTCGGCCGGGTCGTGCACGAGCCGGTGGACTCCCACGCGTACCTGCGGGCGAAGCTGGACGCGATCACCGTGTCCTGACGTCCGAGGTCCGCCCCGCCGAGGTCCGCCACATCGAGGTCCGCGCCGTCGGCGGCCGCCTCCGCGAACACCCGGACGGTGCTGCCGCAACTACCGTGCCGCAGCGGCAAGTTCGGGGTCGCCAGGCGATCCTGCACCTGGTCGACCGCACCAGGACCGGCCCGGGGGCGGGGTCCGGCCGCGCGAACTGATGGTGGGGGTGCGCCACCCGGCCCGGCACGGCACCGGCCGCCCGGTGCACCCCTGGCTCACCGCCGAGGAGGCCCGCCCGCCGACCACCGACCGTGGACTCGACCCGGCCGTCGCGACCAGGGCCGGAACACGATGGCGGGAAACTCCAGCGGCGGCTCCACCGCGGTCGCCGCCATGGCGGCCGACCCGCGCATCGCGCCGGAACCGACACGGACGGCGGGCTGTTCCCGTCGGCGCCGGCAGCCGGCAACCGGCATCCGCAGCCGGCACCGGCGGCCGTCCGGTGACCCGAACGGGAAGCGGCTCGACGGCCGGCAGCGCTGGATCACCTTCGACGACTCGAACCACTGCACCTTCACCGACCGGCCCGCCGCGAGCGCGCGCCCGGGCTGCCTCCGCCGTCGCCGCTGCCGGGTGCCCGTGGGCCCGACCTGACCCGGCGCCCCGTCGGCGCCTTCTTCGGCCGGCATCCGAAGGGCGTGCCGCAGCAGCTCCCCGACGGTTCCGGCCCCCCCCGGGCTCCCAGGCGCCGGAGGTCCGCTTCCACACCGCCGGGCCCCGACCCGATTACCGCTGGTCGGCGGGGTTCGGCAGGATGGGGGCATGACCGAGATCCGTACCCCCCGCCTCCTCCTCCGCCGCTGGACCGACGACGACCTCGTCCCCCTGTCGGAGATCAACGCCGACCCGGACGTGATGCGCTGGATCGGCGACGGCTCGACCCTCGACCTCGACGGGACCGCCGAGGAGATCGAGCGCTGGGAGGAGGAGTGGGACGACGAGGGCTTCGGCGTCTTCGCCGTCGAGCTGCTGGCGTCGGGCGAGCTGATCGGGGCGGTCGGGCTCAGCGTGGCGCAGTCGCCGCAGGAGGTGCGGGACTTCGTCGCGATCAGCTGGCGGCTCGGCCGCCAGTACTGGGGCCAGGGCTACGCCTCCGAGGCCGCGCAGGCCACCCTCGAGTTCGCCCTCCAGGACCGCGGCCTCGACCGGGTGATCGCGGTCAACCGGTCGGGCCACGAGGAGTCCGAGAACGTGATCCGCAAGCTCGGCATGGTGGCGGACCTGGACACGACGGATCCGGAGCACGGCCACATGCTCCAGGTGCACAGCATCGACCTGACGGAGTACGAGGCCTGACCACGGCGCCCGCCCCGTGCGGCCCCTGCCTCCGCAACCCCGGGTCCGGAACCGGCCCCCGGGTCCGGGACCGCCCCCCGGGGCGTCGGCCCCCGGGTCAGCCGGGGGCCGTCCCCGGCGCCTGCGCGGCGTGCCCCGCGCGGACGGCGGCGAGCGCGGCGGCGTGCACGGCCGCCGGGTCGCCGTGGTGCGGGACCGGGCTGCCGGTCAGGACGTACCACTCCTCGGCGTCCTTGTACTGGACGTCGATCCGGGCCAGGCCGCCCGCGACCGCCGTCGTCCGGACGGTCAGCGGGCCCGTGACGACGCCGACTTCATCGGTCATCGCCCCGCCGGGCCCGGCGAGCACGTCGTCCTGCCACTGCCGCGGGCGCCCGGTCATGACGCGCACGTGTCCAGCATCGTCGAGAGCATCTTCTTCTCCGGTTCGGTGACGGTCAGGCCGTAGGCGGACTTCACGGTGGTCCAGGCCCGCCCGTACTGGCACCAGCTCGCCTTGTCCGGCGGCTGCCACAGGTCGGGGCTCTGGTCGCCCTTGGAGCGGTTCGTGGCGGCGGACACCGACAGCAGCTGGGGGTGCGTCAGGTCGTTGGCGAAGGCCTTGCGCTGCGCGGCGTCCCAGCCGGCCGCGCCCGAACGCCAGCCCTCGGCGAGCGGCACGACGTGGTCGATGTCCATCTTCGAGGCGTCGGTGACCACCGTCCCGTCGTACAGGCTCGTCCAGGTGCCGGAGACCGCCTTGCACTCCGAGTCCTGCTTGACGTCCTTGCCGTCGCGCTTGAGGACCACCTCGCGGGTGTCGCACTTGTTGCCCTGTTCGGCCCAGTGCGTGAACTTGGCCCGGCTGTAACCGGCCATCGTGCCGGGCTGTGCGACCTTCAGCGCCGCCAGCTGCGTGCGGGCCACCTGGACCGTCACCAGACCGGGCAGCACGTCCCCGGAGGACGGTTTGGCGTCCCCGCCCCCGGAAGCGGAGGGCGATGCGCCGGCCGGGACGGACGGGGCAGACGGCTTCGCGTCCTTGCCCGCCGTGCCGGTCCCCGCACACCCGGCCACGGCCAGCAGCACCGAGGCCGCCAGGACCGCACCGCGCACACCTGTCTGACGTCCCATGAACCCACCCCGAGCCGGCTTCCGCACCCTGTCCCGGAAGAGACTACCCAGAACCGGACAATCAACCGGACGGCGGCCGGCCGCCACACCGGGACGCAAACCGGCGCGCGAACCGGCGCGCGAACCGGCGCGCAACCGGCCGTGCCCGCCCCCGTGTCGAGCCGGGGCCCCTCGTGGGGCCGCTGTCAGTGGCTCTCGCTAGTCTCCCCGCATACCGCAGCTCAGGGGGTTTTCCCCCTGGTCGACGCTGCGCGCACATGGACCGGGCAGGCGGAGGGGCACGTACTGATGGCATGGCTGGCGGCGGGCGAGGGGTACGAGATCGCCCTGGTGGAGGGGAAGGTGGCGGCGCGGTCCGCCACCGGCCGCACGGCGGGACGGCAGTTGAAGACGCTGCCCAAGGCACTGCGCGACCATCCCGAGGTGGACCGGCTGCGCCGGCTCGCCGAATGGCTGGAGCGGCACGAGGCCGCCTGCATCGCCCAGGTGGACTCCTGGATGGTGTCCTCGCTGCCCGTGCCGACGGCACTGATCGCCCGGGTCTGGCCGGACGAGGCCTGGCAGAGCGCGCTGCGCGACGTGGCCGTCGTCGGCGAGGACCCGGACGAGGTGGGCTTCCTGCGGGACGCCACCGCGTCCGGTGAGCTGAAGGTGGTCAACCTCGACGGTGAGACCGTACGGCTCTCCCCGCGCACGGTGACCCTGCCGCACCCGGTGCTGCTGCCCGACCTGGACGACGTACGGGACTTCGCGGCCGAACTGGGCATCGTCCAGCGCGTCGAGCAGATCCACCGGCCCACCTGGGAGAAGCCCGCGGGGCTGGCGGCCACCGCCACCGAGGTGCGGGACTACGCGGGCGGCGTGTTCGCGAACCGGTTCGGCCTCGCCGCCCGCGCGACGGGCCTCGGCTACCGCGTCTCCGGCGGCTACGCGACCTGCAAGGTCCGCGACACCGGCCGGAGTACGGAGGCGGCCGTCTGGATCGGCGAGCCCTACTACGAGGACGAGACCACCACCGGCGCCCTGAACTGGCAGGACGAGGACGGCCGGGTGGTGCGTCTGACGGAGGTCGGGCCGGTCGCCTGGTCCGAGGGAATGCGAATGGCCGCGGCGCTCTACGCCGGGCGCAAGATCGAAGAGGGCGGGGACGCGCGATGAGCACCACCACCACGACCACCACCACGACCACCACCGCGACGGCGACCGAGGCCGCGCACGAGGCCGAACTGCTGCTCAAGGCCGGTGCCGTGCTGCCGCACGGCACCGAGGGCGCCGGCCCGTCGGCCGTCGACCTGACCGCACGCACCTATCGTCACCCCGCCCTCGCCGACGACCGCGTCGTCATCCGGCTCGCCGCCGCCGAATTGGGTCCGGCCGAGGACCTCGCCGCCGGCTTCCTGGGACTCGTACGCGACGAGGGCGAACCGCCCGTCGTGGGCCTCGGCCAGCGCCAGGCCCTCGGCTTCCCCGAATGGGTCCTCGTCCACCACCCGCAGGACGGACACCACGCCCTCGCCGTGGTCCCCGAACTCGACCGTCTCGCCCGCCAGGCCAAGACCAAGCCCAAGGCCGCCCTCGACGCCTGCCTCGAACTGGCCGGCCGGCTCGCCGCCGCCGTCCCGCACTTCCTGCCCGTCTTCTACGAGCAGGCCGCCCGCGTCTTCCTCGCCGTCGAGAACACCACATACGCCGCCCAGCTGTTCGGCCGCGCCCGGACCAGCGAGGCCCAGCACGGACTCGCCGTCGACGAGGACCGCCTCGACGCCGTCTTCCTCGAATTCGCCCTGGCCGGCGCGCTCCCGGTGAAGGTGCTCACCGGCTACGCCAGGGAACTGTCCACCCGCGTCAGCCCCGCCGAGGCCCACGAGCGCTTCCGCCGCCTGTGCGTGCGCCGCACCGCCGGCGGGCTGCCGCCCTCCGCGCAGGCCGCCACCGAGCTGCGCCGCCTCGCCCGCGCCGCCGGCCTGACCGGCAGCGAGGCCGAACAGGACTACCTCGCCGAGCTGCTGCCGCTGCCCGCCACCCTGCGCGCCGCGTTCGGCTGGTGGAAGGCCCACCGCACCGCGCTGATCGCGCTGGCCCGGCGGGTGCCTGACGTACGGGGCACCCTGCTCGCCCTGATGCCGCCCGGCGGCGACGGCGAACTCTCCGCCCTCTGGCTGGACGTCCTGGAACAGTCCGGCGCCACCGCCGGCCTCGTCGACGCCGGCCTGCCCGCCGGGCAGCGCTGCTCCGACGGGGCGGCAGGCTGGCTCGAACGCTTCCACGCCGCCCGGCACAGCGGCTGGGGCTCGCGCCCCACCCTGCCCGCCCTGCTCGACCTCGTGACCCGCGCGGCCGACCGGCTGCGCGCCGAACTCGCCGAACCCGGCCGCGAAACGGGCCTGAACGTGGGCGTCCAGGACGCCGACCTGCTGGACCTGCTGCTCTCCCTGGACATCCCGGTCACCGACCCCGAACCCGACCCCGCCTCCCCCCGCCGGCGCCACGACCAGCTGAACCTGGCCGACTGGGCACGCTCCGACCAGCGGCGCGACCTGCTCGCCATCGCGGCCGACCAGCGCTTCCGGCCCGCCTTCCGGCGCACCGCACACGCCCTCGGCGGCAACGCCGAATCGGTGGAACTCGTGCGCCTGCTCGCCGCCTCGCCCGGCGGCCGCCCGATGCTCACCGAATGGATGCGCGAGGTCGCCCGCAGCTCCACCGCCGCCGGCCTGCCCGCCCTCCCCGACGCCATCCAGCGGCTGACGTGGCTGCCCGCCGAGGCACTCGAACTCGCCCGCGAAGAAGTCGCCGCGGCCGCCGGCACCGATCTCGCTGACATCCTCGCCCGCACCCTGCGCGGAGGTCTCTTCGAGGAGTTCACCTGGCCCGCGTTCGAAGAGGCCCTCGTCGAACTCGCCGACCGCAAGGCCCTGCGCCGCGGGAACCTGACCCTCGTCGAGGCCTGGCCCCACCTCATCATCGCCAACCCGGTCCAGGTCCGCGTCATCGACGCCGACTCCACCGTGCTCACCCACGACCTGCGGGTGCCGGCCGGCGGCTCCCACCGCTACGGATTCCACTACGTCGACGGCGCCCTCCTCGTCTTCTGGACCTCCTGGAACAGCGGCGACGTCCAGGGCTACTGGCACACCGCCCCGCACCACGTCTTCTCCCTGGGCACCGACCGCAGCTACTGGTCGCTGCGCTCCGAGCACATCAGCCTGCCCCTGGCCGGGGGCGGCCGCGCCACCGGCGGCGGCGTCCTGCACGCCGGGGACACGGCCCTGCCCGCCGAGCACGCCCTGCTGTCCGACGGCACCTCGCACTGGGTGTGGCAGCACCGCGACCAGGACCACGAGGGCGGCTGGCGCGAGTACGCCCCGGCCGACGGTGCGCGCGGCCGGTACTCCCGGCCGGCCTTCCTCGCCGACGCCCTGCGCGCCCACCCCTCCGACGCCACCCTCTCCGACCGGTCCGCCTGGCTCCGCCCCGCCCCCGTAGTCGAGGGCTCGGCGCTCGGCGCGCCCGCCGACGGACTCCTGGGCTGGCACGCCGTCCGCGTCCCCGGGCAGGGCTGGCACGGCTGCGACGCCGCCGGACGCACCGTCCGTACGCCCGAAGGCGCCGAGATGCCCGTCGCGGCCCTCGCCTTCCCCGGCGACGAACGGCCGCGCGCGCTCACCCTGCGCTGGCGCGAACTCAGCATCGTCGACCCCGACGGCATCGTCACCGCCACGACGCGCAGCGACCGCGACGAGGGCTTCGCCACCGGCAGCGTCAGCCTCCCGCCGCTCCCCTTCTGGTACACCCTGCGCCCCCGCGACCCGGAGGGCTCCGCAGCCCTGCGGACGGCCGACCACGACACCGTCGCCGCCCTGCTGAAGGCCGCCGCCCAGGCCGAGAAGGCCTCCGACCTGCCCGGCCTGGTCACCGCGGCCCTGCCGCAGGTCACCGCGGAGCAGCTGATCGGCGGCATCGTCGAGGTCGTGCGCTTCGCCCTGACCCAGCAAAAGGCCCTGGACGGCGTCGCCGCCCGCCTCTACTGCGGCGGGTCCCCGGCGGACGAACCGCAGGGTCCCCCCGACGAGCTCGTCGAGCAGGCGCTGCGCGGCATCGCCGGCACCGGCTACTACAGCTGGGGCACCGACAAGGACGTCGCCCACCGCTTCCTGACCCGCCTCACCGAGGCGTGCGCCGACACGGGCGCCGTCGCCGTACCCGGCCGCCTCCACTTCGACATGCCCGCCCTGGACTACTCCGCCCTGCCCTTCACCACGCTGCTCGACGAGCCGGCCGCGGTCGCCTACCGGGCCGTCGCCGTCGGCACCACGGACGAGCAGCGGGCCGCACTGTGCACCCTGCTCGGCCAGGTGGACGCCCTCGGACTGGCCTCCGCCGGGGCCTGCGCCGGCCGCTGGCGCCGGGTCCTGGTCCACCTCGACCAGCGCCACCTGAGCACCCCGGACGGCGTCTCCCGCAACACCTCGCACCGCAGCCTGCTCCCGCTCGGCGGCGGAGCCGTCCTCGGCCTCACCGAGCACAGCACGTCCGTCGCCGACGGCCACGAGTTCGGGGCGCTGCTCCACGACCCCTCCGGCCGCTTCGAGGTACCCGGCCCCTACACCGTGCGCGGTGAGGCCCCGGTAGGCGACCGGGAGCGCGGCGCCGGCTGGCTCACGGCCTTCCTGACCGAGGCCGCCGACCGCGGCCCGGCACCGCTGCGCCCCGAGGCCGCCGACGAGTTCGCCCGCCTCACCGGCGTGTCCGGCACCCTCGCACGGCTCGTGCTGGCCGGCCTGCCGAACATCGACAGCTGGCAGGCGAACTTCCTGCCGGCCGAACTGCGCACCGCCCTCGGCGTCAAGGCGGCCGACGCCAAGCACGCCCGGACCGAGCTGAAGGGCCTCGACGTCGAGGTGCGCCGGGCGGTCGTCGCCGCACTGCTGCCCGCCGACCCCGCGCGGCTGTGGACCGACGGCCCGGACGTGGCCGCCGCCGCCCAGGAGTGGAACCGCCGCGTGGGCCGCCGCACACCCGTGCCCGAGTGGCTGCTCGCAGAGGCCACCCGCGCCGCGAGGACCGGCTGGTCCACGCACCGCGCCCTCGCCGCGATCCTCGACCCCGCGGCGTCCCGGCCGCTTTCGGTGGACGTCGCCTGGGAGGTGAAGGGGGACCACGCCGAGCCCCGGGAACCGGCCACCGAGCCCTTCACCTCGGAGGTCCTGACCGGCGTACTGACCCTGACGGCCTGGCTGGCACACCGGCTGCCCGCCGGGGACCCGCTGCGGGCCGCCCTGCCGCCCGCCCTGACCGCCGTACGGCAGCGGCTCGCCGCGCCGGAACTCCTCCTCACCGTGGGGCACTACACCAGCCTCCCCGACTTCCGGAAGGCGGCGGGTACGCCCACCGAGACGGCCGCGGGCTACGAGCGGTACGGCGCCGTCGTCATGGCCACCCACGACGACCGGCCCAAGCCCGCAGTGAAGACGGCCCTGCTCGACTCCACCGGCTCCGACCCCTACCTCCCGGCGCTGCGCGGCGAGGACCAGCAGCCGTCCGCAGCGGAGACGGCGCTGCGGGCCGTCCACGACCCGCGCTTCGCCGCGCTGCTCGCCGACCCCGGCGCCCCGGCGGCCGGCGCCGGGGACGACGCGGTCGACCAGGACGGCACCTGGTGGCCGCAGGACCCCGGCCGCTCGGTACCGGAGCTGGTGGCCGAGGTCGGCGAGGCCCACGGCCTGGGCGCGGACGCCGCCGCCCTCTACCTGGTCCTGCTCGCCATGCCCGACCCCACCGACCGCAACGTGGCGCGCTGGACGGGCTGGAAGCCGGCCCGGCTCAAGGCCGCCCGCACCGAACTGGCCGCCACCGAGCTCGTGGTGACGGCCTCCCGGACCCGGGCGGGCCGCTCGCTGTTCCTGCCCGGCGGCTGGGCCGAGATGCCCTCCCCGGTACTGCCGGTGGAACAGTGGAAGCTCGCGATGTACGGGCTGGCCCCCGGCGGGCGTCCGGTCCTGGGCGTCCTGGTGCCGGACGAGCCGGCCGCGGACCTCTACCGGCGGGCCTGGCAGCGGGTCCGCGAGGGCGACGTACCGCGCTTCGAGGCACTGAAGGTCAAGCGCACCCGCCCCCGCCGACGCTGACGACCGGGCCGGGCCGGGCCCCCCGCCGCCCGGCCCGGCCCGGCGTGGACGTCCCACGGACGTCCCACCGCGCTCCTCCGACTTCGCAACCCCGCACGTTCCCGAAGGAAACGAACGCCATGACCCTGACCGAAACGACCGTCCCGGCCGCCCCGCGGCAGGCCCTGCCCGCCGAGGAGCGGTACGCCGCCGAACTCGCCTTCCTCGCCGCCCAGGACAGCGGCCCCCGGCCGCCCGGCTGGGCGCTCACCCCGCGCGCCGTCGTCACCTTCGTGTGCGGCAGCGACGGAGCCGAACTGGCCCTGCCGGGACGCCGGCGCGCCGGACTCCCGGCCAAGCTGGTCATCGCCCCGAAGTTCGTCGGCGAACGCGCCCTGGTCGAACGCTGCGTGGTCACCCTCGCCGGCGAGCGCGGCCTGCTGCTCACCGGCGAGCCCGGCACCGCCAAGTCGATGCTGTCCGAACTGCTGGCCGCGGCCGTCTGCGGCACCAGCGCCCTCACCGTGCAGGGCACCGCGGGCACCACCGAGGACGCCTTCCGCTACGGCTGGAACTACGCACTGCTGCTCGCCCAGGGCCCCACCTCCCAGGCGCTCGTCGACTCCCCGGTGCTCTCGGCGATGCGGACCGGGCGGGTCGTGCGGGTCGAGGAGATCACCCGCTGCCTGCCCGAGGTACAGGACGCGCTGGTGTCGATCCTGTCCGACCGGCGGGTCAGCGTGCCCGAACTGACCGCCACCGAGGACGCGGTGGTCTCCGCGGCCCCCGGCTTCACGGTCATCGCCACCGCCAACCTGCGCGACCGCGGGGTCTCCGAGATGTCCGCCGCCCTCAAGCGGCGCTTCAACTTCGAGACGGTCGCACCGATCGCGGACGCGGACGCCGAAGCCACCCTGATCCGCCGGCAGGCGGTGGCCGCGGTGCAGCGGGCGGGCGCGGCCTTCGGAGTCGACGACGCCGTGCTGGACGCACTGGTCACGGTCTTCCGGGACCTGCGTTCGGGCCGCTCGGCCGAGGGCTGGGACGTGGAACGCCCCGGCACGGTCATGTCCACCGCCGAGGCGGTCCAGGTGGCCGCCTCGCTGGGCGTCGCCGCGGCGTACCTGCCCGGCGGCGACGTCCTGGACCTGCTGCCGGGGCACCTGCTGGGCGTGGTCCGCAAGGACGACCCCGCCGACCACGGCCGCCTGCTGGGCTACTGGGACGGCCCGGTCCGCCGCCGCGCCGAAGACGGCTCGGCGATGTGGCGCCGCCTGTGGGACCTCCGCGGGAGCCTGCGATGACGACGCCGGCGACCGATCCGCGGGAGGCCGTGGACGCGCTCGCCGCGTCCCGCGCGCCGTACCTGCTGGGTGTACGTCACCACAGCCCCGCCCTGGCGGCGGTGGTCCCGGCGCTGCTGGACGCCGCGGAGGCGGACGTGGTGTGCGTCGAGCTGCCCGCCGACTTCCAGCCGTGGCTGGAGCACCTGGCCGACCCCGAGACCGTGGCGCCCGTCGCCCTGGCGGGCACCGGCCGGGACGGCGGTCTGGCGTTCTACCCGTTCGCGGACTTCTCCCCGGAGCTGGCCGCGATCCGCTGGGCGCGTACGCACGGCGTGGAGGTCCGCTGCTGTGACCTCCCCCTGGCCGACCCCGCCTGGACCGGGCGGCCCGACCCGGCGGCGGAGCCGGCGGCCGCCGCGGGCCGCTCCGCGGGTGCGGGTCCGGGTCCGGGTGCGGGTCCGGGTGCGGATACGGGGGCAGGCGTCGGGCCGGGCGGCATTCCGTCCGCGGCACCGGTCACGATCCCCGGCGCGGCTGATGCTCCCGGGGACCATGACGCACCGGCGCCGCCGCCCGCGGGCACGGCGGATGCGGGCCCCGGTCCGGCCGGGGCGTCACCGCGGGCCCCCCGGCGGTCGTTCGCCGGGGCGCTGGCCGCGTCCGGCACCGGGCGGGACGGCGATGACCTGTGGGACCGGGCCGTGGAGGTCCTGGCCCCCGGCTGCACGCCGGAAGCCGTCCGGCGGGCCGCCCTCGGCGTGGGCTGGGCCCTGCGCCAGGACGGGCCCGTCCCCGCGACGGACCTCGCCCGCGAGGCCCATATGCGCGGCGTCATCGAGGCCGCCGCCTCGGGGGGCCGCAGGGTCGCCGCCCTCATCGGCGCCTTCCACGCCCCGGCCCTCCTCCGCCCCGCAACGCCCCCGGCCGGCGACGCCTCCGACCAGAACCCGGCGGCCCCGGCTCCTGAGCCCGGGGGTGTCTCCGCTGACGGGGTTCCGGCGCAGTCGACCCGTGGCGCCGCGGGCCCCGGGCCCGTCGCTCCCGCGGGCGTACCGGCGCCGGCCCGGACCGCCGGTGCGCCGCGGGTCGTGGGCCGGGAGCCCGTGGCCGGGGCGGCGGCGACGGTTGACGGGTGCGGGAGTGTCTCCGCTGACGGGGTTCCGGCGACGCGGCCCGCTGACGAAGCCTCCGGTCCGGTGGCGGGCGGAGTTCTCGGCAGGGACTCGACGCCCCGCTCCGGGGACACGGACTCCGGGTACGCGACCGCCCGCGGGCCGGTGAACGGTGCCGTCGCCCGGCGGGACTCGCGTACCACAGCGGAGGAGGGCGGCGACGGGGTCGTGACCTCCTTCGTGCCGTACTCCTTCGATCTGCTCGACTCCCGCTCCGGCTACCCCGCCGGCATTCGCGATCCGCTCTGGCAGCAGGCCGTGCTGGAGGCCGGCGGCGATCCGATGCGACTGCGCGACGCCGCCTCCGTCGCCGTCACCGGCATCTGCCGGGAGCTGCGCCGCGCCGGGCACACCGCCGGGACCGGCGAGGCCGCGGAGACGCTGCGGCTCGCCTGTGACCTCGCGGTCCTGCGCGGGCTCCCCGCCCCCGGCCGGGGCGAACTCCTGGAGGCGGTCACCACCGTGCTCGGCCAGGGCGAACTCCTCGGCCGCGGCCGCGCCTTGGCCCGGGCGCTGGAAGCCGTGCTCGTCGGGGCCGGCCGCGGCCGGATCACCCCGCACGCCCCCCGCTCCGGGCTCGGCCCCTCCGTCGAGGCCGAGCTGGCGGAACTGCGGCTGCCGGGTCCCGAGGACCCCGCCCCGCGCGAGGTCCGCCTCGACCCGCTCCGCTCCCCGCTCGACCGCCGGCGTGAGGTCCTGCTCCAGCGGCTGGCCGTCTGCGGGGCCTCGTACGGGGAGCCCCTCGACGTGGCCGCCACCGGCGACGGCACCGCCCTCGGCACCAAGTGGCGGCTGACCTGGACGCCCTCCGTACCGGCCCGCCTCGACCTGGCCGGCGTGCGCGGCGTCACCGCCGCCCAGGCCGCCGCCGGGACGCTGCGCGAAACCGCCCGGCGCGCCACCGCCGACGGGGGTCCGACCCCGGCCCAGATCCTCACCGGCCTGGCCGCCGCCGCGCGCTGCGATCTGCCCGAGTTGGTCGGCGTACGGCTCGAAGAGGCCGCCGAAACCCTCCCGCAGACCGCGACCCTGCCCGAACTCCTCGACTCGATCGACCTCCTGGAGGCCCTGTCCCGCAGGCACTTCCCCGGAACCCCCGAGGGCTCCCGCGCCGCTGCCGGCGCGCTCACGAGCCTGCTGCTCGAAGCCGCCGTGCGTTCCCTGCCCGGCCTCGCCGGCAGCGAGGACCACGCCGACGCGCGCGCCCTCGTGGCACTCGCCGACCGTGCCGCCACCCTGCACCTGGGCCTGCGACTGGACTCCGCCCTGACGGAACTGGCCGCCACCGCATCGCCGTTGATGCAGGGCGCCGCACTGGCCGTACGGGTCCTCCTCGATCTGGATCCGGCCGACGGCCTCGGCGACCGCGCCGCCGGCTGGATCGACGCCGCCGGCACCCCCGACGGACGGCGCTCCCTCGCCCGCCGCCTCGGCGGCGTCCTGGCCGCCGCTGCACCGCTGCTCCAGTCCTCCGCAGCGGCCCTCACCCCGGTCCTCGACCGGATCGACGGCCTCGCCGACCAGGAGTTCCTGGACCGGCTGCCGGCCCTGCGCGGCGGCTTCGACGCCCTCGCCCCGGCCGCCCGCGCCCGGCTGCTGGACACCGTCACCGAGCGGCTCGGCGACCGGCTCGACCTGTCCCTCGACGCACCGCCCGCGCTGCTCGCCCTGTGGGCCGCCGCGGAGGCCGCCGGAGCCGCAGCGCTGGCGGCCCTGCCGCGGCCGGTCCGGCCGCAGGACCCGGCTCCCGAACCCGAAGCCGAACCCGAAGCCGAACCCGAAGCCGAACCCGAACCCGAACCCGAAGCCGAACCCGAACCCGAACCCGGCCCGGACGTACCGCCGCCCGCCCCCGACGGCCCGCCCGCGGACCGGCGGCTGACCCCCGCCGACCGCTGGCGCCTGCTGCTCGGCCGCGAGCGCGACCGGCTCCCCGCCGGCGCCCGCCGCTACGCCCACGCCCTCGACGAGCTGTACGGCTCCGGCCGCGGCGAGGGCTCCGCCGATCTCGAAGGAGGCTGGGGCAACGGCGGCGGTCAGGAGCCCTCGTTCCCCTCGGCCCGGGAATGGTCGCAGGAGCTCGAAGCGCTCTTCGGAGCCGACGTACGCGAGGAGGTGCTCGCCGACGCGGCCGACGCGGGCCGATCCGACGTGCTGAGCCAGCTCGACCCGGCAGCGGTCCGCCCGTCCGTCGAACTGCTCAGCTCGGTGCTGTCGCTCGCCGGCGGAATGCCGGAGGCCCAGCTCGCCCGGCTGCGCCCCCTGGTCAGGAGGCTGGTCGACGAGCTCGCCAAGGAACTCGCCACCCGGCTGCGCCCGGCGCTCTCCGGACTCGCCACGCCGCGCCCCACCCACCGCCCCGGCGGCAGGCTCGACCTGGCCCGCACCCTGCGGGCCAACCTCGCGCACACCCGCCGCCTCGACGACGGCCGGGTGGTCGTCGTCCCGGAACGGCCCGTGTTCGCCACCCGGGCGAGCCGCGAGGCCGACTGGCGGCTGATCCTGGTCGTCGACGTCTCCGGCTCCATGGAGGCCTCGGTCATCTGGTCGGCGCTCACCGCCGCGGTCCTCGGCGGGGTACCGACCCTGTCCACCCACTTCCTGGCCTTCTCCACCCAGGTCGTGGATCTCACCGACCGGGTCGAGGACCCGCTCTCGCTGCTCCTGGAGGTCCGCGTCGGCGGCGGGACGCACATCGCGGCGGGTCTCGCCCACGCACGCTCACTGATCACCGTGCCCAGCCGCACCCTCGTCGTCGTGGTCAGCGACTTCGAGGAGGGCGCACCGATCGGCGGACTCCTCGGGGAAGTCCGCGCGCTGGCCGCGTCCGGTGCCCACCTGATGGGCTGCGCCGCCCTCGACGACGCCGGGGCGCCCCGGTACTCGGTCCCGGTCGCCCGGCAGCTCGTCGCGGCCGGCATGCCGGTGGCCGCCCTCAGTCCGCTCGCCCTCGCCCGCTGGGTGGGCGACCGCCTCCGTGGAGAATCCCGTTGAGTACCGACCTCTTCCCGCCCGTCGCCCCCGAGGTCCTCGCCGAGGCCGTCGAGAACCTGACCGCCCGGCTGCGCAAGAAACTCGACGCCGCCATCGAGGGCTGTGCCGCGGGCGCCGTCCGGGCCGAGGACGGGAGCGTGAGCGTCCGCTTCGGCGAGGACGCGCTCGTCACCCTCAGGCCGGGCCCGACCGACGCGATCACCACGGCCGAACAGGCCTCCTGCAGCTGCCTGTTGGCGCCGCGCTGCCTGCACCGGGCCGCGGTGCTCGGCGCGGCGCCGCTCGCCGATCCGGAGCAACTGCGCGCGCCGGAGCCGGAGCCGCAGCCGGACCCGGCGGCGGCGAGCGGCGCAGTGCCGGCCGCCGTGCCCGGCGCCGCCCCCGCCGCCGACCCCGCGTCGGGTGCCCGGTCCTGCGTTGCTCCCGCAGCCGGGTCGGGCGCCGGGTCCGCAGCCGTGCCCGGCGCCGCCCCCGCCGCCGACCCCGGGTCGAGCGCCGGGTCCGCGGCCGCCTCTGGGGCCGGGCCCGCCGCCGGGTCCGGAGCAGGGCCGGGTGCCGCGTCCGGCTCTGCTCCCGCGGCCGGGTCCGCTACCGCGTCGGACGCCGTGCTCGCCGCCGGGCCCCGCGCCGCCTCCGCCGGCGTGTCCGCGGTGGTGACCGGCGCCGTCCCGGTGGCCCTCACCGCCGCGCAGCTCGAAGCGGCCGCCACGCTCTGGCAGGCCGCCGCCGAGGCACTCGCCGCCGGCGTCACGGCCGGCGGCGCGGTGGTCCAGGCCGAACTGCTGCGGGCCGCCCACACCGCCCGCCTCGCCGGGCTGCCCCGGGCCGAGGCCGCCGCGCTGCGCGTCGTACGGGGCCTGCGCGCCGCCCGGGAGCGCAGCGGCGCCCACCGGCTCGCCGACCTCACCGGAGCCTTCCGCGAACTCCTGCACACCGCCGGACTGCTGGCCTCCGGCGCAGCCGGCACGGGCGGCCCCACGCTCACCGGCACCGTACGCCGCGCCTACCGGACCGGTGGCAGCCTGCGCGTGTACGGGCTGTGCCGAGAGCCCGTCCTCTCGGCCACCGGATACGGGGGAGTGGTCACCCACCTGATCGCCGCGGACGGCGCCCGCCACACCGTCTCCGACGTCCGCCCCGGCGGGCCGGCCCGCGCCCGCGGCGCCGGCTCCGCCTCCGTCGCCCTCGGCGGGGCCGCCCTCGACCACGCGGGCCTCGCGCGCGGGGGGCTCCGCATCGCCGGGGCCACCGTCTCCGCCGACGGCCGCCTCGGCGCCGGACGCGGGGTCCAGGCGACCCCGCTGCGCGGCGTCCCGTGGACCGCGGAACCCGCCGCCGCGCTCTTCGCCCGCCCGGCGGCCGAGGCCGTCGCCGGCCAGCTCGCCGACCGGGACGGCGAACCGGACGGCGCCGACGCCGCCCTGATCGGCTGCGAGGTCACGGTCGTCGGCCCGGCCGGCGAGGACCTCCTCGTCCGCGAGACACGGGCGGACGCGCCCCTGCTGCGGCTGCGCGCCGCCCACCCCCATCCCGAACTGCCCCACACGGCCAACCTGCGCCGCATCGCCGCCCATCCGGGCCTCGTGCTCCGCGTCCTGGGCCGCCCCGATCTCGACCGCGCCGCCACCCTGCGCCCCCTCGCCGTCGGACCCGCCCCCGGCGCGGAGTACACCCTGCGCCTGCCCGAGGAATGGCTGGGCCGCGCCGACCTCGGCTACGACGTGCTCCAGGGAAGCCACTTCCCCCCGCGGACCGGGGCCGCCCCGGCCGCCGGGCCGGCCGTCGCCGTCGAAGCACCGGACCCGCTGGCCGACTCGCCGCTGTGGCGGGTGCGCCGACTGCTCGAAACGGGGGTCGCGGGCGGCCGGCGCGCCGTCGCCGAAGCGGCGCGCACCACCGAGCCGCTCACCTCGTACGCACCGCTGCGCCGGGCCGGTTTCACCACCGCGGCGGAGCTGGCCACGGCCCTCGCCGCCGAGGCGGACCGCCGCCCGCGCGACTCCTTCGGCCGCCTGACCGACCCCTCGCCCGAGGCCTACGCCTGGGCCTGGCTGGCCGCGTCCGTCCACCTGGCGGCAGCCGAACGCTCCCTGGTGGCCGCGTCCTGGTCCTGATCCCTCATATCCGCTTGCGGCGGTTCCCCCGGGCCGGATAGGAAACCTGCATGCTCAAAGGCAACAAGGTCGGGCTCAGGGCCCGGCACGAGGAAGACGTCCCGATCCTGCGGACCGAGCTCTTCAACGACGTCGTCAACGCCTCGCGGGCCGAAGGCGGGCCGTGGCGGCCGATCGCTCCCGACTCGAAGGATCCGCGGGTCGTGGTGGACGAGACGGAGCAGAAGCACGTCACGTTCTCCGTGGTGGAACTGGAGGGCGACACGCTGGTCGGCACCGCGAACCTGTGGGGCATCGACAACCACAACCGGTCCGCGCACATCGGGCTGGGGCTGCTGCCGTCCGCCCGCGGCAAGGGCTACGGCACGGACGTGGTCGCGGTGCTGACCCACTACGGTTTCGTCGTGCGCGGCCTGCAACGGCTGCAGATCGAGACGCTGTCGGACAACGAGGCCATGCTGCGCTCCGCCGAGCGCAACGGCTTCGTCCGCGAGGGCGTGCTGCGCTCCTCGGCCTGGGTGATGGGCGAGTTCCTCGACGAGGTGCTGCTCGGGCTCCTCGCCCGGGAGTGGAAGCCGAACAGGCCCTCATCGCCGAGTCGGGCCGCGTAGGCGTCGGTGAGCAGGTCACAGGTGCACCAGTCGCCCGGGCACGGGGTGCCGGCCTCGGCGCCGTAGGGACCGAGGCCGGTCATGAGTCCGAGCACCCCTGCGCGTTCCGGCGCGGAGAGGGCGGGGAGTGCGGCGCCGTCGCCGGGCCACAGCCGCCAGGCGGCCGGGGCGTCGTCGAGGTCGTGGACGACCTGGGCGTCGACGAACAGCGTGTGGAGCGGATGCTCGGGGAAGTCGTTGAGCCGGAGCACCCACCAGCGCCCATCGGCCCGGGCCGCCCAGCGGAAGACGCGGGTGCCCGTGCGGTACCACGTGAACTGCGCGGGCAGGGTGCGCATCGGCTTCACGCCCGGGCCTCCGGGGGACGGACGTGCGGCGGTCGGGGCCCGCTCAGCCAGGCGGCCACCGTCGCGAAGTCCGCGGGCCCGAGGCCGAAGCGGGGGTCCACGCGGTGGAGCAGCGCCCGTCCCGGGTGGTGCGTGGCCACCCAGTTCCGGTCGGCGGCGGTGATCTCGTCGTCGACCCAGACGAACGGCCGGCCCGCGGCGTGGTCGACGAGGGTGCGGGTCTTCCAGTGCATCAGCTCCGGTCCGTCGTCCTCGGTCGGCTCCGGCCAGGCCATCACCGGCAGCTCGGGCAGTCCGATCCGCGGGGCCACCCACGCGTTCGCGTCGGCCATCCATGTCGTGGCCCACACCAGTTCGCACGGCAGCGCCAGCAGGCGGGGCCCGAGGGCGGGATCCAGCCTGGCGAGCAGCGGGTTCGCGTCCGGCCGCGCCCCGTACGTCGGATAGCCGTCCGGCAGTTCTTCGGACGAGGCCCCGAACGGGATGAGCGGTCCGTCGACGTCGAGGTACAGGAGGGGGAGAGGAGGGAGGGGGTGCCCTGCCGAGCTGGTCATGGCGGCACCGTAGCCGCCACCCTCCCCGGTGTGGAACCGCGGGCCCCGTGATCCCCTCTCCATGGGCGAGGGGGGACGACCATGACGAGGACAGCGGTGGCCGTGGCGGGACGAGTGGCGGTGGCGGGGCTCCTGTGCGCCGTGCTCGCGGCGTGCGGCACGCGCCATGCGGGGGAGGCCGCCGCGCCGCCCGCGCCGGTGCAGGAGACCTGCGGGCTCGACCGGACGACGGGCGGCGGTACGGGCCTGCCGGACCCGCCGACGGAGGAACAGGGCGGCGGCTACGCCGGTCCGCCGACGGATCAGGAGACGGGCGGTTATGCCGGTCCGCCGACGGATCAGGAGACGGGCGGTTACGCCGGTCCGCCGACCGATCAGGAGACGGGCGGTTACGCCGGTCCGCCGACCGATCAGGAGACCGGGGCTCCGAATCCGCCGACCGACGGGGACATCACCAATGGGGCGGGTCCCTGCGGGGGAGCCGGGTGGTTCGACATGACCCGGGACTTCAACGCCTATTACGCCCGCCACCGGGACCGCTCGGACAGCCTCCTGCCCGAGCAGCCCGTCCAGGAGGCCCGGGTCCGCAAGGGGCGGGACGCCGGCGAGGCGCTCCTGACGTTCACGACCCGGTCCGTCGGCAAGGGCCTCGGGGAGGACGCCCGCCGGGTGGCGCAGATGTTCGTCTCCTGGCGGCAGCAGGTGTACGGCGACCGCGGCACGGTGTCGGTCCGGACCCCGGAGGGCGGCGTGGTCGCGACCGCGTCCTGGTGACGACACCTAGGGGGTGGCCTGCGCGTCCCAGAACGCGCAGTGGTGCTCCGTCGGGCCGTCCACCACGTGCGTCCCGTCCGCCCCGGGCGCGAAGGAGAGCACGGAACCGGCGGAGCCGAACGCCGGCCATCCGGCGGGGAGCCCGCCGGTTCGGGCGAACGCCGTCCAGTGGCCGGTCATCCGTTCCGACAGGGCCCGCTGCGGCGCGGTCAGGGCCGCGTCCATGGTGAACAGGTAAGGCAGTTCGAAGCCGTGCGAGGCCCCGTACGGAAAGCCCGCCACCTGCGGCAGGCCGGTGAAGTTCGGCGCGTCCCGGTCGCTGAACCGGTATGCGTGGACCGGCACGTACCGGGCCAGCGCACGGCCGTCCCGCAGCGCCGGGCAGATGAACGAGGCGTCGGACAGTACGGCGGCCCAGGCCAGCGCCGGCGTCGGGTACGCCGCCACCGGGTACCGGGACGTGACGGCCGGGACGGCCGCCGCGCCGAACGACCGCTCCACCCGGGCCCGGTACGCGGCCCCGTCGGGCACGGGGAACGCGGCCAGGCCCTGCCCGAGGAAGATCCGCATCTCGTCCCGGTTGACGCCCTCGATCACCGGCACCCGGTGGAAGCGGCCGCCCTGCAGGGCCCGCCGGGGTTCCTCGGGCAGCATCCCGTTTCCGTAGGAGACGAGCGAGAACCGCTGCATCAGCTCCGGGGTCGCCAGCGTCGCCGCGTCCTTCCCGCGCAGGCAGTCCAGCACGGCGCCCGGCTCCGGCCGGTCGCAGCCGAGCCCGGCCGCCGTCGCGGCCCCGTCCGCGACGGTGCGCCGCTCGGACACGAAGGGCTCGTACCGGGCCATCGTGGGCAGCAGCGAGCGGGGCGGCATGGTGGTCGAGCACGAACCGCTCTGCAGGATCGCCCGCCGGAACAGGCCGCCCGAGGCCGGTGAGGTCAGGTGCGCGCAGACGCTCAGGCCGCCCGCCGACTCGCCGAACAGGGTCACGGCGGACGGGTCGCCGCCGAAGCGAGCGGCGTTGGACCGCACCCAGCGCAGGGCCGCCTGCTGGTCGGCGACGGCGAAGTCGGGGGCTCCGCCGAGGGCTGGGTGCCCGAACAGGCCGAAGATCCCCAGCCGGTAGTTGACGGTGACGACGACGGCGTCGCCCCGGACGGCCAGCCGCTCCGGCCGGTACAGGTCACCGGCGCCGTTGACGAAGCCGCCGCCGTGGAACCAGACCATGACGGGCCGCCCCGTGCCGCTGCCGGCCGGCGCGGTGACGTTGAGGTACAGGCAGTCCTCGGAACCGCCGGGTCCGCCGGGCCCGATCGCCGGGAGCTGCACGCAGCGCGCACCCGGAGCCCCGGCGTCGCGGACGGCCGTCCAGCGCGCGGCGGGCTGCGGAAGCCGCCAGCGCAGCGGACCGGTCGGCGGCGCGGCGTACGGGATGCCCTCGAAGGTGCGGTACGTGCCGTGCGCCGTGCCGCGGACCGGCCCCCGGTCGGTTTCCACCACGGGCCGTTCCGCGGCGGGCGCGTCCGCCGCTGCGGACGCCGGGCCGGCCGCGACGGCGGGCAGGAGCAGAGCCAGGGCGCACCACACGGCGGCCGGCCGTCGTGCGGGACGGGCACGGGACATGGTCGGGCCGCCTTCCGTCGCTCTGTTCACACCCCGCGGGCCGCTACCGGCGCCGCAGTGCCCCGCGTACGTACGCGGCCTGACCGGCGTGCTGGAGGTCGTCGGAGAGCACGCTGACCAGCCGCACCCCCAGGGTGACCGGCGGGTCCCAGGCCGCGTCGACCACCCGCCCCAGATCGGCGGCGGTGAGTCCCCGGATGAAGCCGGTGCTCTGCTCGTGGACGGCGTCGAAGTAGCCGAGCAGCAGCTCGTCCGACGCGACCTCGACCTTCCCGACCTGCTGGGCCGTGTGCCCGTACCCGGTGGCCGCCACGGGCAGCGGCAGGCCGAACCGGTTGAACCACCCCTGGGCCGTCCAGACCTGCTCCTGCCCCGAGGCGTCCGCGATGTGGTCGTCCTGCACCCGGGTCAGGTGCCACACCAGCCACGCGATCGAGTTCGCCCCCGGGTCCGGGCGCGCGTTCAACTCCTCGGCCGAGAGCCCCTCGACCGTCTCGTGCACGACCTCGCGGATGCGCCCGTACGCATCGGCCAGGACCTCCGTAGCCTTCATGCACCGTCCCCAGACCTGTCCGCGAAACTGCTGACGCGACGTCGTCCGACGTCGTCCGACGTCATGTGACGTACGGCATCGGCCGGTGCCCCGTGGCGACCGGCCGATGGGTGGACCGGCGCGCGGCTACATGGGATCCATGCCCCGGTCGTCGATCTTGCCTTCCTGTTCGCTCTGCTCCTGGAGCCGACGGGCCTTGTCCTGGAGCCTCCGGCGCTCTTCCGGATCGGTGGAGCGTTCGGCGGCGTTGTTCAGCTCCTGCGCCTTCTCGCGCAATTGCCGGACCCGGCCGTGGGATTCGCCTGCGCTCATGATCACTCCTCGGGTGTGGGGGTAAGGAGAGCGGATCCAGCGAACCAGCAGCGCCGCGCGGGCGCATCTCGAACCGTGGCCCGCAGAGGCCGGGCGAGGAGGGCGGCTCCCCCGTTTGCCCGCCCCGTATGGCGTAGCGGAGCGGGGTGCCGCTGAATGTGACCGAGCGTGCGCTTCCCATGACGCACCTTGACCGGCGCGCGATGTGCAGACCCGCCGTCGGCGAACGGAGCTTTCCATGAATGACCCCACCACGCTCGCGGCGACGCAGGACGACGATCCCCGCGGGCTCCCCGGCACCTGCCCACCGGTCGAGGAGGTCGCCGAACTGGTGAACCTCCTCGAGGGCGAAGGCCGGAGGCCCAACCGCCGCCACCGGGCGCTCAGGGCGGCCGCCGTCGGACGCCCGGTCCGGGACGTGGCCCTGCTGGCCGGCATCCTCGGAACCGAGGAGGACGGCGGGCCGGCAGCCCCGGGGCGGACCGCCCCGCCCGTGGCACCCGGGCACAGCGCCCCGCCCGCCGGGACCGCCCGGTCCGCAGGGCCGACCGGGTCCACGCGTCCCGCCGAGCCAGCCGCACCCGCCCGGGCCGCGCGCGGGGAACCGCCGCACGACGAGCCCTACGACGAGGCCACGACGAGCCGGACGGGTCCTCGGACCGGTACCGGCGCCCGTGCCACCGCACCGTGAAGGGCAACCCGGCCCCCGCCGCCCGCGCCGGAGCGCTGCGGCACGTCCTGCGCTGGCCGGTGGCCGCGGCCCTCCTGGGCTGCGGCGTCCTGCACCTGCCGGCTGACGTGGCGCACCTGCCGTCCCGGACCCCGGCCGCCTTCCTCCCGCTGCTGGCCACCGTGCTGTGCCTGGGACTCGGTGCGCTCCTCGCGGTGCGCGACACGGCCGGGGCGTGGCGGGCCGGTGCGGCGGCGGCCGTCGCCGTGGTGACCCTGCACGTGATCGCCGGAGCCGCGGGGTTCGACCCGCTGGAGGGGGCGGTGAGTGCCTCCCTGGCCTGGGCGGGTGCGACGGCGGTGCTGTCCGCCGCGGCCGCCGCGGTGCTGGCCGGCCTGGCCCTCGTGAACCGGTCGCCGCAGGCCCGGGCGGGCGCCGACGGCTGACCGCGCGACGGGGGCGGGACCGGTGTGCCGGTCCCGCCGCCGTGGCACGCCCCGCGTGATCCTGAGGGGCCCAAGGGCTGTCCCGTACTCCCCGGCGGGCGCGCGACGCCGGCTACGGCACCTCGCTGCGCAGCGCTTAGGCCAGCAGGTTGACCCCGTGTGTGAAGACCCGGGGCAGCCGCGCCGCCAACGGGACGATCCGTCCCGCGAGCCGGGGCTGTTGGCGGGCCCAGAGCAGGGACGCGGTCAGGGTGCGGTAGCTGCGCGACAGCTCCCGCCAGGCCCGCTCGTACGCCTGCGGCCGGCCCTCCCGTACGCAGCGCACGAGTTCACCCGCGGCGGTCACGGCCAGGGTCAGCCCCTCGCCGGTCAGCGCGTCCACGTACCCCGCCGCGTCCCCGACGAACAGCACCCGCCCCGCGACCCGTACCCGGGCCCGCTGGCGCAGCGGTCCGGCGCCGCGCACCGGCGAACCGGCGTTTCCGGCCAGCCGGGAGCACAGCAGCGGGAACCGGGCCAGCTGTACGTCGAAGGGGGCGCGCTCGGTGGTGAGGACCGCCACGCCCACCCGGTCGGGCCCCAGCGGGGTCACGTAGGCCTCGCACCGCGCCGACCAGTGGACCTCGACCAGGTCGCTCCAGGGCTCCACCGCGTAGTGCCGGCGCAGCCCGTAACGGGGCGTGCGGCCCGGAGCGGGCGGCGCCGCCAGGCCCAGGCCGCGCCGGACGGGGGAGTGGAGGCCGTCCGCCGCCACGAGGTGGCGGGCCGTCAGGCCGGCCGCGCCGACGCGGTCCTCGTCCTGGCGGACCTCGCCGACGCGCCGCGCGAGCACCCGTACGCCCAGCCGTTCGGCCCGTTCGGCCAGTGCGGCCTGGAGGACGGTCCGGCGGGTGCCGAGACCGGGGCCGGCCCGGAACCGCCCCTCCGCGTGCAGGCCGCTCACTCCGTCCAGGTAGCGGATCCCGTGGAACGGCCGGCCCGGCACGGACACGCCCAGGTCCCCGAGACGGCGGACCGCGCCCGGCATCAGGCCCTCGCCGCACGCCTTGTCGATCGGGGTGGGGCGCGGCTCCAGCACGACGACCTCCATTCCGGCCAGCGCCCCGTGGATGGCCGTGGCCAGCCCGGCCGGGCCGCCGCCCGCGACGAGCAGGTCGATCACCGGGCCCCGCCCTCCGCCGGTACGGGGCTGCGGTAGACCGGCGCGGCATGGGCCAGGGCGTCCTCCTCGCAACGGATGCGTACGGCCAGCAGCAGGAGGTTGAGCACGGTGAAGCCGGCCGCGGTCACCCAGGCGGTGTGCACCATGGGCAGCGCCGCGCCTTCCACCGCGACCGCGACGTAGTTCGGGTGGCGCAGCAGGCGGTACGGCCCCGCCGCCACGAGCGGCAGCCCCGGGACGACCAGGACGCGGGTGTTCCAGCGCGCGCCGAGAGTGGCGATGCACCACCAGCGCAGGGTCTGGGCGGCCAGTACGAGGGCGAGTGCGATCCGGCCCGGGAGGGGCAGGAACGGGCGGTCGGCGACGAGGGGTTCCACGATGCAGCCCAGGAGCAGCGCGGTGTGCAGGGCGACCATCGCCGGGTAGTGGCCGCGGCCGTACTCGACGGCGCCGCGGGACAGGCTCCACCGGGTGTTGCGGCGGGCGATCGCGAGTTCGGCGAGCCGCTCGGCCACGACGAGGCCGATGAGCAGCAGGTACAGGTCCGTGGGGTTCATCCGGTCCATCGGGTTCATCGACATGGGGTCACCAGCGCAGGAGGACGAGTTCGGAGGCGAAGCCCGGTCCGAAGGCGATCATCAGCCCGACGGATCCGGGGGCGGGCGGCCCGGCGGCCTGCATCGTGTTCAGGATGTGCAGGACGGACGCCGAGGAGAGGTTGCCGGCCTCCGCGAGCGAGCGACGGCTCGTCGCGAAGGCGGAGTCGGGCAGGGCCAGCGCGTCCGCCAGCGCGTCGAGGACCTTCGGCCCGCCGGGGTGGACGATCCACCGGTCGACGTCCGGCGGCTTGAGGTCGTGCCGGGCGAGGAAACTCTCGACCTCCTCGGCCACGTGCAGCCGGACCAGGGCGGGCAGTTCACGGCCCAGCACCATCCGGAACCCCCAGTGGCCGATGTCCCAGCCGAGGAGCCCCTCGGTGCCGGGGTAGAGGCGGCTGCGCGCGGCCACCACCGACGGACCCAGCCGGGTGCCGTGCAGCGGATGGCCGCGGCCGACGGCGAGCAGGGCCCCGGCTCCGTCGCCGAACAGGGCCCCGGCGACCAGGTTCGCCGTCGAGGTGTCCGAGGGCTGGAGGGTGAGGGAGCAGAGCTCGGTGGACAGCAACAGGGCCGCGTGGTCCGGATGGCCCGCCAGATGGTCGTGGAGGTGGCCGAGTCCGGCGGCGCCCGCCGCGCACCCGAGGCCGAAGAGCGGCAGCCGTTTGACGTCGGGGCGCAGACCGGCACGGGTGGCGATACGGGCTTCCAGCGAGGGCGTCGCGAGTCCGGTCACCGTGGTCGACATGACCAGGTCGATCTCGCCCGCCTCCAAGCGGGCGGCGGTCAGGGCGGTGTCGACGGCGCGGGCGCCGAGCTCTTCGGCGGTCGCCACGAAGTGGGCGTTCGCCGTCCCGAAGTCGTTCGACGGACCGTAGCGTTCCAGCGGGAGCGCGAGGTGACGGGTCTCGACTCCCACGGCGGCGTGCAGCCGGTGGAGCAGGGCGGTGTCGGGCCCCGGGGGCAGGAAGCGGGCGAGCGCCGCCGCGATCTCGGACTGGCGATAGCGGTGGGGCGGGAACACACTGCTCACTGCCAGAACACGCGTCATTGATTCAACATAGGGAACAACTGACACTTCGTGAGGAATGCGGCCTACCGGGCGCGGCGCGGCATAGCGTGATCATGTGTCCCCCGCCCGAGCCGCCGACGGAACCGCGCCCGACGCCCCATCCGACGCCGGTCCCCCCGCGCCCGCCGCCGGTCCCCCCGCGCCCGCCCTGCCCGCCCTGTCCGCCGTGTCCGCCCTGCTCGGGGCCTGCCACCCGGTGCCCGCCGCCGCCGTGACCCTGTTCACCGCGGCCCTGGCCGCCGCCGTCGGGCACGGCCTCCCCGGGGCGGCGCTCACCGTGGCAGCCGTCGCCGCCGGGCAGCTGTCGGTCGGCTGGAGCAACGACCGCGTCGACCTCCGCCGCGACCTGGCGACCGGCCGCCGTGACAAGCCCCTGGCCTCGGGAGCGGTCCGGCCCGCCGCCGTGACGGCCGCGGCCCTCACGGCTCTGCTGCTCTGCATCCCGCTGTCCCTGGCCACCGGAGCGCTCGCCGGCTGTGCTCACCTGTGGGGGGTGGGGGCCGCGTGGGCGTACAACCTGCGGCTGAAGGGCACCGCGGCCTCGTGGCTCCCGTACGCCCTCGCCTTCGGGCTGCTGCCCGCCTTCGTCACCCTGGGGCTGCCCGGGGCCCCCTGGCCGCCGTGGTGGCTGACGGCCGCGGCGGCCCTGCTGGGTACGGGTGCGCACTTCGCCAACGTCCTGCCCGACATCGAGGACGACCTGGCCACGGGGGTGGTGGGGCTGCCGCACCGGATCGGGGCCCGCTGCTCGGCGGTCGTCGGGGGGCTGCTGGTCCTCGGCTCGGCCGTGGCCCTGGTCGCCGGACCGCCCGGGCGGGTGCCCCCGTACGGGTGGGTGCTGCTCGCGGTCACGGCCGCGGTGGTGCTCGCGGGTGCGGGGTGGCGGACCGGCCGGAGCCGGATCCCGTTCCTGCTCACCATGGCGGTCGCCGGAGGTGATGTCGTACTGCTGCTGGTGCGCGGAGCCGCCCTGGGCGGGCTCCGGTGAGCCGATGGGCCCCGCCGGCCCCCGGGCGGCCCCGCCGGCCTCAGGCGGCGGCCGTGGCGGGCGGGCGGCGGGTCCGGGTCCACTCCAGCAGCTGCTCCCGCGGCCACGTGTTCACGACCCGTTCGGCCGTCACCCCGCACTCCACGGCCCGTTCGCAGCCGGTCGGCTGCCAGTCCAGCTGGCCCGGCGCGTGGGCGTCCGTGTCGATCGCGAACAGCGTCCCGGACTCCACCGCCAGCCGCAGCAGCCGGCGCGGCGGGTCCAGCCGTTCGGGCCGGCTGTTGATCTCCACCGCGGTTCCGGACTCGGCGCAGGCGGCGAAGACAGCCTCGGCGTCGAACTGTGACTCGGGGCGGGTCCGGCCGGTCACCAGCCGGCCCGTGCAGTGGCCCAGTACGTCCATCAGGGGGTTGCGCACGGCCGCCAGCAGGCGCCGCGTCATCGCGGGCGACTCCATCCGCAGCTTCGAATGGACGGAGCCCACGACGAGGTCGAGCCGGTCCAGCAGCTCCGGCTCCTGGTCCAGCGAGCCGTCGGCCAGGATGTCGCACTCGATCCCGGTGAGCAGCCGGAAGGGCGCCCACGTCCGGTTCAGCTCGGCCACCACCTCCAGCTGCTCGCGCAGCCGCTCCGGCGAGAGCCCGCGGGCGACGGTCAGGCTCGGGGAGTGGTCCGTGAGCACGGCCCACTCGTGGCCCAGTCCGGCCGCCGCCAAGCCCATGGTCTCGATCGGGCTGCCCCCGTCGGACCACTCGGAGTGCAGGTGGCAGTCCCCCCGCAGGGCCGCGCGCAGGGCGCGGGCGGCGGGGCTCGCCGGCGGACCCTCGGGGTGCGCGGCGACCTCGTCCTCCAGCGTCTGCAAGTACGCGGGGATCGCCCCGCCGACCGCCTCCCGCACCACCTGGGCGGTTTTCGGCCCGATGCCCTTGACGGCCTCGAGGGTCCCGGCCTCGACGCGCTCCCGCACCCCGGACTCTCCCAGCTCCACGAGTGCGGCCGCGGCCCTCCGGAAGGCCTGCACGCGGTAGGTGGGCGCCTGCCCGCGCTCCAGCAGGAACGCGATGCGCTCCAGCGCCGCGACCGGATCCATGGACGCACCTCCTGGCTCCCCTGCTCCGCCGGCCGGATCGCCGTGAGGCCGGGAACTGTCACTGAGCTCAGTGTGACCGGGAACCCCAAGGATGTCTTGGGAAGGTCATAAGCCTTGTTTATGGGGCTATAAACAGGGGGTGGGTGCAGGGTTAGGGTCCCCTTAGCTTAAGGTTCCCTTGATCCAGTCTTTTTTGTCGGTCGAAGGGAACCTGTCATGCCTCGCCCCCTGCGGGTAGCAATCGTCGGTGCCGGCCCCGCCGGAATCTACGCCGCCGATGCGCTGCTGAAGTCCGAGGCGGCCGCCGAGCCGGGTGTCTCCATCGACCTCTTCGAGCGGATGCCCGCACCCTTCGGCCTGATCCGGTACGGGGTGGCCCCCGACCACCCGCGGATCAAGGGCATCATCACGGCCCTCCACCAGGTGCTCGACAAGCCGCAGGTCCGGCTCTTCGGCAACGTGGACTACCCGAACGACATCAGCCTCGACGAACTCCACTCGTTCTACGACGCCGTGATCTTCTCCACCGGCGCCACCGCGGACCGCGCGCTCGACATACCGGGCGTCGACCTCGACGGCTCCTACGGTGCCGCCGACTTCGTCTCCTGGTACGACGGCCACCCCGACGTCCCGCGCACCTGGCCGCTGGAGGCCGAGAAGGTCGCCGTGCTCGGTGTCGGCAACGTCGCCCTCGACGTCGCGCGCATCCTCGCGAAGACCGCCGACGAGCTGTTGCCGACCGAGATCCCGGCGAACGTCCACGCCGGCCTCCAGGCCAACAAGGCGCTCGAGGTGCACGTCTTCGGCCGCCGCGGCCCGGCCCAGGCCAAGTTCAGCCCCATGGAGCTGCGCGAACTCGACCACTCGCCCAACATCGAGGTCATCGTCAACCCCGAGGACATCGACTACGACGAGGGCTCGATCGCCGAGCGGCGGGGCAACAAGCAGACCGACATGGTCGCCAAGACCCTGGAGAACTGGGCGATCCGCGACATCGGTGAGCGCCCGCACAAGCTCTTCCTGCACTTCTTCGAGTCCCCCGTCGAGATCCTCGGCGAGGACGGCAAGGTCGTCGGCCTGCGCACCGAGCGCACCGAGCTCGACGGCACGGGCAACGTCAAGGGCACCGGACAGTTCACCGACTGGGACGTCCAGTCCGTGTACCGCGCCGTGGGCTACCTCTCCGACGAACTGCCCAAGCTGCCGTGGGACGTCGAGAGCGGCACGGTCCCGGACGAGGGCGGCCGCGTGATGGAGGCCGGCGAGCACCTGAAGTCGACGTACGTCACCGGCTGGATCCGCCGCGGGCCGATCGGCCTCATCGGCCACACCAAGGGCGACGCGAACGAGACGGTCGCGAACCTCCTGGCGGACCACGCCGGCGGTCGCCTGCGGACGCCGTCCGCGCCCGCGCCGGAGGCCGTCGAGGCCTTCCTGGCCGAGCGGAGCGTGCGCTTCACGACGTGGGAGGGCTGGTACCGCCTCGACGCCGCCGAGAAGGCGCTGGGCGAGCCCCAGGGCCGCGAGCGCGTGAAGATCGTCGAGCGCGAGGACATGCTGAAGGCGAGCGGCGCGTAACGGTCGCGCCGTACACGGGTGGGGGCCGCCGGCGGTGGCCCCCACCCGTGCGTCCGGCCCCGTTGCCGGTGGAGGTGACCTTCCACCGGAGCGGCACGTTCTGCGCGCGCAGCACCCCGTCCGCGTGGTTGGCGTCCTCCCACGTCCTCAGCTCGCGCTGGAGCGGAGTGCGGCCGCCGCGGACGGTTCTCGGATCGTGCGAAATGGCCTGAATGCGACGTCGCTGGCGTACACGTGCCTATCGGGGCGAACCCGTCCGGCGCACCCGCGCACGGGCGTCGGGCCCGGCCGCTTGGATCCGGTCGTGGGCACCCCGCGCCAGCCGCTGTCCGCCGCGGGGCCGGTGTCTGTGATGGTCGGCTGCCCCTGAAGCCGGAACCCCATGCTGGTCCCTCGTGTCGGGTCACGTGGTGCGCGAACGAGCGGGACGGGGGCGGTGGTCGGCCGCGCGCCCGCTCGCCGCCCCGGTGGGCGGCGAATGAATGAAACCCCACATAAGCGATCTTGTGAAAGTCCGATGGCCGGGAACCGGCCACTCGTGCGGGGGAATCTGGGTGCGACGGCGCCGAACGCGGAATGCCCGGCGGCCTCCGGCGGTTCGGACTCCTCGCAGTACCCGACCACCCTGCACGCACTGGAGGGCTCATGAAGATCGGCATCATCGGCGCAGGCAACATCGGCGGCAACCTCACCCGCCGGCTCACCGCCCTCGGGCACGAGGTGTCCGTGGCGAACTCCCGCGGCCCCGAGACCCTGACCGACCTCGCGAAGGAGACGGGGGCCACGCCCGTCACCGTCACGGAGGCGGCCCGGGGCGCCGAGGTCGTCGTCGTCACGATCCCCCTGAAGAACGTGGCGAACCTGCCCGCCGGCCTCTTCGACGCGGCGGCGAAGGACTTCGTCCTCATCGAGACGGGGAACTACTACCCGAAGCAGCGCGACGGCCGCATCGCCGAGATCGAGGACGAGGGCCTGACCGAGAGCCGGTGGAGCGAGCGCCGCCTCGGACACCCGGTGGTGAAGGCCTTCAACGGGACGTACGCCCAGGACATCCTGGACCGGCACCGCCCGGCCGGGGCTCCCGACCGGATGGCCCTTCCGATCGCCGGCGACGACGAGGCGGCCAAGCGGACCGTACGGGCGCTCGTCGACGAACTCGGCTTCGACACGGTCGACGCGGGCGGTCTCGACGACTCCTGGCGCCAGCAGCCCGGCACCCCGGTGTACGGGCTCCGGGCGGGGACCGATGCCGTGGTGAAGGCCCTCGCCGACGCCTCCCCGGTACGCCAGGAGGAGTTCAGGGCCTGACCGCCCCCGGGGCGGGCGCGCCCGCCCCGGGGTCCGGGCGGGTCCGGCCAGGTCCGGGCGGGTCCGCCCCGGTCCGGGCGTGCCGAACCGTGATCGAAGCGTCATCGACCGTGCCTCTGCGCCGGTGCGGCGCCCTTGTTACGGTCCTGCCCTCACGGGAGCCGTAGGAGGACCGACCATGCACGTCAGACCCCGTCTGCTGATCGCCACGGCGGTACTGGCGGCACTGCCCGCCGTGCTGACGGCTTGCACGGGGCACGCGGACCACCCGGCCGCCGCACCCTCCCGGTCGGCGGGCGTCCAGCCCTCGGGTTCCGCGGCGCCGACGGCGACCGCGTCGGCCACCCCGAGCGCCTCCGCGACGGTGACGGCCACGCCCGCCCCCGCCTCCGCCCCCGTAGCCGCGTCCCCGGCCGCGCCCGCGAAGGTGCCGGCCGCGGCCCCCGTCGCCGCGACCCGGCTGTCGCTGACCGCGTCCACCGCGGGCGGCGGACTGAACCTGGTCCGCGGAGGCCCCGCCAGGGAGTTCACGGTCACCGTCCACAACGGCAACTCCCGGGACTACGGGCACCTGCTGATCGCCTTCCAGATGGAGCCCCTGCCCGGCGAGCCCGGCGACCTCCCCGGGCCCGCGACCCCCTTCGTCCTGGAACACCTCGATCCGGCCACCGGCGCCTGGCGGTCCGTGGACCTGCGCATGGCCACCGACGTCATGCCGGCCGGCCTCTACGGGGGCGGCGCCGCCCTCGCCCGCGACGCCGTCCGCACCGAGCGCTACCGGCTGCGCGCCACCGCCACCGGCCCCACCGGCAGCAGCCCGCTCATGGTGTACGCGATCGACACGGACGCCGCCGACGGCGCCCCGGCGGACTCCGCGCGGCCCGGGTACGGATCACTGCCCTGCACCACCCGGCGCCTCCTGTAACTCCCCTTCCGTCCCCGGTGATTGAAGAGGTCTGGACCCTTGACCCGTTAGTTGGTCCAGACCAATCATGAGGCGTCCGCCCGTTCGCTCACGCCCCACCGGGAGCATCGATGAGACGTCCCAGGCCCCTGCATGCCCTGTCCGCGGCGCTGGCCACGGTCCTCGCGTCCGCCGGCCTCGTCCTCGGGGCGGGCGGCGCCGCCCACGCGGCGGCCCCGCTGCCCGCGCACGTCTTCGCCCCGTACTTCGAGGCGTACTCCTCCGACAGTCCCGCCGATCTCGCCCAGAAGTCCGGCGCGAAGTACCTGACGATGGCGTTCGTGCAGACCGAGGCCAAGGGCTCCTGCACCCCGTACTGGAACGGCGACAGGGGACGGCCCGTCTCGGCCGCCGTCTTCGGCGACGACTTCGCCACGATCCGCTCCCGCGGCGGAGACGTGATCCCCTCCTTCGGCGGGTACGCGGCCGACAACGGCGGCACCGAGATCGCTGACAGCTGCACCAGCGTGGACGCGATCGCCGCCGCGTACGAGAAGGTGATCACCACCTACGAGGTCTCCCGGCTCGACATGGACATCGAGGACAACTCGCTGACCGACAAGGCCGGTGTGGACCGCCGCAACCAGGCCATCAGGAAGGTGCAGGACTGGGCCGCCGCGAACGGCCGCCCGCTCCAGGTCTCGTACACCCTGCCCACCACCACGAACGGTCTCGCGGCCACCGGCCTGGCGGTCCTCCGGAGCGCCAAGGCGGCGGGCGCCCGGGTCGACGTCGTGAACCTGATGACCTTCGACTACTACGACGGCGCAGGCCACGACATGGCGAACGACACCCGGACCGCGGCCACCGGGCTCCACGACCAGCTCGCCGCCCTGTACCCGGCCAAGACCCCGGCCCAGTTGTGGGGCATGATCGGCGTCACCGAGATGCCCGGCATCGACGACTACGGGCCGGCCGAGACCTTCACCACCGCCGACGCGAACGCCGTCTACGACTGGGCCACCGGCCAGGGCATCAACACCCTGTCCTTCTGGGCGCTCCAGCGCGACAACGGCGGCTGCCCCGGGACCGGCGGCTCCGACACCTGCTCGGGCATCGCCCAGGACCCCTGGTACTTCAGCCACGCCTTCGCTCCGTTCACCGGCGGCGGGGGCCCGGTCGCCGACGACTTCTCGCTGGCCGTGGCGCCCGGCTCGGCCTCCGTCACCCCCGGCGGCTCCACCTCCGCGACCGTGAACACCGCGGTCGTCTCCGGAACCGCGCACACCGTCGCGCTGACCGCGTCCGGCGCACCCGCCGGAGTGAGCGCCGCACTCGACCCGGCGTCGGTCACGGCGGGCGGTTCGGCCCGGCTCACGCTCTCCGCGTCCGCCTCCGCCGCACCGGGCACCTACCCGATCACGGTCACCGGCACCGCGGGCGGGCTCACGCACTCGGCCCCCTTCACCCTCACGGTCTCCGGTCCCGGCGGCGGCGGCGCCCTGGTCAACGGCGGCTTCGAGAGCGGGAACCTCGCCCCGTGGACGTGCGAGAGCGGCGGCGCGGTCGTGGGCACCCCGGCGCACGGGGGCTCGTACGCGCTCAAGAGCGCCCCCACCGCCTCCCGGACCGGGGAATGCGCGCAGACCCTGACCCTCGCCCCGAACACGACGTACACGCTGGCCGGCTGGGTGCAGGGCAGCTACGCCTACCTGGGCGTGCGGGGCGGCGCGAACGCCAGTACGTGGACCGGCGCGGCAGGCTGGACGAAACTGACGGTCCCCTTCACGACCGGCGCCTCCGGAACGGTCACCGTCTACCTGCACGGCTGGTACGGCCAGGGCGCCGTGTACGGCGACGACCTCTCGGTCCAGCACTAGGCCCTGTCGTCAAACTGCCGGCCGCCCTCCGGGCGACGACGGGAGTTTGACGACAGGGCCTAAGGCCCTTGGGTAGGCTCGGCCCCGGCCGCCCGGGTACGCACCGCCCCGCGCAGGGCGGTGCGTACCCGACGGAAGGAACAGCGCCATGACCGGCGGCGACGAGGTCCGGATCCTGCGTGCGGGCGACCGCGCGGCGGTCGCCTGGAAGAACGGCGGCGGGGTGACCCGGGAGATCGCGGCCTGGCCGGAGGGGGCCGGCATGGCCGGCTTCGGGTGGCGGGCCAGCCTCGCCGAGGTCGACGCCGACGGTCCCTTCTCGGCGTTCCCCGGCGTCGACCGTACGCTGACGCTGGCCGAGGGCGCGGGGATGGACCTCAGCGTGTCCGGAGCCCGCCGCCGCGTCGACGAGCGTTACGCGCCGCAGGACTTCCCCGGCGACGCCCCCACCGACTGCCGGCTCCTCGACGGCCCCGTCGTGAACTTCAACGTCATGTACCGCCGCGACCTGGTCCGGGCGCACACCGCGGTGGTACGGGGCGCCCTCGCGCTGACCGCCGGGCCCGGGGAGACCCTGCTGGTGGTCGCCCTCCAGGGCCCGGCGGAACTCGAGGCCGCAGGTGTCGGCGAGCCCGTCGCCCTCGGCCCGTACGACGCGGTCCGCATCGGCGGGCCCGGTGCCTGCGCCCTGCGCACCCGGGGGCACGCGGCGGTGGTCAGGCTGGCAGCCCGCCCCGGGCGATGACGTCGGCGTACCAGCGGGCACTGTCCTTCGGGGTGCGCCGCAGGGTCGTGAAGTCGACGTGGACGAGGCCGAACCGCTTGCTGTAGCCGTACGCCCACTCGAAGTTGTCGAGCAGCGACCACACGAAGTACCCCCGCACGTCCGCCCCGTCGGCGATCGCCCGGTGCACCGCGGCCAGATGGCCGTGCAGGTACCCGATCCGCTCCGGGTCGTGCACCACGCCCCCGGGGCCCGCGCGGTCGGCGTACGCCGCGCCGTTCTCCGTGATCAGCAGCGGCACGCCCGGCAGTTCGTCGCGCAGCCGGACCAGCAGCTCGTGCAGCCCGTCCGCGTCCACGGGCCAGTCCATCGCCGTCCGCGGGCCCGGCGCCGGCACGAAGCGCACGTGCCCGTCGGCGCCCACCCACGGCGAGGGCCCGGCGGCCGGCCCGCCGCCGACGGGCTCGGGGCCGGTCCCGGCGGCGACGACCGTCGGGGAGTAGTAGTTGACGCCGAGCCAGTCGACCGGCGCCGCGGCGGCGGCCAGATCGCCGTCCCGGACGAAGGACCAGTCCGTCACGCCGGCGGTGTCACGGACCAGGTCCTCGGGCAGGCGCCCGTGGAAGACCGGGTCGAGGAAGATCCTGTTGCCCACGGCGTCGATCCGGCGCACCGCGTCCAGATCGGCGGCGGAGGGCGTCAGCGGCCGCAGCGCGTGCAGGTTGAGCGTCAGCGAGACCTCCGCGGACCGGGGGAGGGCCGCGCGCAGCGCCGCCGTGCCCAGGCCGTGCGCGAGGTTGAAGTGGTGCGCGGCGCGCAGCGCGGACTCCGGCTCGGTGCGGCCCGGGGCGTGCACCCCGGAGGCGTAGCCGAGGAAGGCCGCGCACCAGGGCTCGTTGAAGGTGGTCCAGGAGGCGACGCGGTCGCCGAGCGCCCCGGCCACGAGCCCCGCGTACTCGGCGAACCGCTCGGCGGTCTCCCGCAGTGGCCAGCCGCCCCGGTCCTCGAGTTCCTGCGGCAGGTCCCAGTGGTAGAGGGTGACGACCGGCCGGATCCCGGCCGCCAGCAGCGCGTCGACGAGGCGCCGGTAGAAGTCCAGGCCCGGCCGGGCGGCCGGCCCCCGGCCGGTCGGCTGGACCCGTGGCCAGGCCACCGAGAAGCGGTAGTCGCTCACGCCGAGCCGGGCGAGCAGGGCGACGTCCTCGGCCATGCGGTGGTAGTGGTCGGTGGCGGTGTCCCCGGTGTCGCCGCCGAGGACCTTGCCGGGGGTGTGGCTGAAGGTGTCCCAGATGGAGGGCGTCCGGCCGTGCAGGGCGGCCGCGCCCTCGATCTGGTACGCGGCGGTGGCCGTGCCCCAGCGGAACCCGGCCGGGAAGGTGAGGCCCGCCTCCGTGGCGGGAGAGGTGTCGAGCGTGGGCATGGAGGACTCCTGAAAAGATGGGGGAGGGCCGGGGCGGCTGCGTCAGCCCTTGACCGCGCCCTGCATGATGCCGCCGACGATCTGCCGGCCGAGCAGTCCGAAGACCAGCAGCACGGGCAGGGTGCCGAGCAGGGTGCCCGCCATGATCACGGACTGGTCGTGGACGTAGCCGCCGCCCAGCTGGCGCAGTGCGACCTGGACGGTCGGCTCCTGCGAGGACAGTGCGACGATCGGCCAGAAGAAGTCGTTCCAGGCCGTCATGAAGGTGAGCAGGCCCAGGACCGCCATGGCGGGGCGGGCGATCGGCACGACGACCGACCAGAAGATCCGGGCGTGCGAGGCCCCGTCCACCCGGGCCGCCTCGATCAGCTCGTCCGGCAGCGACTGGGCCAGGAACTGCCGCATGAAGAACACCCCGAAGGCGGAGACGAGCCCGGGCAGGACGACGGCCTGGAGCTGGTTCACCCAGTGCAGCCTGACGATCAGCATGAACAGCGGAATCACCCCCAACTGCGGCGGGATCATCATCGAGGCGACGACGGCGCCGAGCAGCGCCCCGCGGCCGCGGAAGCGCAGTTTGGCGAAGGCGAAGCCGGCCAGCGTGGCGCACAGCACCGTGCCGAGGGTGATCGCCCCCGAGACGATGAGGGAGTTGAGCAGTGCCTTGCCGATCGCGGCCTCGTCCAGCACCCCCTGCAGATTGTCCAGGAGCCGCGGACCGGGCAGCAGTGCGGGCACCGGGCGGGCCAGTTCGGCGTTCGAGCGGCTCGCGGCGACGAGGGTCCAGTACAGCGGGAAGGCGGAGACCAGCACCGCCGCGATCAGGACCGCGTACGTGAGCCTGCCGCCACGCCGGGCGGAGGTGCGCGCGCTCACCGGAGCGCCTCCTTGCGCGAACGGCGCTGCGCGGTCAGGGCGTTGACCCCGACCAGCACCGCGATCAGCAGGAACATCACCCAGGCGATGGCCGCCGCCCGGCCCAGGTGGAAGAAGCCCCAGCCCTGCTCGTACATGTACAGCCCCAGGGTCTGGTACTGGTGTGAGATGCCGCCGGAGACCGAGCCTTCGAACAGCAGCGGCTCGCCGAACAGCTGGGTGGCGCCGATCGTCGACACGATCGAGGTGAAGACGATCGTGGGACGCAGCCCGGGCAGGGTGACGTGGAGGAACTGCCGCCATCGGGAGGCGCCGTCGACCTCGGCCGCCTCGTACAGCTCGGCCGGGATCGTCTGCATGCCGGCGAGGTAGATCAGCGCGTTGTAGCCGGTCCACCGCCAGACCACGATGGAGGAGACGGCGATCTGGGAGGCCGCCGTGCCGTTCTGCCAGTCGACCGGGTGGAGGCCGGCCAGGGCCAGCAGGCGGTTGACGAGCCCGAAGTCGTGCCCGAAGAGCTGCGCGAAGATCAGCGAGGCGGCGGCGACCGAGGTCGCGTACGGCAGCAGCAGCGCGGTGCGCAAGAACGTGCGTGCGCGCAGCCGGTAGTTGAGGAGGTGGGCCAGGCCCAGGGCCATCAGCAGCTGGGGGACCGTGGACAGGACGCCGATGGTGAAGGTGTTGCGCAGCGCCGTCCAGAAGAACGGGTCGGTGAACAGCGCCGTGTAGTTGCCGAGGCCGCGCCACTCCAGCTCGCCGGGGGTCTGCAGTTCGGCGCGGTGGAGCGAGACGTACGCCGTGTAGAGCAGCGGGAAGATCCCGAACGCGGCGAACAGGACGAAGAAGGGAGCGAGGAAGGCGTACGGGGACAGCGCGGACGGCAGGCCGCGCCGCCGGCCGGGCGGCGCGGGCGCCGTCGGCTCAGCCGAGGGCATTCTTGACGGCCTTCTTCGCGTTCGCCCAGGCCGTGTCCGGTGCGGTGCCCTTGCGTTCGACCTCGCTCAGTGCGTTGTTGATCTGGTCGGCGATGTCCTTGTCGTGTACGCCGAGCACCTGGACGGGGGCCTGTTCCGCGGCGTCGCCGAAGATCTTGCCGATCGGCGCATCCGAGAAGTACGGGTCCCTGGCGTCGGCTATCCGGCTGATCGACTTGGTGGCGGACGGGAAGTTGGCCTGCTTGAGGAAGACCTTGGTCTGCTGTTCCGGGGCGGTCAGCCACTTGATCAGCTCGTACGCCTCCTTCTTGTGCCGGGCCGCGCTCGGGACCGCCAGGTAGGAACCGCCCCAGTTGCCCGGGCCGCCGGGCAGTTTCGCCACGTCCCACCTGCCCTTGCCGGCGTCCCCCGCCTGGCCCTTGATGTAGCCGAGCATCCAGGCGGGGCAGGGCAGGGTGGCGAAGGACCCCGAGGAGAACGCCTGGTTCCAGGGCGGCGACCACTGGTCCAGCTTGGCGCTGAGCCCCTCGCCCGCGGCCTTGACCGAGGTGTCCCAGGCGGCCTTCACGGCGGGGCTGTTCTCGTAGACCAGTGCGCCCGAGGCGTCGTAGTACCGCTCCTTCTCCTGGCCGACCATGACGGCGTTGAGGCTGCCCACGCTGTCGAGCCAGGCGCTGCCCGCCGGCGCCTTCTCCTTGTACTGGCGGCCGAGTTCGAGGTAGCCGTCCCAGGTGGCCCACCGCGCCGCCAGTTCGGTGCGGTCGGTGGGCAGGCCCGCGGCCTTCAGCAGGTCGCTGCGGTAACACATGGCCTCGGGGCCCACGTCGGTGCCCAGACCCAGCACCTTGCCGTCCTTCGTGGTCGCGGCGGACCACTTGGCGGGGGCGAACTCCTCCTTGAGCGCCCCGGCCCCGTACTGGGCGAGGTCCGTGAACTTGCCGGCCTGCTGCTGGGTGACCGACGCGATGCGGCCGACCTCGATGCCCTGGACGTCGGCCAGACCGCCGCCGCCCGCGAGGCGCGTCTGGAGGGACTTCCAGTAGTCCTGCTCGTCCTCGGTGTCCGTCTGCTTGATCTTGATGCCCGGGTGGAGCCGCTCGTACTCGGCGTACAGACCGGACTCCTGGTAGCCGAACGCGCCGAACAGGTCGATGGTGAGCGTGACGGAGCCGCCCGCGGCGTCCGACGAGGTGCCGCCCGGCCCGGACCCGGATCCGCAGGCGGCCAGGAGCACTCCCGTGAGTGCGACGGCGCCGAGGCGGGCCCCGGCTCTCAGGGCGGTTCGGGGAACGGACATGGGGCGGCCTCCTTGGCCTGGACGGGCAGGTGCGGGGGTGGGACTGCGCCACATTGAGAGCGCTCTCAAAGCGCGAGTGGAGCCTGCACCCGCAGCCCGGGCCCCGTCAAGAGTTGTACGCACACCCGCGCGCTTTCGTCCGCAATCACCCCTACCGCAGGGCGGGTTCACGCCGCGCGGACCCGTCGGCGATCAGCCGGAGGCGCGCCGCACCAGAGCCGTCGGGGTGACCACCGAGGCGGGTACGGTGCGTTCGCCCGGGGCCGTGTTCAGCGTCCGCAGCAGCAGCCGGGCCATCAGCCGCCCCATGCCCTCGATGTCCTGGCGCACGGTCGTCAGCGGCGGATCGGCACTCTCCGCCACCAGTTCGGCGTCGTCGAAGCCGACGAGGGCCACGTCCCCGGGCACGGCGAGGCCGCGCTCCCGCAGCACCCGCAGAGCGCCCGTCGCCATCAGGTCGTTCGCCGCGAACACCGCGTCGAGGTCCGGGCAGCGCCCCAGCAGTGCGGCCATCGCCGCGGCCCCGCCCGCAGCGGTGAAGTCCCCCTCCTCGGTCAGCGCGGGATCGGCGTCGAGCAGCACGTCCCGGTAGCCGTCGAGCCGGTCCACCGCCGAAGTCTGGTCCAGCGGCCCGGCGATGTGCGCGATCCGGCGCCGGCCCTGCTCCAGCAGGTACCGCACGGCCTCGCGGGCCCCACCGCGGTTGTCCGCGTCGACGTACGCCACGCCGCCGTGGCCCCCGGGCCCGGCGGTCCAGCCCGGCCGCCCCCCGTAGACCGTGGGCATGCCGATGCGCCGGGTGATCGCCGGCAGCGGGTCGTCGGTGTGCAGGGAGAAGGCGAGCGCCCCGTCGACGTGGCCGCCGGCCAGGTAGCGCTCGATGCGGTCGTAGTCCCCCCGGTCCTCCACCAGCAGCAGCACCAGCTGCGTGTCGTGCGCGGTCAGCTCCTTGCTGATGCCGCGGACCTGCCGGGAGAAGAAGGGGTCGGAGAAGATCCGGACCTCCGGCTCCGCGATGATCACCGCGACGGCTCCCGTGCGCCGTGTGACCAGGGTGCGGGCCGCCGGGTTCGGCACGTACCCGAGCTCCCGGACGGCCTCGCGGACCTTCTCCACCAGATGGGCGCGCACGCCCTCGCCACCGTTGACGACCCGGGACACGGTGGCCCGGGACACCCCGGCGCGCTCCGCCACGGCCTCCAGCGTGGGGCGGTGGGCGGGAAGCTGTTCGGGCACGGGCGCTCCTTCTGCGTCTCCGGGGCCTGTTGGCTCGCCGGACAGCAGGGTAACCCGTGCCTCCGGGAGCCTGAGAGCGCTCCCGGAGGCACGGGCGGGGGTCACCGGCCGATGCCGAGGGTCAGCCCGGTAGGAGGCTCCGCGTTGCCGAGGATCTGCACCGACGACTGGCCGTTCACGTCGTCGTGGGGGTCAGTGGCCGAAGGCGAACCAGTTGACGTTCACGTAGTCGGCGCCCTGGCCGCTGGTGAAGGTCAGGTACACGTCGTGCGTGCCGGTCACGGCGCTGATGTTCGCCGGGACGGTCCTCCAGCTCTGCCAGCCGCCGGTGTTCGCGACGGAGAAGCTGCCGACCGGCGGACCGGTACGGCTGTCCAGGCGGACCTCGACGAGTCCGCTGACCCCGCCGGCCGCCCCGCTCGCGACCCGGCCGAGGAACTGGTGCGCGGCCGCGGAGCCGAAGTCGACCCCCTTGTACAGGGCCCAGTCGCCGTTCGCGATCGTGCTGAGGTTCCGGCCGCCGCCGGTGTCGGTGGTGGTCTCGGTGGCCAGCCCGCCCTGGCCGTCGTACGACTCGGCCTCGATGGTGCCGTACGCGTCGCGGCCGCCGGGCGGGGCAGTAGTCGGGGGCGTCGTGGGGGGTGTGGTCGGCGGGGTCGTGCCGCCCGTCGACCGCAGTACGCTGACGTAGTCGACGACCATCGGGTGGCCGGGCTGGGTGCCCGCGTCGGGTCCACCGCCGAAGGCGTCCGGGAAGCCGCCGCCCATGGCGACGTTCAGGATGACGAAGTACCCGTGGTTCGTGGCGTTGGTCCAGGTGGCGGCGTCCACCTGGTTCGCCCGCACGGTGTGGAAGACGACTCCGTCCAGGGAGAAGCGCATCTCCTCCACGGCGGTGGACCGGTCCCACTCCACCGCGTACGTGTGGAACCCGCCCTGGCAGGTGGTGCCGGAGCAGGCGCGCTGGCCTCCGATGCCGGACGTCTCGTTGCACGGGCCGCCCGGGCTCGTACCGCAGTGCATCGTGGCCCACTCGTTGTTGATGCCCTGGACGTTCTCCATGATGTCGAGCTCACCTATGCCGGGCCAGTTCCACCAGTTGCCGCGGAAGGGCGCGCCGAGCATCCAGAACGCCGGCCAGTAGCCCTTCGCCGCCGCGCCGGTGACGTTCGGCATCTGGATCCGGGCCTCGGTGCGGAGCTTGCCGCCCGCCGGGGGCTGGAAGTCGGAGCGGCGCGTCTCGACGCGGGCGGAGGTCCAGTGGCCGGCGGCGTCCCGGAGCGGGGTGATCCGGAGGTTCCCGGCGCCGTCGAGGGAGACGTTCGAGGGGTCCGCGGTCATCGTCTCGACCTCGCCCGTACCGAAGTTGGCGGGGCCGCCGGGGTAGCTCGTCCCGGTGGTGTACTGCCACTCGGCGGTGTTCACACCGGATCCCGCGGGCCCGTTGAAATCGTCCAGGAACACCTGGGACCAGCCCGCCGGGGCCGGCGGAGCGGCGGCGCCCGCGGGCGCCGTGACCACCGCGGCGGCCGCCGCGGCCACGGCCAGCGTGCCGAACGCGGCGATGACGGCCCGCCGGACGGACGAGAGCCTTCTGCTTCTTCCGGATGTCTGACGCATGGGTGCCCTCTCTGAAGCGCCGTGGGGCGCGGTGCGGGGGGAGGTAGGCGGCTGCTTGAGAGCGCTCTCACGCAGCACCGGTGGACACTGTCCTCCCCGTGTTCCACGGGCGTCAAGACTTTGAACCCGTCAAAGAGGTTATGGTCCAAGGGAGTTCATTGGTTGAAGGGCGGGGCCTGTGGGACGGTGCCGCCCCGCACACCCGAGCCCGTCGGGCGGCCCGTCGGGCCGCCCTCTCCAGTGGGCCGTCAGGTGAGCCTCAGGTGGGCAGCCCCACCGCCCGCTCCCGGGCCCGCCGCTTCTGGATCACCACGGCCACCACGAGCAGGGCGCCCTGGGCGACGTTCTGCCAGAAGGGGTTGACGCCCTGCACCGTGAGCCCGTTGTCCAGCGCCCCGAGCAGGGTGATGGCCAGCAGCGTGCCGCCGACCCCGCCCTTGCCGCCCGCCAGCAGGCAGCCGCCGAGGGCGGCGGCCGTGATCGCCTTCAGTTCGAGGCCCTCGCTGCCGGAGACGGGGTGACCGAACCCGGTCCGGGCGGTGAGCAGGACCCCGGCGACGGCGGCCACCACCCCGGCCAGACCGTAGACGGCGATCAGGTACTTGTTGACGTCGATGCCGGCCAGCCGCGCGGCCGTGTCGTTGCCGCCGATCGCGTAGATGTTGCGCCCGATGTCGGTCGATCCCAGCAGCAGGTGGATGGCCAGGGTGACCACGGCGAGCACCCACAGCAGCACCGGGACCCCGGCGATCGAACCGTTCGCGAGGAAGACGAAGACGTCGTCGTTGCTGACGTACCCCTGGGCCGCGCCCTTGGACAGCAGCTGCGCGACCCCCTTGTACGCGGCGAGGGTGGCCAGCGTCGCGATGACCGGGTTGACCCGGCCGAAGACGATCACCGCTCCGTTGAGGAGTCCGGCGAGCAGGCCCGCACCGAGCGCGGCGGCGATGCCGAGCAGGGCGTTCCCGCCGGTGGACGTGAACACCATGGCGGAGACGACCGAGGCCACGCCGACCTGGGAGCCGACGGAGATGTCCAGCGCGCCGCAGATGATCACCACGGTCTGGACGAGGGCGAGCAGCCCGGAGATGGTCACCGCGTCGCCGATGACCTTGATGTTGGCCCACGTCAGGTAGGCGGGGTTCAGCCAGCCGAAGAAGGCCAGCACCAGCACCAGGGCGCCGGTCAGGCTGAGGTTCTGGCCGCCGACGGAGCGCAGGACCACCCCGAACCGCCGCCCGGGCTCCGCCACGGGCCTGCCCTGCCCGGCGGCGGCCGTCACCTTCACCTCGGTCGCCGCCGCCTCCGGGGTGTCCGAGGTCACTGGGGTGTCCGGGGTCTCCGACGTCTCCGGGGTGTCCGGGGTCTCCGAGGTCACCGGCGTCACCGGGTCGGCCTGGTTCGCGTTCACTGGGATCCTCCGTCGCCCGTCGCCGTCGTGGTCAGGTCCTGCGCCATCGCCAGGGCGAGGACGGCCTCCTCGGTGGCCCCGGCGCGGTCCAGCTCGCCCGTGATCCGGCCGCCCTGCATCACCAGAACCCGGTCGGCCAGCCCCAGCACCTCGGGCAGTTCGGAGGAGATGACCAGCAGCGCCACCCCCGCCTGCGCGAGGTCCGCGATGATCCGGTAGATCTCGGCCTTCGCGCCGACGTCGATGCCGCGGGTCGGCTCGTCGAGGATCAGGACCTTGGGTCTGCGGGCCAGCCAGCGGGCGAGCACCACCTTCTGCTGGTTGCCGCCCGACAGCGTGCGCACCTCCCGCTCCACCGACGGGGTCCGCACGCGCAGCCGGCCGGTGTACTCGCCGGCGAGTTCCCTCTCGGCCGCCCGGCGCACGAAGCGCAGGCGGCTCAGCCGGTCCAGCACGGCCAGCGCGATGTTGTCGCGGACCGAGCGGTCGAGGAACAGCGCCTGCGCCTTGCGCTCCTCGGGGGCGAGGCCGATGCCCGCGCGGATCGCGTCGGAGGGCCGGCGCAGCCGCAGTTCCTCGCCCAGCACCGAGACCGTTCCGCCGCGCAGCGGGAGGTCGCCGATCAGTGCCCGGGCGAGCTCGGAGCGCCCGGCGCCGACCAGCCCGGCCAGCGCCACCACCTCGCCCTCCCTGACCTGGAGGCTGATGTCGCGCACGTCGTCGGTGGTGACCCCGCGGACGTCCAGGACGACCCGGTCGCGGGCCACGTGCGGGCGCGCGAACACGGCGGACAGGTCCCGGCCCACCATCATCCGTACGATGTCGCCCTCGTCCGTGGCGGCGGCGTCCGCGACGCAGACCAGCGCCCCGTCGCGCAGGACGGCCACCCGGTCGGCCAGCCGGAAGATCTCCTGCATGCGGTGGGAGACGTAGACGACCGCGAGCCCCTGGTCGCGCAGTCTGCGGATCAGCGCGAACAGGGCCTCCACCTCGTGCTCGGACAGGGAGGAGGTGGGTTCGTCGAAGGCCACCACCTTCGCCTCCCCGGTCAGCGCCCGCAGGATCTCCACCAGTTGGCGCTGGGCCGGGGTGAGCCGGATGCCGGGGGTGTCCGCGGCGAGCGCGTGCCCGAAGCCGATCCGGTCCAGGTCCTCCCGGAGCCGGCGGCGCAGCGCCGCCCGGTCGAAGCGGCGGACGCCGCGCGTGGGAAGCGCGCCGAGGTAGACGTTCTCGGCGACCGTGAGGTGCGGGACGATCTCCGGTTCCTGGGGGATGAGCCGGATGCCGGCCGCCCGGGCGTCCGCCGGTGAGCGCAACCGCACCTGGACGCCGTCGACGTGGACCGTCCCGGAGTCGGCCGGCCGGTCACCGCAGACGATCTTCAGCAGGGTGGACTTCCCCGCGCCGTTCTCGCCCATCAGCGCGGTGACCGAACCGGCCGGGAAGTCCAGGCTGACGTCCTGAAGGGCCGGGACCCCGGCGAAGCTCTTCGTGAGACGGTCCACCCGCAGTCCGGACGTCATCACTTGCAGCCGAATCCGGCGTCCCGCCAGTTGCCGGCGTCGACCATCCTGGTCGGGGCGAAGGCCTCGGGGGTGAACTCCGTACCGTTCCTGAGCTTGTCGTACATGGCCTGGACGGCCAGTTTCCCGACCTCGTCGCCGGGGATGTAGAGCGCCGCCTTCATCCCGTTGTCGGCGCCCGCCTGCCAGTCCTTGCAGGCCAGATAGGCACCGAGGCCGACGCCGACGATGTCCGAGCCCTTGACGCCCGTGTTGTTCAGGCCCTTGACCCCGCCGGAGACGTTCTCGTCGTTGCAGCCCATGACCACCCAGTGCCTGACGCCCTGGTTGGCCGTGACCGTCGCCTCGACCTTGGCCTGCGCGCCGGCCGGGGTGTTGTCCGTACCGAGCTCGATCGTCTGTACCTCGGGGGCGCCGGCCGCCTTCCACGCGGCCCTGGCCCCGTCGATCCGGTCGGTGCAGACGGTGGTGTCCTGCTTCCACGCGTAGACGATCCGGGTGTCCGCCGGGCTCCAGCCCGCCTTCGTGAACTCGGCCGCGGCCCGCTTGCCGACCTCGCCGCCCATCTGGACCCCCGAGAAACCCACGCGCGCCACCAGATCGGCCTTGCCGCACGCCGCGGGCCGGGGTCCGCTGACGCACACCTGGTCGTCGGAGGTGAGCAGCGGGATCCCCGCCTTCCTGGCCTCGGCGGCGACCTGGGGGCCGACCGCCGACTCCGGCACGACGATGATGATGCCCGAGTTCTTCTGTGCGATCGCCGACTTGACCTCGGTGACGGTCTTCGAGGCGTCGTTGCCGAGGTTGACGACGGTGAGCTTGACGCCCAGTTCGGCGGCCTTCTTCCTGGCGCCGGCGGCCTCGGAGACGAAGTACTCCTGGTCCCCCTGCTTCTGCAGGTACGCGATGGAGACGGGGCCGCCCGCCTTCGGGCCGGCGCCCGTTCCCCCTCCCGTTCCCGGGACGGAGGCGGGCCTGCCGGAGGAGCAGGCCGCCAGGGCGAGTGCCAGCGCGAGTGCACCGGCCGGGGCGGCTGCGCGGTGGTACCGGTTCATGGACATGTACGCGTGCTCCCTCATCGGGCCGGATGGGTCAGGCGCAGGTGAGCCGGGGCGCCGCCCAGTCCGCGTGGTCGTAGTCGACGCCGTTGCCGCCGTCGGTGACGACGAGCCGCAGCGTCTGGCCGCCGGTCAGGTCGGCGCTGAGCCTCCTGGCCGCGTCGGCCGTGGTGACGACTCCGCTGTCGGCGACCTTGGTGGTGTCCCGGTAGATCTGGAAGGCGACCGCACCGGTGAAGGCGCTCTCGTCGTCGACGCCGACGTCCACCGTCAGTGCGCTGCACCTGCCGCCGAGGTGGTAGGTCACGGTGCTGGGCGCGTGGACGCCCAGGCCCTTGGCGTACGCGGTTCCGCCCACGGTGAGGGTCCTGCCGTCGCCGGCCGCCTGCTCCCCGTTGCTCCGGTCCTTCTCGACCGCGCCCCAGCCGCTGCTCACCCCGGTCCAGGGCAGGTCGGACAGGTGGGAGGTGCCGGCCGGCGGGAGCGGCGCCGGCCCGGGGGTGATCCGGTACACGACGGTGGCGTGCGGGGCGACCGAGGCGCTGACGGTTCCGCTGGTGTTGACCGAGGCGGCCTTCGTCCACAGCTCCTTGAGGGCGTAGGGGCCGCGGTTGCCGATGCCGAGGGCGTCGGTTCTGGCGGAGATCGTGGCGGTGGTGCCCGTCTCGTTGGTCAGGGACAGCGCCCGGTCGCCGTTGGACAGTTCCTTCGTCATCACCACCAGGCCGCCCGCGCTGGAGACCACCGTTCCCTGCTTGCCGAGGGGGTCCTGGTCCAGGGCGATCACGTCGGGGTTGGAGAGGATGTCGAAGGTCTCGGCCGTCGCCTTGCGCAGGTCGCTGCCGATCAGCAGCGGCGCCGACATCATCGACCAGAGGGTGAAGTGGGTGCGGTACTCGGCGGCGGTCATGCCGCCGTTGCCGACCTCCAGCATGTCGGGGTCGTTCCACTGGCCGGGGCCCGCGTACGGGGCCAGCGGCTGGTTCCGGTGCGCGATGGAGATCATCGAGGACCAGCTGTCGCTGATGTCCCCGGTGGTGCGCCACAGGTGGCCGACGCCGGACGCCCAGGTCCAGGGCTGGTTCTCGCCCCATTCGCACAGCGAGAAGACGATGGGACGGCCCGTCCTCTTCAGCGCGGCGGCCATGTCGGTGTACCGCTTCTTCGCGTCCACGCCCTGGTTGTTGCAGTTGTCGTACTTGAGGTAGTCGACGCCGAAGGAGGCGAACAGGGCGGCGTCCTGCTGCTCGTGGCCGAGACCGCCGGGGAAGCCCGCGGTGTCGCAGGTCCTGGTGCCGGCGCTGGTGTAGATCCCGAACTTCAGGCCCTTGGCGTGCACGTAGTCGGCGAGGGCCTTGATCCCGCCCGGGAAGCGGACGGGGTCGGGGACCAGGTTGCCGGAGGCGTCGCGGTTCGGCAGGGCCCAGCAGTCGTCGAGGTTGACGTACTGGTAGCCGGCGGCCTTGAGGCCCTTGGCGACGAAGAGGTCGGCGATGCCCTTGACCATCGTCTCGTTGAACTCGGCTCGGCAGTGGGTGGAGTTCCAGTTGTTGAAGCCCATCGGCGGGGTCAGTGCCTGACCGTCGGCGACGGCGGCGGCGGGGGCGGCGCCCGCGATCACCGCGCTACCGGCCAGCGCGGCGGCCCCCGCGGCCGGGGCCAGTAACGGCAGGGCCGCGAAGACCGCCGCCAGACGGCGCCCGACGGCGCTTCGTAACGTGTGCACAGACGGCTCCTGGGGGGAGTGGGGCCCGGAGTTCCGGGAGAGCGTGTGCGGAAGAGCGTCCTGACGGTACGTCGGTTCCCGCAGAAGCCCTCAGGAACGAACGGACTCCAACGGGAAGGCCCACATCACACGGCAACCGCAGGGACATGTCAAGGTAGCGGACTGCGTCAATCCGCCGCTGCGCCCGCGACCGCAGCGTTCAACTGCGGCTTTGTCGGACTCTGTTGACTTCTGTTCGTTCCGTCAGGATGCTTCTGGCGACCGGACCGGGGACGCCGGTGCCCCAGGAGAGGAACCTCCGCATGGCCGATCCCGGCAGCCTGCTGGCCCATCAGCGCCGCGCCCTCATCCTCGAAGAGGTCCGCCGGCGCGGCGGGGTGCGGGTGAACGAGCTGACCCGCTCCCTGAACGTCTCCGACATGACCGTGCGCCGGGACCTGGACGTCCTCGCCCGCGAAGGCCTGCTCCGCAAGGTGCACGGCGGCGCGGTCCTCGGCGACGAGGCGAGCAGCCACGAGCCCGGGTTCGAGGCCAAGTCGGAATGGGAGACGGCCGCGAAGCAGGCCATCGCCAAGGCGGCGGCCGCCCTCGTCGCACCGGGCTCGGCCATCGCCCTGTCCGCCGGAACCACCACCCATGCGCTGGCCCGGCAGCTGACCGAGGTCCCCGGCCTCACCGTGGTCACCAATTCGGTCCGCACCGCCGAGGTCTTCGAGGCCGCGCGCCGGACCCCGAGCGCCGCGAGCACCACGACGGTCATCCTCACGGGCGGCATCCGCACCCCCTCCGACGCGCTCGTCGGACCCATAGCCGACCAGGCCATCCGCTCCCTCCACGTCGACCTGCTCTTCCTCGGCTGCCACGGCCTGGGCGCCACCACCGGGCTGACCACGCCGAACCTCGGCGAGGCGGAGACCAACCGGGCCTTCCTCCGCTCCGCCCGGCGCACGGCGCTCCTCGCCGACCACACCAAGTGGTCGACCGTGGGGCTCACCACCTTCGCCGCCCTGGAGGAGGTCGACGTCCTGGTCACCGACTTCCTTCCCGCGGAGGAGGCCGCCGCGGTCACCGAGCGGGTCGGCGAAGTGCTGGCGGCCGTGCCCCCCGCCCCACCCGCGCCGCCTCCCGTGCTGCCGCCTCCCGTACCTGCCGTACCTCCCGTACCTGCCGTTGCTCCCGGGCGGGACCACCGGCGGTGAGGAAGACCCGTACGACCCTGTCCGACGGCCGGGCGCTGATCTACTACGACGACGGGGCCGGCGCCGGGGAGGCGGTGCCGGCCCGCCCCGACCCCCGCGGCCTGCCGCCCGCCGCGACGCACTCCGAGCGGCGGCACGACCGGCTGCTCGACGAATGGGTGGTGATCGCCTCGCACCGCCAGGGCCGCACCCACCTGCCGCCCGCCGACCGGTGCCCGCTGTGCCCGTCGGCCCCGGGCCGGTCCACCGAGATCCCGGCCCCCGACCACCAGGTCGCGGTCTTCGAGAACCGCTTCCCCGCCCTGTCCGGACCGGGCGGGGGCCGCTGCGAGGTGGTCTGCTTCAGCTCCGACCACGACGCCTCGTACGCAGGCCTCGGGCCGGCCCGGGTCCGTACCGTCCTCGCCGCCCTCGCCGACCGCACCGCCGAGCTCGCCGAGCTCCCGGGCGTGGAGCAGGTGTACTGCTTCGAGAATCGGGGGCCCCGAGATCGGCGTCACGCTCACCCACCCGCACGGCCAGGTGTACGCGCTGCCCGTCCTCACCCCGCGCACCCGGCGCACGCTCGACACCGTCGCGCGCCACCACCGGGCCACCGGCCGCAACCTCTTCGACGAGGTCCGCGACGAGGCCCTGGCCGACGGCAGCAGGGTGGTGCTCGCGGGGGACCACTGGAGCGCGTTCGTACCGGAGGCCGCGCGCTGGCCGTACGAGGTGCACCTCTACCCGCACCGGCGCGTCCCCGACCTGGCCGCCCTGACCGAGTCCGAACGGGCCGAGCTGGCCGTACTCCACCCGGACCTGCTCGGCCGCTTCGACCGGCTGTTCCCCACGCCGGCCCCCTATATCTCGGCCTGGCACCAGGCCCCCGTACGCACCGGCCGGCAGCTGTACGCGCTGCACCTGGAGCTGTTCACCACCCGGCGCGCCGCGGACAAGCTCAAGTACCCGGCCGGCACGGAGTCGGGGATGGGCCAGTTCATCAACGACATCGCGCCGGAGCGGGCGGCCGCGGCGCTGCGCGGGGTCTGACGGCCGGCGCGGGCGCCCGCCGGCTCAGGCGTCCTTCTCCATGGTCGGCCGCAGCCGCCCCAGCAGGGCGTAGAGGGTCGCGCTCTCGGCCTCGTCGAGGGTGTCGAGGGCGCCGTGCGTCGCCTGCATCTCCTCGCGCACCCGCCGGATGATCTCCCGGCCGGCGTCGGTGGCGACGACGTTCTTGACGCGGCGGTCCGCGGGGTCCGGCTCGCGTCGTACGAGCTCACGGGCCTCCAGACGGTCCACGATCCCGGTGACGTTCGATGCGTCACACACCAGGAGGGTGGCCAGGCCGCGCATCGGGAGCGGGCCGTTGAGCTGGGCGAGGACCCGGGCCTGGGTGGAGGTGAGGCCGTAGTGGGCCGCCGCGGCCGCGAAATCGCGCCACTGGGCGGTTCCGATGGCGGCGAGCAGCTCCAGCAGCTCGAGCTTGGTGGGGGTGTGGGGGGTGGCGGTGCTCATGCCGGAAGCCTACTCAGGATGGTTGACATTATCAATTGTTTACTTGACCCCTTTAACTATTGACGTCTACCGTCTACGGAGTTACTTCATGACATCAAACATCTGCGATCTGAAGCACTAAGAAGGTCCTGCCAGACATGAGCACCGCCGCCCCCACCCCCGCCGAGGCCAAGAACAGGAACGAGACGGTCATCGTCTTCGCCCTGAGCCTTGCCGCCATGGTCGTGTCGATGATGCAGACCCTGCCGGTCCCGATCCTGGGCCTCATCCGCACCGACCTGGGCACCTCGACCGCCAACGTGAGCTGGGTGACCACCGCCACGCTGCTGTCGGCCGCCGTCTTCACCCCGCTGCTCGGCCGCTTCGGCGACCAGCACGGCAAGAAGCCCACGCTGGTGGCCGTCCTCGGCGTCATGGTCGCCGGTTCCGTCATCGCCGCGCTCGCGACCTCGCTGCCGCTGCTGATCCTGGGCCGCGTCCTCCAGGGCGCCGCCACCGCGATCTTCCCGCTCGCCCTGTCGGTGCTGCGCGAGGAAGTCCGCCCGCAGAAGCTCCCCGGCGCGATGGCCCTGGTCAGCGGCACCCTCGCGTTCGGCAGCGGCCTGGCGCTCGTCGCCACCGGCCTGCTCACGTCCGGCTCCGACGCCGACTACCGCAACGCCTTCTGGATGGCGACCGGCTTCGCGACCCTCGCCCTGCTCGCCGTCGCCTTCCTGGTCCCCGCCACCCGGCACAAGACCGGCGGCCGCACCGACTTCCTCGGCGCGCTGACCCTCGGCATCACCCTCCTGCTGCTCCTGCTGCCCATCTCGCAGGGCCACGAGTGGGGCTGGACCTCCGGCCGCACGCTGGGCAGCTTCGCCGGCGCCGCCGTGATGACCGCCGTCTGGGTCTTCACCGAGCTCAAGGTCAGCGAGCCGCTCGTGGACATGCGGATGTTCGTCCACCGGCCGGTCCTCATGGCCAACCTGGCCGGCATCCTCGTCGGCTTCGGCATGTTCGCGAACTTCCTCGGCGTCTCGTACCTCGTCCAGATGCCGCAGAAGCTCACCGGCTACGGGTTCGACGCCTCCATCCTGCGCGCCTCCGTGCAGTTCCTGCTGCCCGGCGCGATCGTCTCGCTCCTGGCCTCGCCCGTCGGCGGCCAGCTGGTCCGCCACCGCGGCCCGCGCGTGGCCCTCGGTCTCGCCGCCGCGCTCGGCGCCGCCGGCTTCGGCTGGCTCGCGCTCGACCACGGCCACAGCTACTCGGTGATCGGCGCCGGCCTGATCGTCGGCGCGGCCGTCAGCTTCGGCTACGCGGCCATGCCTGCCGTCATCATGGCGAGCGTCCCGCACCACCAGAGCGGCATCGCCAACGGCATCAACTCGATCTCCCGCTCCACCGGAAGCGCGATCGGCAGCGCCATCGTCACCACGATCCTGGCGTCGAAGACCATCGAGCACCTGCCCGCCGGCGTCCCGGCCCTGCCCGCCGAGTCCGGGTTCACCCTCACCTTCTGGATCGGCGCCGTCGCCTTCGCGCTGGTCGCGGTGATCAGCTGGCTCGGCCTGCGCGGAGCGCACGGCCCGCGCACCGTCGAGGCGGGCGTGCCCGCCGCCGGCGCCGCGAAGGTGACGGAGCCGGAGCCGGTCCGGACCGCCTGACCCGGCTCTGCCACAGCTCTGACCTGGCCCGACGAAGGGGCGGCACCGTTCGCGGATGCCGTCCCTTCGTTTGCGTGCTGTCCTGTCCGTGGGGAGACGCCGCCACCCGGCGGTGAGGAATCCGTCCCGGCACGCGAGGAGTGACCTGCCATGGCGATCCTGATGCACGCCACCGTCCCCGGCATCACGTCGGACCAGTACGACGTCCTCCACGCGAAGCTCCTGGAGATCCCCGGGATATTCGAGGGCTGCCTCTCCCACGTCTGCATCGCATCCGCCGAAGGCCTGCACATCTACGACCTCTGGGAGAGCGAGCTGCACATGAACGTCTTCGCCGAGAAGATGATGCCCGTCGCGCAGGCGCTCGGCTGGGAGTCCGCGGGCGACCGCCCCGAGGTGTTCCCCGTGTACAACTACGGCTTCCCCGGGGTGAAGGCGTAGCCGGCGAAGCCCGGAACGGGCCGCGGGAGTCGAACGGCCTCAGGCCCAGGGGCCGGCCTCAGGCCCGGGCGAAGGCCCGCAGGTCCTCGTTGAGGCGGTCTGCGTGCGTCGCGAACAGCCCGTGCCCGGCGTACTCGTACACGTGCAGACGCGCACCCGGGACCAGATCGGCCGCCCGTCGGCCGGTCAGCTCCAGCGGGGCGGACACGTCGTCCGAGCCGTGGACGACCAGCACGGGACAGTCGATCTTCACCAGCTCCGGCACCAGGTTCAGCCCGGCCACCACCTCGCCCAGTGCCACGCCCGCCCGCGCCGTCGCCCCGTGACAGCGCCCCACCATGTACGCCACGTACGCGTCCGAGACCGGCGGTCCCGGCAGGTGGCGGGCGAAGAACGCCTCGGCGCCCTCGGCGAAGAACCGGGCCCGGTCCGCGCGGAAGGCCGCGTTGACCGCATCCAGCACCTCCGGGGCCACCCCGTCCGGATGGTCCGTCGAACGGGCGGGTCCGGGTGCCATCCCCGCGACGAGGGCGAGGCGCGCCACCCGCTCGGTGCCGCGCAGGGTCAGGTGCCGGACCGCCTCGGCCGCACCGACCGAGTGGCCGATCAGGGTGACGTCCCGCAGGTCCAGGTGGTCGAGCAGCGCGCCCAGGTCCCCGGCGAGGATGTCGAGGTCGAAGCCGCCCCAGACGTCGTCGGACCTGCCGTGTCCCCGGCGGTCGAGACCCACGCACCGGAAGCCCTCGGCCGCCAGCGGCAGCATCTGGTACTCCCACATCTCCGTGGCGAAGTACGCACTGTGGACGAAGACGAGGACGGGCCCGTCCGCCGGCCCGTAGTCCACGAAGTGGAGGCGGGTTCCGTCGGTGCTGCTCTCGAAGTACGGCATCGCGGTGGTCCCTTCAGAGGTGGCTGTGCGCTGTGCCGCCCATCCTCGCCCCGCCGTCTCCACCGGGTCCATTACCTCCGGGGTCATGCGCGGGTGGACGCACCCGGCGCCGTCGCGGGCGCCGCACCGGGATGTGCGCGCGCCCGTTCCGGCCTGCCCGGCCTGGTCCGGCCGGCCCTGCTGCGGCCGGCCCGGTCCGGGATGAGCACGCGGGCTCAGATGTCGATGTGCCCCATCAGGCCGCGCTGGTAGTCCACCTGGGCCTGACGGATCTCGGCGGCGGTGTTCATGACGAACGGGCCGCTGCGGGCCACGGGTTCGCCGATCGGCTCACCGGCCAGCACCAGCACCTCGGCCGCATCACCGGGAGCCTCGACCGCGAACCGCTCCGCGTCCCGGCCGAGGATCGCGAGGTGGCCGTCGGGGAGCTGGGCGTCGGGCGTGGCGGCGTTCCCGGACAGCACGTACACCATGGCGTTGTGTCCGGCGGGGACCGTGAACTCGGCGCGGCCGCCCGCCGCGAGGCGGGCATGGACGACCAGCACCGGGGTGTGGGTCTCGAAGGGGCCGCGCACGCCGTGCGTGCTGCCCGTGATCACGGTGAGCTCGGCGCCGCCGTCCTCGGTGACGACCGTGGGGATGTCGCCCGGTGCGGAGCCGTACTGGACGCGCGGCGGCGTCGCCTTGAGCCGGGCCGGCAGGTTCACCCAGATCTGGAGGAGGTGCTGCGGGCCGCCGTCGGCGAGCAGTTCGGGGGTGGGGCGGGCGAGGTGGACGAGTCCCGACCCGGCGGTGAGCCACTGCACCTCGCCGGGGTTCATGACGCGCTTGTGCCCCTCGGAGTCGATGTCCTCCATCGCGCCCTCGATGACGTACTGGATGGTCTCGAACCCGCGGTGCGGGTGCGGCGGCGCACCTTTGGCCTCGCCCGGACCCAGGACGTGCGGGCCGACCTGGTCGACCATCAGGAACGGGTCGACCAGCGGCAGTTCCGGCTGCGGGAACGGACGGCGGACGGGGAAGCCCTCGCCCTCGAACGTGTGGAAGGGGCGGACGACGCGGGTGGTGGAGCGCACGGCGGCGGTGGTGATGTCCATGCACCGAATGAACGGCACGGCGAATTCCACTGTCAACGCGCGCCCGCTGGGATGTCAGGTCCCAGGGCCGGCTCCGGCCACCGTGCCACCCGCCCCGGCGGCCGTCAGAGCCTGCGGGCCCGGGCTCGGCGCAGCAGCACACCGGCGGCGGCGCCGGCCAGCGCGATCACGGCCACTCCCGCCGTGGTCCACCACATGGTGGTGTCGTCGCCCTCACCGGCCGGGGCCGCGGAGGGGCTGCTCGCGGGCGACGGCGACGCGCCGGAGACCGGTGCGCCCGAGGCGGTGGACGCGTTGCCGGGTGCGGCCGTGTCCGACGCGGTGGACGGGCTGCCCGGTGCGGCCGCGCTCGGCGTGGCGGCCGACGGCGCCGGGTCGACGACCGGCACGGCGATCTCCTTCTCGCCGTGCCCGAGGGACGGGAACCCCACGTCGACGGTGACCTTCCAGGTGCCGGGCGGCAGCACCTCGGCCGTGCTCCAGCCGGTGCGGGTGCCGGCATCGCGGACCAGCCGCCAGGGCCCCATCGTGCGGGATCCGTCGGGGCTGGTCGAGTTCACCGTGGCGGCGACCGCCTCCTCGATGGCGTCCCCGTCGTTCTCCCAGGTGATCTCGGTGGTGACATGGCCTTCGCGCTGCCCGGTGACCACGACCTTGACGGTGTCGCCGTGGGCGTGGGCGGCCGTGGGCAGGGCCAGGGCCTGGGCGAGGAACAGGAACAGGATGCCGAGTCCGGTGCGGACGGGGAGGGCGTGTCGTCGTGTGCGCATCGTTGGGTGCTCCTGGTGCGGTGGGATGCGATGTGCTGTGGTGCGGGAGATGAGGGGGCCGGTGGACGGCCGCGCGGGGCGGCCGTCCACCGGCGGGAGGCGGGTCGGGCTCCGGAAGGTCAGCCGGCCTTCTGGACCGTCCACACCTGGGTGGCGCGGCCGTCCGCGCGCTGGAGGTCGAGCAGCCAGTCGCCGTAGTACGGGCGGTTGCTCACCGTCAGGGCGTAGCCGCCGCTCGCGTCGGTGACGCTCATTCCGCCGCCGCGCGCCGAGAGCTTCCACTGCTGCGCGGAGTCGCCGCCGCACGGCTGCTGCGCGATCCACATGCCGGGGGCGGGGGCGCCGCCCGTCTGCAGGCACTTGCCGGAGACGGCCGACTTGATGCGGACCAGGCCGCTGCCCGCGTCCTCGAACAGCCACTGCTGCTGGGCGTAGCCGTTGGCGCGGCCACCGACGAGCACGGTGCCGTCGGCGCTGCGGCCGCCCCACACTTCGGCGGCCATGCCGGTGCTGCCGTTGCCGAGGGTGTAGCGGGCGCCGGGCGTGGTGGTGCCGCCCGCACCGGTCGTACGGAAGGTGACGGCCGGGCCGGCTCCGCTGTCACGGCCGGAGGCGTCGCGGACCGAGACGGCGACCTTGTACTCCGTGCCGGGCTGGAGGTTGTAGATGCGCAGGGCCTGGGACTGGACCCAGGTCAGGTGCTTGCCGTTCAGCAGGACCTGGTACCACGCGGCCCCGTCGACCTTCGGCCAGCTCACCACGACGGAGTTGGACTGGATCTGGGCCGCCGTCACCTTGGGACCGCCCGTGGGCTTCTTGGTCGGCGTCGGGGTGGGCTTCGGCGTGGGCTTGGGGTTCGGATCGGGGTTCGTGCCGTCGCCACCGCCGTTGGTCTTCATCAGGAACTGGTTGTTGGCGATGTTCCAGTGCGTGGCGAGGTAGCTGCCCGCCTTGGGGTTGGTGTGGAAGTAGTCGTCGTGGTTGCAGTCCAGGATGTTCTCGGCGGCCTGGTTGGTGCACACGTTGCGCATCTGCGGGTAGTACGGGGTGTCCGAGTAGCACATCACGTCCCACTCGTCCGTGCAGTGGGCGCCGCGGCTGGTGTTGGGGGCGCTGTTGTTGACCGCGCCGAGGTTGTGGCCGAGTTCGTGCGCCGCGGTGTGGCCGCCCCAGCAGCCGGAGTCCGTACGGCCGTAGGAGGGGCCGAAGTTGCTCTGGTTGTCCTGGCCGGGTCGCTCGTCGCCCGCGAAGGTGCCGATGCCGCAGTAGACCTGGGTGTCCGCGAAGATCATGTACTTGCGGTCGCGCCGGTTGAGGCCCTTGTCGGCGAGCGCGTTGTTGGTCGCGCTGAACTCGGAGAGTGCGGAGGCCGGGAGCTCGATGTTGAGCACGGTCGGCGTGCAGTCGGCGGCCGTGACGAAGCGGATGTGGCGGATGCCGCCGGTCTCCTGGGCGCTCGTCGAGTAGATGAGGTCGGCGTCGGCCGCCCACTTGCGGAACGAGGCGAAGTACTCGGAGTAGCGGTCGCGGTCGGAGCCGTGGACGTACACGACCTGGACGCGGTTGCCGGTGCTGCCGTCGCCGTCGCACTGGACGGTCTGGCCGGCGGGGCCGGCCGCGACGGCCTGGCCGCTGCCGGCCGCGGCGGGCTTGGGTGCAGCGGAGGGCGCGGCCTTCGCGGACTGGGCGTCGGCGGCGGGCGCGTCCTGAGGACGCCCGCTGCCTTCCGCCGCGGCGGCCGTGTCGCCGGACTCGGGCTTCGCGGGGTCGGCCGCCGCTGCCTTCGTCTTCACGACGGGCGCGACATCGGACTTGATGTCCACGTCCTTGGGCGGGGCGTCGGGGCCGTGGGTGCAGAGACCGGCCTCCGTGCGGTAGACGCCGACACAGCGGTCGCCCTTGGGTGCGGCCTTGAGACCGTCGAAGACCATGCCCTTGGCGGTCTCGTTGGCGGGTTCGCCCACGATGGGCGCCGGCTCAGCGTCGTGGGCCGGTGCGGCGGCGGCCTGGACGAGGGTGTCCGCGGCCGCGTCGGCCTGTGCGGGCGTCCCTGCCTGGGCGTCGTCACCGAGCCCCGAGTAGGCGATGCCGCCCGCTATCACCGCCGCCGTGGCCATGGCGGCGGTGAGGAGTATCAACCGGCGCGGCTTGCGCCGGTGTTCGCGCTGCTTCCTGCGATGTCTAGTCATGCGCACCTCAAATCCTTGGTCGGAGGAGTGGGTGCGCCGCAGCCTGCCAGACGGGCGCGGTGGAGAATTCGGACAAACGGGAATGGGGTCCGAGATATCAGACTGTTACCTGCTGGCTGGATTTGATGAACAGTCAATTTGCTTTTGCGGCAGGGGAGTTACGCGCGTAGGCCGTTAATGGTCCAGGCCTTTTCGAAGATCTCGTTATCAAATCGAGATATAGGGCGAACCCTTGTTGACGGTAATTCAGTCAGGGATTCATCTAATTACTACCTGCCGAATTCCCCTCGTCACGAGCGGTGAGGAATCCTCCCCTCCGCCCCAGCAGGATGCCCGCCAAGGTCAGCAGCAGTCCGCAGATCTGTCGGAATGTGAGCGTCTCCCCGGCGATCGCCGTGCCCAACAGGACGCCCGTGACCGGGTTCAGCAGCCCCAGCAGTCCCACCGTCGCGGCCGGCAGCCGCCGCAGCCCCGCGAACCAGGCGGCGAAGGCCAGCGCCGTCGCGACGACCGTGACGTAGCCGAACGCCAACAGCGCCTGGGGGTCGAGGTCCGGCGGTGATCCCTCGACGCCGACGGCGAAGGGCAGCAGCATGAGGCCGCCGCCCAGCAGCTGCCACGCGGTCGAGGAGAGCACGTCGGCCTCCCCGCTCCATCGCTTGGCGAGGATGTAGCCGAGCGAGGACATCGCCATGGCGGCCACGGAGGCCGCAACGCCCAGGGCGTCCACCGGCACGTCCCCGGTGAGCAGCATCAGCGAGACCCCGGCCACGCCGAGCCCGGCGCCGGTCAGCTGAGGTGGCCCCGGCCGCTCGGCGATCAGCGCCCACGCGAACAGCATCATCACCAGTGGCGCGGTCGCCATCACGGTCGAGGCCGCGCTCGTCGGCAGCCGCTGCGCGGCGACGTAGACCAGCGCAAAGAAACCGCCCATGTTGAGGAAACCGAGCAGCAGGGACTTCCCCCACCAGGAACCACGGGGCAGCTCGCGGCAGACGGCCAGGAGCAGCAGCCCGGCCGGCAGGGCCCGGAAGGCAGCTCCGTACAGCGGGTGGCCGGCGGGCAGGAACTCCCGGGTGACGTAGTAGTTCGTGCCCCACGCGATCGGCGCGACCGCCGTCACCAGCGACCACCGAAGATTAGCTTCCATGGAAGCTATAATACCTTCCATGGAAGCTATAGTGGTGGGGTGATGCCAGAAACCGATGAGACGCATGAAGAGGCCCCCGCGGGACCGCCCGCCGACCACGTCGCCCGCATCCAGGCCGAGTGGGCCCGCGAGCGCCCGGACGTCGACGTCGCCCCGCAGGGCGTGATCGGCCGGCTGCACCGGCTCGGGCTGCTCCTGACGGACCGCCTGAACCTCGTCTACCGCCGCTACGGCCTGAGCGAGGGGGAGTTCGACGTACTGGCCGCCCTGCGCCGCGCGGGCGCACCGTACGAGCGGGCCCCCGGCGCGCTCGCGGTGCACACCATGGTGACGACGGGCGCGATGACCAAGCGGATCGACCGGCTCGAACGGGACGGCCTCGTCGCACGCCGCCGTTCGGCCGCCGACGGCCGCGGCCGCGTCGTCGGCCTCACCCCGGCCGGGCGCGAGCTGATCGACAGGGCGTTCACCGAGCACATGGACAACGAACGCAGCCTGCTGGACGGCCTGACCACGCAACAGGCCGCACAACTGGAGACGCTGCTCACCGCCTGGCTGGCCCGGGTCGAGCCCCCGCCCGGGTCCTGACCGGCGGGGTCCCCGCTACCGGCGGCCTCCCCGCTCCCGGTGGCCGCCGAGCTTGACCCACTTCGCGGTGCTCGGCACTCCCTTGGCGTCGAGCAGGAACAGCATGTAGTACCCGGGCGGGGCGTCGGCCGCACTCGGCGGCGTCCGAAGCCCGATCGCGGACCCCCGTACACCCGTGATCGGGAGTTCCAGATGGCGCTGACTGGTGTTCACCGCATGGGTGACCGTCGTCGGAGCCAGGAGCACCGCGCGGGTGACCGCGGAAGCGGTGGAACTGCTCACCTCGAACCCCGCCCCGTAGCCCAGCTCGCCCCCGGGCGCCCGGTCCAGGGCCGGCCGGCCGCCCCGGTGCAGGTACGCGGGCTCGTAGAGCTCGATGCTGCCGTCCATCTCGTCCCCGATGTCGGGGTCGTTGGCGATCTGCTGGAGCTCGTCGCCGGTCACCATCATGCGGCCGTCCGGCAACACCAGGGCATTGGAGTGGTAGCCCCGGGGCAGCCGTTGGGCCGGCCCCAGCCTCCAGTGGCCCTGCGCGTCGCGCAGTTCGATCTGCCGGTACGAGAGGTCGGCCTGCGGATTGAACGGTCCGTGTCCGTAATCCCGGGTGTCCAGCGCCCCGTTGACGGTGAGCAGCGTGCCGTCCGGGAGGATCAGCGTGTCGTCCTGGGTCCGGCCGAAGGCCCTCGGCTCCTCCGTGGTCCACCGGCCGCCGGACAGCCGGTACGTGTTCGGGTCGTGCGGATCGCCGCCGAGCACCAGGACCGAGTCGGGTCCGCGGAACCCTGCGGGCAGCGGGACGGCCGAGCCGTAACCGCGGAAGTCGGCGGGACGCCGGGGCAGGTCGGTGCGCGTCTCCTTGACCGGGTCGAACAGCCACTGCTGGTCGGCGTCCCGGCCCAGGCCGTAGACCATGCCGTCGCGCAGCGAGAAGAGGTGCGGATAGTCGTTGCGGAACGGGGCGTCGGCGCGCAGCCGCTCGGCGGCCAGGCCGACCGGGATGTCGTACGTCCGCCAGGGCACGGGATGGCGCAGCGCGGGGAAGCGCTCGACGACCGGGGTGGGTGTGCCCGTACCCCGCTCGGACTGGCCGGACATGATGATCTGCCGTCCGTCCGCGCCCGTCACGACCGAGGGGTACCAGCGGCCGACGGCCATGTCCTGGTTGCGGAACCAGGTCTCGGTCCACGGGTCGAACACGAAGGACAGCTTCGCGCCGCTGCCGCCCTTGCCGCCGGTGTTGCCGCCGAAGACCCCCACCATGCCGTTGGGCAGGAAGGCGTGCCCCGCGCAGAAGAACGGAGCCGGGCGAGGGGCGTACGTACCGTCGGGCATCAGGACGGTGGGGGGCTCCACCTTCTTGAACGCCCGGGCCCCGGTGCCGCGGGACGGGTCCCACAGGAAGGCGCGGCCCGCGTTCGTCCGGCCGATCCGGTCGGTGGGCCCGGTCTCCTTGGTGGGGTCGACCTCCACCCGCTCGAAGGAGAACAGCAGCACCTTGCCGGTGGGCAGCAGCGCGGTGTGGACGCCGAAGTCGGGGGAGGGGAAGAACTCCGTGAACCGCCCGGCCTGCGCCGCGTCGAACGCGGCGTTGGCCTGCTGCTGCGAGGCGGTGAGGGCCGCCAGGCTCGCGGTGCGCTTCGACTGCGGGTACTCCTTGGGCCCCTTGACCGCGCTGCGCCGCTGCGCGTGCGCCCGGGCGTGCTCCGCGCCGATGACGGAGGCCTCGTCGGCGTCGACCGCGATCCGGGCGCCGTCTGGGTCCGCCTCGGCCCGGGCGGCGGCGTCGGGGTCCGCCTCGGTCCGGGCGGCGCCCTCGTCCGGCTGGTGGTGGCCGGGTGGGGTGGTGTGCCCGACTGCCGTGGCGGAGGCGGGTGGGGCAGGTGCGGTGAGGGAGGCGAGAGCGGCGGCCACGGCCACGCAGGCGGACAGCACGGCGGACCGCCGTGCGAGCGGACCGGGCATGAGCTCTCCTCCGTCGACGGGGTGCCCATAATAGGAGAAATGCCGTTATTGGCGTGAAATGACGCGTGTGGGACGGGTGAAGGTGGGGGGCGTGGGCCATTCGGCCCCGGGTCCGGAGTACTGAATCGTTTCTTCGGTGAACCCGGCCGTCCGACCGGGTGAGACGGCGCACCCGGTGACGCCCGGCGGCTGCCCGCGCTGGCTATCCATGGCGGTGTGATCAAGTCACTTCGCACCGCTCGCACCGCACTGACCGCCGCCGCCGTGACCGGATGCCTCATCACGCTCTCGCCCGCGGCAGGGGCGACCGCTCCCTCCTCCTCCGCCACCACCGCGCCCCCCGGCCGGATCGCCGTCGACGTCGCCTCGGTCAACGGATCGGGCTGCCGCCCCGGCACCGCCGCCGTCGCCGTGGCCCCCGACAACTCGGCCTTCACCGTCACCTACAGCGAATACCTGGCCTCGGCCGGCGGGGGAGTCGCCGCCACCGAGGGCCGCAAGAACTGCCAGCTCTCCCTCCTCGTACACGTCCCGCAGGGCTACACCTACGCGGTCTCCCACGTCGACTACCGGGGCTACGGCAAGCTGGAGCCCGGCGCGACCGGCACCCAGAAGGCCAGCTACTACTTCCAGGGCATGAGCCAGACCGCCAACCGCACCCACCAGTTCCACGGGGCGCTCGACGACAACTGGCAGGTGACCGACACCACCGGTATCCAGGCCCTCGTCTTCGCCCCCTGCGGCGAACAGCGCAACTTCAACATCAACACCGAGCTGCGCGCGGAGGTCGGGACCTCCGACGCCTCCAAGACCAGCTACATGGCCGTCGACTCCACGGACGGCAGCATCAGCTCCGTGTACCACTTCTCCTGGAAGGAGTGCCCGGTACGCCGCTGAACCGGCCACCGGTACCGGAACGTCCCGAGCGGCGGTGGCGGCCGTCCGCCCCGCCGCTCGCGGGCGTCCGGGCGCCCGCCGCCGCCCCTCCGTCACGCGGCCTGCGCCACGCCGGCCCGGTAGCGGCCCGGTGTCGTCCCGAACTCCCGGCTGAAGGCATGGGAGAACGCGTACGGAGTGCCGTACCCGACCCGGCGCGCGATCACGGCCAGCGGGTCCGGGGTGTCCCGGAGCAGGGTGGCGCCGTACGTCAGCCGCCACCACGTGAGGTACGCCATCGGCGGGCGGCCGACCAGTGCGGTGAACCTGCGCGCCAGCGTGGGCCGGGAGACGCCCGCCTCGGCCGCCAGCCGCTCGTTCGTCCAGGGCGCGGCCGGATCCGAGTGCAGGGCCCGCAGGGCGGCGGCCGCGACGGGATCGCCCAGCACCGCGGACCAGGCTCCGCCCGAACCCTCGGCCATCCAGGAACGGATCATGTAGACGAGCAGGAGGTCGAGCAGGCTCGGCACCGCCACGCACGCGCCCGGCCGCTGCTCGCCGCCGAGCTCGCCGCCCAGCAGGGAGATCGCCGCCCGCAGTTCGGGGTACGCACCGACCCGGTTCGGCAGGTGGACCACCTCCGGCAGCTCCAGCATCAGAGGGTGGGCGCGGCTGCGGTCGAGCCGGTACTTGCCGCACAGCATCTCCACCCCGCCGGAACAGGCCGCGGCACGGATCGGCAGCGCTCCCGAGGGCAGGAGTTCGAACGGCACCGCCCGGGCCACGGTCGCCGCGTCGGCGGGGGAGTCGGCGATCACGTGCCCCGCACCGTGCGGCAGCAGCACCGCGTCGCCGGCGCCGAGGGAGACGGGCGCACCGCCCCCGTCGGGGAGCAGCCAGCAGCCGCCCTCCAGCACCACGTGGAAGCCCGCACCGTCGTACGGGGCGAGACGTGCGCACCAACTCCCCTGCACGGTGATCCGGTTGGAGGAAGGCCGGCCGATCCGTACGGCCGCGATCGCGTCGCTCACCACATCCATGGGGCCAGGGTACCCACGGCATCAGCAGTGAGACGATCGCGTATTCACCTGAGCCGGACAGGCATTGAGAGGCTCATCCGGCTCTTCCTAGGCTTGACGGCATGAAGACCGAGAGCAGGAAGAGCATCGTGCTGGGTGACGTCGAGGTCACCCGAGTCGTCGAATGGCAGGGGCCGTTGGGGCCCACGGCCGGTCTCGTGCCGGACGTCGGCGCGCAGGTGTGGAAGGAGAACGAGGACTGGCTGGCGCCGGAACACTGGGAGCCCGCCGAGGACCGGGCCGTCCTGGCGCTCCAGACCTGGGTGCTGCGCAGCGCAGGCAAGACCGTCCTGATCGACACGGGCGTGGGCAACGGCCGCGAGCGTCCCGGTTCGCCGCTCTTCCACCGGCGGCAGGGCGATTTCCTGGGGGAGCTGGCGCGGGCCGGGGTCCGGCCGCAGGACGTGGACATCGTCGTCAACACCCACATCCACGGTGACCACGTCGGGTGGAACACCGTGGCGTCGGGCGAGGGTTGGGTGCCGGCCTTCCCCAACGCCCAGTACCTCGTCCCGGCCGCCGACGACCACCACTTCGGGCCCGCGAACCGGTACGGCGGCGGCGTCCGCGAGGACGACCGGCTGATCTACGAGGACAGCATCGCGCCCGTCCACCGCACCGGGCAGGTCGTGCTCTGGGACGGCGCCCACCGCATCGACGAGCACCTCACGCTGGAGGCCGCGCCCGGGCACACCCCCGGATCCTCCGTGGTGCGGCTCGCGTCCGGGACCGACCGGGCCGTCTTCGTCGGCGACCTGCTGCACAGCCCCGTGCAGATCCTGGAACCCGCCTGCAACAGCTGCTTCTGCATGGACGCCGCACAGGCCGCCACCAGCCGCCGCCGGATCCTCGAACGTGCCGCAGACGAGGCCGAGTTGCTCGTACCCGCCCACTTCGGCGGAGCGGGCGCCGTCGAAGTCCGCCGCCGGGGAGCGGACTTCACCCTCGGGACGTGGGCGGCCTACGAAGAGGTCGGGTGAGGTGACCCGGGGCCGTGCGGATCCGGCGCCGACGGCACCCGGCGTGGCCGGACCGCCGCCACGCGCAGGATCCGAAGCGCAAGCTGCACCTCCAGCGCCCCCGCCGGGGCGTTCCAGTCCTCGCCCAGGATCTGCCGGACCCGGTCCAGGCGCTGCACCACGGTGTTGACGTGGACGTGGAGGGCGTCCTTGGTCCGGGCCAGGCTGGCGCCGTGCGCGAAGTACGCGTCCAGGGTGCGGACCAGCTCCGTCCCGCGCCGGGTGTCGTACGCGATGACCGGCCCCAGCACCCGCTCGACGTACGCGCCCACGTCCGCACGGTCCCCGAGGAGCACCCCGAGGAACCCGAGGTCGGCCAGGCCGGCCCCGCCGCCGGTGTGGCCGAGGGCGTGCAGGGCCTCCAGGCAGCGCAACGCCTCGGCGTACGCGCCCGGCAGGCCGTCGGGGCCGGCGGCGGGTCCGGCGGAGCCCGCCGTGACCGGAGCGCCCAGCGCCTGACCCAGCTCGGCGGCGAGCGACCGGGCGAGCGGGCCCGGGCGGTCCGTCGGGGCGATGAGGACGACGCGGCCCTGGTGCAGCCCGGCCAGGCCGTCCCGGGCGCGTGCGTGGCGGGCCGCCTCCGCCGCCAGCCGGGACCGCAGCGCGGCATCGCAGTGCAGTACCACCAGGGCGTGCGGGCGGGTGAGGTTCACCCCGAGCTTGCGGGCCCGCAGGGTCTGGCTGTCGGTGTCCCGGACCCGGCCGGGCGCCGCCGGAGCCAGCAGGTCGCCGAGCAGTTCGCCGCGGACCCGGTCCTCGGCGTGGGCGATGGACCGCCGCAGCAGGAGCAGCAGCGCCGTCACCAGACCGGCCCGCTCGAACAGCCGCCGCTCGGTGTCGGGCAGGTCTCCGCGGCCGCCGAGCGTGATGCTCCCCAGCAGCTCGGGCCCGGCCAGGACCGCGCAGACCCAGACGCCGTCCACGCAGACGGCCCGGCCGCCGGAGCGCGAGGCGGCCAGGGCGTGCTCCGGCGGCCGGCCCGGGTCCGCGCCGCCCCGCCTCGCGTCGCACCGCACCGCGCCGCCGTGCCTCGCACCGCCCTGTTCCGTGGTGTCGCCCCGCTCCGCGCCGCCTTGCTTCACGCCGACGCGGGCGAGCTCGGCGCCGTCCGCGTCGTGCACCACCAGGCTGCCGCCCAGCAGGGTCGCGACCTCCCGGGCGACGTCGGCCACGTCCCCGCCGCGCAGCACGAGGCGGGTGAGACGGTCGTGGGTCTCGGCTGCGAGCCGCATCGCCTCGCTCTGGGCGCGGGCGGTCTCGGTGGCCACCCCGAGTTCCACGAGCGCGGCCCGCGTCTCTTCGAGCAGCCGCGCACTGTCGATGGCCACGGCCGCGTGATCGGCGAGGGAGGAGAGCAGCGCGACCGCGTCGGGCGCGAAGTCGCGGACCGCCCGGTCGGCGGCGTACAGCACCCCGATCACACGGGTCCCGACGCGCAGCGGGACGCCGAGGATGCCGCGCAGCCCCTCCTCGCGCACCCCGTTGTCGATGGTGTCCGTATGCCGGAAGCGGTCGTCCGTACGGTAGTCGGCGCTGGCGTACGGACGGGCGGTCTGGGCGACGAGACCGCCGAGCCCCTCGCCCATGCCGAGCCGCAGCTGCTGGAAGGCGGCCGACACGGAGCCGTCGGTGACCCGCATGAAGGTGTCGCCGGCCACCGGATCGTTGAGGGTCATGTACGAGACGTCGGTGCCCAGCAGCATCCGCGCCCGGTGGACGATGGCCCGCAGCACCGCGTCGAGGTCGCGCAGGGCGGCGAGGTCGCCGGCCGTGTCGAACAGGGCCGTGAGCTCGGCCTCGCGCCGCCGGTGCTGGTCCAGCGTGCGCCGGATGTCCAGCGCCACCCGCGTGGCCTCCTCCACGAGGGCCTGCTCGGCGGGGCTCGCCCCGGCGGTACGGGCGTCCGCCGCGGGCCGGGCGAACTGCTCGGCCGGTGCGCCGCGGCGGAGCAGTTCGAGCAGTTCGAGCAGGGCGGTTTCCCTCGCGGAGGTCATGGCGGCATTCTCCCGGGACGGACCGGGCCGGATCAGGCCGGGTCCGCGGCGGCCGGAACGTGCGCCTTCCGGCCGGAGGGCGTGCCCGGGCCCGCGGCCCGGGCCAGATCCCGGCCCCGGGTCTCCCGGGCGAAGGCGACGGTGAGGGTCGTCACCACCGCGGCCGCACAGAGGTACAGGGACACGGGCACCGACGAGCCGTAGTCCTTGAGGAGCTCGACGGCGATCAGCGGAGCCAGCGCGCCGGCCACGATCGAGGCGAGCTGCGAGCCCATCGAGGCGCCGGAGTAGCGGACGTCGGTGTCGAACATCTCGGATATGAAGGCGGCTTGGGGCCCGTACATGGCGCCGTGCAGCAGCAGCCCGGTGGTGACGGCGGCCGTGATGACCGCGAAGGACTCCGTGTCGACCAGGGCGAAGAACGCGAACGCCCACAGGGCCATGCCGAGGGAGCCGATCAGCGTCACGGGGCGCCGGCCGATCCGGTCCGAGAGCGCACCCCAGGCCGGGATGGTGACGAAGTGGACGGCCGAGCCGATGAGGACGGCGTTCAGCGCGGTGCTCTTGGGCAGACCCAGGTGCGCGGTGACGTACACGAGGAGGAAGGAGGTCAGTACGTAGTAGGAGATGTTCTCGCCGAACCGGGTGCCGACGGCGGTCAGCACCTGGCGCAGGCTGCGGCGGAACACCTGGACGACGGGTGCCTCGGCCTTGCGCCCCTCCCGGGCGGCCTGCGCGGCGAGGAACACGGGCGACTCGGAGACGGACAGCCGGATCCACAGTCCGAGGACCACCAGCACACCCGACAGCAGGAACGGGACGCGCCAGCCCCAGGCCAGGAACGCCGCATCGGACTGCACGCCGGCGAGCAGCGCGAGCACCCCGGTGGCCAGCAGGTTCCCGCCCGGCGCACCGGACTGCGGCCAGGACGCCCAGAACCCGCGGTGCTCGGCCCCGCCGTGCTCGGAGACGATCAGCACCGCCCCGCCCCACTCCCCGCCGAGGGCGAAGCCCTGCACCAGCCGCAGGACGGTGAGCAGCACGGGCGCCCCGACGCCGATGTTGGCGTAGGTGGGCAGCAGCCCCATCGCGAAGGTCGCCCCGCCCATCATGAGCAGGCTGAGCACCAGCAGCTTCTTCCGCCCGACCTTGTCCCCGAAGTGCCCGAACACGACCCCGCCGAGCGGCCGGGCGAGGAACCCGATGGCGTAGGTGATGAACGCGATCAGGGTGCCGGTCAGCGGATCGCCGGTGGGAAAGAACAGCTTGTTGAACACGAGCGCGGCGGCGGTGCCGTAGAGGAAGAAGTCGTACCACTCGATGGTGGTGCCGATGAGACTGGCGGCGACGATCCTGCGGATGCCGGAGGGGCTCGTTCTGCTCGCTGCGGGGGAGACCATGTGCACCACTTCCAGGGGGTCTGCGGGTACGCCGGGTGTGGCCACAACGTAGAAGTCCGCAGGTCAGCCGCATATGTGGCAGGCCATCACAATCAGACGCCGCCTTGTGTGCCCCACCGCCACACGCCGTCCCGGTGGGCGGGCCGTCCCAGGAGACCCCCCCCCGCGCCCCGAGCGCCGCGGAACGCACCTGGACGTGCGGGCCCACCCGGTCCCGAGCCCGGGCCAGGACTCCGGGGCCGTGACACGCGGCCCGGCCGCCGCCGGTCACCCGTGCCGGGGAGGGCGTGAGAGCGAGGGGATACGAGACGAAGGTGCGCGCACAGGAGGTCAGTTCGGCCCCGGTCCGCGCGACCTGCCGGCGGCTGGACCCGTTGCGCTTCACAGCCCTTCGCATCGCCGCGTTGTCGTCCTCGGGGCGGAGCGAGGGATTCCTTACCGCTCGTAGCAGGGGGAATTCGGCGGGTAGTAATTAGATGAATCGCTGACTGAATTTCCGTCAGCAAGTCCTGCCTGGTTATCTCGATTCGATAACGACATCGCCGAAATGGCCTGGACCTCTCCATGTCTACACGGGTAATTCGCCTTATTTTAAAGCTATTTGATAGATCATCAGATTCAGTCGCCATGGTAACGGTCAGATATCTCGAAGTCCATTCCCGTTTGTCCGAATTTTCCACCGTGCTCGTCTGGCAGGCTTCCGTCCACCCACTCCCGTCCACCCACTCCTCCGTCCGAATTTGAGGTGCGCATGACGGCCTGCCGCCGGTTGGTACTCCTCACCGCCGCCATGGCTTCGGCCGCGGTGTCAGCGGGGGCAACGCCTACTTCGGGCTGGTCGGCAACGCCCAGGCAGGGACCGCCCCTCCGGCCCGTGACGCGGAGCCTGCGCCCATCGCGGGACGCGCCCGCCAAGGACACGAGGCGCGGCAAGGTCCACGACGGCCTCGACGCCCCGCAGAAGGGCGTCGACATCAAGGCCGGCGTCGCCCCCGCCCCCAGGACGAAGGCCGCGGCTTGCGATCCGGCCCCCCGGAGGCCGGCGAAGCGATCGCGATCGGCACTCCGGGTACCTCGCGTCGTTCCGCAAGGGGGCGGCCGACGCCGACCTCAACCACGCGGCGAGCGCCCAGGAGACAGGCGGCGTCCGACACATCCGCCACGTGGCGGCCGCGGACTGTACGCCGGCCACGTGAGCGACCGCCACCACTACGGCGCATGGCTGCTCGACCTCCAGCGCGCCGACCGGCGCGCAACGCAGGTCCGGACCGTCCGGAAGGCCGGCCGGCCTTCGACCGTCTGACCAATCGCCGGCGCGGGCCACCTTCCCCCTGCGGCCGTCCGCCGATCCCTCACCGCACCACACCTCCCCCGCACCACTGCGGTGGCAGCCTCGCATCCTCACCGCACCAGGGAGCGCCACGACGAGGCGTAGCGGCCGTGATTTTCCTGCGCCGTTCCCTTCGGTGCCGTGGGCTGACCGACCATCACCTGCCCGTGCCGCCGCCGCGCCGGGCGCCCTTCGGCGTCTGTCGCGCAGACCGGACGATCCGGCTGCCGGGCAAGCAAGTTCCCGCAATTCCAGATCAAGGAGCATGATGCACAAACGTCGCGCGTCCCGCCGCAAGAAGGCGCTGACAGCCTCGGTCACCGCCGCACTTTCCGGCGGTCTGCTGTTCGGCTTCGGTGCGCTGGCCCAAGCCGATGTGGTCAGTGGCACGGTCATCGGCGGGCAGGGCAACTACAACACCGTCAACCACCGGGCCAAGCCGTCCCTCTCGGCCCAGGTGAACGGCTCCTCGAAGGTGGGCGACAGGATCCAGATGTCCTGCCGGACCACCGGCGACACCGTGGAGAACAACCCGCGGTGGATCTACACCGGCTCGTACTACATCGCTGACGCCTTCATCAGAGAGAACACCACGGCCCTGCCGGTCTGCGGTTCGAGCCCGAACCCGAAACCCACCCCCACGCCTCCCCCCACGACCGTGAAGACGCTCAAGATCGACATGCAGAAGCAGGTCAGGACCCAGTGGTGCTGGGACGCCTCCGGCGTGACCATCGCCAAACACTGGGGCCGCTCCGTCAGCCAGGAGCAGTTCTGCCAGCTCGCCGCCCAGGGCTCCTGGGTGGACTGCAACAACCAGCCCGCGACGCTGGAAGACATGGCCAACGGCCTGGCCAGGCTGGGGCTGAGCAACAGCGGACGCAGCCTGTACCGCAACGCCTCGTTCAGCGAGTCGGTCGCTGAGATAGCCGCAGGCCGGCCGTTCGCCGTCCGGATCGGCTGGCGCACCGGCGGTGGTCACATGAACGTCATCTACGGCTACGACAGCGCCACCAACATGGTCGCGGTCGGGGACCCGTGGCAGACCACCCAGACCTACACCTGGTGGAGCCACGCCACTTACGTGAACAACAACTCGTTCCAGTGGACCCACTCCCGCATCGGGATCCAGGGCTGAGGAGAAGACCGACCATGCAGACCACGCGACACACCAAGCGCACGGCAGTCCGGGCCGCCGTCCTCGCCGCGACCGCGCTCGCCGCCGCCCTGAGCGGAATCGTTTCTGCGCAGGCTGCGGACGGCGACGGCATCGCGGGCTACCCGTCCGCCCAGCAGGCCGTACGGAGCGACCAACTCCGTGACACCGTCTCCCGCTTCCTGGTTTCGGCGCGGCAGCAGGGCACGCGCCCCGGCGCGGACGGCGGCACCGTCGGCACCCCCGGCAACGCACCCGCCGCGGTCGCCGCGCCGCCCCGGTTCGACCTCAAGGACCCGGTGCCGATGTTCGAGATCAGCCCCGAGTTCGTGACCGGTAAGACCCAGGCGGACCCGCAGACCGCGATCCGGCTCTCCTACCTGGCCTCCCGGGTGACCGCCTCCGACGGCAAGAACGCCGCCGTGCTGCTCGCACCCAAGGGGGATGCCGCCACGACGGGAAGCGGCCCGCGGAACGTCGGTGCCGAGGGCTGGCAGCTGGCCGGCATCCGGGACGGGGACGCCGAGGTCGGCTTCGCCGAGCGCGGCACCGCACAGGCCCGTACCTTCACCGAGCCGCAGATCCACGCCTGGTACCGGCTCACGGCCGACGGCATGGTCGAGCCGCTCAACGAGGAAGCGACCACCGGCCTCGGCGGCAAGCGCGGCGTTACCCTCGCCGCCTACCAGAAGCTGGTCACCAGCCGCTACGGCGACAAGATGCCCGGCTCGGAGTACGACCGCAAGGGCCTGGCCGGCGGGTACGCCGGCCTCGTGGAGGACCAGCCGGAACAGGCTGCCGCCGCGTCCGGTGCACCGGCGGACGAGGCGTCCTGGCAGCCGATCTCCGCCGCCGCGGCCGCAGCGCTGGCGGCGATCGGCGGTGCGGTGGTGTATGTGCGCCGCCGGCAGACGGCGGCCCTCCGCTGACCCGGCCCCAAGAGGGCCGGGCCCCCTCCGTGCACAGCGCCCGCGAGGGGGCGGACGGTGACGCCGGGGGCTTCCGCGAAGGTGGCCTGGCAGAGGCTGACGGCCAGGCCCGCCCGGACCAGTTCGATCAGCTGGCGTCCCTCGGCCTCGTGCGGTAGCGGAGGGCCGACGGCCGGCCAGCGCGGACACCGAGGACCAGTACTCGCGGGTGCGGTCGCCGTCGGGCCGGGGCATCGCCCAGTCGTGGTCGGCGAGTTCGGTCAGGGACACGGCCTCCTCGCCGGCCAGTGGGTGGGTCGCGGGCAGCAGGGCGAAGACGGGTTCGGTGACCAGGGGGGTGAGGACCACCCCGTCGCGCGGCGGCAGGACCTGCTCCGGGTGGTCGCCGTACGAGCAGTACTTGACCCTCATGGACCAAACGGCCCAGCAGCCGGTGGGAAGAAGCCGGGTTCGACCGCGGTCACGGAGCGGTTCACCCGGTGCGACACCGACGTCGTCAACGTCGACCGACTCCCGTTCCGCTTCGATGCCGAGCTGCCGCGCGTGCTCCACGAGGTGGTGGCCGGGCTGGACCAGGCCGCCCGTACCGTCGACTCCCGCCCGGCCCTCGCCCGGCTGCGCGGCTGGGGCGCGGCTGCCCGCCGCGTCCTGGCGCCCGTGACCGCCCGGCACGGGTGTCACTGGCGTCGCCCCATAAGACCGCGGTCAGTCTGAAAGGGTTGGCCCGGCGCAAGACCTGCGCCCGAACGCGTACCACCTCCGTCGACCGGGAGAGAAGCATGACCATCAAGGACATCGGGCCCGAACCTCAGAGTTTCGACCTGGAGCAGGCGACGCTCCAGAACACCAACTACCGCTCGGTGGCCTGGTCCGGGAAGTACCTCCAGCTGACCCTGATGTCGATCCCGGTGGGCGAGGACATCGGCCTGGAGGCACACCCGGAGACCGACCAGTTCCTGCGCCTCGACGCGGGTCGCGGCCGCGTTCAGATGGGCAGCGCGAAGGACCGCCTCGACTTCGACCAGGAGGTCGAGGACGGCTGGGCGGTCTTCGTACCCGCCGGCACCTGGCACAACATCACCAACACCGGCGACGAGCCCATGCAGCTCTACGCCGTCTACGCCCCGGTCCACCACGCCCCGGGCAAGATCCAGGCAACCGCCGCCGACGCGGAAAGCGACGAGGACTCGGGCAACGACGAACCGCCGGCCTGGTCGGTCCAGCCCACTCACCACCCCGCGGACAAGCACGCCTGACCACCAGCGGGGGCAGCTGCTTACGACGCAGCCAGCTGTACTGCCCGGAGCCCGTACGCCAGGCATCCCCACCGGCCGCGGTGGATTCCTGGAGAGCATCGGCGTGTGGGGTCCTGCCTTCCCGAAGGCAGGACCCCACACGGCTGTTCTGACCTGGAGCTCCGCGTCCGGCGGAAAGGCGAAACGCCGGTGGCCGGGAAGCGTGCGTCGTCGTGCCAACCACGGTGCGCGGGCGGAAAAGTCGGCCGGCGGGACGGTCATAGGTTCGAGGAGTGCCGAGCCGCGCGGGAAGCGGCAGGCGGCGCTCACTTCCGACCGTTCCGAGAGGACACCCCCTAAATGTTCGACACCAGCACGGTGCACGCTGCCCCGAGCGAGGACCTGCTCACGCCCGACAACGCCGTGATGCTGTTCGTGGACCACCAGCCGCAGATGTTCTTCGGCACCGGCAGCGGCGACCGCGCCGCGATCATCAACAGCACGGTCGGCCTCGCCAAGGCGGCCCGCGCGTTCGACGTGCCGGTCGTCCTCACCACGGTCGCCGCGGAGTCCTTCTCCGGACCCCTGTTGCCGCAGCTCGCCGACGTGTTCCCGAAGCACGAGGTGCTGGACCGTACGACGATGAACGCCTGGGAGGACGAGGCGGTCGTGGAGGCGGTCAAGGCGACCGGCCGCAAGAAGATCATCCTGTCGGGTCTGTGGACCGAAGTCTGCCTGGTGCTCCCCGCGCTGTCCGCCCTGGGACAGGGCTACGAGGTCTACGTCGTCTCCGACGCCTCCGGTGGTGTCAGCCCCGCCGCGCACGAGCACGCCCTCCAGCGCATGCTGGCCGCCGGCGCCGTACCGGTCACCTGGGTCCAGGTGCTGCTCGAACTCCAGCGCGACTGGGCCCGCCAGGAGACGTACGGGGCCGTGATGGAGATCGTCAAGGCCCACGCCGGCGCCTACGGCCTGGGCGTCGTGTACGCGCAGGCCGTCATCGGCGCGCACGCGGCCGGCTGACCTCCTTGGACACCGGCATCCTCGTCCTGCGCCTGCTGGTGGGCCTGCTCATCGCCGGCCACGGCGTGCAGAAGGTCAGCTCGCACCTCGGCGGGAGGGGACTCGACGGCGGCTCCGCCGAGTTCCGCGCCGACGGCTTCCGCGGCGGTGCCCTCACCGCCCTCGCGGCCGGCGGTGGCCAGATCGGATCGGGATTGCTGCTCGCCGCCGGGCTGCTCACACCGCTCGCCGCGACCGGCGCCATCGGGGTCATGACCGTCGCCCTCACCGTGAAGTGGCACAACGGCCTCTGGGTCCAGAACGACGGCTACGAGTACCCCCTGGTCCTGATCGTCAGCGCCGCCGCCCTCGCCGCCACCGGCCCCGGCGCCTGGTCCCTCGACGCGGAGCTGGGTCTGGCGCCGTACCCGCTGTGGTGGACGGCGCTCGTCCTCGCGGCGGGCGTCGGCAGCGGGCTGCTCACCCGCCTCGTCCTGCACCGTGCGGCACGAACCGGCTGAGCGCAGGACCCCCGAACCGGGTCCGGCCGTCCGCGTACACCCCCTTTGCCGCACGGCCGGGCCCACCCACACCCACTTACAGGAGCCCCCGATGAAACCCGCACCCACCACCGCACCCCCGCGCGGCGGCGGTCAGCCCCTGCTGCACCAGACGGGGGAGGAGATCCAGGCGTTCGGCACGCTCAAGCAGCTCCCCCTCGGCCTCGGCCACGACACCCGCATGTACGCCTGCCAGCGGCTGAACCAGGTGCTCGCCGACACGCAGATCCTGTACTCGCTCTACAAGAAGCACCACTGGCTCGTGCGCGGCGCGACCTTCTACTCCCTCCACCTGATGCTGGACAAGCACGCGCAGGAGCAACTGGCGCTCGTGGACACCCTGGCCGAGCGCGTCCAGAGCCTCGGCGGTGTCGCCGTCGCGGACCCGCGCCACGTCGCCGAGCTGACATCGGTACCCCGCCCGCCGAACGGGGTGGAGAAGGTCCCCGTCATGCTGTCGCGGCTCCTGGACGCGCACGAGCGCATCCTGATCGACGCGCGGGACGCCGCCGCCCGGCTGTCCGCGGAGGGGGACGAGGGCAGCAACGACCTGCTCATCTCCCAGGTCGTCCGCACCGGTGAGGCGCAGGTGTGGTTCCTGGCCGAACACCTCGTCGACACCCCGCTGGTGCGCGCCTGACACGGGGCGCCGGCGCCGACCGCACCCCTCACCCGCAATACCCGCCCACCCCTCACACCCACCCACCGAAGGAGCACTCCACCATGCCGTTCATCAAGGTCGCCGAAGGCAACTCCGCCCCCGTCGAGCTCTACTACGAGGACCACGGCACCGGACAGCCCGTCGTCCTCATCCATGGCTGGCCGCTGAACGGCGCCTCCTGGGAGAAGCAGACCGCCGCCCTCCTCGCCGCCGGCCACCGCGTCATCACCTACGACCGACGCGGCTTCGGCCGCTCCGACCAGCCCGCCGACGGGTACGACTACGACACCTTCGCCTCGGACCTCAACGAGGTGCTCACCACCCTCGACCTGCGCGACACCGTCCTCGTCGGGTTCTCCATGGGGACCGGCGAGGTGACCCGATACCTCGGCACGTACGGCAGCGACCGCGTCACCAAGGCCGTCATGATCGGCGTGGTCCCGCCCTTCCTGCTCAAGACGGACGACAACCCCGCCGGCGTGGACGCGGGCGTCTTCAAGGGCATCGAGGACGCCATCACCGCCGACCGGTTCGCGTTCATGAGCGCCTTCCTCGCCGACTTCTACAACGTCGACGTCCTGGGCGGCGAGCGGATCAGCGAACAGGCGGTCCAGGCCTCCTGGAACGTCGCCGTCGGCGCCTCCGCCAAGGGCACCCTCGACTGCGTCCAGGCCTGGCTCACCGACTTCCGCGCGGACCTTCCGCGCATCGACGTCCCCACCCTGATCATCCACGGCGACGCCGACCGCACGCTGCCCATCGAGGCGACCGCGATCCCGCTGGCGAAGAGCATCACCGGCGCCGAACTCGTCACCGTGCCCGGCGGCCCGCACGGGCTCCTGCTGACCCACGCCGCCGAGGTCAACGCCGCCCTGCTCGCCTTCCTCGCCTGAGCAGGCGCGTACCCGGGCACCCAGGACGGGGCACGACCCGCGCATCCCGCACGACCCGCGCCTCCCGTACGGCAGACCGCCGGACCCGCCCCTCCTGGGTGCCCCGCCTGGGTGCCCTCCTGGGTGCCCCTCCTGGGCACAACCGCACCTCCGCCCCTCTCGTGAAGGAGAGCCGAACCATGTCCGACCAGCACCCGCCCGTACTCGACGCCGCGGCCCAGGCATTCGCCGATGCCACCGCCCAGCCCCCGTACCTGTACCAGATCCCCGTCGTCGACGGCCGCAAGGCCGTGGACGACGTCCAGAACGGCGAGGGCGTCCCCCTGCTCCCCGTCGACGAGGAGTGGATCACCGTCCAGGGCGGCCCGACCGGGGCGGTACGCGCCCGGATCGTCCGCCCGCGCGGCCTCACCGGCCCCCTTCCCGTCGTCCTCTACCTCCATGGCGCGGGCTGGGTCTTCGGCAACGCACACACCCACGACCGTCTGGTGCGGGAACTCGCCGTGGGCGCCGGCGCGGCGGTGGTCTTCCCGGAGTACGACCTGTCGCCCGAGGCCCGCTACCCCGTCGCCATCGAGCAGAACTACACGGTCGCCCAGTGGATCGCCCGCGAGGGCCGCCACAGGGACCTCGACGGCTCCCGCGTCGCCATCGCGGGCGACTCGGTCGGCGGCAACATGAGCGCCGCCCTCACCCTCATGGCCAAGCAGCGCGGCGACGTGGCGTTCGTCCACCAGGTCCTCTTCTACCCCGTCACCGACGCGGCCTTCGACACCGACTCCTACCACCGGTTCGCCACTGGCTACTTCCTGCGCCGCGAAGCCATGCGGTGGTTCTGGGACCAGTACACGACCGACGAGGCCGAGCGCGCACAGATCACCGCCTCCCCGCTGCGGGCCTCCCTCGACCAGCTCACCGGCCTGCCCCCCGCGCTCGTCATCACCGCCGAGGCCGACGTCCTGCGCGACGAGGGCGAGGCGTACGCCGCCAAGCTCCGCGCCGCCGGCGTCCCCGTCGCCGCGCTGCGCGTCCAGGGCACCATCCACGACTTCGTCATGCTGAACGCGCTCCGCGACACGCAGGCCGCGTCCCTGGCCATCGGTCTGGCCGCCGACACCCTGCGCAAGGCCCTGGCGTGAGCCTTACGACGCCCTCGCCCGGTACGAAGGACGGGCCCGGTACGACGGCCATGCCCGTGGCGGGCGTCCGGCCCGCCCAGGACCCGCAGCAGCCCTCCGCCGACCTCGTCGTCCGCAACGCCAAGGTGTACACCGGCGACCCGGCCCGTCCCGCGGCCCGCGGTGTCGCCATCCGCGACGGCCGGGTCGTCGCCCTCGGGGACGACCGCGACCTCGCCGCCCTCGTCGGGCCCGCGACCAGGATCGTGGACGCGCTCGGCCGCCGGGTCGTCCCCGGGCTCAACGACTCCCACCTGCACGTCATCCGCGGTGGCCTGAACTACGTACTGGAGCTGCGCTGGGACGGCGTACGGAGCCTGCGCCAAGCGCTGGCCATGCTGCGCGAGCAGGCGGGCCGCACACCGAGGGGCCAGTGGATCCGCGTCGTCGGCGGCTGGACCGCGGAGCAGTTCGCCGAACGCCGCATGCCGACGGTGGCGGAACTGAACGCGGCCGCGCCCGACACCCCGGTGTTCGTCCTGCACCTCTACCAGTCGGCGCTGATGAACCGGGCCGCCGTGCGGGCCGCCGGGTTCACCCGCGAGACGGCCGACCCGCGGGGCGGCCAGATCGTCCGGGGGCGGGACGGCGAGCCCAACGGGGTGCTCCTGGCGGCTCCCGGGGCCCTGATCCTGTACTCGACCCTGGCCAAGGCCCCGACGCTCGGCGTCGCGGACAAGCGCACCTCCACCCGCCACTTCCTGCGCGAACTCAACCGCTTCGGACTGACCTCGGCGGTCGACGCCGCCGGCGGCTTCCAGAACTTCCCCGACGACTACGCCACCGTCGTCGATCTGGCCCGCTCGGGGGAGCTGTCACTGCGCATCGCCTACCACCTGTTCCCGCAGACGGCCGGACAGGAGCTGGCCGACCTCAAGCGCTGGATCGAGACGGTGGAACCGCGGGACGGCGACGAGTGGCTCCGCCTCAACGGCGCGGGCGAGAACCTGACCTGGGCCGCGGCCGACTTCGAGAACTTCTCGCAGCCGCGGCCCGAGCTCGCCGCGGACTTCGAGACGGAGTTCGAGCAGGCGGTCCGGCTGCTGATGGAGAACGGCTGGGGGTTCCGGCTCCACGCCACCTACGACGAGACGATCCGCCGGGATCTGGCCGTGTTCGAGAAGCTCGCCGCCGAAGGGCTCTTCCCGGGCGCCAACCGCTGGCTCTTCGACCACGCCGAGACCGTCTCGGCCGACAGCCTCGACCGCATCGCGGCCCTCGGCGGAGCGCTGTCGGTGCAGAACAGGATGTCCTTCCAGGGAGCGGCCTTCCTCGACCGCTACGGCGCCGAGGCCACCTCCCACACCCCGCCGGTACGGGCCATGCTCGACCGGGGGCTGACCGTGGCCGCCGGAACGGACGCCACCCGGGTGTCGTCCTACAACCCGTGGGTCTCGCTGCACTGGCTGGTGACCGGCCGCACCGTCGGCGGCACCGCCCTCTGCCCGGCCGCGAACCTGATCGACCGGGAGACCGCCCTCGGCCTCTACACCCGGGGCGGCGCGGAGCTCACCGGCGAACAGGACGTCAAGGGCGCCCTGCGGGAGGGCTGCTACGGCGACCTCGCGATCCTCACACACGACTTCTTCACCGTGCCGGAATCCGCGATCCCGGACATCGAGTCCGTGCTCACCGTCGTCGGCGGCCGGATCGTCTACGCGAGCGAGGAGTACGAGGGCCTCGACGAGACCGTCCCGCCCGTCAGCCCGGCCTGGTCCCCGGTGGCCCGCTTCGGCGGCTATCAGTCCGGCCGTCACCAGTCCGGCGGCCACGAGTCCCCGGGCGCGCGGCAAGCGCTCCGCATGGCCGAGGCCGTCGCCGAATCCGAGGACCACCGCCGGTGGCGCGCCGCGCGCGGCTCCGGCCCCGGGACGCCCCCTTCCCAGCCCTTCACCGACCCCTGCTTCGCGCCCTGACGGGCCGCTGACGCCCTGCCCCGAGAGCCCGCTTCGACAGCCGAGGAAGACCGACACATGAGTACACCCCCTGACGAAGGCCCGCCCGCCGGACGCCGGTTCGAACCCGACCTGCGGTCGATGACCCGGATCAACCTGCGCCCCATCGCGTCACCGATGCCACTCGGCTTCTTCACCGTGGCGATCGCCTCGGTGATGACGGGGTGCCTCCAGCTCGGTGTCCTCGAAGCCGCGGACCGCAGGGCCGTCGCCCTGTGCGTGCTGCCCGCGTTCGCCCTCCAACTCCTGGTGAGCGTCCTCGCCTTCGGGGCGCGGGACGTGATCGCCGCCACCCTCATGGGCACGTTCGCCGGCAGCTGGCTGGCGTACTCCCTGGTCATGGGAACCGGCGCGGCAGGCGGACCGCGGGTGCTGGGCGTGTTCAACCTGGCGTTCTTGTGCTTCGGGACCCTGATGGCGGCGGTGACCCGGCCCAAGCGCGCCCTGTGGCTCGTCCTCGTCGTCTCGATGCCCCGGTGGCTGGCCACCGGGCTGGCGGGGCTGACCGGCGTCGAACGGCTCACGCAGGTCTCCGGGGCCCTCGGGCTCCTGGTGGCCCTCGTCGCGACGTACGCCGCCTTCGCCTTGATGCTGGAGGACATGCGCAGCGAGGAGGTGCTGCCCATCGGGCGCAGCGGGCCCGCCCACACCGCGGTCGAGGGCGACCTGGCGGTGCAACTGCGCAACCTCGAACGCCATGCGGGAGTGCGGCGCACTTTGTGACGGGAGGCACACAGCCCTCCCACCCCCTGTTCCGACGAAGGTGATCTCTGTGCAGTTCGGCATTTTCACGGTGGGCGACGTCACGCCCGATCCGGCCTCCGGGCGGACACCCACCGAAAACGAGCGGATCAAGGCGATGGTGGCCATCGCCCTCAAGGCCGAGGAAGTGGGGCTCGACGTCTTCGCGACGGGAGAACACCACAACCCGCCGTTCGTCCCCTCCTCACCCACCACGATGCTCGGTCACATCGCCGCGCGCACCGAGCGGCTGATCCTCTCCACCTCCACCACCCTGATCACCACCAACGACCCGGTGAAGATCGCCGAAGACTACGCGATGCTCCAGCACCTGGCCGACGGGCGCGTCGACCTGATGATGGGCCGCGGCAACACCGGCCCCGTCTACCCCTGGTTCGGGCACGACATCCGCGACGGCATCGCGCTGGCGATCGAGAACTACGCGCTGCTGCACCAGTTGTGGCGCGAGGACGTGGTGGACTGGGAAGGCCGCTTCCGCACATCGCTCCAGGGCTTCACATCCACCCCGCGCCCACTGGACGGCGTACCGCCGTTCGTCTGGCACGGCTCGATCCGCAGCCCGGAGATAGCGGAACAGGCCGCCTACTACGGTGACGGCTTCTTCGCCAACCACATCTTCTGGCCCACGGACCACTTCCGCAGGCTCGTCGGCCTCTACCGGCGGCGCTTCGCCGAACACGGCCACGGCGCTCCCGAGCAGGCGATCGTGGGCTTGGGCGGACAGGCGTACATACGTCGCAACTCCCAGGATGCCGTGCGCGAGTTCCGGCCCTACTTCGACAACGCTCCCGTCTACGGACACGGACCCTCGCTGGAGGAGTTCACCGAGCAGACACCGCTGACGGTCGGCAGCCCGCAGCAGGTGATCGAGAAGACGCTCACGTTCCGCGAGAGCTTCGGGGATTACCAGCGGCAGCTGTTCCTCATGGACCACGCCGGCCTGCCGCTCAAGACCGTACTGGAGCAGCTGGACCTGTTGGGGGAGGAGGTGGTCCCGGTGCTGCGCAAGGAGTTCGCGGCCGGCCGGCCGGCCACGGTCCCGCAGGGGCCGACCCACGAGGCCCGGGCGGCCGCCCGGGCAGGGGCCACCGTCCCGTCCGCCGTCGGGGCCACCGTCCCGTCCGCCGGTTCCACCGGCGCCACCGAGGTGCGGCGGTGAGCCCGGTGCGGCTGGTCGTGGTCAGCTCCGGGCTGAGCCTGCCCTCCTCCACGCGACTGCTCGCCGACCGGCTCGCGACGGCCACCGCCGACCGCCTGGCCGAGTCGGCCGGGCCGGCCGAGGTGCAGGTGATCGAACTGCGCGAGCTGGCCGTGGACATCGCCCATCACCTGGTCACGGGGTTCCCCGCGCCCGCACTGCGCACGGCACTCGAAGCCGTGACGCGGGCGGACGCCCTGATCGCCGTCACACCCGTCTTCAGCGCCTCCTACAGCGGCCTGTTCAAGTCCTTCTTCGACATCGTCGAGCGGGACGCCCTCGCCGGCAAGCCGGTACTCGTCGCCGCCACCGGCGGCACCGCACGGCACTCCCTCGCCCTGGAGTACGCCCTGCGGCCGCTCTTCGCCCATCTGCGGGCCACCGTGGCCCCGACCGCCGTCTTCGCGGCCCCCGAGGACTGGGGGACGGCCGGTGACGGGCGGACGGCCGCACTCGCCGTTCGCGTCGAACGGGCCGCCGCCGAGCTGGCGCGGCTGGCGGCCGGCGCTGCGCCGCAGGCCCGGCATGAGGACGAAGTAGTGCCGTTCGAAGAGCAGTTGGCAGCTCTGCGCCCCGGCCGGGACTGAACCCACCACCCCCGCCGACACCGCCCGGGGCGCCCTGGACGACGTACGGAGGCGCAAGCTGGAGGTGCTCCCGTACTGTCCCTTCATCCGGGGCTGGATCGGCAGGCATCCGCAGTACGCGGACCTGGTGCCCGAGGTTCGCCGCGGCCGGTTCGGCCTCTGAGCGGCACCGCTACCCGCGACGCCCGTTGTCCGCGCCCTACGGCGCGGCGGCGGGACGCGTCGTTTCCCGGCCGCCCACGGGGCGGCCGCTGCGGGCCGGGCACGCAGAGGCCAGAAGCGGAGCACCGACGGGCAAGGCGCCCGGGCCGGGCGCCCGTAGCGTCCTCGTCGTGACCGGGGCCCAGCGCCCCGATCCCTCACCGCCCGCCCCCGTCCTTCGAGGAGTGCACCCCCATGTCCCCTGCTTCCCTGCCGACCGTCGTCCTGGTCCACGGCGCGTTCGCCGACGCCTCCGGCTACGCTCGGGTCATCCCCCTGCTGACCGCGCACGGCCTGAACGTGCTGGCCCCCGCGGTACCCAACCGCAGCCTTCTCGGTGACGCCGCGTACATCGCCTCCGTCGTGCGCGGGATCCCCGGCCCGGTGGTGCTGGTGGGCCACTCCTACGGAGGCGCCGTCATCACCGTCGCCGGCGCGGAGGACAACGTCCGGGCGCTGGTCTACCTGGCGGGTTACGCGCTGGAGGAGGGCGAGAGCCTCGGTGAGCTGCAAGGGCGCTTCCCCGCCTCCGACCTCGCCGACGCCCTCGTGTACGCCCCCTTCCCCGTCGAGGGGTCGACCGAGCCCGGTACCGACGTCTCGGTGGACGCCGAGCAGTTCCCGGCCCTCTTCGCGGCGGACGTCGCCCCCGAACTCGCCGCCATCCTCGCCGTCTCCCAACGCCCGCTGGCGGCAAGGGCGTTCGCCGAAGCAGCGCCTGTCGCCGCCTGGCGGACCAAGCCGTCCTGGGGCTTGGTCGCCACCGCCGACCGCACCCTCAACCCCGAGGTGGAGCGTTTCGGCTACCGGCGGGCCGGTATGACCACCGTCGAGGTCGAGTCCTCCCACCTGGTCATGCTGTCCCGGCCCGAGCGCGTCGCCGAGTTGATCCGGGACGCGGTGGGCTCCACCGCCCACTGATCCTTTCCCCCTCGTCGCGCGGACGCGTGCCGTGGGGGCGGCCCGGACCGTCCGCACTGCACCCGTCCGCACGGGCATCTGCGTTTTTCCCCGGACCTGTAAGGAGCTGTCGATGCCCGAGGTGACGCCGGAGTCCGACCTCGACGCCCATCCCGACGCAAGCCCCTGTCCGGGCCCCGAGCCGGTGCTCGAACCCGCGGCCCGCGTCCTGGCCTGGGCGGCCGCCCGGCCGCCCCACGGGTACCCGCGCGGCCTGGCGAACGGCCGCAAGGCGCTGGAGGAACTCCAGGCGGCGGCCGGGACGGCCCTGCCCGCCGTCGACGAGGAGTGGTTCGCGGTGCCCGGCGGCCCCACCGGAGGTGTCTGGGTCCGCGTCGTGCGGCCCGCGGGCGCCGAAGGGACGCTACCGGTGATCCTCTTCATCCACGGCGCGGGATGGGTGCTCGGCAATGCCTCCACCCACGACCGGCTGGTCCGCGAACTGGCCGTCGGGGCCGGCGCCGCCGTGGTCTTCCCCGAGTACGACCTGTCGCCCGAGGTCGGCTACCCGGTCGCCTTGGAGCAGAACTACGCCGTCGCGCGGTGGATCGTCGCCGAAGGAGCCGTCAAGGACCTGGACGGCACCCGCCTGGCCGTCGTGGGGGACTCGGCCGGAGGGAACCTGGGCGCCGCGCTGACCCTGCTGGCCAAGGACCGGGGCGACGTACCGCTGCTCCAGCAGGTCCTGTTCTGCCCGGTGACCGACGCCGACTTCGACACCTCGTCCTACCACCGGTTCGCGACCGGCTACGTCCTGCGCCGCGACACCATGCGGTGGTTCTGGGACCAGTACACGACGAGCCGGGTCGAGCGCGCCCAGATCACCGCCTCACCCCTGCGGGCCACCACCGGCCAACTCGCCGGTCTGCCCCCGGCCCTGGTCATCACCGCGGAGGCCGACGTCCTGCGCGACGAGGGGGAGGCCTACGCCGCCAGGCTGCGGGAGGCCGGCGTCGCCGTCGCGGCCGTACGCGTCCAAGGCGCCCTCCACGACTTCGTCGCGGTCAACGCCCTGCGCGCCACCTGCGGGGCGCAGGCCGCCCTGATGCTCGCCACGCGCGTACTCCGCGGGGCGCTGCACGAACGGCGACCGCAGGCTCCGTGACCGCCCTCAAGCCTGCCGGGTGCTCGACTGCCACTCCCGGGGCGACATGCCGTACGCGGCGCGGAAGGCCCGGCTGAAGTGGGAGGGGTTCACGAAACCCCAACGCTGTGCGACCGCCGACACGTTCGGCGCGGCACCCGAAGGCCTCGCGAGCTCACGGCGGCACCGGTCGAGGCGCTCGCGGTGGATCCAGCGCCCGACCGTCGCCTCCTCCGCCTGGAACAGTTTGTGCAGGTACCGCACGGACATGTGGTGCGCCGACGCGATCGTCTCAGGGCAGAGGCCGGGGTCCGCCAGGTGCAGCAGGATGTACTCCTTGACGCGTGCCAGCATCCCGCGGGCCGCCTCCGACGCGTGGGGGTTCAGCCGTCCCTGCCGCTCCCGTACGAGGACGGTCAGCAGGTCCGTGGCGGTCATCGCGAGCTGTCGGCCGGTGTACGGGTCGAAGTCCGCGGCCCGTTCGGCGAGCCGCGTCAGGTACCCGGCCACCAGCCCGCCCGTCCCGCGGTCGCCGGCGAAAACGGTCCCCGTCACCGCCCGCAGGTCCCCGTCCGACACCCCGAGCCCCTGCTTCGGCACCCGGAAGGCGGTGAAGCGGAAGTCGTCCTGCTGCTCCCTCTTGTAGGGCTTACCGGCGTCGGAACAAGTGAAGGTGCCGGGTCCGGCCAGGGCCTGGCGTCCGTCCTGGGTGAGCCTGGCGGTACCCCGGTGCTGCAGGGTGACCGTGACGTACTCCGCACCGCCCCGGGAGATCAGGCGTCTGTCACGCGTCACGGTCTGCGGGCCCGCTTCGACGACGGAGATCTGCAGGGGGCCGAGCCGATCGCTGGCGATCGTACCCGCCGAGGGCTCGGCTTCGTGCAGCGAGACGTCGAGCGGTATGAAGGTGTCGGACACCACGCTGTGCCAGTAATCGGCCCGCTCGGTGGCCGGCAGGGGGAGGGTGGACAGCACGACGGACATCGTGACTCCTTGGTGCGTTCGTGCGGGCACCGTGCGTGACCGCGCCGGAGCAGAGGGATGCGCGGTCCGTGATGCCGTGGATCGGAGAGGGAAGAGCGGGTCCGCGGGGACCGGCTGTGGGAGCCGCCTGCGGGGTCCGCTGCGCCGGTGCGGGGCGCAGGGAACCGCGACGCGAAAGGGCAGCCGACGGGGGCTCAGGGGTCCGCGTGGCCGGCGCGGCTCAGGAACGGCCGGTTGTCGCCGCGCGACCGCGGGCGCGGCGGCCGCCCTGACGCGGCCGGCTCCGGCCGGAACCGGGCCGAAGCGACCGGCCGGGCGCGAGGTGAACGAGGATCACGGGAACCTCCGGGGGACTGGACCGACTGCTGCGTCCAGTCTCGTTCCACCCGTCGTCGGTGCCATCCGTCATGTGACTTAGAACTCCTAACGGAATGAACCGGTGACCCGCTGTGGGACGCCTTCCCTGAGGGGCGTCGCGTTGACCTGCGCACAGGAGTACCCGACGC
>NZ_JBIVAL010000014.1:0-118102 GCF_044745505.1 Streptomyces sp. NPDC086989
GCCGTCCCTGCCGCCACCACCTCCGCCACCCCCTCCGCTGCCTCTCCCACCACCTCCTCGCCCCCCCCCCCCACCCCCCCCCCCCCCCCCCCCCCCGAACACCCGCCCCCGCCCCCCCCCCCCCACCCCCCCCACCCACCCCCAACCCCCCCCCCCCCCCCCCCCCACCCCCCCCCCCCCCCCCCCCCCCCCCCCCCCCCCCCCCCCCCCCCCCCCCCCCCAACCCCCCCCCCCCCCCCCCCCCCCCCCCCCCCCCCGCCCCCCGGCCGCCCGCGGCCTCTTCGCATGTCCGGGCGAACCCGAAGGGTCAGACGGTCTCGGGGAGCTCTTCGAGGCCCTCGGCGACCAGCTTTGCGAGGCGGTCCAGCGCGGCCTCGGCGCCCTCGGCGTCGGACGCGAGGATGATCTCCTCGCCGCCCTGCGCGCCCAGGCCCAGCACCGCCAGCATGGACGCGGCGTTGACGGGGTTCCCGTCGGCCTTCGCGATGGTCACCGGGACACCGGAAGCGGTCGTCGCACGGACGAAGATCGAGGCGGGACGAGCGTGCAGGCCCTCGGCCCACCCGACGTTGACGCGGCGCTCTGCCATGGTGATGCCCTTCAGGTTCTTACGGGTTGTCTAGACCAGTCTCTCACGACGCCTCGCATGCTCCGACCGACCTTCGGCCCGGATCCTCCGCCGCTGGACCTACCCCAGCTTGCACTGGTTTGACCCTGGCTGCCGCGTGCGCCGCGCAGGGAGCCGTCCGGCCGGTCTGCCCTTAAGATCACCGCATGACCACCCCGTCGGACCCCTCGTACCCGGCCCACTGGGAGGCGGACGTCGTCCTGCGCGACGGCGGCACCGCCCGGATCAGGCCCATCACCACCGAGGACGCGGGCCGGCTGGTCAGCTTCTACGAGCAGGTCTCCGACGAGTCGAAGTACTACCGCTTCTTCGCGCCCTACCCCCGGCTCTCCGACCGCGACGTGCACCGCTTCACGCACCACGACTACGTGGACCGGGTCGGCCTCGCGGCGACCGTCGGCGAGGAGTTCATCGGCACCGTCCGCTACGACCGGATCGGCCCCGACGGCCGGCCCGCCTCCGCCCCCGCCGACGAGGCCGAGGTCGCCTTCCTCGTGCAGGACGCCCACCAGGGCCGCGGAGTGGCCTCCGCGCTCCTCGAACACATCGGCGCGGTCGCCCGCGAGCGGGGCATCCGCCGGTTCGCCGCCGAGGTGCTGCCCGCCAACAACAAGATGATCAAGGTGTTCACGGACGCCGGCTACCAGCAGAAGCGCAGCTTCGAGGACGGCTCCGTCCACCTGACCCTCGACCTGGAACCCACCGCCGAGTCCCTGGCCGTGCAGCGGGCCCGCGAGCAGCGCGCCGAGGCCCGCTCCGTACAGCGGCTGCTGGCCCCCGGCTCGGTGGCCGTCATCGGAGTCAGCCGCTCCGGCGGGGGCGTCGGCGCCGCCGCCCTGCGCAACCTGCGCGACAGCGGATTCCGCGGGCACCTCTACGCCGTCAACGAGGCGGCCACCGCCGATCTGCTGGACGGCGTACGGGCCTACCGCGCGCTCGGTGACATCGACGCCCCGGTCGACCTCGCGGTGATCGCGGTCCCCGCCGCCCGGGTCCCCGAGGCCGTGGCGGCCTGCGGGGAGCACGGAGTGCAGGGGCTCGTGGTGCTCTCCGCCGGGTACGGGGAGAGCGGCCCGGCCGGGCTCGACCGGCAGCGCGAACTGGTGCGCCAGGTCCGCTCGTACGGAATGCGGCTGATCGGGCCGAACGCCTACGGCGTGATCAACACCGCACCGGAGGTCGCGCTCAACGCCTCCCTCACCCCGGCGCCCGCGCCGATCCGCGGCCGCATCGGACTGTTCACCCAGTCCGGGGCGATCGGCATCTCGCTGCTCTCCGCGCTGCTGCGGCGGGGCGCGGGGCTGTCGTCCTTCGTCTCCGCGGGCAACCGGGCGGATGTCTCCGGCAACGACATCCTCCAGTACTGGTACGAGGACGAAGCCACCGACGTCGCGCTGATGTACCTCGAAACCCTCGGCAACCCGCGGAAGTTCACCCGGCTCGCCCGGCGGACGGCGGCCGAGAAGCCGGTCGTCGTCGCGAGGGGAGGCGGCCGCCACACCCCCGCCGGGCACGTGGTCCCCGGAACCGGCCTGGCGGACACCACGGTCTCCGCACTGCTCCGGCAGGCCGGGGTGATCCGGGTCGACACGGTCACGGAGCTGGTCGACGTCGGCCTCCTGCTGGCCTCGCAGCCGCTGCCCGCCGGACCGCGCGTGGCGATCCTCGGGAACTCGGAGTCGCTCGGCGTCCTCACCTACGACGCGTGCCTCGCGCAGGGGCTGCGCCCCGCGGTCCCGCTGGACCTGACGACGGCGGCGACGCCGCAGGACTTCCGGCTGGCACTGGGCGCCGCGCTGGCCTCCGCCGAGAACGACGCGGTGATCGTCACGGTGATCCCCTGGGTGAACGAGCAGACGCCGCAGGACGACCTGGCCGGAGCCCTCCGGGACGCGGTCGCGGGCCGTCCCGGCAAACCGGTGGCCGTGGTCCACGTCGAGCTGGCGGAGCTCGTCGACGCCCTCTCCCCGGCCGGGGCCCTGCCCGGAGCCGGCCCCCGCACCGGCCCCCGGGGTGTTCCGCTGCCCGGAACCCCGCTCCCGCACCCCGGCACCCCGCGCACGGACACCGCCGCACCCGCCGCGCCCGCAGCCGGCGGAACCGGTTCCGGTGAGGCCCCGGACGTGCGGATCCCGGCGTACCCGGCCGCCGAGCGGGCCGTCCGGGCCGTCGCCGAGGCCGTCCGGTACGGGCAGTGGCGGCGGGCCAACGCCGACGCCGGTCAGGTCCCCGCGTACGAGGACATCGACGAGGCCGGGGCCGCCGCCCGGCTCGCCCGCCTGCTGGCGGACGCCGGCGATCGCGCGCTCACCCTCACCGAACCCGACGCCGGCGCGCTGCTCGCCCACTACGGGATCCGGGTGCTCCCCACCCTGCCCGCGCCCACCGCGGACGACGCGGTCTCGGCAGCGCGGACCCTGGGCTACCCCGTCGCCCTCAAGACCACGGCCCCGCACCTGCGCCACCGCGCGGACCTCGGCGGCGTACGCCTCGACCTCGCGACCGAGGCCGACCTGCGCCGCTCGTACGAGGAGCTCACCGACCTCCTGGGAACCCCCGCCGAGCTGCAGCCCGTCGTCCAGGCCATGGTGCCCCGCGGGGTCGACACCGTCGTGCGGTCCGTGATCGACCCCGCCGCGGGCGCCGTCCTCTCCTTCGGGCTCGCCGGCGTCGCCTCCGAGCTGCTCGGCGACACCGCCCACCGCCTCGTCCCCGCCACCGACCGGGACGCGGCAGGGCTGATCCGGTCCATCCGGGCCGCACCCCTCCTCTTCGGCTGGCGCGGCAGCGACCCCGTCGACACCGCCGCCCTCGAAGAGCTCCTGCTGCGGCTGTCCCGGCTCGTCGACGACCACCCCGAAGTGGTGGGCGTCACCCTCGAACCGGTCGTCGTCGCCACCGAGGGGCTCTCCGTGCTCAGCGCCACCGTCCGGGTGGCCCGTCCCCCCGCCCGCACCGATCTCGGTCCCCGGACGCTCCCCAGCTACTGAGCGGGTACGGGGCGCCCGGGGCGCCCCGTACGGGCCTTAGGATGGACCCCATGGCGAAATCCGGTACGACGACCCAGGGGCTGCGCACGGCGATCGAGCGCAGCGGCTACTACCCGGCCCTCGTGGCCGAGGCCGTGGAGGCCGCGGTGGGCGGCGAGCCGATCTCGTCGTACCTGGTCCACCAGGAGACGACCTTCGACTCCAACGAGGTGCGCCGACACGTCACCGTCCTGGTCCTGACCGGGAACCGCTTCATCGTGAGCCACACCGACGAGCAGGCCGCCGACGCCGGGTCGCCGTCCCCGTACGCGACCACCTCCACCGAGTCCGTCAAGATCGGCGCGATCTCCTCCGTGGTGCTCAGCCGCGTCGTCGCCAACCCCGAGTCGTACACCCCCGGCACCCTGCCCCGCGAGGTCGTCCTGACCATCGGCTGGGGCGCGGTCTCCCGGATCGACCTGGAGCCCGCCGCCTGCGGCGACCCGAACTGCGACTCCGACCACGGCTACACGGGCAACTCCACCGCCGACGACCTCAGCCTGCGGGTCAGCGAGGCGGGCGACGGCCCGGAGGCGGTCCGCCAGACCCTCCTCTTCGCGCAGGCCCTCTCCGAGGCAACGGCAGCCACGTCCGGCCCCGCCCGCTGATGGCCTATTCCGTACCGTCGAACTGGGACGAGCCGGAGCTGCTGGACCTGTCCGGCGCCCCCGTGCCCGAGTACGGCACCGGCTCGCTCGCCGACCTGCTGCCGACCCTGGTGGCCGGCCAGGGCGTGCCCGGGTACACCGCCGCCATCGCCGAGCTCACCCCGGCCGACCGGAACTGCGTGTTCCTGGTCGACGGCATGGGCTGGGAGCAGATCAAGGCCCACCCGGACGAGGCCCCGTACCTCACGTCCCTCCTCGGCAGCTCGCGCGGCGGCACCGGCCGGCCGATCACCGCGGGCTTCCCGGCGACCACCGCCACCTCGCTGGCCTCCGTCGGCACCGGTCTGCCCCCCGCCCGGCACGGCCTGCCCGGCTACACGGCGCGCAACCCGGCCACCGGCGAGCTGATGAACCAGCTCCGCTGGCACCCGTGGACCGCGCCGAAGCCCTGGCAGCCCTATCCGACCGTCTTCCAGCAGGCCGACAAGGCGGGGGTGGCCACGGCGCAGGTGTCCTCGCCCGCCTTCCAGACCACCCCGCTCACCAAGATCGCGCTGAGCGGCGGCACCTTCCTCGGCCGGATGACCGGCGAGGAGCGGATGGACCTCGCGGCGCAGCGCCTCGAGGCCGGCGACCGCGCGCTGGTGTACACGTACTACAGCGAACTCGACGGGGCCGGCCACCGGCACGGCGTGAACTCCGACGCCTGGCGCGGCCAGCTGATGTACGTCGACCGGCTGGTGCAGCGGCTCGCCGAGCAGCTCCCGCCGCGTACCGCGCTGTACGTGACCGCCGACCACGGCATGGTGGACATCCCCTTCGACGAGGACTCCCGGATCGACTTCGACGAGGACTGGGAGCTGGGCGCGGGCGTGGCCCTGCTCGGCGGCGAGGGCCGGGCCCGGCACGTGTACGCCGTACCGGGCGCCGAAGCCGACGTCCTCACCGTCTGGCGGGAGGTGCTGGGCGACCGGTTCTGGATCGCGAGCCGCGAAGAGGCCCTGGAGCTGGGCTGGTTCGGGCCGCCGGGGGAGTGCGACGAGCGCGTGCTCGGCCGGATCGGCGACGTCGTCGCCGCCGCCCATGCCGACGCCGCGATCACCGCGTCCGTGAACGAGCCCAACGAATCGGCGCTCGCCGGGATGCACGGCTCCATGACCGCGGCCGAGCAGCTCGTCCCGCTGCTCGAAGTCCGCAGCTGACCCACCGATCCTCCGGAAACCTCCCGCCGACCACGACCCGAAAGGTCCCGTTCCTCCATGCCCGAACTGGTGTTTTTCTCCGGCACGATGGACTGCGGGAAGAGTACGCTGGCGCTCCAGATCGGCCACAACCGGTCGGCGCGGGGCCTCCAGGGCGTGATCTTCACGCGCGACGACCGCGCGGGCGAGGGCAAGCTGTCCTCGCGCCTCGGCCTGGTGACCGACGCGGTCGAGGCGGCCCCCGGCATGGACCTGTACGGGTACCTGGTGGGCCAGATGTCGAAGGGCGCCAAGGTCGACTACGTCATCGTGGACGAGGCGCAGTTCCTCGCCCCCGAGCAGATCGACCAGTTGGCCCGCGTCGTGGACGACCTGGACCTGGACGTCTTCGCGTTCGGCATCACCACCGACTTCCGCACCAAGCTGTTCCCCGGCTCGCAGCGGCTCATCGAGCTGGCGGACCGGATCGAGACCCTCCAGGTCGAGGCGATGTGCTGGTGCGGCGCCCGCGCCACCCACAACGCCCGCACGGTGGGCGGCGAGATGGTCGTGGAGGGCGAGCAGGTCGTCGTCGGCGACGTCAACCGCTCACCCGAGGAGGTCGGTTACGAGGTGCTGTGCCGTCGTCACCACCGTCGGCGGATGACGAGCGACGCGGCCCACGCCGCCGCCCTCTCCCCGGACGTCCTGCCGGTCAACCCCGCCTGAGGGGCCGGTCCGGCGACGGTCAACGGCCGTTCCCGGGGCGCCGTTCCACGACGGTGAAGACCGCGCCCTCCGGGTCGGTGACCGTGGCCACCCTGCCGGTCAGCCCCTCGCGGGGCGGCTGGACGACGCGCCCGCCGAGCCGGTGGACCCGGGCCGCGGCCATGTCGGCGTCCTCGACCTGGAAGTACGTCATCCAGTGCGGGCCCCGGTCGTGCGGGAGCGAGCGCCCGACCCCGTGCACCGCGGCGACCGGCCGCCCGTCCAGCAGGAGCGTCACGTAGTCGAAGTCGGCGGCGGCCGTGGCGTGCGTCTCGGCCTCGTGGCCGAAGACGTGCGCGTAGAACTTGCCGACGGTCGAGGTGTCCTGCGTGACCAGCTCGCTCCAGACCGGGGTGCCGGGGACGCCGGACAGCCGGGTCCCGATGTGCTCCTCGGCCTGCCAGATCCCGAAGATCGCCCCCAACGGGTCGGAGCAGATCGCCACGCGCCCCTCGCCGCCCGCGTCCAGGGGGCCCACCGCGACCGTGCCGCCGCAGGAACGGATCGTCTCGGCCGTGGAGTCGGCGTCGTCGGTGGCGAAGTACGTGGTCCAGGCCACCGGAAGGTGCCGGTCCGGCGGCATCTCGCCAATGCCGGTCACCTCGTGGCCGTCGAGGAGGGCGCGGACGTACGGGCCGAAGGGCTGCGGACCCGGCTCGTACTCCCAGCCGAACAGGTCGGTGTAGAAGGCCTCCGTGGTCCCGAGGCCGTGCACCATCAGACTGGACCAGCAGGGTGTGCCGGGCGGGCGTCGCCGCGCGGCTTCCGGTGCCTCGGTCATGTCAGCGGTTCTCCTCCGTCGTCGCTCATCCCGGACCAGATGCTTCCACTCCGGACGGTCCGGCGCGCTCCGACCGGCCGGGTTTCGCCGATGCGGGCAGAGATGACCGAATCGGTGCGGACGGGTGATGTCGGGCTTGTTACGACGGTCGCGCGGCGGGGAGGAAGATGGGCCGCATGACTGAGAACTCCGTGAACTCCGCTCCTTCCGCGATCGTCTCCGCGTCCGAACTGAGGGACGAGCTGGCCGGCCCCCGGCCGCCCGTGCTGCTGGACGTCCGCTGGCAGCTCGGCGGGCCGGACCTCCGGTCCGCGTACGAGGCCGGTCACCTGCCGGGGGCGGTGTACGTGGACCTGGACCGCGAACTGGCAGGTCCGCCGGGAGCGGGCGGGCGGCACCCGCTGCCGGAGCCGGAGGAGTTCGGCGCGGTGATGCGCAGGGCCGGGGTCTCGGCGGACAGGCCGGTGGTCGTGTACGACGGGGGCCTGGGCTGGGCCGCCGCCCGGGCGTGGTGGCTGTTGCGCTGGACGGGTCACACGGGTGTGCGGGTGCTGGACGGGGGCCTGGCCGCATGGACGGCGTCGGGCGGTCCGGTGTCCGCCGACGAGGTGACGGTTTCGGAAGGCGATTTCAAGCCAAACCCGGGAGCGGTGGGGCTGCTCGACGCGGACGCGGCGGCGGCCCTCGCGCGCAGCGGGATCCTGCTGGACGCGCGGGCGGGGGAGCGGTACCGCGGCGAGGTCGAGCCGATCGACAGGGTCGGCGGGCACATCCCGGGAGCGGTGTCGGCGCCCACGACGGAGAACGTGGGCGCGGACGGGCTGTTCCTCGCGGCCGACGCGCTGAGGGAGAGGTTCGCCGGGCTGGGCGCCTCGGGCGAGGCCCCGGTGGGGGTGTACTGCGGGTCGGGGGTCTCGGGGGCGCACGAGGTCCTCGCGCTGGAGGTGGCCGGGATTCCGGCCGCCCTGTACGCGGGCAGCTGGTCGGAGTGGTCCGCGGACCCGGCGCGCCCGGTCGCCACGGGCCCGGCCCCCCAGTAGACCGGAGCCCGGCCGCGCCCCGGCCCGCAGGGCGTGGCCGGGGCGCAGGTCGGGCCGGCGCTACTCCTGTTTCTTGCGGCGGGTGCCGAAGACGATCTCGTCCCAGCTCGGGACCGCCGCGCGGCGGCCCGGGCGGACGCCGTCGGCCTCCGCCTGGCGGTCCGTGGTGCCCGTCAGGCGGTCGCGGTGGCCCGCCACCGTGCGCGGCATCAGGACGTCCGCGTACGCGGAGCCGGCGCCCGCGCTCGCCGAGGCGGCCGGCGGCTCCTCCGCCTCCGGTTCCTCCGCCGGGGGCTCGGGCCGTTCCGGGACCACCAGGTCTCCGCGGAAGCTCGGTACGGCCTCCAGCAGGCTCGTCAGGGTGTCCCGCTCCTCCTCCGGCTCGGGGGCCGGCGCGACCGGGCGTTCCAGCTGGCGGTCCAGGGCGCGGTCCAGCGGCCGGTCCCGCGGCAGCCGCGCGATCCTCGGCACGAACGGGAAGCTCGGCTCCGGCGTCGCCGGCAGGTCGTCCGCCTCGCCGATCAGGGAGCGGGCCTCGTCGTCCACGGCGACGACCAGCCGGCGCGGCGGGTCGTACGTCCAGCTCGCCGAGTGCGGCTCACCGGCGACCCGGTAGACCAGGAGGACCTCCCAGGTGCCGTCGTCGCGGCGCCAGGAGTCCCACTGGACGGAATCCTTGTCGGCCCCGCGCAGCAGCAGCCGCTCCTGCACGGCCTCGCCGAGCTGGGGGCCGGTGTTCTCGCCGGGGCGGCGCACGGGCGTCTTGCGGGCCCGTTCCGCCATGAACGCGCGCTCGGCCAGCACCGGGCCCTCGAAGCGGCGTACGCGGTCGACGGGGATGCCGGCGAGCTGGGCGACCTCCTCGGCGGAGGCACCGGCCCGTATGCGGGCCTGGATGTCGCGGGGGCGGAGGTGGCTCTCCACCTCGATCTCGATCTGGTTCAGGCGCGCGCGGTCGTTGCGCACGGCAGCCCGCAGCCGCTCATCGATCGGAAGCGTGTACTCCGTGCTGTCCGCAGCCTTGAGCACCAGTCGTGTGCCGTCATTTGAGACGGCCACGACACGCAGTTCGGGCATGGGGACCTCCCGGGTGGTGCCTGCCGACGTCACGTGCGTCGCTGCTTCCGCTAGTCGAGTGTGGCCTGCCCGGGTGCAGCCTGCCACAACCTTGCCGAGTTCAACCGGCGTGTCGGGCATGCGCCCTTGATCGCCGTTATGGCACGGTTACCTGTTGGGCACGCACAGTGACCAAATGGTTACTGTGCGCATCAGGAACGCGCGCAATGCCGCGGCATCACCGGTCTCGAGTGCCGTTTCTCCATCAGTCGGCCCCCTCTCCCGAGTCCGGACATCCAGAAGGAAGGACGGCCCCAGGGCTCGCCACAGTACTCCATTCGGGCCACCTGGGTGGACCGCCGCGCCGCCGAACTTGTCGCGGGCGGCGGGAGTTGGGCTGCCCCGAATCGGGCCGGGCCTGCGGCCGCACCCGTTTTCGGGTGTCCTGCTTCACAGAATCACCAGAAACGGAACTATCTGTTTCGCTCGGCGGTCAGTAACTGCTGAGAGCGGTGGAGCGCGAGAGACCGCGCGAGGTCGAGAGAGGCAGCACACACAGGGGATGAGGATGGGTCAGAAGACCGCGCCCGAGGCCGAACCGGCGTCCGGGACCGAGACGAAGAGACTCGATCTGAGCGTGGCCCAGATCGCGGGCTCCTCCCTCGCCACCGTCGCGGCGGCCCTGCTCGCCTCGAAACTGGGCGTCTACGGGACCATCCTCGGCGCCGGCGTGGTGAGCGTGGTCGCCACCGCGGGCGGCCCCGTCATCCAGCACCTGTTCAGGCGAACCGGCGACCGGCTGCGCGGGAGCGCCCGTCCCGGGGCCCGTCAGGTCCCGCTGTCCGCCGGGGAGGAGGAGGCGCCCGACGGGGCCCTGCTGCTCCGGGCGGTCCCGCCGTCCGGGGAGTTCGGCGAGGCCACCGTGCACGGCACCCGCGTACGGGGCTGGAGGCGCACCGCGGTGGCCTCGGGCGCGGCCTTCGCCATCGCGCTCGGCGGCCTCGGGGCGTACGAGGCCTTCTCCGGCACGGCGATCAGCCAGGGCGGTGGAACCATCTGGTCCGGCGGCACGCGCAAGGCGGGCGACGAGCGGCCCGCCGCTCCCGGCAAGGAGCCCGGCACCGACGGCAGGGGCGGCGGGAGGGCGCCGGGGGCCGGGAGTTCCCCGAGCCCCTCGGGCGAGGGCGGCGGCCGGGGCCCGAGCCCGAGCCCCGACGCCTCAGCCCCGGACACCGCGGCCTCCCCGGGGACCGGGGGCTCCCCGGACTCCGGGGGCCCGGCGCCGAGTCCGACCCCGCCGACGCCGAGCCCGAAGCCAACGCCCACCCCGGCCCCCACGGCCACCCCCACGCCGGACCCGAGCGGGAGGGGACGGCCGGGCTCCCCGTGACGGGGGCTACTCGCCCAGGACCCGCCGCAGGTAGTCGTTGCCGAACAGCCGGTCCGGGTCCAGCCGGTCCCGCAGCGCGGTGAACTCCCCGAAGCGCGGGTAGACGCGGGCGAAGTACTCCGCGTCCCGGGTGTGCACCTTGCCCCAGTGCGGCCGTCCGCCGTGCGCGGTGAAGATCCGCTCGGCGGCCGTGAAGTAGGCCTGGTACGGGGTGCCCTTGTACATGTGCACCGCGATGTACGCGGTCTCCCGCCCCGAGGCCGTGGACAGGGCGATGTCGTCCGCCGGGGCCGTGCGCACCTCCACCGGGAAGCTGATCCGCAGCCCGGAGCGGTCGACCGTCGCCTTGAGCTCCCGCAGTGCCTCGACCACCTGCTCGCGGGGGAGGGCGTATTCCATCTCCACGAACCGCACCCGGCGCGGGCTCGTGAACACCTTGTACGGGATGTCCGTGTAGGTGCGCGCGGACAGCGCGCGGCTGGCGACCCGGGCGATGGAGGGGATGGCCGCCGGGACCGCGCGGCCGAAGGAGTTGACGGCCTGGAAGAGGCCGTTGGACAGCAGTTCGTCCTCGACCCAGGCGCTCACGGCTCCGGGCGGGGCGGCGGGGCCCTGACTGCGGTTGTTGCGCTTGGTGTTGCAGTTGCCGGTGTGCGGGAACCAGTAGAACTCGAAGTGCTCGTTCTCCGCGAAGTGCTGCTCGAACTCGGCGGTCACCCGGTCGAAGCCCATGGGCTCCTCGCGGGCGGTCAGGAAGAAGACCGGCTCGACGGCGAAGGTGATCGCGGTGACGATGCCGAGGGCGCCGATGCCGATCCGGGCGGCCGCGAAGACCGCGCGCTCCTCGTCGTCTCCCTTCTCCGAGCAGGTGAGCAGCCGTCCGTCCGCCGTGACCAGTTCCAGGCCGCGGATCTGGGCGGCTATGGAGGCCGAGTCGCGGCCGGTGCCGTGCGTTCCGGTGCTGGTGGCCCCCGAGACCGTCTGCTCCATGATGTCGCCCATGTTGGTGAGCGACAGGCCCTCCCGGGCCAGGGCGACGTTGAGGTCCTTGAGCACCGTGCCGGCCGCGACCGTGACGGTGCCGGCGGCCCGGTCGATCTCCCGGATGCCGGCGAGCGCCTGCGGGCGGACGAGCACCCCGTCGGTCGCGGCGGCGGCGGTGAAGGAGTGGCCGGTGCCGACCGCCTTCACCTTCAGCCCGTCCTCGGCGGCCCGCCGCACCGTCTCCCGGAGCTCCTCGACCGAGGACGGAGTCACCACCCGGGCGGGTACGGCCGTGACGTTGCCCGCCCAGTTATGCCACGCGGTCCGTGTCCCCGGCCCGCTCCTGCCTGCTGTCGCCGTCCCCATCGCTAGAGGGCTCCTCCCCTTGCGCCGGCCTCGTCAGCCGGCGGTAACCCGCGAACGCGACCGCAGCCGCGGCGGCCCCCGAGGAGATCGAGACGACGTACCCGCGCTGGGCCCCGGCGGCGTCGATGACCAGACCGGTCACCGAGGAGCCGACCGCGACACCGACGGCGAGGCCGGTGGTGATCCACGTCATGCCCTCGGTGAGCTTCGCGCGTGGTACGTGCGCTTCGATCAGGGCCATCGTGGTGATCATCGTGGGAGCGATGGCGAGGCCCGAGACGAAGAGCGCCACGGCCAGAAACGGAAGGTTCCCGGCCAGTAGGAGGGGGATCATACTCACGGCCATGGCACAGATGCCCAGTACCCACCTGCGTTCGGTACGGCCCTTGAGGTGGAGCAGGCCGAAGACGATGCCGGCCAGACAGGATCCGGCCGCCCAGATGGCCAGGATGTAGCTGGCGGCGGACTTGTGGCCCTGCTCCTCGGCGAAGGCCAGGGTGGACACGTCGATGGATCCGAAGATCGCTCCGGTCGCCACGAAGGTGGCCGTCAGCACCTGGAGGCCGGGGGAGCGCAGGGCGGAGGTCCGGTCGCCGCCCTGGCTGCGCGGGTGCGGCGCCGGCTCGGTGGCACGCTGCGCGGTGAGCAGCCAGACGCCGATGAGCAGGCAGACCGCCGCGATGACCGGTCCGGCTTCCGGGAACCAGGTGGTGGACAGCCCGATGGCCAGGATCGGGCCGAAGATGAAGCAGACCTCGTCCACCACGGACTCGAAGGAGTACGCGGTGTGCAGCTCGCGCGGTGCGTCGCGGTAGAGCACGGTCCAGCGGGCGCGGACCATCGAGCCGACGCTCGGCACGCAGCCCGCGACGGCCGCGAAGACGAAGAGGGTCCAGTCGGGCAGCCCGTTCGCGGCGGCCAGCACCAGGGCGGTGACGGAGGCCACGGAGATCAGGGTCGCGGGGCGCAGCACCCGCCGCTGTCCGTACTGGTCCACCAGGCGGGACACCTGGGGGCCGATGAAGGCGGCGGCCAGGGCCAGGGTGCCGGTGAGGGCGCTGGCCATCGCGTAGCGCCCGGTGATCTCGGAGATCATCGTGAGGATGCCGACGCCCACCATGGATATCGGCAGCCGGCCTATCAGGCCGGCGGCGCTGAAGGCCTTGGTGCCGGGCGCCGCGAAGATCGCGCGGTAGGGACTGGGCAAGGTCTCTCCGTAAGGGACTTCTCAGGCCCGTACAGGCTACGACCGCCGACAAGGCACCCGCACGGGGAAGGTTCGGCACCGGCATCTTCCGCGCAGTGAACTTAGGGTCACCTTACCTGTGCTGCGTCCCGGGATGCGGACCGGCCTGTTCTCCCGGGCACACGCCGGGTGGCAGGATTCGAGACATGTCAGACCAGCTCCGCGCCGCCGCCCCGGCCCCGGCCGAAGGCCTCGCCGCCCCCTACGACGCCCTCCTGCTGCTCTCCTTCGGTGGCCCCGAGGGACCCGACGACGTCGTGCCGTTCCTGGAGAACGTCACGCGCGGCCGCGGCATCCCGCGCGAGCGCCTCAAGGAGGTCGGACAGCACTACTTCGGCTTCGGCGGGGTCAGCCCGATCAACGGGCAGAACCGCGAGCTGCTGGACGCGCTGCGCAAGGACTTCGCCGAAAACGGCCTGGACCTGCCCGTGTACTGGGGCAACCGGAACTGGGCCCCGTACCTGACCGACGTGATGCGGGAGATGGCAGCCGACGGGCGCCGCCGCATCGCGGTACTCGCGACCAGCGCCTACGCCTCGTACTCCGGCTGCCGCCAGTACCGGGAGAACCTCGCGGACGCCCTCGCGGCGCTGGAGGCGGAGGGTGTCGCCGAACTGCCGCGGGTGGACAAGCTGCGCCACTACTTCAACCACCCCGGCTTCGTGCAGCCGATGATCGACGGAGTCCTCGCGGCGCTCGAATCGCTGCCGCAGGAGGTGCGCGCCGGCGCGCACCTCGCCTTCACCACGCATTCGATCCCCACCGCGGCGGCGGACACCTCCGGCCCGGTGGCGGAGCACACCGCCGACGGTGAGGGCGGGGCGTACGTCAGGCAGCACCGGGACGTCGCGCAGGTGATCGCGGACGCGGTACGGGCCGAGACGGGCACGGAGCTGCCCTGGGAGCTCGTCTACCAGTCGCGCAGCGGCGCCCCGCACATCCCGTGGCTGGAGCCGGACATCTGCGACCACCTGGAGGCGCTGCACGCCGCAGGCGCGCCCGCGGTGGTGATGGTGCCGATCGGGTTCGTCTCGGACCACATGGAGGTCCTCTACGACCTCGACACGGAAGCGACCGCCAAGGCCGCCGGGTTGGGGCTGCCCGCCGCCCGGTCGGCGACGGTCGGGGCCGATCCGCGGTTCGCGGCGGCGGTCCGGGAACTGGTGCTGGAACGCGCCGCAGCCGAGCGGGGCGAGCCGGCGCAGCGCTGCGCACTGGGCCTGCTCGGGCCCAGCCACGACCTGTGCGCGGTGGGCTGCTGCCCGGCGCGCGCGCCCCGGCCGGCGGCCGCTGGCGCCGACAGCCCGTACGCCTAGGAAGGGCGGACCGTGATCTCCGAAGAGCTGAAGGCCGAACTGCTGGACGTGGCCCTGGACGCCGCCCGGCAGGCCGGGGAGCTGTTGCGGGACGGACGGCCGGCCGACCTCGCGGTGGCGGCGACGAAGAGCAGCCCGATCGACGTGGTGACCGAGATGGACATCGCGGCGGAGAAGCTGATCACCGGCGTCCTCGCGGGGCGGCGCCCCGACGACGGACTGCTGGGCGAGGAGGGCGCGGACAGCCCCGGGACCAGCGGGGTGCGCTGGGTCGTGGACCCGCTCGACGGCACCGTCAACTACCTGTACGGGCTGCCGAGCTGGAGCGTGTCGATCGCCGCCGAGTACGGGGGCGAGACCGTGGTCGGGGTCGTGGCGGCCCCGATGCGGCGCGAGACGTACCACGCGGTGCTCGGCGCAGGGGCCTGGCTGGACGGGGTCAGGCTGGCGTGCCGGGCGGCCGCGCCGCTGGACCAGGCGCTGGTCGGGACCGGGTTCGCGTACCTCCAGGCGCGCAAGGAACAGCAGGCCGTCGTCGCGCAGAAGGTGATCCCCCGGGTGCGCGACATCCGGCGCGGCGGATCGGCGGCGCTGGACCTCAGCGACGTGGCCGCCGGGCGGCTGGACGCGTACTACGAGCGCGGGCTCAACCCCTGGGACCTGGCCGCGGGCGAGCTGATCGCCCGGGAGGCCGGGGCGCTCACGGGCGGGCGGCCCGGGCAGCCGGCCTCCGGGGAGCTGGCGCTCGCCGCCACCCCGGCGGTGTTCGCCTCGCTCCAGCCGCTGCTGGACGAGGCCGGGGCCTGGCACGACTGAGGGACGTGACCGCGGGGCTGAGCGACCGTGACCTGGCCCCGGCGGGGCCCGGCATGAGGGAACCCCGGTATGAGGGAACCCGGTATGACCCCCTGGCATGAGGGAACCCCGGCTGCCGCATGCGGCAGCCGGGGTTCCGGCCGGAGTGAAGTGAGCCGTCAGCAGGCGGAGACGGCCACGCCGTGTTCGGCGGCGAGGCGCTGGAGATCTTCCAGTTCCGCCTGCTCCACCTCCACGAGGAAGTCGTCGCCCGTCTCACGGGCCTGGTTGAGGTCCGTCTGCGTGGCCCGGATGCGCTGCAGAAGACCCGCGGTGAATGCGTCCATGGTGGGTTCGCCCCCTCTTCGTGGGTCGGCGGCGGCACGTGGCAGTCCGCCGTCAGGGAGTGGTCGGGGTGTGATGTCGTCCTCCCCGGCACCCTGGGCGCAGAAACCTCGTGAGACGAGGGAATCCTCACTTCCGGCCCGTACAGGCCCCTGAGCGGCGCCTTACAGCCGGTTTACGGCTGAAACGGGCAGGATGGACGACGCCATACACACGTGTGCCCTCAGGGCTCTATGGAAGGAAACGACGTGCGCGTACTCGTCGTCGAGGACGAGCAGCTGCTCGCCGATGCGGTGGCCACCGGGCTGCGCCGGGAGGCCATGGCCGTGGACGTCGTGTACGACGGCGCCGCGGCGCTGGAGCGCGTCGGGGTGAACGACTACGACGTGGTCGTGCTCGACCGCGACCTCCCCCTCGTGCACGGCGACGACGTCTGCCGGAAGATCGTCGAGCTCGGCATGCCCACCCGCGTCCTGATGCTGACGGCGTCCGGGGACGTGAGCGACCGGGTGGAGGGCCTGGAGCTGGGTGCGGACGACTACCTGCCCAAGCCCTTCGCGTTCACCGAGCTGACCGCCCGCGTGCGCGCCCTGGGGCGGCGCACCACCGTCGCGCTGCCCCCCGTACTGGAGCGGGCCGGCATCAAGCTGGACCCGAACCGGCGCGAGGTGTTCCGGGAGGGCAGGGAGGTCCAGCTGGCTCCCAAGGAGTTCGCGGTGCTGGAGGTTCTCATGCGGAGCGAAGGGACCGTCGTCTCCGCCGAGCAGCTGCTGGAGAAGGCATGGGACGAGAACACCGACCCCTTCACGAACGTGGTGCGGGTGACGGTCATGACCCTGCGGCGCAAGCTCGGGGAGCCGCCGGTCATCGTGACCGTGCCCGGCTCCGGCTACCGGATCTGACGCGGGTGGCGGCGACCCCGGCACCACCCACGGTGCCGCCGAGACCGACCTGGGACCCCGGCCAGCCCGAGGGTCCCTTCCCTTGGCTGCGGCCGACCATCCGCATACGCCTCACGCTGCTGTACGGCGGGATGTTCCTGATCGCCGGCATCCTGCTGCTGTCGATCATCTACCTGCTGGCGGCGCAGGCGCTGCGCGAGGGCAACGGACTGCCGTTCAAGATCGTGGGTGGTACGGACATCCAGGTCACGAGCACCTGCCCCGGCGTGATCGGCAAGGGCCAGACCCACGACCAGTTCAACGCGGCGATCAACACCTGCATCCTGGAGCAGCGCCGGCACGCGCTGGACGATCTGCTCAGCCGGTCGCTGATGGCCCTGCTCGGCCTCAGCATCATCGCCTTCGCCTTCGGCTACGCGATGGCCGGCCGGGTGCTCTCGCCCCTCGGCAAGATCACCCGGACCGCCCGCCGGGTGGTCGGCTCCGACCTGACCCGGCGGATCGAGCTGGACGGGCCGGACGACGAGCTCAAGGAGCTAGCCGACACCTTCGACGAGATGCTCGACCGGCTGGAGCGGGCCTTCACCGCCCAGCAGCGGTTCGTCGCGAACGCCTCGCACGAGCTGCGCACCCCCCTCGCCATCAACCGGACGCTGCTGGAGGTGCACCTGTCGGATCCGGGCGCGCCGGTGGAACTCCAGCAGCTCGGCAAGACGCTGCTGGCCACCAACGAGCGCAGCGAGCAGCTCGTCGAGGGCCTGCTGCTGCTCGCGCGCAGCGACAACCAGATAGTCGAACGCAAGCCCGTGGACCTGGCGGAGGTCGCCTCGCGGGCCATCGACCAGGCGCGCGGGGAGGCCGCGGCCAAGGGCGTCGAGATCCGCGGCGAGCGGGCGCCCGCCGTGGTCCAGGGCAACGGCGTCCTCCTGGAGCGGATCGCCCTCAACCTGGTGCAGAACGCCGTCCGGTACAACGTGCCGGAGGACGGCTGGGTGGAGGTGACCACCGAGTCCCAGCACGGCCAGGCGATCCTCGTCGTCTCGAACACGGGTCCCGTGGTTCCCGCGTACGAGGTGGACAACCTCTTCGAGCCCTTCAGGCGGCTGCGTACGGAGCGAACGGGCAGCGACAAGGGTGTCGGGCTCGGCCTCTCGATCGCGCGCTCCGTGGCCCGCGCCCACGGCGGCCGGATCTCGGCGACGCCGCGCGAGGGCGGTGGCCTCGTGATGCGTGTCACTTTGCCCCTGTGAGTCCCCTCACGGTTTGTTCGCTGTCGGCTGAATGGCTGGAGGGCGGGCGGCGGGAGGGTTGTGTGATCGATCACATTGTCGAGTGTTGGGTCATGTGCGTTCAGTGACCCCGAAAGAGGCCGGAAAGCCCGGGAAGTCCGGGTTTCCCGCCCCTCGAACGGCGGGAAATACACGGGGTGGCGTTTGTGCAAGACGGCCCCCGGACCGTGTACGGTCCCGGTCGTCATCCCAGCCGATCGCTCCTTCAGGTGGGCGGCTGGGTGTCGATTGAGTAACAGACCTTGATGTGAGGCAAAATCTCCGCCTCAGGTCGGGCACAAGTCCGGCCTCTCGCGCGTTACGTGCGCTGAGACACCGCTAAATCCCAGAGGGGGAGAGCGAAAAATGGCAACGGACTACGACACCCCACGCAAGACCGACGACGACGTCGACAACGACAGCATTGAAGAGCTGAAGGCCCGGCGCAACGAGAAGTCGTCTTCCAGCGTCGACGTCGACGATTTCGACGCGGCGGAGGGCATGGAGCTGCCCGGTGCGGACCTCTCCAACGAGGAGCTGGCCGTCCGGGTGCTGCCCAAGCAGGCCGATGAGTTCACCTGCATGAGCTGCTTCCTGGTGCACCACCGCAGCCAGCTGGCGCGCGAGAAGAACGGTCAGCCGATCTGTCGCGACTGCGACTGAGAGGCGTCGGCCGTGACCGGCTCGACACCATTCCGGAAGCGGCGCTTCCGGAAGGCTGGTGATCCGGCGGAGACGCAGGCGGGAGCCACGGGCCCGGAAACGGGCCCAGGAGCCCCCGGCATACCCGCCGTGTCCTCCGGCACCCCCGCGGCGGTGCCGACGGCCGCAGAGTCCGACGAGGCGGCCCGGCGCTGGCCCGGGGCTCGTCGGCTGCAGGCCGTCAGAAGTGGTGTGCGCAAGGGCGGCGAACACGCCAGGGCCGCCGTCCAGCACATCGCCGACCGCATCATCGAGAACGCACCGCGCGTTCCGGTTCGGGACCTCGCGACCCTGCGCGCGCAGTTCCCGGGCCTCGGTCCCGATCAGCTGGCCGACAAGCTGATCGCGGGCGCCGCGTACGGCACCTCGACGGTGGGCGCCGGTATCGGAGCGGCGGCCATGCTGCCGGTGCCGCCCGCGATGCCCGCCGAACTGGCCGCGGAGATCACCGGGGTCGCGGTGATCGAGCTGAAGCTCGTCGCGGAGCTCCACGAGGTCTACGGCCAACGGCCGTCCGGAAACCTCAGGGAGCGCAGCCTCGCCTACCTGACCGCGTGGACGGAGGAGCGCGGGGTGGACCTGACCAAGCCGACGACGCTCAACGTCGCACTCGGTGGTCAGATGAAGCGCGAACTGCGCCAACAGATCGTGAAGCGGACGTTCCGCAACCTGCCGAACCTGATGCCGTTCATGATCGGCGCGACCGTCGGAGCGGTCATGAACCACCGCGACACCCGGAAACTCGCCGAGAAGGTCCGGAGCGACCTGCGGAGCCGCGCCGTGGCGTGGGACGCGCTGCCGGAGCTTCCGCCCCTTGAGCAGCCCTCCCAGCCCCTTCCCGAGGCCGCCAGGGCCGCCCTCGAGGGCAGGGTCGTCATCGAAGACCCGCCCGGGGACTGGCCACCGGCCTGAGCCACCGGCCCGGGCCCCCGGCCAGGACCCCCGGCCAGAACCCCCGGCGGCCGGTCCGTCAGCCCTTGGCCGAGCGGATCGCCTTCACCAGCGCCTGCGGCTCCCGCGTGGAGACGTACGCGTACGGCGTCGGGTCCTGCGGATCGGTGATCGGGATCCGCACCGCCGTCGGGACGTAGCTGCGCAGCAGCATGAAGGCGCGGGTGTCCGCCTTGTACGTGCGCCAGGCACGCGCCTCCTCGGCGTCCAGCACCTCGGGCTCGCCCAGCACCGCCACCGGGATCCGCGCGTCACCGGCGGCCAGCGCACCGCCCACCACGCGCACGCGCGCGGAGCCGTACGAACTCACCAGCATCCCCGCCAGTGCGGTGCCCCCGACCAGTCCGGCCAGCAGCGGCAGCGTGCCCAGCGGCAGCAGCATCAGCGCGCACGCGAGGCCGATCAGTACGGCGATGGCCCACCAGGAGCGGGGGGCGGTCAGACGTTCGTCGTGGTGCGCGGGGGAGAGCTGCATACCGTCAAGCCTGCCACGAGGCGACCGCCGGGTAGCGGCGCGGGTAAGGTCTGCGCCTGTGAGTGGACGAAACACAACGTTGACGCCGCCGGCCGAGGCCGTCGCGCCGGTCCGGCACCCCGACGCCCCGGCACCCGGCGAGCCGCTCGGTGCGCACTACGGGCACTGCTTCGGCTGCGGCGAGGGCCAGCCCCACGGACTCCACCTGGAGGCCCGCGCGGGCGAGGGCGTACGCGTCAGCGCCGAGTTCACCGTCAAGCCCGCCCACCAGGGCGCCCCCGGCCTCGCCCACGGCGGTGTGCTCGCCACCGCGCTCGACGAGACGCTGGGCTCCCTGAACTGGCTGCTGCGCGTCATCGCGGTCACGGGACGGCTGGAGACCGACTTCGTGCGGCCGGTGCCCGTCGGCACCGTGCTGTACCTGGAGGCCGAGGTCACCGCCGTCGCCGGCCGCAAGATCTACTCCACCGCGGTCGGACGGATAGGCGGGCCCGAGGGCCCCGTCGCCGTGCGCGCGCAGGCGCTCTTCATCGAGGTGAAGGTCGACCACTTCATCGACAACGGTCGGCCCGAGGAGATCCGGGCGGCGATGTCCGACCCGGACCAGGTCAGGCGCGCACGCGCCTTCGAGGTGAACCCCTGATGGCTACGCACAACCCCAACCACGCGGCACCCGTCGACGTGCTGATCAAGCGCGTCGACCCCGAGGTGCCCCTGCCCGCCTACGGCCACCCCGGCGACGCCGGCTGCGACCTGGTGACCACCGAGGCCGCCGTGCTGGAGCCCGGCGAGCGCACCGTACTGCCCACGGGCGTGTCCATCGCCCTGCCCGACGGGTACGCGGCGTTCGTGCACCCGCGCTCGGGGCTGGCCGCCCGCTGCGGGCTCGCGCTCGTGAATGCCCCGGGGACGGTGGATGCCGGGTACCGTGGGGAGATCAAGGTGATCGTGGTCAATCTCGACCCGCGCGAAAGCGTCCGGTTCGAGCGCTTCGACCGCATTGCCCAGCTGGTTGTCCAGAGGGTCGAGAAGGTGCGCTTCCACGAGGTGGCGGAACTTCCCGGCTCGGCCCGGGCCGAGGGGGGTTTCGGCTCCACCGGCGGTCATGCGGCCGTGGCCGGATCCGGCGCTGGTCAGCAGGGTGGGAATGGCTACGCTTCGGTCGTATCCGACCGGGAAGGACAGTGACGTGTTCGGACGTCGCAAGAAGAACGACTCCGCCAAGGACGGCGGCGCGGCCGAGCAGGTCGTGGACGGCGTGGCTGCCGACGAGCAGGACGGCGGCGAGGAGCAGGACTCCGCGCCCCGCAGGGTGAACCTGCCGCCGGCCCCGCGGCCCGACGGCCCCTGGGACGTCTCCGAGGTGCCCGGTGCGCCCGAGGACGGCCGCGTCGACCTGGGCGGCATTCTCGTACCGGGTGTCGAGGGCATGGAACTGCGCGTCGAGGTCGCCGGTGACGCGATCGTCGCCGCGACGGTCGTCCTCGGCGACAGCGCCGTGCAGCTGCAGGCCTTCGCGGCGCCCAAGAAGGAAGGCATCTGGGGCGAGGTCCGCGAGGAGATCGCCACGGGCATCACCCAGCAGGGCGGCATCATCGACGAGGTCGAGGGTCCGCTGGGCTGGGAGCTGCGCGCCCAGGTGCCCGTACCGATGCCCGACGGCCAGACCGGCGCCCAGCTGGTCCGCTTCGTCGGCGTCGACGGCCCGCGCTGGTTCCTGCGCGGCGTCATCTCCGGCCAGGGCGCGGTGCGCCCCGAGTCGGCGGGCGTGCTGGAGCAGATCTTCCGGGAGACCGTCATCGTGCGCGGCGACGGCCCGATGGCTCCGCGCGACCCGATCGTGCTGAAGCTGCCGAACGACGCCCAGATGGTGCCGGACGGCGTGCAGACCGAGGACCAGGAGGGCTCCCGCTTCTCGGGCGGCATGGGCCAGCTGGAGCAGGGTCCGACGATCACCGAGGTCCGCTGACCCGGCGGTACCCCGGCGACGACCGTTTCCGGCCGCGGGCCGTACTCCTTCGGGGGTACGGCCCGCGGCCGTACCCGCGGGGCGTCAGAGATCCGTCAGGGATCTGCGGACGGCCTGCAAAAGGTGCGTGATCGGCGGAAACGTCCCGGAGAATGAGCGCATGGGACGCGGCAGGCTACGGATCTACCTCGGCGCGGCACCCGGTGTGGGCAAGACGTACGCGATGCTCTCGGAGGGCCACCGCAGGGTGGAGCGGGGCGCCGACTGCATCGTCGGCTTCGTCGAGCACCACGGGCGGCCGCGTACCGAGGTGATGCTGCACGGGCTCGGCCAGGTGCCGCGCAAGGAGCTCTCGTACCGGGGCGCCACCTTCACCGAGATGGACGTGGACGCCGTCCTGGCGCGCCGGCCCGCCGTCGCGCTCGTGGACGAGCTCGCGCACACGAACGTGCCGGGCTCACGCAACGCGAAGCGCTGGCAGGACGTGGAGGAGCTGCTGCGGGCGGGCATCGACGTCGTGTCCACCGTGAACATCCAGCATCTGGAGTCGCTCGGCGACGTGGTGGAGTCCATCACCGGGGTGCGCCAGCGCGAGACCGTGCCGGACGAGGTGGTGCGGCGGGCCGACCAGATCGAACTCGTCGACATGTCCCCGCAGGCGCTGCGCCGGCGGATGGCCCACGGGAACATCTACCGGTCCGACAAGGTCGACGCGGCCCTGTCCAACTACTTCCGCCCCGGCAACCTCACCGCCCTGCGCGAGCTCGCACTGCTGTGGGTCGCCGACCGGGCCGACGAGTACCTCCAGCAGTACCGGGGCGAGCACAACATCCGCACGACCTGGCAGGCCCGTGAGCGGATCGTCGTCGGGCTCACGGGCGGGCCCGAGGGCCGCACGCTCATCCGCCGCGCCTCCCGGATGGCCGCCAAGGGCTCCGGCAGCGAGATCCTGGCCGTCTACATCGCCCGCAGCGACGGCCTGACCGCGGCCTCGCCGAAGGAGCTGGCGGTCCAGCGGACCCTGGTCGAGGACCTTGGCGGAACGTTTCACCATGTGATCGGCGACAACATCCCCGACGCGCTCCTGGAGTTCGCCCGCGGGGTCAACGCCACCCAGATCGTGCTCGGCTCCAGTCGCCGCAAGGCCTGGCAGTACGTGTTCGGACCCGGCGTGGGCGCCACCGTGGCCCGTGACTCGGGGCCCGACCTCGACGTGCACATCGTCACGCACGAGGAGGTCGCCCGGGGCCGCGGCCTGCCCGTGGTCCGCTCGGCGGCCCGGCTCGGACGGCCGCGGATCATCGCGGGCTGGACCGTCGGGATGGTCCTCCCCGCCCTGCTGGCCGTGCTGCTCACGCACGTGAACGCCGACCCGGGCCTCGCCAACGAGATGCTGCTGTTCCTGTCGCTGACCGTGGCCGCCGCGCTGCTGGGCGGGCTCTGGCCGGCGCTGGCCTCCGCGGCCTTCAGCTCGCTGCTGCTGAACTACTACTTCGCCCCGCCGGTGCACCGGTTCACCGTCTCCGACCCGAAGAACATCGTGGCCATCGCCGTCTTCTTCGGGGTGGCCGTCTCGGTGGCCTCGGTGGTGGACCTCGCGGCCCGGCGCACCCACCAGGCCGCCCGGCTGCGCGCCGAGTCCGAGATCCTCTCCTTCCTGGCCGGCAGCGTGCTGCGCGGCGAGACCACGCTGGACGCGCTGCTGGAGCGGGTGCGGGAGACCTTCGCGATGGAGTCGGTGGCCCTGCTGGAGCGCAGCAGCGACGTGGACCCCTGGAGGCCCGCCGGGAGCGTCGGCCCCGGCCCGGTCGGCCGCCCCGAGGACGCCGACGTCGACATGCCCATCGGGGACCACATGGCGCTGGCCCTGTCCGGCCGGGTGCTGCCCGCCGAGGACCGCCGCGTGCTCGGCGCCTTCGCCGCGCAGGCCGCCGTCGTCCTGGACCGCCAGCGCCTGGTCGGGGAGGCCGAGGAGGCCCGGCGGCTGGCCGAGGGCAACCGGATCCGCACCGCGCTGCTGGCCGCCGTCAGCCATGACCTCCGTACGCCGCTCGCCTCCATCAAGGCGTCGGTGTCCTCCCTGCGCTCCGACGACGTCGACTGGTCCGAGGAGGACCGCGCCGAGCTCCTCGAGGGCATCGAGGACGGCGCCGACCGCCTCGACCACCTGGTCGGCAACCTGCTCGACATGTCCCGGCTCCAGACCGGCACCGTGACGCCGCTGATCCGCGAGATCGACCTCGACGAGGTGGTCCCGATGGCGCTGGGCGGCGTACCGGAGGACAGCGTGGACCTCGACGTCCCGGAGACCCTGCCGATGGTGGCGGTGGACCCCGGGTTGCTGGAGCGGACGGTGGCCAACGTGGTGGAGAACGCCGTCAAGTACAGCCCGGCCGGGGAACGGGTACTGGTCGCTGCCAGCTTCCTCGGCGACCGGGTCGAGGTCCGCGTCGTGGACCGCGGGCCCGGGGTGCCCGACGAGGCCAAGGACCGGATCTTCGCCCCCTTCCAGCGACACGGGGACGCCCCGCGCGGGACCGGGGTCGGTCTCGGCCTCGCCGTGGCCCGCGGCTTCGCCGAGGCCATGGACGGCACCCTGGCGGCCGAGGACACGCCCGGCGGCGGCCTCACCATGGTGCTGACGCTGCGGGCCGCCACGCGCGACAGTGAGCACGCCGGCGCCCCCGTCGGCGCCGACCCCCTCGCTCCCGACCGGATACGACAGAAAGCAGGACCTCAATGACCCGGGTGCTCGTGGTGGACGACGAGCCGCAGATCGTCCGAGCTCTCGTGATCAATCTGAAGGCGCGCAAGTACGAGGTCGACGCTGCGTCGGACGGGGCCGGGGCCCTGGAACTCGCGGCAGCCCGCCACCCCGACGTGGTCGTCCTCGACCTGGGCCTGCCCGACATGGACGGCGTCGAGGTGATCAAGGGCCTGCGCGGCTGGACCCGGGTGCCGATCCTGGTCCTCTCGGCCCGGCACAGCTCCGACGAGAAGGTCGAGGCGCTCGACGCCGGGGCCGACGACTACGTCACCAAGCCGTTCGGAATGGACGAGCTGCTGGCGCGGCTGCGCGCCGCCGTCCGCCGGGCCGAGCCGTCCGCCGGCGCCGGCGAGGACGAGGTGCTGGTCGAGACCGACGGCTTCACGGTGGACCTGGCCGCCAAGAAGGCCGTGCGCGAGGGGCGCGACGTACGGCTCACGCCCACCGAATGGCACCTGCTGGAGGTGCTGGTCCGCAACGGGGGCAAGCTGGTCAGCCAGAAGCAGCTGCTCCAGGAGGTCTGGGGGCCCTCGTACGGCACCGAGACGAACTACCTGCGGGTCTACATGGCGCAGCTGCGCCGCAAGCTGGAGGCGGACCCGTCGCACCCGCGGCACTTCATCACCGAACCGGGCATGGGATACCGCTTCGAGAGGTAGCGGGGGCGCCGGTACGCTTCCTGTATGAGTGCTGAACCGCGTCCCGAGAAGTCCGTCAAGCCGGTCAGGCCGGCGGGCCGGTTCCGGCGGATGATTGAGCGGCTGTCGACCTCGCAGGAGGAGCTGCATTCGGCGGAACTGCAGGAGGACGCAGAAGCCGCGGGGTGTACGCGGATCTGCGACTCCCACGACCGCCAGATAGTCAAGGTGACGGGCACCCTGCGTACCGTCACCCTTCGGCCGCGCGCCGGAGTCCCCGCCCTGGAGGCGGAGCTCTTCGACGGATCGGCCGGGCTGGACGTCGTGTGGCTCGGGCGTCGCTCGATCGTGGGAATCGAACCGGGCAGGCGCATGATCGCCTCCGGGCGGATCGCGATGAGCCACGGCCGCCGGGTCCTCTTCAATCCGAAGTACGAACTCCGACCGCTCGGACAGGAGCACTAACCGGTGACGTCACTCGACAAACCGATCACCCCGGATCCCGCGGGCGGGCCCTCCGCCGACCAGAAGGCCGTGACGCAGGCCGCGCTGTTCGACGCCTTCGGCGGCATCCGGGGCACCGTGGAGACGATGCTCCCCGGGCTGCTCTTCGTGATGATCTACACGGTCAACAAGGACGTGAAGATGTCGGCGATCGCGGCGGGCGCGGTCGCCGTCCTGCTCGTGATCGTGCGCCTGCTGCGCAAGGACACCGTCAAGCACGCCTTCAGCGGGGTCTTCGGCGTGGGCGTCGGCGTCGCCTTCGCCCTGTTCACCGGTACTGCCAAGGGCTTCTACCTGCCCGGCATGATCTACGGCGCCGGGCTGGGGGTGGCCTTCACGCTGTCCGCGCTGGTCGGGTTCCCGCTGCTGGGTGTGATCCTGGGGCCGGTGTTCAAGGAGAACCTGTCCTGGCGGACCCGCAACCCCGGGCGGAAGAAGGCGTACACCAAGGCCAGTCTGGCCTGGGGGATCATCTTCCTCGCGAAGTACGCGATCCTCTTCCCGCTGTACTGGTGGGGGGACGCGACACAGCTGGGCTGGGTGCTGATCGCCCTGAAGCTGCCGCCGATGGTGCTGGCGGTGTACTTCACCTGGGTGTTCCTGGCGAAGGCGCCACCGCCGATCGACGTGATCGCGGAGTGGGAGGCCGAGGAGGCCGCCGAGGAGGCCGCCAAGGAGGCCAAGGAGGCCGCGAAGGGCCCCGCGCGGCACCGCCGGGCCTGACGCGCGGACCTCATGCACGAAGGGGCGGCCCGACCGGGAAATGGTCGGGCCGCCCCTTCTTCTCGCTCCTGCGCCTGCCGCGAGGCGTCAGTGGCGGGCCTGGAGGAGGTCCTCCAGCTGCTCCTCCCGGGCCTGAGCGGCCACGAAGAGCAGCTCGTCGCCCGGCTCCAGGGTCTCCTCCGCGTGCGGGGTCAGGACCCGGTTGCCGCGGATGATCGTGACCAGCGAGGTGTCCTCGGGCCAGGTGATCTCGCTGATCTGGGTCCCGGCGACCGAGGAGTCGGCGGGCAGGGTCAGCTCGACGAGGTTCGCGTCGCCGTGGCTGAAGCGCAGCAGGCGCACCAGGTCGCCGACGCTGACGGCCTCCTCGACCAGGGCGGACATCAGACGCGGCGTGGAGACCGCGACGTCGACGCCCCACGACTCGTTGAAGAGCCACTCGTTCTTCGGGTTGTTGACCCGCGCCACGACCCGGGGGACCCCGTACTCCGTCTTGGCCAGGAGGGAGACGACCAGGTTGACCTTGTCGTCGCCCGTGGCGGCGATGACGACGTTGCAGCGCTGCAGCGCGGCCTCGTCCAGCGAGGTGATCTCGCAGGCGTCGGCCAGCAGCCACTCGGCCTGCGGCACCCGCTCCACGGAGATGGCGGTCGGCGCCTTGTCGACGAGGAGCACCTCGTGCCCGTTCTCCAGCAGCTCTCCCGCGATGGAACGGCCCACCGCGCCGGCTCCGGCGATCGCGACCCTCATGCGTGTGCCTCCTCGGGCCCCTCGGCGAAGGACGCCTCGACCTTGTCGATCTCGTCCGTCCGCATCATCACGTGGACGAGGTCGCCCTCCTGCAGCACCGTCTGGGACGTCGGCAGCATGGCCTCGCCCAGTCGGGTGAGGAACGCCACGCGGACGCCGGTCTCCTCCTGCAGCTTGCTGACCTTGTGGCCGATCCACGCGGCGGAGGTGTGCACCTCGGCGAGCTGGACACCGCCGCTCGGGTCGCGCCACAGCGGCTCGGCCCCGGACGGCAGCAGCCGGCGCAGCATCTGGTCGGCGGTCCACCGCACGGTCGCGACCGTGGGGATGCCCAGACGCTGGTAGACCTCGGCGCGCTTGGGGTCGTAGATGCGGGCGGCGACGTTCTCCACGCCGAACATCTCGCGGGCCACCCGGGCAGCGATGATGTTGGAATTGTCACCACTGCTGACGGCGGCGAATGCGCCCGCCTCCTCGATCCCGGCCTCGCGCAGCGTGTCCTGGTCGAAGCCGACCCCGGTGACGCGGCGGCCGCCGAAGCCGGCTCCCAGCCGACGGAATGCGGTGGGGTCCTGGTCGACGACGGCGACCGTATGCCCCTGCTGTTCCAAGGTCTGCGCGAGGGCGGAGCCCACTCTTCCGCAGCCCATAATGACGATGTGCACGGCCGTCCTTCCGGCTGTCAGCGCTCGCTGGTTCCCAGCCTCATTGCATGCTCTGGCTTCACAGGGTCTCAGACCACGGCCCAAGCTACACACGGGCGGTCCCCCGTGTGACCTTTGCAGCACAGACGGCCCCAATGCCCTTGAATACCGGCGGGGGGTTCGTCAGCCGTATTTCGAACGCATACGATCCTCTGCGTGTCCAAACTGACCGACGTGCCCAAACGGATCCTGATCGGCCGGGCGCTGCGCAGCGACCGCCTCGGGGAAACCCTTCTCCCCAAGCGGATCGCCCTCCCCGTCTTCGCCTCCGACCCGCTCTCCTCGGTGGCATATGCCCCCGGCGAGGTCCTTCTGGTCCTGTCGATCGCGGGAGTGTCGGCGTACCACTTCAGCCCCTGGATCGCGGTCGCGGTCGTCGTGCTGATGTTCACCGTGGTCGCCTCCTACCGCCAGAACGTCCACGCGTACCCCAGCGGCGGCGGCGACTACGAGGTCGCCAACACCAACCTCGGGCCGAAGGCCGGACTGACCGTGGCGAGCGCCCTGCTCGTCGACTACGTCCTGACCGTCGCCGTGTCGATCTCCTCCGGAGTCGAGAATCTCGGTTCCGCCGTCGATTTCGTCATCGAGCACAAGGTGCTCTCGGCGATGATCATGATTCTGCTGCTCACGCTGATGAATCTGCGCGGAGTGAAGGAATCCGGAAAGCTCTTCGCCATCCCGACGTACGTGTTCGTCGGCGCCGTCTTCGTCATGATCGCCTGGGGCGCCTGGCGCGGCCTCGTCGCCGGCGACACGATGCAGGCCCCGACGGCCCACCTGGAGATCAAGGCCGAACACCAGGGGCTCGCCGGCTTCGCGCTGGTCTTCCTGCTGCTGCGGGCGTTCTCCTCCGGATGTGCCGCCCTGACCGGCGTCGAGGCCATCAGCAACGGCGTCCCCGCCTTCCGCAAGCCCAAGAGCAAGAACGCCGCCACCACGCTCGCCCTCATGGGGGCCCTGGCGGTCACCATGTTCTGCGGGATCATCGGCCTGGCCATGGCGACCGACGTGAGGATGGCCGAGTCGCCGGCCACCAACCTGCTCGACAACGGCGTCCCCGTCGGCCCCGAGTTCGTCCAGCACCCGGTGATCTCCCAGGTGGCCGAGGCCGTCTTCGGCAACGGCAGCCTCCCGTTCATCATCCTGGCGACCGCCACCGCGCTCGTCCTGTTCCTGGCCGCCAACACCGCGTACAACGGCTTCCCGCTGCTCGGCTCGATCCTCGCGCAGGACCGCTACCTGCCGCGCCAGCTGCACACCCGCGGTGACCGGCTCGCCTTCTCGAACGGCATCGTGCTGCTCGCCGGCGCGGCCATGCTGCTCGTGTGGATCTACGACGCCGACTCCACCAAGCTGATCCAGCTCTACATCGTCGGCGTGTTCGTGTCGTTCACGCTCAGCCAGATCGGCATGGTCCGGCACTGGAACCGCCACCTGCGGACCGAGAAGGACCAGGCCGCACGGCGCCGGATGCACCGCTCGCGGGCGATCAACACCTTCGGTGCGATCTTCACCGGCCTGGTGCTCGTCGTCGTCCTGGCCACCAAGTTCACGCACGGCGCCTGGGTCGCCCTGCTCGGCATGGTGATCTTCTACGGAACGATGACCGCGATCCGCAAGCACTACGACCGCGTCTCCGCCGAGATCGCCGCCGCCGAGGGCCCCAGCGACGACAGCGTGCGGCCCTCCCGGGTCCACTCCATCGTCCTGGTCTCCAAGGTGCACAAGCCCACGCTGCGCGCCCTGGCCTTCGCCAAGCTGACCCGCTCGGACACCCTCGAAGCGCTCAGCATCAGCGTCGACCCGGCCGAGACGAAGGCGCTCAAGGAGGAGTGGGAGCGGCGCGGCATCAACGTACCGCTCAAGATCCTCGACTCCCCGTACCGCGAGATCACCCGCCCGGTGGTCGAGTACGTGAAGGGCCTGCGCAGCGAGAACCCGCGCGACGCCGTCAGCGTCTACATCCCGGAGTACGTCGTCGGCCGCTGGTACGAGCACCTGCTGCACAACCAGAGCGCGTTGCGGCTCAAGGGCCGCCTGCTGTTCACCCCCGGCGTGATGGTCACCTCGGTGCCGTACCAGCTGGAGTCCTCGGAGCTCGCGAAGAGGCGGGCGAAGAAGCGGCAGGAGTGGAACGCCCCGGGCGCGGTGCGCCGCGGACCGGTGGACACCCCGCGCCCGAAGGACCGCGCGGGCAAGTAGCGCCGCGGCCGAAGGACCGCGCGGGCAAGTACCGCCGCGGCCGCTGTGGCAAACGGCCGGACGAGATCCACGTAAACTGGTGGGTCGGTCGTCCGGCCGTTCCCATTTATGTTTTGGAGTCTCCCCACCATGACCGAGCAGAACGAGAAGCAGTCACTGGTCGGGGAGGAGTACGAGGTCGAGGTCGGCCCCGTCGCGCACGGCGGCCACTGCATCGCCCGGACGTCCGACGGCCGCGTCCTCTTCGTCCGCCACACCCTCCCGGGGGAGAAGGTGATCGCCAAGGTCACCGAGGGCGAGACGGACTCCCGCTTCCTGCGCGCCGACGCGATCACCGTCCTGGAGGCCTCCAAGGACCGCGTCGAGGCCCCCTGCCCGTACGCCGGCCCCGGCAAGTGCGGCGGCTGCGACTGGCAGCACGCCAAGCCGGGCGCCCAGCGCCGGCTCAAGGGCGAGGTCGTCGCCGAGCAGCTGAAGCGGCTCGCCGGGCTCACCCCGGAGGAGGCCGGCTGGGACGGCACGGTCATGCCGGCCGAGGGCGACAAGCTCCCGGCGGGCCAGGTCCCGCAGTGGCGCACCCGCGTCCAGTACGCCATCGACGAGACCGGCCGCGCGGGCCTGCGCAAGCACCGCTCGCACGACATCGAGCCGGTCGACCACTGCATGATCGCGGCGCCGGGCGTCAGCGAGCTCGGCATCGAGAAGCAGGACTGGCCCCAGATGGCCACGGTCGAGGCGATCGCCGCGACCGGCTCCCAGGACCGCCAGGTCGTCCTGACCCCCCGCCCCGGCGGCCGGCTCCCGCTGGTCGAGCTCGACAAGCCGGTCTCGGTCCTGCGCGTCGAGGAGAAGGACGGCGGCGTCCACCGCGTCCACGGCCGCCCCTTCGTCCGGGAGCGCGCCGACGGCCGCACCTACCGCGTCGGCATGGGCGGCTTCTGGCAGGTCCACCCGCAGGCCGCCGACACCCTGATCAAGGCCGTCATGCAGGGCCTGATGCCGCGCAAGGGCGAGATGGCCCTCGACCTCTACTGCGGCGTCGGCATCTTTGCGGGCGCCCTCGCCGAACGCCTCGGCGAGACCGGCGCCGTGCTGGGCATCGAGTCCACGAAGCGCGCGGTCGAGGACGCCCGGCACAACCTGGCCGACTTCCCCCGGGTCCGCATCGAGCAGGGCAAGGTCGAGACGGTCCTCCCGAAGACCGGGATCACCGAGTGCGACCTGGTCGTCCTGGACCCGCCGCGCGCGGGCGCGGGCAAGCAGACGGTCCGCCACGTCGCGGGCCTCTCGGCGCGCCGCATCGCGTACGTGGCCTGCGACCCGGCGGCCCTGGCGCGCGACCTGGCCTACTTCCGCGAGGCGGGCTACAAGCCCCGCACCCTCCGCGTCTTCGACCTCTTCCCGATGACCCACCACGTGGAGTGCGTCGCGATCCTCGAACCGGCCTCGAAGGGCTCCTGACCTGCGGTTTCTTCGGTGCGCATTATGTGCGGTGTGGGCGTTACGGGCGATATCTGACGCTGAAATGACGCTCGTGACGCTCATTTGACGCTCGTTCTGATGGGGAGTCAGTTGGCACTTCCTGCGGTGACGGTGGGCCGGAGTCCTCCTGCGGGAGGTGAGGGAACGAACGACCCGCAGCTCCTATCCGGACATCGTCCAGTGCACGCTCAGGAGCAGTTGCTTGCCCAGAGGTGCTTCGGTGCGGTGCCGGCGCATCTTCATCTCGCCGTAGTGGAAGTCCGCCGAGCCTGGTTCGTTTTGCGATCTTTCAATGCTTAGGGAAGTTCCGCTCCGGCAGCACGCCCAGGCTCCGGGGCCGATCGGCAAGAGCACGTCGAGGAGGTCCCATAGCTGAACCATGGGACGGTGGCCGCTGCCTCTGGCAGAGTGATCGGCACTGCTAGACGATTCTCGTGAGGAACCTTGTGAGCACGCTCGGTAGCTTCATCTGGTCAATCGCTGACCAGCTTCGGGGCCCCTACCGCCCCAACCAGTACGGGACGGTGATTCTCCCGTTCACGATCTTGAGACGGCTCGACTGCATCCTCGAGCCGGACCGGGCGGCGGTACGGGAGCTGGCTGCGAGGCACGAGAACCCGAACCGGCTCAAGGTCGAGGTCAAGAAGGTCACGGGCCGAACGTTCTACAACACCTCCAACTACGAGTTCGCGAACCTGCTGACCGACGCGGACGGGCTGGCGGACAACCTCGCCGACTACATCGACCGGTTCTCCGCCGACGTGGACGTGTTCGAGTACTTCGACTTCAAGAAGGAGATCCTGGCCCTGGAGAAGGCCGGGCTCCTGCGCGAGATCGTTAAGTCCTTCGGCAAGGTCGACCTCCACCCTGATGTGGTGTCGAACTCCGACATGGGCGACGCCTTCGAATACATCATCCGCAAGTTCAACGAGGCAGCGAACGAGACGTCCGGCGACCACTACACGCCACGCGACGCGATCCGACTGCTGGTCGACTTGCTCTTCGCGGAGAAGGATGTGGACCTCACCGAAGGCGGCATCATCCGATCGCTGTACGACCCCACCGCCGGCACCGGCGGCATGCTCTCCCTGGCAGAGGAGCACCTGCTCGCAGGGAACCCCGACGCGAAGCTGGGCCTGTACGGCCAGGAGTACAACCCGCAGTCGTACGCCATCTGCAAGTCCGACCTGCTCGCCAAGGGCCACGACGCGACCAACATCGCCTTCGGCAACACGCTCACCGACGACGCCTTCAAGGGCCGCCAGTTCGACTACTGCATGTCCAATCCGCCCTACGGCGTGGACTGGAAGCAGTACGCCAAGGCGGTCAAGGAGGAGCGAGACTCCGCCGGCCCCTACGGCCGCTTCGCACCGGGCCTCCCCGCGACTTCCGACGGGCAGATGCTCTTCCTGCTTCACCTAGCCCACAAGATGCGCGCACCCGAGGACGGCGGCGGCCGCGTCGGCATCGTCATGAACGGCTCTCCGCTCTTCAACGGCGGAGCTGAATCCGGCCCTTCCAACATCCGCCGGTGGCTGCTGGAGAACGACCTGGTCGAGGCGATCGTGGCCCTTCCGACCAACATGTTCTTCAACACCGGCATCGCCACCTACATCTGGATTCTGGATAACACCAAGCACGCCGACCGCCAGGGCAAGGTGCAGTTGATCGACGGCACGTCGTTCTGGACCAAGATGCGCAAGAACCTCGGTGCCAAGGGACGCGAGATCAGCGACGCCGACCGCGCCGAGGTCCTGCGGCTGTACGACGACTTCGAGGACGCCGATCCCGAGCTCTCCAAGGTGCTGCGCAACGACGAGTTCGGCTACTGGACGGTCACCGTCGAGCGCCCCCTGCTGGACGAGGGCGGAAACCCTGTCGTCAACCGCAAGGGCGAACCGAAGCCCGATTCGAAGAAGCGCGACACGGAGAACGTGCCCTTCACCTACGGCGGCTCGACCGCCGGCGCGGCGGCGGAGCGCGAAGTCATCCAGGCGTACTTCGATGCGGAGGTGAAGCCGCACGTTCCCGACGCCTGGATCGACTGGGCCAAGACCAAGACAGGTTACGAGATCCCCTTCACGCGGCACTTCTACAAGTACGTTCCGCCTCGTCCGCTCGCGGAGATCGACGCCGACCTGGAGAAGCAGGTTGCCAAGATCCTCGATCTGCTGCGGGAGGTTGAGGGATGACACAAGCCCAGTTTGATCTTGAGCAGGCGTGGGCCGGCAACGTCCCATCCCGCTGGCGCTGGAGCAGAAACAAGGAACTTCTGGCAGAGTCGCTGTCTGTCTCACCCGAAGGTACAGAGGAACTCCTCAGCGTGTCGCATCTGACCGGGATCACCCCGAGGTCAGAGAAGACCGTGACGATGACTGCAGCGGAGAGCCTCGAGGGCTACCGCCTCGTGGAGGCGGGCGATCTCGTCATTAATACGATGTGGGCGTGGATGGGGGCGCTCGGCGTCTCGAAGCAGGCTGGCATTGTGAGCCCTGCGTACGGTGTGTACAGGCCGCGTCCGAACGCAGCCTTCTGTCCTGGGTTTTACGATTACCTCTACCGATCGACGCCGTACGTGATGGAGATGACTCGCCTCTCCCGCGGCATCTGGTCGTCGCGCCTTCGGATCTACCCTGACGTCTTCCTCAGCATGGCGATCCCAGTGCCGCCGCTGGAAGAACAGCGCGCCATCGCCGACTACCTCGACCGTGAAACGGCTCGCCTTGACACCCTCATCGAGGAACAGCAGCGTTTGATCGAGATGCTCCGTGAGCGTCGACAGGACCTTATCCGAGACGCGGTCCTCGGTGCGATCAATCCGTTCTCGCCCCCGCCGGATGTCGCTTTCACCGCCATCGGATATCACTTCTCGGTAACGCTGGGGAAGATGCTGGACGGAAGTAAAGAGACCCGCGCCGGGGATCTGATGCTCCCGTACATCAGGGCCGGGAACATCCAAGATTCCGGGCTGCGGCTTAGCGATGTCAAGCAAATGCCCTACTCGGCCACCGAGGCAGTAAGTCTCAACCTGCTCAAGGGTGACTTGCTCGTTGTCGAGGGCGGCGCAGTCGGGACGAATGTGGTTGTCGATCGCGAGATGCCCGGATGGTCCTTCCAGAAGACCGTCAACCGACTCCGGCCCCTGAATAACTGGTCATCTTCCTGGCTGGGTTACGTGCTGCGGACCTATCGAGACGTGGGAGTGATCGACATCGTGTGCAACAAATCGACCATTCCGCATCTAACGGCTGAGAAGTTGCGAGCGATGCGTATTCCCGTGGTGCAGCCTCAGGAGCAACGGCGTGTAGCCGCCATGCTGGACCAAGAGTCCACGAAGATCGACAGACTCATCGCCGAGTCAGATCGTTTCATTGAGCTCTCTAGAGAGCGACGGTCAGCGTTGATCACGGCGGCAGTGACGGGACAGATCGACGTACACGAGGTGGCGTGATGGCCGACCACAACGAGGCGATCTTCGAGAAGGAGATCTGCGAGTACCTCGAGACCCGCGGCTGGCTGTACTCGGTGAATGACCACGACGGAGGCGAGTACGACCGCGAGCGAGCGCTGTTCCCGGTGGATCTGTTCGCGTGGCTGGAGGCGACGCAGAAGACGGCGTACGAGAAGGCGCTGAAGGCGGCGGGGTCGCAGGCGAAGTTCCTTGACGTGCTGACCGCAGCGTTGGACAAGCCCCTGGAACATGGCGGCGGGACACTGAACATCCTGCGCAACGGGGTCCAGTACATCGGTGGCGGCCGGTTGAAGATGGCGCAGTTCCGCCCCGAAACCACTCTCAACGCGACCACCGTGTCGCATTACGAGGCGATGCGGGTGCGGGTGGTGCGGCAGGTGCACTTCTCGACTGCCGATCAGCGCGCCATCGATCTGGTGTTCTTCGTCAATGGGCTCCCGGTGGCCACGGTGGAGCTGAAGACCGACTTCACCCAGTCGCTGGACGAGGCGATCAACCAGTACAAGCATGACCGCAAACCGCTGACGAACGGGCGCCCGGAGCCGCTGCTGTCGTTCGGTCACCGGGCGCTGGTGCACTTCGCGGTCTCCAACGGCCTAGCGGCCATGACGACGAAGCTGGAGGGGGAGAAGACTCACTTCCTTCCGTTCAACATCGGCTTCGACAGTGGTGCCGGCAACCCGCCTGGCGCGGACGGGGGGTCGGCGACGACGTACCTATGGGAACGCGTCTGGGAGAAGCACGCTTGGCTGAATATCATCGGGCGGCTGATGATCGTGCAGATCAAGGAGGAGTGGGACGTCACCTCCGGCACCTCGGTGCGGCGTACGAGCATGCTCTTCCCGCGCTTCCACCAGTGGGAGGCCGTCACGAGCATCGTCGCCGCAGTGAAGGAGGAGGGTGTCGGGCACCGGTACTTGATCGAGCACTCGGCCGGGTCAGGAAAGACGAACACCATCGCCTGGACCGCCCATGGGCTGGCCCGACTGCATGATGCCGACGACAAGAAGGTCTTCGACTCCGTCATCGTGGTCGTGGACCGTACCGTGCTCGACTCCCAGCTGCAGGATGCGATTCGGCAGATCGACGGGAACAAGAAGATCGTCGCGACGATCAGCCCCGAGGACGTCCGTAAGGCCGGCGCGAAGTCTAAGTCGGGTCTGCTGGCGCATGCGTTGAAGAGCGGCGAGCTCATCATCGCGGTGACAGTGCAGACCTTCCCGCACGCGCTGGAAGAGATCCGGACCGACGCCAGCCTGAAGGGCAAGCGATTCGCCGTGATCGCTGATGAGGCGCACTCCTCTCAGTCGGGGCAGATCTCCTCGAAGCTGAAGCAGGTACTGACGGCCGAGGAGCTCAAGGAGATCGAGGAGGGCGGGGATGTCGATGTGGAGTCGGTGCTGGCCTCGGAGATGACCGAGCGGGCCGAATCGGAGAACATCTCGTACTTCGCGTTCACCGCGACGCCGAAGAACAAGACCCTCGAGCTGTTCGGCCGTAAGGGCCCCGACGGTAAGCCGCGCGAGTTCCACCTGTACTCGATGAAGCAGGCGATCGAGGAGGGCTACATCCTCGACGTCCTCAAGGGCTACCAGCACTACGACACCGCGTTGAAGATCGCCGGCAGGGCCGAGAGCGGTGACGGAGGGGAGGTAGAGGAGGGCGCCGCCCGCAAGGGCCTGATGCGGTGGGTGCAACTCCACCCGACGAACATCAGCCAGAAGGTGCGGATCATCGTCGAGCACTTCCACTCCAACGTCGCCTACCTCCTCGAAGGCAAGGCGAAGGCGATGGTGGTGACCGACTCGCGCAAGTCCGCGGTGAAGTACAAGCGGGCCATCGACGCTTACATCGCCAGGCGCAGCGCCGAGGACGCATCGTACAACTACCGCACCCTGATCGCTTTCTCTGCCGGGGTGACGATGGCCGAGGACGAGACCTGGCACAGCGACTGGGGCCCGCAGCCGTCGAAGGATGACGAGTTCACCGAGGCCAACATGAACCCCGGTGCCGGGGCTGATCTGGCGGCCGCGTTCAAGGGTGATACGTACAAGATCATGCTGGTCGCCAACAAGTTCCAGACCGGCTTCGACCAGCCCTTACTCTCGGCGATGTACGTCGACAAGAAGCTGTCGGGGGTCGCCGCGGTGCAGACGCTCTCGCGGCTCAACCGCACCCACCGCACCGCGGGTGGGGAGCAGAAGCGTAAGACGTTCGTCATCGATTTCGCCAACAAGCCCGAGGACATCAAGGCGGCCTTCGAGCCGTACTTCAAGAACGCCACCCTGGAGACCGAGACCGACCCGTACGTCGTCGTCCACCTGGCGAACAAGCTCGCCCAGGCCGGAATCTACACCGAGGACGACGTCCGCAAGGTCGCCGAACTGTGGGTGACGCGGAAGGGCAACAACGCCCTCTCGGCGGCGATCAGCCCGGCGCAGCACGACTTCCGGCGCCGCTACGCGCGGGCGATCGAGGAAGAGGACAAGGTCACGCTCCAGGCGCTCGACCTGTTCCGCAAGGACGTCTCCACCTACGTACGCCTCTATGACTTCATGTCCCAGATCGTCGACTACGGCGACCCCTACATGGAGATGCTCTCGATCTTCCTGCGCCTGCTGGAGAAGGTCATCGCCGAGTCCGCTTGGGCGGCCGACGTCGACCTCTCCGACGTGGTGCTGGTCGGGGTCAAGCACAACAAGGCGATCCCGGTCGACATCTCGCTCGTGGGTGACGGGCAGCTGAAGGGCATCAGCGCCGCCGGCACGGGAACGAAGAAGGACCCGAAGTACGTCGCCCTCCAGGTCGTCATAGACAAGATGAACGACCTCTTCGGCGCCGAGTCGTTCGCCGAGTACCAGATCAGGGAGTTCGTGCAGGGCCTCGTCCAGCGGTTGCTCGCCGACCCGAACCTGGTAAAGCAGACCAAGGTGAACTCAAAGAAGCAGTTCGTGGAGTCGCAGGACTTCCAGGCAGCCGTTACGGAGGCGGTTGCAGACAACCAGGACGCCCACAACACGATGGCTGACTACTTCTTCACCGACGGACCGGCTATCAACGCGATCATCGTCGCACTCGCGGATGCCTTCTACGAAGCAGCGGTCGATCAGCAGGTGGATTCTTAGATGCGGCAGCACGCATATCCCGCATGTCCCGCCCCAGCAGACCACACCTCTGCGGGAGTGAGGCCAAGGAACCATGGCCCTGCTGCCCGAGCCCGGACCTAGTAGGTCGCGCCCACCTGCGCCGAGCGCTGAGCTGGACCGGCCGTATACGGCACGGCAGCAGAGCCCCGATACGGCAGCACGGCCCGGACTGCGCCTCGCGGTCCGGGCCCTGCCCCGTGCGGTGCTGCCCGTGCAACCTGCTGCAGTTGCCGGTCCTCGTGCTACTCGCGGCGGGATGTCGACGAAGCGCGAAGGGATCAGGCCTACTGTGCCAGTGGCCACCGAATCCTCCGCGACCTCGGTTCGTACCTGTTCTGACTCTTGCGGCGGTGCGGACACGGACTCATCCCGAGGGGCACCTTGGGATACCAGTTCGGAGATGTGCTGGGCGAGGGTGTTGGCGTTCATTGGGCATGCCTCGACGATCATGGGCCACCACTGGCTCTCGCGCGTGGCGTAGGGGTTGCCTGCCTTGGAGATGAGGGGCCGCGCGCGGGTGATGACGATGCCATGGCGTGCCCTGGAGACCATGACGAGGACGACCCGGAGCTCTTCTGCCAGTTGCTCGGCGGTGTCGGCCCGACCATCTGGGATGTGCCAGTCCTCGAAGCCGGGCACGAATACCCAGTCGAACTGCGCTGTCCTTTTCCTGTGTGGGCGTTGAGCAAGTGGACGCCCGGCTCGATTGCCGAGCCTTCCTCCACGATGCGGAGTTGGGCTGCCGCCGCGGCGAGAGATCCCACCTGGATGGCCAGGCGTTCGGACTCTGATAGGGCGTTCGTCGCCTGTTCCATGGTGTCGACATCGCTCGGGTCGATGCCTCCAAGCACCGCGCTTCGCAGCCTCGCCATATCGGCTTGGCGCGGCAGCTGGGCAACCGTGGCCACCAGCCGCTGAACCATGGTGTTGTCCTCGATCGCGAGGTCCCAGCGCTGGCACCGGAGGTGGACTGCGTTCGAGAACATCGCATCCACGTACTTGCGGCGCCACCCAGAGCTGTGGACAGTCAATTTCACCTTGTTCATGCTTGTGTCCATGGCTGCAGCGAGGCGTATACGGTGTCGCTTTCCAGCTCATGTCCCCGGTCAAGGCTTTTCAGCAGGGCCGTGGAGGCGGTGAGCCGGTCCGGGTAATAGAGTTCGGGGGACAGGCAGGTGGGACAGTCCTCGAGCAGGCAGAAGGGTGAGAGCTGTACCGGCTCGTCCTGCGGCGTCAGCATGTAGAGGCCGCCATCGACCAAGGGGACGTCGGTCTGGAAAGTGATGGGCTCGAAATCGGGGTGATCGCCCATGAGTACGAGGCCCGAGACTTCGAACTTTCCCACTTCAGGAAGCCAACGAAGCCTGTCCATGTGCACCCACCGGGCTCGCGCCAAGAATGTACACCAGGACAAACTGCTGAACATCAGTCGCTCCAGTTTTTCCAGGCTCCTGTCGAATTCCGCCCGCGTTCGCGGCCCCGCACCGTGCCTGATCTTGTTCCTCAGGGTCACAAGAGCGGAGAGATCCGCCATCAATCCCTTTTTCCCTTTCTTCTGGGTTGTGGCCTCAGTCAGCCCAGACGCGGGATCGCCGATTTCCTTGGCGTCTGCTCCTACGGCTCGAATGACCTCTACCCAGTGCCCCAGTGCCACACCCCCGCCTCCCACGCCCTGCTTCCACTGAACGATCGCGGGCAGATCCTGTCGCCCCCGGTTCGCGGCAATGGCATGGGCGACGATACCGAGGGAAAGGATGAGCGACTCCACGCACTGGAGGGCAGCCTCATGCTTCTCTGCGGGCGACGTGCTGTGCCGGAACTTCCGCACGGCCCGAGCAATTCCATAAGGATACGTCTCCTGGAAGATCCTGTATGGCTCGCTCTGCTTTCGGAGATTCTGGGCGATCAGCGAACTCAGTTCCGCCGCTTCGTCGAGTCTCGCGCGACGCTCGCTGCTCGACCCCTTCTCGAAGATACGCAGCCGGGCTTCGTGAAGCTGGTCCCGGATCTTTTCCGACTCGACCTGCCCCTCTGCGAGTCGTGCGATGGATGTACGAACTTCCTCGAAGTCTCCTTCACATATCGGGACACGAATATCGGCGAGGTCAGCGCGCCTGATGCGAGGTATGACACCGTAAAGCTTAATCTGCTGCTCTGCTTGAGGGCTCGAAAGATAGGTGGCGAGATATTCGGAAGGGACTGGATGTTCCAGGGGCCTAATGACGATCAGGCCCTGGCCGGGCTGCACGCCCTCAAAGTCCGCGGGGAGAATCGTCCAGTGCCGTACGTTCGCCAGGTCGCGACCGACTATGTCGCCTTCTCGTAGCCTCCACCGGGGCTCGCGCCGGTCCTTGCGCACCGGAAGGGTCTCGACGGGGCACAGATGGGAGGCCAGCAGGGATGGTTGCAGCACTCTTCTCCGCACGTCCGGGTCGCCCGAGGGCGCTGCTGGACCCGTCTCCCTTGCCGCGACCGAACCGCCGTAGATTTCGGCGAAGTCCCCCAGCCGCACACTTTCTCGAGCCAGCTCCTTCGTCTCATGGGCCTGCCTGTAGTAGTTCAGGGAAAGGTTGTAGCCACTCTTGGCGATCTCCTTCTTCGAAACTAGAAAGCTCTGTTCGTTTGGCCTACGGCCGCGTTCGCTCGTGTGGCGCAGCAGCCAGCGGCTCACTACGTTGGGAAGGTTGTTCTTGGCGTGCTCGGAGCGATCAAGCCTTTCGCTCGGGGTCGGGCCGAGCTTCTCCGGGGAGAGGAGCGGTGTGCGCCGGTCATCGAGACTCCGCCCGTCCGCCGTGACGTCGTAGAACCAGACGCTGTCCGTGCCCCTGCCGCTGTTCTTCGTCAGGAAGAGGATCGACGTGGACACACCTGCGTAGGGCCTGAACACACCGCTCGGAAGTTTCACCAAGGCATCGATTTGGTGATCCTCGACAAGGATTCTTCGCAGTTCTTTGTGGGCCTTGGTTGACCCGAAGAGAACACCGTCCGGGATGATGACCGCCGCCCGTCCGCCGGGTTTGAGCAGTTGCAGCACCAGGGCCACGAACAGCAACTCGGTCTTCTTCGTCTGGATGACTCGCTGGAGATCGTCAGCAGTGGCGTCGTAGTCGAGGCTGCCTGCGAAGGGTGGGTTGGTGAGGACCAGCGAGTACCGCCCGCTGTCCTCGACCGTGTTCTGCGCGAGCGAATCGCGATAGCGGATGTTTGGGCTCTGTACCCCGTGGAGCCACATGTTCATCGAGCCGATTCGCAGCATCGTGGTGTCGAAGTCGAAGCCGCGGAACGTGGTTTCGCCGGTCTGCTCGTGCCGGGCTGGTCCCTCTGGTGTCTCGGGCCGGTTCCGGTTGACGTACTCCGCTGCCGCGACGAGGAATCCGGCACCCCCGCATGCGGGGTCGCAGATGGCTTCTCCGGGCTGGGGAGCCGTCATTTCCACCATGAGCTGGACGATGTGCCGCGGTGTCCAGAATTGCCCACTGTGCCCCACTTTCGCGACTTTGCCCAGCATGTACTCGTACACGTCGCCGCTGATGCCCACAGCGTCGAGGGGTACGCCCTCAAGCGTGTCGACAACCTTAGCGAGCAATCCAGGTGTGGGGATGCTGAAGCGCGCGTCAGCGAAGTGCCCGAGGAACTCCGGGTTGTCGTTGCCGTAGGTGCGGAGCAAGGGGAAAATCTCGTCGCGGACCGTGGCGAACATGTGTTGCGGCGCCTCGTCCAACAGGCGTGACCAGCGTAGCCGTTCGTTCAGCAGCGGCGTACTCACGGAGTCGACCGGTGCGCTGGCGGAAGCGGCGTCCCGTCGCCGGACGTCGAGCATCCGTATGAACAGCAGGTACGTGATCTGTTCCAGGATCTCCAGCGGATTCGACAAACCGCCCGACCAGAAAGCGTCCCACAACCGGTCGATCTTGCTCTGGAGTTCACGTGAAAGCACGGTGCAGAGGCTATCCGAGTATGCCGTCCGACGGCGGCGGGACGCCGTTCGCCGCCGCTTCGCAGGGGTCCGCGATACCCTGCGTTCCGGCTGTTGCGCCGTAGCTGTGCGGCGGGACCGGCGTCAGCTGGGGACGACCGAGGGACATACGAGGAGAATCGTGGAGCACGGCGATGCGCGAGCGCGCTGCGAGGAGCGGACGGCCCAGTGCGACGAGGGCGGGATGGTGACCCGTCCTGTCTTCATCGTCCAGGACGCCGGCGCTGCCGAGCACCGCCGATGACCGCCGCCGTTCCGCCGCTCGACGACGTCACAGGAGCGCGCCAGGAGCTGACCGTCGTGCTGCCTGTACGGCTGTTGCGCGTCCCCGAGTGGTCCGAAGGGCCCTTCCCCTTCGAAATGGGCAACCGCCGCACCGACGCCCGGATCCGGTCGACGTACTTCACTCCCGCTTCCGCCCGTGCGCTGTACGGGGCGCCGGGAAGACCCTGCCGCTGGCACCTGCCGCTCGACGTCAAGCACGACGGCATGCGTCTGCTCGGAATGGAACTGCTCCGCGCGGCCACGGCCCGCAAGCCCCAACACGCGCTCGCCGTGCTGCACTTCACGGTGGAAAGGCCCCTGCTGCCCGTGGTGCGGGCCCTGGCCGGGCGGCTGCCGCGTGAAGCCGACGCACCGCTTTCCGGACCGTTCGACCCGGCCCGGTTGCTCGACGGGGTCGCCGGCCTTCGCGCGGCCGACGCGCCGTCCTTCGACGCCCGGCCCTACACCATCGCCTTCTTGAGCCCTGCGGGGCAGCACACCCCGGCCCTTCGCGCCAGCCTCGAAGGTGAACTGCCCGCCACCGCGGACCGTTGGCTGTGGCAGTTGGCGTCACGCTCCACTCCGGAGGACTTCCCCCTGCCGCCGGAGACCGCTGGTGAGCAGCTCAAGGACACCGTCAGGATCTCGGCGGACTGGAGCGCCTTGGTACTGCGTCAAGGGACCGCTTTCCTCGGCCACCGGACAGACACAGGGGAGGGTGACTTCTTCACCTACGGTGCGCTGCACTTCCGTACCGTCTATCTCGACGCTCTGCTCCTAGGGGCTTTGCAACGCGATCACGTCGACGAGCTCACCGACGAGCTCTCCGAGATATTCGTCTCACCCCGGCCGGCACGTCGCCTCTCGGCATTGGAGAGGAGCATCGCGGTCTTCCGCAGCACCTACTGGCGGCAGCACCTCACCGCGCACGGCACGGCGAACGATCTGCTGCTCGCCTTCCAGAACCAGCACCGGCTGCCCGTAAGATTCAACGAGATCCTCGCCGAAGCAGCCGACTACAGCAGGCTCGTGCAGACGCAGGAGAGCCAGCAAATCAGCGGAGCGCTGGGCGTCCTGACCATTCTCGGCCTGCCTCTCGGTACGGCGCTCGGCATCCTGCAGGTCCTCGACGACCATTCCGTGGCACACCTGTACATCGCGCTCGCCCTCTCGATTGCCGTCACAGCGGCAGTACTCACCACCCGGTACGGGCGCCTGGTCCTGTCGTCACTACGTGGCGGGGAAGGCAAACCAAGGCCGTAGGGGGTCCCGTTGCATACAGTCGCCGGGCCTTCCGTGCGGGAGGGAAGTCGACGTGGATGGCGGGGCCTTGGAAGCGGGTCCAGGGGCCGTGGATCACGGCTGGATCATGGACGCCAAGGTGGGGCGGCTATCGTCAGGGCAGTGGCTGTTCGGTCCAGATGATCTCGCCCTCGGAGGTGTAGCGGGTCCTCAGCGTGCGGTGAGCTGGGCGACGAGGAGAACGGCCCTGAAGGACACCTGCGAGGCGGTCCTCGACGCCCTGCTGCCCACCCGCCCGAGCGACGACGTGGCCGGCCGGCGCAGGCCAGGACGGTACGGAGCTGGTCCAGGCCGGTGTCGATGTCCCTGTGCCGGTCCTCGACGTTGGCCGTCGCTGTAGAGGACCAGCTGGCTGCCCTCGGCCAGTTCCAGCTCGACCGTCTCGAAGGGCACCTGGCTCGAGGGCCATCCCAGGGTCAAGCACGTCTTCATCCCCGTCGGCGCGTGCTGGCTCAACCTCCAGGAAGCCTGGTGGCGCACCTTGCGCAAGGCCGCCCTGGGCGGCCAGTCCTACCCAAGGGCGGTAAAATACGTCATTCGCCGTCGTCGACCTGCGACGTCAAACGCAGGGTGAGTTCCGCACTGGCCAGCATCCGGGGAATCTCGATCGGGAGACTGGCGAATTCCTTCCTCACTACATCGGCAGGGTCGATTCGACGAGTGATGCCGTCCCGCCCCGTCGCAGCGATCACATAGCGGTATCCACGGGGCGCGCTGGGGTCGTGCGCAACATTCCACTGCGCTCCGTGCTTCTGAATCAGGTAATCGGCGACGTAGGACATCAGATCGCTGTGTAGCGTGATCCAGTCCGCCTGCTCGAATTCACTCAGTGGGGCACGTGAGACGTAGTCCTGGAGAGCGGGAATGAGGCTTATTGGGTCACGGGTGTAGATCTCAGGCGCGACCCCGAGCATGTCAGCGACGTCAACGATGTTCCGGCGCCCCTCTTCGATCCATCCCTGAAGATCCGGTTCACTTGCCTTGGTCACGCCTTAAGCCTTCCGTTGGCCTTCTACTTCTTGGGGGCGGGCCCGTACTCGACGAAGATAACGCGAGCCTGGGTGAGATAGTTCCTCAGGGCCTGCGACGGGGGTGCATGCAAGAAGACCCAGCGCGGATCAAATTTCGGATCCGCACGGCGCAGCGCAAGATCCTTGTTGATCTGTTGCTTGATTCCATCGCTGAGTGGCACTTCCCCCTTTACGGTGCGCGTAGAACCATCCTTGAGCGTAATCGTTCGCCACTCAAGGTAGTGCTTGACCTCGACGGCCAGTGTGCGGCCGTCCGACATGTGAACCGGGACGTCGACGTGGCGCCCACCCGGCGTCTCCACAGGGTGGTAGGCGTGGTCATTCTTCGGCACAGGATAGTGCTGCTCGGGTGCCCCGCCCATCATGTCGCGAAGGTAGTCCTCGGCGCCCTTGTATCGTGCCCGCCCATGGCGCATGGCCCGCATCTCGCGGAGAGTGCGTTCCGCTGTGCCGGGCATGAGCTCGCGACGCGGTTGTCCGTTGTCGTGGTGCGAGCCGGGGTCGTGATCGGCCGCATCTCGTTCGGCTGCCGGGTGGGCAGCGTCGTCCGCGCCGTGGGCCGCGTCGTCCAGGCTGCCTGCGTCCGGGGCTTCCGGGAGGTGGCTGCCGCCGGTGGACGGGGGCTTGTGGTGGCCGCCGCCTGTAGATGGGCCGCCGGTGTGGCCCGTGCCGCCATGGCCGTTGGTGTGGCTCGTCGTCGACGGGGTGTCCGAGTGGCCGCCGCCCGTGGGCGGGCCGTCGCTGTGGCCGCCGCGCGGGGTGTTGTTCAGGTGGCTGGTGGGCATGCTGTTGCCCGCGTGGCCGCCCGGGGTGGTGTCTGGGCGGCCACGCGGGGTGTGGTCGGCCGGGTGGAGCGGGTCGGAGATGTCCGAGCCGATCCGGGTCATGTCGTCGGCGCGGCCGCCTACGCCGGCCAGGACGCGGTCAGGGACCTTCGCCGTGGCCGGTGCGTCCGTCTTCGGGGCGTCGACCCGGGGGGTGTCCGCGCCCGCGTTCGGCTTGCCCGTCGGTGCGTCCTTGACATTCTGCTTGAGCGTGCCGTCGGCGTCGTAGATGTTGCCTTCGGGGTCCATGAACTGCGCCGCGCCGTTCTTGGGCAGCTTCACGGTGCCCGGCGGGAACGTCGTAGTGCCGTCGGGGAGTTTGATGTTGCCGTCCGGGAGCTTGACCGCTCCGTCGGGGACCGCGGTTCCGGACGGGAGGTGGATCGCGCCGTCCGGGAGCATCTTTGCGCCGTCCGGGAGGGCTATCGCGCCGTCCACGTTGATGTTCGGGGTCTCGAACTTGCCCATGTTCTTCAGGCCGGCCATCACGTCGCTGATTTTGGAGATGCTGGCGCCCGCACCCTTGAAGACGTACGTCATCGGGTCGACGATCTTGCCCGTCTTGCCGGCGACCGACAGCGCCTTGGCAACTGCGCCTGCCTTGCCCGCCCCGGACACCTCGGCGCCCGTGCCGCCCGTGCAGATGGTGGTGATCACGTTGAAGGTGACCGCGCCCGCAGCGCGGGAGGGGTTCGAGCCCCACTGGTCCCAGGCCAGAAGTGCCTTGCCGGTCTCCTTCATCGCCGTGCGCGATTCGCGCAGCCACGAGGGCAGCTTGTCGTCCGGTACGGCGAAGAAGAGCGGGCCCACACCCGGGATCGAGGTGATCGCCGTAGCGGTGGAGAGTTTGGCCAGCCCCGTCCACGAGGCCTTGAACGTGTCCCATCCGTCATAGCCGACCAGGCCGCCGAGTCCTGCGAGGGTGCCGCCTATGCCGTCGACGACGAAGCCCTTGCCGAAGTCCCAGGCGTGTTCCCATACCTGCCAGGCGGGAACGGATTCCTCCACCGCGTCGCCCCATGGCAGGGATTTGGACTGCTTGAGTGCTTCGGCGTCGTAGCCGTACATGCCGGCGGCGTGGGAGCCGTCGTCCTTGATGAGTGCGTGCCCGCCCACGAGAGCGACGATCTTGGCGTGAGCGGCCGTCTCCACATCCTGGAACTGGGCCCAGACCTCGGCGATCTTGTTGCGGCGTTCGAGGTTCTGGTCGGTCAGATCACCGTCTTCGTTCCACTTCTCGTCGCCTGCGACCTTGGAGCGAAACGATTCCGCTTCCTTCTTCAGGCTGTCCAGCCGCCTCGCCAAGGGCTCGGCGTCGCGGGCGTAGGTGCCCAGCGCGCCGGCAATGGTGCACATGTCCGTGCTGAGTTTCAGTCCCAGGTCTGCGACGGGCTTGGTCGTGGCGAACAGCTGGTCGGCCTCGGGGGCCTGGTAGAAGGCCTGCAGTCCGCCGAAGCTCGTGTGGACGTCACTCGTCTTCGTGGAGACGGCGGCCCCGCCCGACGAGATCGCCTTGATCTGTTTGCCCAGCTCCGCGAAGTCGCCGGTGAAGACGGGCACCTCGGCCGGGTCGACCGGCGCGTTGCTGTTCACTTCGCACCTCCCGGCTGTTCTCGCAGGGCCTGCAGGTTGACGGCCCTGGCCGCGTCCTGCGCCGCCTTGGCGTGCTCGAGGTCTCCTTCGAGGTACTCGTTCGTCGCCTTCGCCGCGCCCAGGATGCAGGCCTCGATCCGCTCGTACATCGACGTGAACTCCGGCTTGCGCTGTTCCAGGTACTGGCCCAGAGCGGCTGCCACGGGGCCCATGGCCTTCTTCGACGACAGGAAAGCCTGGCCGGGGGCCGGGGCCGCGCCGGGGGCCAAGGGGCCTTGCGGACTCATCCCCGACGTCGAGCCGGGCACCGCCGTCCCCGCCGCCTGAGCCGCCTGAGCCATCGCGGCGATCAGGGCGTCCAAGGCCTTCTGCAGCTCGCCGGCGTTACCCCCGACGGTCTTCAACTGCCCTTGCACGCCCTGAGGCTTGATATCCCACGCCGTCATCTACGTCCCCCCGGTACCCAACTGTTCGCTCATGGCTTGTTCAGCCGATGCCGTCCACTGCGGCCTTCGCGCGCGCCAGCGTCTGCCGGGCCGTGCCGTCGTTCTTGTCCAGCGTCGACCGAAGCAGCCGGATGATGTTCTTCACTTCTTCCGACGCGTTCTTCCAGCGCTGCTCCTTGGCGTGGTACTCGCCGTCCACGCCGTCCGCCTTGAAGTCCGCCATGGCGGCCTTCACCTGCCCATCACGCGCGGTGATGACCAACTCCAGCTGGTCGATCACCGCCTGGATGTTGCCCTGCGCCTCGGTCGACGCGCCGATGTCGTACGAACGACGGTCCTGGCCACCAGCCACCGCGATCACGCTCCCCGTGAGAAAAGGTAAGTTCTGAACCGGACTTGTTCCTCGGCGTCAGCGGCCGCGGAAACGGGCGGCGTCGAAGTTCGCAGACGACATCTGCTGCTTCGCGTTGTCGCCCTGTTCCTGGTCGCCCGACGAGAAGGCCTTCTCCATGCCCGACTGGCCGCCCAGGATGGCCGCCAGCGACGCGTTCAGTTCCTTCGTGATCCCGTCCGCACGCGTCTTGAACGAGTCGAACGCCACCTTGCCCTGGCCGTTGAACTTGCCCTCGAGCGGGTGCGCTGCATTGATCAGCTGCTGGATCAGCGTCCCCAGGTCCGTGCTCGAGTTCCGTGACTTGGACATCAGGCTCGTCAGAACCTGCGTCCCCATGTCGAACTTCATCCCACTCCCCCTCACACTCGAATGATCAAAAGTATGCCCATTCCTATCAACTTGCGTCACTGTGGCCGGGTATGGAGCGCAAGTTGTGACAAACACATGACAATCGGTAGGTCATGCGCCCTTCAGGTGCCGCATCAACCGCTCGAAGTCGGCCCATCCGGCCAGGTCCGAAGGATTCCCGGGCAGCGGGTAGTAGTACGCGGGTCGCGCCTTCGGCCCCAGCCTGACAGGTGGCTCGGACAGTGGCGTGCGCAGCGCACGGTCGTCCGGCATTTTCCGGACCTCCTCCGCGCCGAGCGCGAAGGCCAGCGGCACCCCAGGGCCTTCGAACCGCGGCGGCACCAGCAGGTCGCGGCGTGCTTTGCGGAGTTGTACGAGCATCGACTGGAGGTGGTGTCGGGTGACGAGTGCCTCGGCAGTCCGCTGCACGGCGTCCAACGGCACTTCCTCGTCCGCGCCGTAGCCGAACGCGAGCGTCACGGTCTCCTCGACGCCCGCCTTCGTACGGCTGATCCGAACGGTGGCGAGCCCGGGCCGGTCCGGGCTGCCGACCACCACGAACCAGGTCGGCTCGGGGGCGCGCGCGAACGCTACATCGGTCAACCGGCCCGGCGACCAGGGCAGATTGGCCGGTTCGGCGGTCCCCCAGCCCGCCGGGGCCTCGCCGGTCAGTTCGCGCCACACGGCCTCCAGGGCCCCACCGAGGACGAGGCGTTCGTCCGCGGGGTGGATCGTGCGGAAGGTGACGGCCAGCTGCCGTTCGCCCGTGCTCGTGACCTCCTGGTATGAGGCCGCCACCGGCGTGCGCGGGTCGTCCTCGGTCGCGTCGGCGGGGACCACGGTGGCGAACATGCCCTCCTGCCACCGCAGCACCGCGCCCGATATGCCGTCGTAGTAGCCGTCCCGCTCGTCCTGCACGACCCACCGCGACGGCCAGCCCGACATGTTCGCCAACACCGCCGGGGAGAGCTTCGTCCCGGGCGGGGTGACGATCTGCAGGCCGCGCTCGACCGCGGCGGCGGCCCGGAAGGCATCGGAGAGCCAGGCCGTCATCGCGACGACCGGACGGTCCATGATGACGACGGCGACACTGCCGGTCAGCACGTCGACGGCGGGCTGCGCCGCGGCAGGCGTGGCCGCGACGCTGACCCCGTCGGGCTGCACCACTCCCAGCGAGCGCGTGGCTTCCGGCGGCCATGCGGTCCCGCCCGACAGGGCCGCGAGACGGGCCGCGAAGGTCCCCGCGAGCCGTTCGGCCTCGGGGACGCCGGTGGTGGCGCGGGCCTCGGTCCACCAGAAAGGGACGCGCGGCGGCGTCGCGCCGAGGAGCCGTTCGGCCTCTCCCTCGACCTGCATCAGCAGCGGTGCCTCGACGGAGACCAGCGGTCGGCCGTGCTCGTCGCAGAGCTGTACGACCGCCCCCTCGCCCGTCGTGTCCACCAGCTTGTCGGGGCCCCCCGAGAGGAGGCCCGCGAGCACGGCCCAGGGGTCGGGCATCCGCTGGGTGAGGGCTATGACGTCCTTGGTCATGTGGTCGTACAGTCCTTCGCTGTGTCGTTACTCAGGGGTGTAGACGGTCTGGATCAGGCGGTTCGGCTGGCCCCTTCGGATGAACACGCCACGCCCGGCTGGCTGTTGGGAGGCGTACACGCCGGGGAACAGCTGGCCTTCGCTGCGGTCGCCCGCCATCAGCACGGCCGATGCCCCGGACTCCCGCAACCCCTGCACCAGGGGCTCGTACATGCCGCGTGAGGCACCGGCGACGCGTCGGGTCAGGACGAAGTGCAGTCCGATGTCGACCGCCGACGGGATGTACGGGACGAACGTGGCGAGCGGCGACTGCCCGGCGGTGGTGAGCACGTCGTAGTCGTCGACGAGGACCACGATCCGCGGCCCGCCTCCCCAGCTTCCGGGCTCCAGGTCCTCCAGGGAGGCGCTGTCGTCGGGCAGTCGCCGCTCCAGCTCGGTGGCGATGCCCGCGGCCAGTCCCGCGCACATTCTGGCGTTGTAGGCGTAGCCGCCGTTGAACGCCTCCGGGATCGCGCCGCGCAGGCAGCGCCGCGGGTCCATGATGGCGAAGACCAGCTCGTCCTCGTCGTACCGCTCGATGAGTCCGCCGGCGATCGTCTTCAGCAGGTTCGTCTTGCCGCACTCGCTGTCGCCCATGACCAGCAGATGCTGGTCATGTTCGAACAGGTCGAGCAGTACGGGCGCCAGCGCCGCCTGGTCCAGGCCGATCGGCACCCGCTTGGGCTCGGTGGCCGGCCCGGGCAGCAGGTGCGGCTCCAGGACGTGCGGCAGCACTCGGACCGGCTGGGCGGTCTCCCCGGTCCACGTAGCGCGCACCGTTCGGGCGGTGCGCTCCAGGACCGCGCCGAGCTCGGAGGTGTCGGCCAGCCCGTCCGTACGGGGCAGGGCGACCTGCGCGAACAGTTTGCCGTCGGTCAGGACACGCCCCGGCTCGTCGGCCGACAGGGTCTCGGCGAGCTTGCGGTCGATGCTGGACTCACCGGGGTCGTTGAGCCGCAGTTCCACCCGCGTGCCGAAGTTCGACTGGGTGGCGATGCGGACGTCGTTCCAGCGGAGCATGGCCGCGACGACGTGGATGCCGTAGCCGCTGCCGCGCTTGAGGATGTCGACGATGGCGTCGTCGAGTTCCTCGAAGTCGTCGCGGAGCGCGCCGAAGCCGTCGATGACGAGGACGATCTCGGCGGAGGCGAGCTGGGGCAGTCTGCCCGCCGCGTGCAGGGTGCGCAGCTGCTCGACGGAGTCGATGCCGTGGTCGCGGAAGAGCGCTTCGCGGGCGGCGAGCGTGTTCCGCACTTCTTCCACCGTGCGGGCTGCGCGCTCGCGGTCCGCACGGCCGGCGATTCCGCCGACGTGCGGCAGCCCGGCCAGGGCCTGGAGGCCGCCGCCGACCAGGTCGAGACCGTAGACGCCCACTTCCTGCGGGGTGTGGGTCAGCGCGAGCGAGAGAACGAGGGTGCGGAGCAGGGTCGTCTTGCCCGACTGTGGTCCGCCGATGACGGCGACGTGGCCGCCTGCCACGGTGAGATCGAGGTACCACTCGCCCTGCCACTGCTTCGTCGGGTCGTCGAGCAGGCCCAGCGGAACCATCAGCCGGCCGCGCCGCCTGGCCAGCTGCATTCCGCGCGGGCCGACGTCGAGCGGGCCGGCGACGGTGTCGAGTGGGATCGCATCGGGCAGCGGCGGCAGCCAGATCCGGCGAACCGGCGCCGCGGCGTGCGCCAGCTGCCCGACGATGACGCCCAGCTCTGTCGGCCCGGTCTCGCGGCGCCGTGCGGCCGTCTCCTGAGGGGTCTGACCGTCTGACTTGGACAGGGTGTTGAAGGCCTCGTACTCCAGGGCGAGCGGTCCGCTGATCTCGTCCTCGGCGCGCTGGACCGGGCCCCGATACGCGCCGGAGACGTAACTCGCCTTGAAGCGCTCGTAGTGGCTGGTGTCGACCTTGAGGTAGCCGAAGCCGGGCAGCGGCGGAAGGTGGAAGGCGTCCGTGGTGTCCAGGACGGTGCGGGACTCGTCGGCGGAGAAGGTGCGCAGGCCCAGCCGGTAGGAGAGGTAGGTGTCCAGGCCCTTCAGCTTGCCGCCCTCGATGCGCTGGCTGGACAGCAGCAGGTGCACGCCGATGGAGCGGCCGATTCGCCCGATCGACAGGAACAGGTCGATGAAGTCGGGCTTGGCGGTGAGGAGCTCGCCGAACTCATCGATGACGACGAACAGGTGGGGCAGCGGCTCCAGGTCGGGCCGCCGGTCGGCGCGCAGGGCCGCGTAGTCGCCGATGTCGGCGATGTTGCCGGCGTCCTTGAGGACCTGTTGGCGGCGCTTGACCTCGCCTGCGAGGGAGGCGTGGACGCGCTCGACGAGACCGGCCTGGTTCTCCAGGTTGGTGATGACTCCGGCGACGTGCGGCAGGTCCGCGAACGGAGCGAAGGTCGCACCGCCCTTGTAGTCGACGAGGACCAGCGAGAGGTCCTCCGGCGGGTGGGTCGCCACCAGAGCGAGCACGAGGGTGCGCAGCAGCTCGGACTTACCGGAACCGGTGGCGCCGACGCACAGGCCGTGCGGGCCCATGCCGAGCTCGGAGGACTCCTTCAGGTCGAGCAGGACCGGCTCGCGGGAGTCGCTGATGCCGATTGGGACGCGCAGGAAGGCACGTTCACCCCGTGGCGCCCACAGGCTCGCAAGGGCGAGGCGGGCCACGTCGTCGATGCCCAGCAGATCGGCGAAGTCGACGGGCCCGGACAGCGGGGCGTCGATGAGGGACTCGGCGGACAGCCGCAGCGGGGCGAGCATCCGGGCGAGGCCCTCGGCGAAGGGGATGCCGACCTCGTCGACCGTGCCGTGGGCGCTGATCGGGTCGGGCTCGCGCAGGTCCTCGATGAGCACCTGGTCGCTGTCGACGGTGATCCGTACGCCCACGTGGCCGGGCTCCTGGATGCGCTGTTCGAGAAGGTGCAGGACGGTGACGGCCATGTCGCGCAGGCCCACTGCCTCGTCGGGGCGGGGCAGTTCGACGGCGTCCTCGCCGTGCCCGTCGGCGACGACGAGCAGCCGGGACGTCATGGTCAGGGCGTCCTTGCCGGACAGCCCGCGGCGCACCTCGGCCGCGTAGGAGGCGCGGCGGCGCAGTTCGGGTCCGAGCCTGCGAGCGAGCTGGGCCGCGGAGGGGGCGATCCGGCGGGCGGCGACGGGCCCGTCGAGCTGCTCGGTGTCGAGCAGGTGCGGCATCCACTTGGCCCAGTCCCAGTCGGCGAGCCGGTCGCCGGGCACGGCCAGCGCGATGGCCACGTCGTCGGGGGCGTGGAGGGCGGCGGTCTGCACGAGCAGGGCGCGGGCGACGCGCAGGCAGTCCTCGCGGGGGCCGACGACGCTGATGTTGCCGACGCGGTCGAGCGGGACGGTCAGCGGGAGCTCGGTGCCGGTACGGAAGCGGGCGGTCAGCGCCGACGCCTCGTTGAGCATGAAGCGGTCCGGCGGGGTCAGTATGGAGGAGCCCTGCTGACCGATCTTCAGATCGCGTACGGGCATCTCGCCGGTGCCGACGCGCACCCGCAGGAAGTCGCCGTCGGCCCGACGCCGCTCCCACAGCCGGGCCGGGTCGCGCACGATGTCGTACAGGGCGTACGGCGGCGGGTTGAGCACACCGGCGCGCTCGCCCCGTTCCCGTTCCTCGGCGGCGAGTTCCTCGCGCAGATCCTCCAAGTAGGAGAGGTAGGCCTCGCGCTGGGTGCGGCGGGTGCGCTGGGCTTTGCCGCGCTGGGAGAAGACGAGCGTGAGGGAGCCGATGACGGTGACGACGAGGATGAGCGCGCCGAGGGCTGCGAACTGGCTGTTGCGGACCACGGTCATCATCACGACGGACGACATGACACCGGCCACGGGCAGCAGCGACATGGCGATGTTGCCCGCCTTCCCCTCGGGGAGGTTGGGCGGGGCCTCGATGGTCCGTGCTTCGGTGGCGGCCGGGGGCATGACCGTCCGGGCAGGACGGTGGATCAGTCGGGTACTCATCGTCAATGGCGCTTCTGGGAGAGCTGGAAGACGTCCGCGGCGAGCCGGGCGGCCGTCGTCCTCGTGGAGTGGGCGAGCAGGTCGGTGCGGATGACGCCGCCGCCTGCCAGGTGGCGGTCGTACGGGAGTACGTGCACGCTCGTGCCGGTGGACCGCAGGGCGGTGGCCGCCTCCTCGAGGTCGAGGCCCGGGTGGGGCGACTGCTCGGTGAGGACGACGACTGTGCCGGCGATCAGGTGCGGGGGCAGGCCCTGCATCCACTGGAGCACCGCATGGGTGCTGGCGACGCCGTCGAGGGTGGCGGGGGTGGCCAGGACGCGGGCCTGGGAGGCGGAGAGCGCGACGCGGGCGACTTCAGCGGGCAGAGTCTCGCAGTCGACGACAGTGACGCCGAAGTAGCGGCGCAACGCGACCATGGCCCGCTCGTAGGAGCGGGTGTCGAGCATGGCGCCGATCTGGCCCTGACTGCCGGGCAGCAGCCAGGCGTTGTCACGGAGCTGGACGAGGTAGCCGGTGACGTCGAGGAGCGACATCTGCGGCTTGACGATGTCGGCGACGTCGCCGGTGGTCCAGCGCAGCATCTTGGCACCGAGCCGGATCGGCAGCGAGCCGAGGGCCGGGTCGGCCTCTACGAAGAGGACGGGGTCCTGGCGGTAGTGGGCGTACGTGGTGCCGAGCAGGGCCGCGACGGTGGACTTGCCCGCGCCGCCACGGATGGAGGTGACGGCTATCTGGCGGCCGGTCGTGACGGGCTGCTGGAGCAGTTCCGCGGTGCGGGTGGCCTCGGCGACCTCGCGGGACGCGGATGAGGAAACGGTTCGCCAGAGCGTGCGGGCGGCACGGACCGTGAAGGGTTCGCCGCGGCGGAGGCCCTTGCGGGCGGCGGCGGCGACCTTGTGGTCCATCGCGGGATGGGAATCGGGGGTCCGGGTGGAGTGGGGCTCGAGGTGCGGGGTCTGGGGGTGCGGCTTCTGGGCCCGGGGATACGGGGCCTGGGGGGCCTGGTGCCCGGGGCCGGGCTGCCGGGCCGCCGCCTGCTGACCGGGGGACGGGTAGCCGTACGCCTCGGCGCCGGGGTCACCCTGGCCGGGAGCCTGCGTTTGCTGCCCGGGACCGGGATGCGGACCCCTCTGGCCAGGGGCATGGCCGTGCTGCACCGAGGACGGGTAGCCGTGACCACCGGCACCGGCACCGGTGCCAGCACCGGCATGGGCCTCGCCGACGCCGGGCTGCGGGTACCGCTGGGGCGGGCCGGAAACGGGGGCCTGCTGTCCCCCTGGGCCGGATTGCGGTGCGTACGGGTTCCCGGGGCCGGAGGCCCGGGCGGCGGTGTCCCGGCCGCCGGGCGCCGACGCGCCCCAGGCGGGGCCCTCCTCCTGGCCGGGCCCCTCGGCAGGCTGCGCCGGGGGGTGGGCGGTAGCCCTCAGGTCCCGCAGGACATCGCCCTGCCAGTTGTCCGCGCTCGGCGTCTCTGCCATTGCCCCTCTTCTTCCGACCTGCTGCCCCGCCCGGAGCGCCCGGCCTGCGCCTTGACTCAGAACTTGTTGAGCAGCTGCCCGTACACGCCGAACACCCCGACCGCCAGCGGGAAGAGCCCCACCATGCCGACAGACTCGACGAGGTCCGCCGTACGCCGCAGCCGGACCTGCAGGTGCTCGGGCGGCTGCACCGCGAGCGCGAGCAGCGGCAGCAGGGCGGCCCCGCACAGCACCGCCAGCGCGGCAGCGCCCCCGTCGTGCTGGATCCACAGGACGACGAGACGCACGACGAGGACGCCCGCCGCAGCGAGCAGCGCGACGACCTCGGCGACCAGCGGGAAGGCCCGCGCACGCGACAGCATGACGACGGCGACGAGCGATGGCAGTGCAACGGTCCACACGCTGGGCTCCGCGGCCAGGGTGAGCAACCAGCCCGCAGCGGCGGCCGAGGCCCCGATCGCGATGGTCGCGAGAGCGAGGCCGCGGTGTGTGGCGGCGAGGGCGTTGCCGACCTCGTGACGGCTGACCGAGGCTCCGCCCGAGCGGCGGTCGTCGAGCGCGGTGAGCCCGGAGGCCATCAGGGCCAGCCGCGGCAGTACACCGAGCAGCACCACGGAGACCAGGGCCATGACGGCGCCTAGCCGCGCCGGTTCACCCTGGAGCGCGGCGACCGCCTCCCACACGGCGGTGATGGCGGCGACGGCCACGGCACCGATGAGACCGCCGCGGCCCAGGGGAGAGAAGTAGCCGAGCATGACCAGCGTCAGGACCAGGGAGCCCGCGACGGCGGCGAGCCGCACGATCCCCGACCACTCATGGGCGTCGGCGGCGGTCCACGCGGTGAGGATGCCCAGCCCGCCGGAGGCCAGCAGCAGCGCGGTGGCCAGGCCCCGGTTGCCCCGTCCGATCCGGGTGACGAGCGCACCGACAGCGAGCAGTACGAGCGTGACGGGCAGCAGGGCCCCGGCCAGGGCCTCGAGGGAGAACTCGCGCCGGGCGAGCAGCGCGGCGGTCACGGCGAAGGAGACGGTCGCGACGCCGGCGCTGCCCCTGCGGGCGGCGGGACGCCAGCGCCAGGCCTGGAGATCGAGGTCGTCGGCCACCAGGTCGGTGACGTCGTGGACGACGGGTGCGGGCGGCGCCGCGTGGATCCTTACGAGCCGCAGCACGGCACCGTCTGCTATCCCGGCCGACTCCAGCGTGCTGTCGTGCGGCAGCGCAGAACCGTCGGACGTCATCAGCTGACGCGTCATCGGGCGCGAGGCGGCCCGGTCGTCGAGCAACAGCAGGATGTCCGGCAGTAGTTGCCCGATCGGCATGTCGGAGGGGAGGACCATGTCGGCCCGGCGACGCTCGCCGACCAGAGTCACCCGGCTCAGTTGCGCCCGGGAAGTCGTTGCTGTGCTCACCACTTGGGGGAACCTATCATCGGGGCGTTCTGACCTTTCGGGCCCTGCTTCTACGACTTGGTTGGCTTGGGCGACTTCGTCACGTGCGAGGGTTGCGACGGCGACTTCGACGGCTTCTCGGACTGTGTCGACGCGGACGGACCCGGCGCCTTGGCCGGATCGGACGGCTTCAGCGGCTGCGGGTAAGGCTGCACCTGGCCCTGCTGTTGTTGCTGTTTCTGCTGCTCAGCCTTTTGCTTCGCAAGCGTCGTGTGGATGAAGGACCACCCGACACAACCCGCACACAGAACGGCCGCGATGGCGATGCCCGCGAACATCTTCCCGAGCCGCTCGTCCGCCGTGCGCCGCGCCCGCTGCGCACCGAACAGCAGCGCATCCCTCATCCTGCGGCGGCGTACCGCCACCGACTCCAGCAGCTGACTGTCATAGTCACGTGCCATCCGGCGTCCGTCATCTCCCCCGTGTTTTGCCTGTGCAACATAGAGCATGCAGCCACTCCAAGCACATGCATGGGGTCAGCATCTGCAAGCAGTGAGACCCCAGGAGCCGACCTCAAACTATCAAACGCAACAGGAATGGCCCCAGGTCAGCAGAGCCTCCCGCCGCCTGGCCGCCACAGGCGACCGGAGTTCGCGCCGACGCCGCGTCGAGGAAGCAGTGACGCTGGCATTCGTGCTCGGCGCGGAGGATGTGCGGGCGATGGCGGATGACCGTGCGCGGCGTACGCCGTTGTCCGAGCCGCCGGTCATCCTGGGGGCGAAGGCGCGGTCTGCGTATTACTACCCGTTGCCCGGGGATCCGTCGGACCTGGCGGGGTGGGTCCACTTCTTTCCACGTGTATTCCCTCACCTGTTCCCTGGGACCCGCCACGTGGAGTGCGTGGCGATCCTGGAGCCGGTGCGCGACGACGTCTGAGCCGGGGCTTCGGTTCGGAGCGTTCGGTGGGTTGGCCCGGTCGGTTGTGTCTGTGGGCGCGACCGGGTCGGTGCTTGGGGGGCGTCAGGGGGAGCGGAGTTCGCCCTGGGCGACCTCGATGTTCGTGTGGAGGTCCGTTGCGGCCTCCAGGTCCGATGCCGTCGAGAGGGTCAGGCAGGTCAGGAGGGCTGCCGCGATGGCGATGCCCGGGTTCGGCAGGGTGCGGGGCGTCGGGGTGGCGGGTGCCAGGAGGGCCGCCACGCGGCGGGGGACCGGGCCCGCCGTCGCGGCCAGGGCCAGGTCCGGGCGGCGTGCGGCGCCGCGGGCCGCGAGCGCCGCCCTGCCGATCGCCTGAGCCGTGAGGCGCCGGTCCCCGACGGCGTGCGCCGCGGCCTCGTCGGCGCAGCGCTCCAGCGCGTACGCGAGCGGCTCGCGCAGCGCGCCGAGGGCGGGGTGGCACAGGGCGGACAGCTCCGTCACCGCGGTGAACAGGTGATGGCGGCCCCGCAGATGGGCGCGCTCGTGCGCGAAGAGCGCCTCGCGTTCGGCGGCCGACAGGGCGCGCAGCATGCCCGCCGTCACCACGATCCGGCCCGGCCGGCCGGGCAGTGCGTACGCGTCGGGGAACTCGTCGGCCAGTACGAGGAGTTCGCCGTCGGCGCGGGCCCCCAGCCGCTTCGCCCGTCCCAGCTGGGTCCACCGCCGGCGCAGGCCCCGTACGAACAGGGCGGCGCAGAGCAGCAGGAGGGCCAGGGCGGCGACCGCGACCGCAACGACGGCGTCGGCCGAGCCCGTGGAGAGCGGGGTCAGGAGCCGGCCGAGTGCGGCGACGGCGGGCAGGTGGGTGGCGCCGGGCACGACGAGCAGCGTGAGCGCCGCGGTGCTGCCCGCCGCGAGGCCCGCGGCCGTGACGGCCAGCAGCCAGGCGGCCTGCCGCGGGGGCAGGCAGGAGACGAGGCGCCGGCCCGCGGGCCCGGCCAGGAACGGCACGAGCAGCGGCAGCCACACCATGACGATCACCGGTCGCCGCCTTCGAGGAGGGAGCGCAGGGTCCGCTCGTCCTCGTCGCTGAGCTGCGAGACGAAGCGGGACAGGACGGCGCCGCGGTCCTCGTTGCGCTCGAGCTCCGAGTGCATGCGGCGGGCGGTCAGGCCCGAGGCGTCCTCGGCCGGGAGGTAGGCGTAGCCGCGGCCGGAGCGGGTGCGGGTGACGGTGCCCTTCTCGTACAGGCGGGACAGGATCGTCGTCACGGTCGTCCGGGCGTGCGAGGTGCCCAGGGCCTCCTGCACCTGCCCGGGGGTGAGCGGGCCGCCGGCCGCCCACAGGGCCGCGAGCACGCTCGCCTCCAGCCCGCCGGAGGGGAGCCGTTCGGCGTTCGGGTCACCCATGGGAACGCTCCTCCGCACGTCATCGTCTACAGTGTGTAGACCGTCTACAGGACTGTAGTCGATCGGGTCGTCCCGCCCACTTGCACGATGGGAGCAGTACATGATGGCCCCCTCCGGCCCCGCGGCCGTGACCGCCCTGGACGGGCCGTCCGTCGACGGTCCCCTGTACACCCGCATCACTGCTCTCGCCGGGCGCGCCCCGGGCTGGCTGGACGCGCTGGTGTCGGGCTGGTCCACGTACGGCCTTGCGCTCTTCGGGCTGCTCATGGCGGCGGCCTGGTGGCGGGCGCGGCCCCGCCCCGGCCGGCCCGGGCGGACGGCCATGGCGCTGGCCGCGCCCGCCGTCGTCGTGACGGCCTTCCTCGCGGACACCCTGCTCAAGTCGCTGATCCGGGAACAGCGGCCCTGCCGGACCCTGCACGCCCTCACCCTGGAGGCCTGCCCGCCGCCGGGCGACTGGTCCTTCCCCAGCAACCACGCCGCCATCGCGGCCGCGGCGGCCACGGCGCTGTGGCTCACCGACCGGCGTCTGGGCGCGCTCGCCGGCCCGGCCGCGCTGCTGATGGCGTTCTCCCGGGTGTGGGTCGGTGCCCACTACCCCCACGACGTCGTGCTCGGCGTCCTGGTCGGCGCCGCGGTCGCCTGGCCCCTGACCCTGCTGGCCCGGCGCGGCGCACCCGTCGTGGAGAGGCTGCGCGGTACGCGGCTCGGGCCGCTGGTCGCGCCGCGCTGACGGCGGAGCCGGTGTGCGCCGTCAGCCGTTGGAGTTGAGGAAGCCGATCGCGACGGCGCCCCACCAGCACGCCTGCGACACGGCGGCGGTGGCCCCGCCCCAGGCCAGCATCCCGCGGCCGACCGGCCCCGTGGCGTCCGCGAGCCTGCGGCCCAGCAGCCCGGCCTGGAGGCCGTTGAGGGTCAGCGCGAGGACGAGCGCCAGCTTGGTCAGCGTCAGTTTCGAGCCGAGGTCGGGGTGCAGCATCATCCCGCTCGCGACGAGTCCGCCGAGGCCGGCCCAGATCGGCACGTGCAGCCGGGAGGCGGCGCCGAGCACTTCTTCGAGCGAGCACCGCCGGGTGGCCCACAGGACGCCGTAGTAGTCGGCGGACAGGACGGCGCCGAAGCCCAGGACGAGGGACGCGAGGTGGACGAAGAGCGCCGCCGTGTGCAGCGAGGCGTCCGTGCGGACGTGGGCGGAGAGCCAGAGGGCGGCCGTCAGGGCGAGCGCCGCGAAGAGACCCGCCGCGGCCACGGTCCACCAGGAGTCGTACAGGCGGACGGGCCGCGCGGCCGGGGTGTGGCCGGGCGACGGGGCGGCGACTGGGGCCGGGGCGACGGACGACAGCATGGGAGGGCTCCGGGGACGACGAGGACGGGGCCGCACCTGTGGCCCCAAAAGCAAGGTAAGGCTCACCTAAAAGTCGCCATCGGTCAATGTGCGCCCGGAGCGCGAGACGCGAGCTCAGACGGGCAGGCCCCGCGGTTCCTTGATCCTTTTCATGATGATCTGCGAGTTGACCTCCGTGACCCCGGAGAGCGCGGTCAGCTTCTCGATCCACAGGCGCTCGTACGCGCGCAGGTCCGCGACGGCGATCCGCAGCAGGCAGCCGGGGCTGCCGAAGAGCCGGTACGCCTCGATGACGTCGGGAATGTCGTGCAGGGCCGCCTCGAAGGCCTCTACGGCGTCGCGGTCGCGGCGCACCTCGACCGAGACCAGCACCTCGAAGCCGCGGTCGACCGCCTCGGGTGCGATCACCGCACGGTAGCCCTGGATCACCCCCTCCTCTTCGAGCTGGCGCACCCTGCGCATGCAGGGGGACGGGGTCAAGCCGACACGCTGGGCCAGCTCCTGGTTGCTGAGGCGGCCGTCGGCCTGGAGCTCGCGCAAGATTTCACGGTCAATGGCGTCCATGACGCAATTATCGCGTAGCGATTGTGAACAGGCAGGCTGAAAGTGGCAATCCCATTGCGCGGGGATCTCACTATCATTGCTCGCTACGGCATTTCTGAACGTCTGTACGAGGTATCACCCGTACGTGAGAAGGGGTGGTCATGGGACGGATCGTCGTCATCAGCACGGGCGGCACGATAGCCAGCCGCTGGCAGGGCTCCGGCTTCGCGGCCGACGCCGACGGGCGCGAGGTCATGGCCACCGCGCCGCTGCCCGAGGACATCACCGTCGAGGTGGTGGACCTGTTCAGCGTGAACAGCCCCCGGCTCACCACGGCCCACCAGCTCACCCTGCTGCGGACCGTGCACGAGGTGCTCGCCGATCCGGACGTCGACGGCGTCGTCGTCACGCACGGCACCGACACCCTGGAGGAGTCGGCCTTCCTCGTCGACCTGCACCACCACGACCCGCGCACCGTCGTCTTCACCGGCGCGCAGCGCCCCATGGGCACCGCCGACGGGGACGGCCCGGCCAACCTGTACGACGCCCTCCTCACCGCCGCGAACACCCGCGGGCTCGGCGTGCTGATCTCCTTCGCCGGACGGGTGCACGCGGCCCGCGGCACGGTCAAGACCCAGGCGGTGGCGCTGGACGCGTTCGCCGACCCCTCGAAGGAGCTGCTCGGGAAGATCGGCTTCGGCAAGGTGACCATGCTGCGCACCCCGCTGCGTCCCGAGCCGCTGCCGCTGCCCGCGATGCCCGAACTGCCGCCGCGCGTCGACATGGTGATGCACCACGCCGACGGCGACCCGGTGCTCCTGAACGCCGCGGTCGCCGCCGGGGCGCGGGGCATCGTCCTGATCGGCACCGGGGCGGGCAACGCCACGCCGGAGATCGTGGCCGCGGTCAAGGAGGCCATCGGGCGGGGCGTGCTGGTCGCCCTGACCACGCGGGTCCCGGCCGGCCCGGTCACCGAGATCTACACGCACGGCGGGGCCGTGGACCTGGTCGCAGCGGGCGCCGTCCCGACGGGCACGCTCCGCGCCGGCCAGGCCCGCATCGCGGTCCTCTCGGCCCTGCTGGCCGCCGCGGACCCGGCGGAGCAGGCCCGCGTCCTGGCCCGCGCGCTGGGCACCCAGGACGCGGCTCTGGTCCAGGCCTGACCCAGCGGCGGACCCACCCCCCGGGTCCCGCCCCCGGCGCCGGGACGCGCACGAGGCCGCACCCGTGGGTGCGGCCTCGTGCGTGAGGTCGGTGAGGTCAGTTGGAGAACGCCGCCAGGATGCGGTCCGCCGCCGAGGTGGGGGTGATGGTGCCCGCGCGGACCGCGGACTCCAGGGAGGGGGCCAGGTCCCGGACCGACGGGTCGGCGCGCAGCCGCTCCAGCAGCTCCTCGCGGACCATCGACCACGTCCACTCCACCTGCTGCTCGGCGCGCTTCGCGGCCAGCCGGCCGCCCGCGTCCAGCAGCGTGCGGTGCTGTTCGAGGCGGTTCCACACCTCGTCCAGGCCCGCCGACTCCCGTGCGCTGCAGGTGAGTACGGGCGGCGTCCACGCCGCATCGGCGGGGTGCATCAGCCGCAGCGCCCCCGACAGCTCCCGCGCCGCCGCCCTCGCGTCGCGCTCGTGCGGGCCGTCCGCCTTGTTCACCGCCAGGACGTCCGCCAGCTCCAGGACGCCCTTCTTGATGCCCTGCAGCTGATCCCCCGTACGGGCCAGCGAGAGGAGGAGGAAGGAGTCGACCATGCCGGCCACCGTCGTCTCCGACTGGCCCACGCCGACCGTCTCGACGAGGACCACGTCGTAGCCCGCCGCCTCCATGACGATCATCGACTCCCGGGTGGCCTTGGCGACCCCGCCCAGCGTCCCCGCCGAGGGGGACGGCCGGACGAAGGCCGAGGGATCGACCGCCAGGCGTTCCATCCGGGTCTTGTCACCCAGGATCGAGCCGCCCGTACGCGTCGAGGACGGGTCCACGGCCAGGACCGCGACCCGGTGGCCCAGTCCGGTCAGCATCGTCCCGAACGCGTCGATGAACGTGGACTTCCCCACGCCCGGCACACCGCTGATCCCGATCCGCCGGGCCCGCCCCGCATGCGGCAGCAGCTCCGTCAACAGGCCCTGGGCGAGCGCCCGGTGAGCGGGCAGGGTGGACTCGACGAGCGTGATCGCGCGCGCGATGAACGCGCGCTTCCCGTCGAGCACTCCCTTCGCGTAGGCCTCGATGTCGATCTTCGGAGGCATCGGCCGCGCCTACAGCTCGTGGCCCAGATCCGCGGCCAGCCGCGTCACCAGGTCGTGGGCCGCGTCCGGGATCACCGTGCCGGGCGGGAACACCGCCGCAGCGCCCATCTCCAGCAGCGTCGGCACGTCGGCCGGCGGGATCACCCCGCCCACCACGATCATGATGTCCTCGCGCCCCTCCTCCGCCAGCTGCTCGCGCAGCGCCGGTACGAGGGTCAGGTGGCCGGCCGCCAGCGACGACACGCCCACCACGTGGACGTCCGCCTCGACGGCCTGGCGGGCCACCTCCGCCGGGGTCTGGAACAGCGGGCCGACGTCCACGTCGAAGCCCAGGTCTGCGAAGGCGGTCGCGATCACCTTCTGGCCGCGGTCGTGGCCGTCCTGGCCCATCTTGGCGACCAGAACGCGCGGACGGCGGCCCTCCGCCTCCTCGAACCGGTCGACCAGCGCACGGGTGCGCTCCACGTTCGGGGACTCGCCTGCCTCGGTGCGGTACACACCCGAGATCGTACGGATCTGGCTCGCGTGCCGCCCGTACACCTTCTCCAGTGCGTCCGAGATCTCACCCACGGTCGCCTTGGCCCGCGCCGCGTCCACCGCCAGCGCGAGGAGGTTGCCCTCCAGGCCCTGGCCCGCGCCGCGCTCCGCCGCGTTCGTCAGCGCCCGCAGCGCGTCCTGCGTGAGCGCCTCGTCGCGCTCCTCGCGCAGTCGCCGCAGCTTCTCGATCTGCTGGGCGCGCACCGAGGAGTTGTCGACCTTGAGGACGTCGATCTGCTCGTCGTTCTCCACGCGGTACTTGTTCACGCCGATCACCGGCTGGCGCCCCGAGTCGATCCGCGCCTGCGTACGGGCGGCGGCCTCCTCCACGCGCAGCTTCGGAATGCCGGCGTCGATGGCCTGCGCCATGCCGCCGGCCGCCTCGACCTCCTGGATGTGCTGCCAGGCCCGGCGCGCCAGGTCGTACGTCAGCTTCTCGACGTACGCGCTGCCGCCCCACGGGTCGATCGACCGGCAGGTCCCCGACTCCTGCTGGAGCAGCAGCTGGGTGTTGCGGGCGATGCGCGCCGAGAAGTCCGTCGGCAGCGCGAGCGCCTCGTCGAGGGCGTTGGTGTGCAGCGACTGCGTGTGTCCCTGGGTCGCCGCCATCGCCTCGATGCACGTACGCGTCACGTTGTTGAAGACGTCCTGCGCGGTCAGCGACCAGCCGGAGGTCTGCGAATGCGTGCGCAGGGAAAGCGACTTGGCGTTCTGCGGGTCGAACTGCTTGACGAGCCGCGCCCACAGCAGCCGGGCGGCGCGCAGCTTCGCCACCTCCATGAAGAAGTTCATGCCGATGGCCCAGAAGAACGACAGGCGCGGCGCGAACGCGTCCACGTTCAGCCCCACGGCCTGCCCCGCGCGCAGGTACTCCACGCCGTCGGCGAGGGTGTACGCGAGCTCCAGGTCGGCCGTGGCCCCGGCTTCCTGGATGTGGTAGCCCGAGATCGAGATGGAGTTGTACCGCGGCATCTTCTGCGAGGTGAACGAGAAGATGTCCGAGATGATCCGCATCGAGGGCTTCGGCGGATAGATGTAGGTGTTGCGGACCATGAACTCCTTGAGGATGTCGTTCTGGATGGTCCCGGCGAGCTTGTCGGGGGAGACGCCCTGCTCCTCCGCCGCCACGATGTAGAGGGCGAGGACCGGCAGCACCGCGCCGTTCATCGTCATCGACACCGTCATCTTGTCCAGCGGAATGCCGTCGAACAGCTGCCGCATGTCGTAGATCGAGTCGATCGCCACGCCCGCCATGCCGACGTCGCCCGTGACGCGCGGGTGGTCGCTGTCGTAACCGCGGTGCGTGGGCAGGTCGAAGGCGATCGACAGGCCCTTCTGCCCGGCCGCGAGATTGCGGCGGTAGAAGGCGTTCGACTCCTCGGCCGTGGAGAAGCCCGCGTACTGGCGGATCGTCCAGGGCTGGTTGACGTACATCGTCGGGTACGGGCCGCGCAGGTACGGGGCCACGCCCGGGTACGTCCGCAGGAAGTCCAGGCCCTCCAGGTCGCGGCCCGTGTACAGCGGCTTCACGCCGATGCCCTCGGGCGTCTCCCACAGCAGGTCCCCGGCGGCTGTCCCGGTGGACTCCTTCACCGCCGCGCGCCACTGGTCCTCGGACCCGGCCGCGGAGGTGCTGCCGCCCAGCGCGAGGGCGGAGAAATCGGGGATCGCGGTGCCGTCGCTCAAGACGCCACTCCCATCCGGTCGAGTACGGAGGACAGCACGGCGACCGCGTCGCAGCCGGCGAAGACGTACTCGTCCACGGCGCCGGCCGACGTGCCGGGCTTGCCCGCGAGGAACACCGTGGTCGCGCCGGCCGCGCGCAGGGCCGCGGCCACCGCCTCGGCCTGCTCCTCGTACAGCGCGTCGCTGGAGCACAGCACGGCCATGCCGTCCGCGCCGCTCGCGGCGTAGGCCTCGGCGGCCGTCGCCGCATTCACCGACACCGGGTCGTGGACCGGCTCGACGCCGCCCGCCTGGAACAGGTTCGCGGTGAACGTGGCGCGCGCGGTGTGCGCCGCCGCCGGGCCCAGCGCGGCGAGGAAGATCCGCGGTCGGCTGCCGGTCGCGGCCAGGTGCGCGTCGCTGCGGGCGCGCAGCGCCTCGTACGCCTCGTCGCGCCGTACGCGGGGCAGCCCGCCGGAGGGTCCCGCGGGGGCGGGCTCGCGCTCCACGGGCCTCTCCGACAGCAGCGGGAACTCGCTGACGCCCGTGATGGGTTCGCGGCGCCTGGCGAGCTGCTTGGAGCGCTCGGCCCAGGTCGCGGCGAGGCGTTCGGCGACCAGACCGGAGCGCAGGGCGGCGGCGAGGCCGCCCGCCTTCTCGACAGTCTGGAAGAACTCCCAGGCGGCGTGCGCGAGTTCGTCGGTGAGCCGCTCGACGTAGTACGAGCCGCCGGCCGGGTCGATCACGCGGGCCAGGTGCGACTCCTCCAGCAGGATGGTGGAGGTGTTGCGGGCGATGCGGCGGGCGAAGGCGTCGGGCAGCCCCAGCTCGTGGTCGAACGGCAGCACGGTGACCGAGTCGGCGCCGCCGACGCCCGCCGCCATGGAGGCGACGGTGGTGCGGAGCATGTTCACCCACGGGTCGCGGCGGGTCATCATCACCGGCGAGGTGACGGCGTGCTGGCGCTGCGCGCCGGCGTCCGGAGCCCCGCAGGCCTGCGCGATCCGGGCCCACAGACGGCGCGCGGCGCGGAACTTCGCGATGGTGAGGAACTGGTCGGCGGTCGCGGCGTAGCGGAACTCCAGCTGGCCGAGGGCGGCTTCGACGCCGAGGCCACCGTCACCGTCGCCGTTCGCTTCGGTGAGGGCGCGGAGGTAGGCGACGCCCGTGGCCAGCGACAGGCCGAGCTCCTCGGCGGCCGATCCGCCGGCCTCGTGGTACGGCAGCGCGTCGACGGAGAGGGCGCGGACACCGGGCCAGTGCGCGGCCGCCTCGCGGGCGAGCCCGACGGCGTCGGCCAGGTCCAGGACTTCACCCGTACGGGCCTCGTGGCCCAGCGGGTCGGCGCCGAGGCTCGCCCGCGCGGCCTCCGGGGCCACCCCGCGCTCGGCGTACAGGCGCAGCAGGGCACGGGCGGCGTCGGCGTACGCCGCTCCGGCGTCCAGGGAGACGGGTGCCAGGTCGAGGTAGACGCCGTCGAGGGCGCGCGGGAGCGCGTCGACCGGGAGCCCGCCGGGGCCGCCCAGGGACAGCCAGAGGGAGGTGACCCCGTTCTCCAGGTCGGTCAGCACGGCTTCGTTGACCCGTACGGGGTCGCTGCCGAGGTGCCGCTGACGCACGTCCCAGCCGGCGGCCGCACCACCGGCGGCGCTGCCCCCTCGTACGAACGGCGCGAACCCGGGGAACCCGATGTCGTCGGGCGTTTCGGGCGCGGTGTACAGAGGGCGGGTGGTGAGCCCGTCCTGGAGCTTCGTGGACAACGCGTCTTCTGCGGCTTCGCCGGATACGTCCTTGCCGGACTTGCGTAGAACGCCCTCTACCAGGCGCTGCCACTGCTCATGCGTCGCGTCAGGGAACTCGGCGGCCAAGGAGAGCCCGTCATCAGGCAGGACCGTCATGGCTCGAATGCTAGGGGGGTCACCTTGTGAACGACTATAACCACCGGATGTGATCTCCCCCTCTCATGTGAGAGGGGATCCCCCACGAAAGAGCGCATTGCGTACGGCGGCCTCCGGCCCGGGCACATGTCCGGGCGGGGCGACACCCCTGCGCACCCCCTGATCCGGCGGCGGGCGGCACGCGGCGGCACGCGACGGACGGCGGTGTCGACGGGCGCGTGGCGGTCGCATTGCAGAGGTATGAAATCCAGCCACGGTTTTCAGCCGTTCGGAGGCGTCCCGGGGCGCGTGTCGTGGCCGTCGAGTTACCAGGTCAGGGCCGGTGCGGCAGGCCGGACCCGGGCCGCGGGCGGAGCCCCCTCCGGCGCGCCGGGCGGGGCTTGACCCGTGCCGGAGCCGCTGACAGGCTCCGAGCCATGTCCGCGTTCGAGCTTTCCGCCCCGCGGCTCCACACCCCCGGCTCCTGTACCGCGCCGGGTTCGTGTCCGGGCCGCTGTCCGGCCCCGCGCCGCGCCTGACCGCCGCCGCCCCGGCCAGGAACCGCTGACCGTTCGGCCCGCCGCCGAACCGGTCACCGGTCACCCGCCCCGGGACCGCCCCGGCCCTCAGCCGCCCCTGCCCTCTCGCCGTTGACCCCGCCCCACCCGGCCCAGGCCCACCGGCCCGGCCAGGAGCGGCTCACCGGCCCACCGGCCCACCGGCCAGGCCCCGGACCACCGTCCTCCGGCCTGTCCGGCCCGTCCGGCCCCGTTCCCTCCGCCGTCGTCCGGCTCCGTCCCCTCGGCTGCCGTGAGGCCCGTCCGGTGGGCCTGCGGCCTGACTGGCCAGGGCCCACCGGTCCTCGGCCACCCCGCCATCCGGTCAGGGGCCGAGCGGCCGATGCCGCCGCAGCCACCTGCCTCCGGCCGGCCGGTCACCCGTAACCGGCCGATCCGGCCCGGGCCGGATCACCCGTAACCGGCCGGCCCGGGCAGGGCCCCGTACGCCCGTTCCTTCCGCTCCACCCGGCAATCCGAAGGAGTCTTCATGAGCACCGTCGCCCGTACCCAGCAGACCGTCGTCACCCGGATCGGCGGCCGGATCGGCGCCGAGATCGAGGGAGTGCAGCTCGGCGCCGAGCTTCCCGAGGAGGTCGTCGGGGAGATCAGGGCCGCGCTCCTCGCCCACAAGGTCGTCTTCTTCCGCGACCAGGGCCACCTCGACGAGGCCTCCCACGAGGCCTTCGCCCACCTGCTCGGGACGCCCGTCGCCCACCCCACCGTGCCCTCCGCCGACGGCCGTTACGCCCTCGGCATCGACTCCCACCACGGCGCCCGCGCCAACCAGTGGCACACCGACGTCACCTTCGTCCCCGCGTACCCCGCCTTCTCCATCCTCCGCGCCGTCACCATCCCCCCGTACGGCGGCAACACCCTCTGGGCCAACACCGCCACCGCCTACGCCCACCTCCCCGCCCCGCTGCGCGCCCTCGCCGACAGCCTGCGCGCCCTGCACTCCAACGAGTACGACTACGCCGCCCTCAAGCCCGACGCCCTCTCCGAGGCCCTCGCCCAGTACCGCGAGGTGTTCACCTCCACCGCGTTCCTCACCGAGCACCCCGTCGTGCGCGTCCACCCGGAGACCGGCGAACGCACCCTGCTCCTCGGCAACTTCGTCCAGCGGATCAAGGGCCTCACGGGCCGGGACTCGCGCGCCCTCCTCGACCTCTTCCAGGCGCACATCGAGAGCCCCGAGAACACCGTCCGCTGGCAGTGGCGGGCCGGTGACGTCGCGATCTGGGACAACCGGGCCACCCAGCACTACGGCGTCGACGACTCGGACGCGCACGAGCGGACCCTGCGCCGCGTGACGGTGGACGGCGACGTGCCCGTCGGCCCGGACGGCGTCCCGTCCCGGCTGATCACCCCGGAAACCGTCCCCGACCCGTCGTTCGGCATCCCGTCCGGTGCCTCCGCCGGCTCCTGACCACTGACCCCTGATCCCTGTCCCCTGCGACCCCAGCCGCCCCGCCTCACCCGCCCCGTCCGCCACTTTGGCCAAGGAGGCCCCGTGCCCACCCTGCTCGCCCTCTCCGGCAGCCCCTCCCCGCACTCCCGTACCGCCGTCGTCGCCGACCACGTGCTGCGCCGCCTCGCCCACGCCGGGTTCGACACCGCCCACCTCGCCGTCCGTGAGCTGCCCGCCGCCGATCTCCTGTCCGCCCGCCGCGGCGAGCCGGAGATCCGCCGGGCCCTCGAAGCCGTCGCCGCGGCCGACGGGATCATCGTCGCGACCCCGGTCTACAAGGCCGCGTACACCGGGCTGCTCAAGGCGTTCCTCGATCTGCTCCCGCAGGACGGGCTGGCCGGCAAAACGGTCCTGCCGATCGCCACCGGCGGCAGCCTCGCCCACGTCCTGACCCTCGACTACGCCCTGCGCCCGGTGCTCGCCGCCCTCGGCGCCCGGCACGTCACCGCCGGACGGTTCGTCCTGGACTCCTCCGTCGAGCGCGGATCCGGCCCCGACCGGCTGCGGCCCGAGGCGGAACTCGACCTCTTCCAGGCCGTCGACGAGTTCGCCGAGGCCCTGCACCACGGGGCCGTCCCTGCCGCCACCACCTCCGCCACCCCCTCCGCTGCCTCTCCCACCACCTCCTCGCCCGCCCCCTCCTCCGCCCTCGCCACCACCGCCCCGTAACAGCGGCCCCGGCCCACCCACCGCATCCCGGACAAGGAACCCCATGCCCGCAGCCCTCGCCTCCACCTCCACCTCCCGACGCCAGTTCCTGGCCCTGCTCGGCATCTCGGCGGCCGCGGTGAGCTGCGGCACGGCCACCGCCACCGGCGGCTCCGGCGGGTCCGGCAAGCAGGTCACGACCCTGAAGTACCAGGGCGCGGTCGGCGCGGTCACGCTCCCCGAGCTGGCCGCCGACCTCGGATACCTCGGCGGCCTCACCCTCGACTGGGTCGGCAACACCATCAGCGGTCCGCAGGACATCCAGTCCGCCGCCACGGGCCAGACCCACTTCGGCGGCGCCTTCAACGGTGCGATCGTCAAGCTGGCCGCGAGCAAGGCCCAGATCCAGGCCGTCGTCTCCTACTACGGCTCCGACAAGGACACCTACCTCGGCTACTACGTCCTGGAGGACAGCCCGATCCGGTCCGCCCGCGACCTCATCGGCAAGAAGGTCGGCATGAACACCCTGGGCGCCCATGCCCAGGCCCTGCTCGACATCTACCTGGAGCGGGACGGTTTCTCCAAGGCGGACGCGGGCAAGGTCGAGCCCCTCGTCGTCCCGCCCGTCAACACCGAACAGGCCCTGCGGCAGAAGCAGATCGAGGTCGGCGTGCTCAGCGGCGTCCTGCGCGACAAGGCCCTGGCGTCCGGCGGGATACGCCCGCTGTTCAAGGACTTCGAGCTGCTGGGCGCGTTCAGCGCCGGCTCGTACGTGATGACCCGGCGCTTCATCAAGGAGAACCCCGACACCGTCCGGACCTTCACCACCGGCGTGGCCAAGGCCATCGAGTGGTCCCGCACCACCCCGCGCGAGGAGGTCATCGCCCGGATGACGGAGATCATCAAGAAGCGCGGCCGCAACGAGGACACCTCGACCCTCCAGTACTGGCGCTCGTACGGGGTCGCCGAGCCCGGCGGCCGGATCGCCGACAAGGAGTTCCAGCTCTGGCTCGACTGGCTCGGCGGGCGCGGCGAGATCAAGAAGGGGCAGCTGAAGCCCGGCGATCTCTACACCAACGAGTTCAACGGATACGGAAAGGGCTGAGCGGCCGCCATGGCGAAGATCGTGTTCGACTCCGTGACGAAGACCTTCCCGACGAAGGACCGGACCGAGGAGTTCACCGCACTCGACGGCATCGACCTGGAGATCGAGTCGGGCGAGTTCCTGGTGGTCGTCGGCCCCAGCGGCTGCGGCAAGTCCACCCTCCTCGACCTTCTCGGCGGCCTCACCCGGCCCACGTCGGGCCGGATCCTGCTCGACGGCACCCCCGTCACCGGGCCCGGCCTGGACCGCGGCATCGTCTTCCAGCAGTACGCGCTGCTGCCCTGGCGGTCCGCGCTCGGCAACGTCGAGTTCGGGCTGGAGGCGACGGGCGTCCCGCGAAGGGAACGGGCGGACCGGGCGCGGGAGTTCCTGGACCTCGTCGGCCTCTCCGGCTTCGAGGACCGCCACCCGCACGAGCTGTCCGGCGGAATGCGGCAGCGGGTCGCCATCGCCCGCTCGCTGGCGTACGACCCGGACGTGCTGCTGATGGACGAGCCGTTCGCCGCGCTCGACGCCCAGACCCGGGAGTCGCTCCAGGACGAACTGCGCCGGATCTGGCAGCGCACCGGCAAGACCGTCGTGTTCATCACGCACGGCATCGAGGAGGCCGTGTACCTCGGGCAGCGGGTGGCCGTCATCACCTCCCGCCCGGGCCGGGTCAAGGAGGTGGTCCCGGTCTCCCTGGGCGCCCGGGGGACCGGCGCCGGCCTGGGCGCCGGCGCCCAGGGCGAGGACCTGCGCTCCAGCCCGGAGTTCGCCCGCTACCGCCATGAGATCTGGACGCTCCTCCACGACGAGGTGGCGCGCGCCCAGCAGTTGGAGAAGGAGGAGACCCCGGCATGAGCACCCACACCACCCCGGCCCGGGCGGACGCCGCCCCGGTCCAGGCCGCCGCTGCCGCCGCCGATCAGACCGGCGCGGCCACCACACCGGCCGACGCGGTGACCGGGTCCGCCGGCACCGCCCGCGGGGCGGCCACCGCTCCCGCGGCGCCCGTGCGGGCCTCCGCTCCCGCGGCGGAGCCGGCCCTGGAGCCCGCACCGGGTGCGGACGGCGACGAGCCCGCCCGGGCCGCGGACCCCGCCGGGGCCGAGCGGGTCCCCGCCCCGGGAGCCCGGCCGGGGGTCCCCGGACGGCGCCCCGCCAGGGGCGCGGCCCTCGGGCGGTGGCTGCGGGCCGCGGCGCTGCGGTCCGCCGCGCTCCTCGCCCTCATCGCCCTGTGGGAGACCGCGCCCCGGCTCGGCCTCGTCGACGCCACGTTCCTCCCACCGGCCAGCGAGGTCGCCAAGGCCTGGTGGGGACTGCTGCTCGACGGCCAGCTCGGCGAGCACACCCGCGCCAGCCTCGTCCGCTCCTTCGGCGGCTTCGGCATCGCCGTCGTCGTCGCCGTGCCGCTCGGCCTGCTCATCGGCTGGTACCGGCCCGTCGCGGCGCTGCTGGGCCCGCTGCTGGAGGTGTTCCGCAACACGGCGGCCCTCGCGCTGCTGCCGGTCTTCGTGCTGCTGCTCGGGATCGGTGAGACCTCGAAGGTGTCCATCGTCGTCTACGCCTGCGTCTGGCCGATCCTGCTGAACACCATCAGCGCCGTCGGAAACGCCGACCCGACCCTGGTCAAGCTGGCCAGGTCCATGGACCTGTCCACGCCGCGGCTCTTCCAGAAGGTGATCCTGCCCTCGTCCGTACCGGCCATCTTCACCGGCATCCGGCTGGCCGGCGCCGTTTCGATCCTGGTCCTCGTCGCCGCCGAGATGATCGGCGCCAAGGCGGGCCTCGGCTACCTCATCAACGCCTCGCAGTTCAACTTCGCGATCCCCGAGATGTACGCGGGCATCGTCACCATCTCCGCCATCGGGGTGGCCTTCAACCAGCTCCTGGTCACGATCGAACGCCGCCTCAGCGTGTGGCGCGTCCCCGCGTGAGACCCGCGTGACGCCCGCGTCGGCACCCGCCGTGACCCCCGTCTGAAGCCCTGCCCGATCCACGCCCGACGTACCGGGGCCCGCAGCCCCTCCGTCCCTCCGATCCGAGGAACACCGCCATGACCGCACCCCGGACCCTCCACCTCAACGCCTTCCTGATGAACGCCGGCCACCACGACGCCGCCTGGCGCCACCCCGGCAGCAGCCCCGAACGCGTCACCGACCTGCGGTACTTCCAGGAACTGGCCCGCACCGCCGAGCGGGGGCGGCTCGACTCGATCTTCTTCGCCGACGGGCTCGCCCTCTGGGGCAAGGCCCGCTACAACGCCCTCGGCGGGTTCGAGCCGCTCACCCTGCTGTCCGCCATCGCGGCCGTGACCGAGCACATCGGGCTCATCGCCACCGTCTCCACCACCTTCAACGAGCCGTTCCACCTCGCCCGCAAGTTCGCCTCCCTCGACCACATCAGCAACGGCCGCGCCGGCTGGAACATCGTCACCTCCGGCACCGTCGACGAGGCCCGCAACTTCGGCCAGGACGAGCACCTGGAGCACAGCCTCCGCTACGACCGCGCCCGCGAGTTCCTCGACGTCGCCACCAAGCTCTGGGACAGCTGGGAGGACGACGCGATCGTCCTCGACAAGGAGCGCGGCATCTACGCCGACACCGACAAGCTCCACCCCGCCGCCCACCGCGGCGAGTACTTCGGCGTCGCCGGACCGCTGAACGTGCCCCGCTCCCCGCAGGGCCACCCGCTCCTGGTGCAGGCCGGCTCCTCCGAGGACGGCAAGGAGTTCGCCGCCCAGTACGCCGAGGCCGTCTTCACCGCCCAGCAGACCCTCGCCGACGGGCAGACCTTCTACAAGGACCTCAAGGCGCGCCTGGCGAAGTACGGCCGGGCCGAGTCAGACCTGCTCGTCCTGCCGGGCATCGCCCCCGTCATCGGCTCCACCGAGGCCGAGGCGAAGGCCCTGGAGCAGCAGCTCACCGACCTCCAGGTGCCGGAGTACGGCCTCGCCCAGCTCTCCGGCATGCTCGGCACCGACCTCACGGGCCTGCCGCTCGACGGCCCGCTGCCCGAGCTCCCCGAGGAGCGGGACATCAACGGCAACAAGAGCCGCTTCACCCTCGTGGCCGAACTGGCGCGCCGCGACGGTCTCACCCTGCGCGAGCTCATCGCCCGCCTCGGCGCGGGCCGCGGCCACCGCGTGTTCGCCGGTACGCCCGAGCAGATCGCCGACCAGCTGGAGGTGTGGTTCACGCAGGGCGCCGCCGACGGCTTCAACATCATGGCGCCCGTGCTGCCCACCGGGCTCACCGCGTTCGTCGACCACGTCGTGCCGATCCTCCAGCGGCGCGGCCTGTTCCGCACCGAGTACACGGGGGCGACGCTGCGCGAGAACTACGGCCTCCCGCGCCCGGCGAACCGGTACGCCGCCACCGCCAGCGCTGTGTCCGCCGTCGCCGGCTGAGCCCGAGGGCCGCCGGAGTCACACGCTCCGGCGGCCCCGGCGTGCTCAGAGCGTCAGGACGATCTTGCCGCGGGTGCGGCCGGCCGCGCTGAGCTCCCAGGCCTTCGCGGCCTCGGCGAGCGGCAGCGCGTGTTCCACGTTGACGGTGAGGCGGCCCGCGTCGGCGAGTTCGGCGAGGAACGTCAGGTCGGCGGTGTCCGGGCGCACCCACAGCTGGTGCGCGCCCTTGGCGGCGGCCTCGTAGTCCGCGATGGAGACCACCCGGCTGCGCTCCTTGACGAGCGACTGGAGGATCTCGACGGCGCCGTCACCGAAGAAGTCCAGGCCCGCGTCGATGCCTTCGGGGGCGAGCGCGCGGATGCGGTCCGCCATGCCCTCCCCGTAGAGGACGGGCTCGGCGCCGAGCGAGCGCAGGTAGTCATGGTTGTGCGCGCCGGCCGTGCCGATCACGCGCAGGCCGAGGGCGACGGCGATCTGCACGCCGAAGGAGCCGGTGCCGCCGGCCGCGGAGTGGATGACGACGGTCTCGCCGGCCTTGAGGCCGACGCGGGTCAGAGACTGGTACGCGGTGAGGCCGGCCAGCGGGAGGCCGGCGGCCTGCTCGAAGCTGAGCCCGCGAGGCTTGCGGGCCAGGGTCCGCACGGGCGCCGAGACCAGTTCGGCGTACGTGCCGAGCTCGACCCACTCCTTGCGGACGTATCCGTAGACCTCGTCGCCGACGGCGTGGTCGAAGGTGTCGGGGCCGACGGCCTCGACGACTCCGGCGACGTCCCAGCCGGGTATGACGGGGTGGCGGACTTCGAGGATCGGGTCGAGGTATCCGGCGGCGAGCTTCCAGTCCACCGGGTTGACGCCGGCGGCCTTGACCCGGACCAGCACCTCGCCGGGGCCGACCTTGGGCTGCGGTACGTCAACGAGCTGGAGGTCCGCGGGAGTTCCGTATGCGCTGTACGTGATGGCCTTCATGATCGTCCCCAACGGGGACGTGGCCGGGCCTATTCCCTCAGGCCGGCAGGCTGTTGCGGTGCGAGCGCCGCCGGGCCGCGCTGAACAGGGCCTGGATCTGGACCCCGGACTGTTCGACGTCGTCGAGCGGGGAGGGGAAGGGCAGGCGTACGTCGCGGTGGCCGCGCGCCAGTTCCAGGCGCAGGGTGATCCCGTACCGGTCCATGGCCAGCGGCAGGACGCGGACGACGGGCTCGGCGGGCAGGGGCCGCACCAGGCGCAGCAGCAGGGTGACGAGTTCGGCGTGGTCGTCGACGAGGTGCGTGAGCATGCCGGACTCGTACGACGCCAGCGGGTCCGGGCAGGCCGCGTCGAGCTCTTCGAGGCCGATGTGCGAGCGGCCCTCCGCGGTCTCCAGGACGGCCCGGCCGAATTCCATGCAGGTGGAGTCGGCGCCCTCGTCCGAGTAGGGCGTGAGCAGACGGCCCTTGATCGTGACGCGGGCGCGCACGCGGTCCCGTACCGGGGTGGGGGCGATGTCGGTGAACTCCAGCCGGATCGAGGGCCGGGGCTCGCGGTCCCCGCCGGGTCCGGCGGGGTGCAGGTGCAGGCGGCCCATCGGGTCGCCCCCGTCGAGGTGGCGGACCTCGCTGCTCAGCCCGTCGGTGACCACGGTCATCGAGTGCGCGGCGGCCAGGACGGACCGGAGCCGCTCGGCGTCGGTGGGCCGGCCGGCGGCCGGGGTGGCGGGGGCGGCACCGGGCATGCGCATGCGGATCTCTCCATCGTCCTGGGCAAGTGACTTAGGTATGCCTAACCTAACCTACTCTCTTCCGTGGGTGTACCCCCTGTCGCTCGTGTCGTTGTTGGGCTGAACGGGTGAAACGCGAGAGGATGGGGGGATGCACATGAAGCGCACGGCCGAGGCGGCCCGGTGAGCAGGTACGACGTCACGGACGAACAGTGGGAGGGGCTCGCGCAGGTGGTCCCCCTGCGCAGTCGCAACGAGTGGCCCTCCCGGGTGGACCACCGCACGATCCCCACGGCGCCGGGAGCGGTCGCGGCGGAACAGCGGCGCTTCGTCGTGATCCGGGTCCAGGTCTTCGCCGACGCCCGGGAGGTGGCCGAGTACCTGATCGCGCAGATCCCGGTGCTGCTCGACCTCACCGGCGCGGACACCGAAGTGGCCAAGCGGATCCTCGACTTCAGCAGCGGCGTGGTCTTCGGGCTGGGCAGCGGGATGCACCGGGTCGACCGGAACGTCTTCCTGCTGGCGCCCGTCGGGACCGAGGTCGAGGGGATCGCGGCCGCGGCCGTCCCCCGATCGTAGGAAGGTCGCGTCGGCGGAACGGTTCGCCGTGCCCAGCGGGGGTCCGGCGGCCCGTACCGTCCGGCGCATGGACGCCACCCTGAACCCGCCGGGGGCCACGGCCCCCGCGCCCACCGGCTTAGCCGCTCCCGCCGACGCTCCCACCGCCGCAGCCGCAGCCGCAGCCGCCGCCGCTCCCGCCGACGCGGCCGCCCCTGTCGGCCCCGCCCTCGCGCCGTCACCCGCCGGGAGCGCGGTGCAGCACCGGCCCGTCGTGAGCGAGCTGCGGCTCTCCGCCTTCGGGGTGCACCGGGGCGCCGTCTTCGGGTTCGGACCCGTGACGCTCCTCACCGGGCCCAGCGGCAGCGGCAAGTCCCAGGTGCTGGCCGGCTACGAGGCGCTGGCCGGGCTCGGGGGCGGGGCCACCCTGGAGCAGGCGTTCCCCGATCCGCGGGGCCGGATCCCCGACCGGGCCCTGCCCGACGGTCAGGGGCGGCGCGGATTCCGCATCGGCTGCACCGTCGACGGCCCCGCCGGACCCGTCCGCCTCGACCTCGCGGTACAGGCCGAGCCCACGCTGCGCATCGTCGGTGAACGGCTCTCCGTGGACGGGCGGATCCTGCTCGCCACCGCCCTGCGCGACCCGGGCCGACGATCCGTGCAGGCCTCCTGGCTGACCGGCGGCGCCGTCGGCGTCACCCGGGCCCCGCTCCCCGACGACCGGCTCGGCACCGCCCTGCTCCCGCTGCGCGTGGCCGGCTCCACGGCCGGGCAGCGACAGGTCCTGGCGGCAGCCGAACAGGTGGTGGTGGCGCTGCGTTCGGCGTTCCCCTGCGACCCGCACCCCGAGCGGATGCGCGCACCCGTCCCGCCCGGCGAGGGTAGGCTGCTGGGCGACTGCTCCAACCTGGCGGACGTCCTGCGCCGGACCCGTCACGAGTGCGGCACCCGCCACGCGCTGCTGGCCGCGGCGGCGCGGGCCGGCTGCGCGGGCCCGGTGCAGGGGCTGGAGGTACGGGCCCCCGCCCAGGGTCCGGTCACCGCGGTGCTGGACCGCGGCCCCGCCGCGGCCGCCACCGAACTCGGGCGGCTCGGCTCGGGCGAGCTCCGCTTCCTCGCGCTGGCGCTGGTCCTGCTGACCGGCCCGGGGGTGCTCGCCATGGACCCGGCCGCCGAGCTGCTCTCGGCCCGGCAGGCGCTGACCGTCCTCGCCGACGGCTTCGACCGCGGCCTGGACGGCCGGCAGAGCGCCGAACTGCTGCGGCTGGCCCTGCTGTCCTGCGGCCGCGGCCATGTCCGCCTGGCGGCGGCGGTGGGCCGGGAGACGGCGGAGGCCGCCCGTGCGACCCCGGGGGTCACGGTGGTAGACCTGACCGCATGAGCGATACGCGGGACACGGAGCCCTCTCCGGCGGGTCAGGAACGGCTTCACCGACTCCAGCGGCGGCTGGCCGAGTTCGCCGCCGCGCGTGGCTGGGAGCCGTACCACACGCCCAAGAACCTGGCCGTGGCGCTGAGTGTGGAGGCGTCCGAACTGGTCGAAATCTTCCAGTGGCTGACGCCGGAACAGTCGGCGAAGGTCATGGAGGAGCCGGAAACCGCCCACCGCGTGGCCGATGAGGTGGCCGACGTACTGGCGTATCTGCTGCAATTCTGTGAGGTTCTCGGGGTGGATGTGCTGGATGCGCTCGCCGCGAAGATCGAGAGGAACGAGCTCCGCTTCCCGGTGACCGGGCCTCCGGCATCGAATTGTCACTCTTCGGAGTGATGGCGTCGTCCACAACCATGTCTGTGTCCATAGATTTCCGAATACCCCTGGCTTTACTGGCCCATTGCCTTCACTCTGGGTAGTGGGAGAACGGCGGATGTCGTGCGGACGGGGGACGGCATATGGATGCGGTACGGCTCATCGCGGCCGGCCGGCACGCGCTGGCGCAGAGCGGGGCGGCGATGGACATCGTGGGCGAGGCCTGGCAGGCCCAGGCGCTCACACAGGGGATAGGGAGCTGGCTGGCGGTCACCGGGCCGCCGGAGCTCAGATCGGAGGCACGGGGACTGGGTGAAGCGGGGGGCAGAGGCTGCGGGGTGCTCGACACAGCGGCCCTGAGCGGTGAGGGCAGTGCGCCCGACCTCCCGCCGAGAGCCGCACAGCTGACCGGGGTGGCGGATGTCCGCCAGGCCCTGCTCGGACTGCAGGCGCTGCTCGGTGAGGTGGGGATAGCCCTGGTCGGGGTGGCCTGCGCGACGGACGACGAGGGCCTGTACTGGCAGTGCATCGAGTCCATCGACGCGGCCGACGAGTCGAGTGACCGGGTCCGGGGCGTCCTGCGCCGGCTGACGGTCCGCGAGAGGGGGTCCGCCTCCGGCGTGGCCTGAGGGCGTGGCCTGAGGGCGTGACCCGGGGGAGTGGCCCGGGGGAGCGACCCGACGGCGGGCCGGCCGCAAGGGCGGGGCCGCGAAGGCCTGGTCCGAGGGTCCCGTCGCGCGCGGGCGGGGCCCGCACGTTTTCAGGACGACCGGGGGGACGGGCGCTCCTGCCCAGGGGGCAGGCTGCCCGGGTCCAGGGGCGTGCCGGGGGCGCGGTCCGTGGAGGACTGGAGGTCGGCGTCGAGCTGCGACAAGTCGGCGTCCAGTGCCGCCATCAGCTCTTCCATCTGCTGGAGCAGGCCCTTCGGCGCGCCGCCCCGGGCGGCCGCCGCGGGCTCCTGACGTGCTTGGTCGTGTGCTGCCTGTCCGGTCTGTCCGGTGTGCTCGGGCACGGACTCGTGGGACATGGCGGCCTCCTCGGCCCTGGCCCTTCCGAGGCGGAAGGGGGCGGTGGACGCACCTCGGCGAAAGGCCGCCGGCGCGCGGGCCGGGCGGTCCGGCTCCGTCCGGGCCAACGATCCCCATCGGGGCCGGTCACTGGCCGGGCGCGGGCGGCCCGTCCGGTTGACGCGGATTCACCCTGCCGGGGCGGGAGGGGCAGGATGGAGTCATGGATCTCCGTATTTTCACCGAGCCCCAGCAGGGCGCGAGCTACGACACCCTCCTGACCGTCGCCAAGGCCACCGAGGACCTGGGCTTCGACGCGTTCTTCCGGTCCGACCACTACCTGAAGATGGGCTCGGCGGACGGCCTGCCCGGCCCCACCGACGCGTGGATCACCCTCGCGGGCCTGGCCCGGGAGACGCGGCGGATCCGGCTCGGCACGCTGATGACGGCCGGCACCTTCCGGCTGCCCGGCGTGCTCGCCATCCAGGTGGCCCAGGTCGACCAGATGTCCGGCGGGCGGGTCGAACTCGGCCTGGGCGCCGGCTGGTTCGAGGAGGAGCACAAGGCGTACGGCATCCCCTTCCCGGCGGAGCGGATGGCGCGGCTGGAAGAGCAGCTGGCCATCGTCACCGGCCTGTGGGCGACCGAGCCCGGCGCCACGTTCGACTACGCGGGCACCCACTACCAGTTGGAGAAGTCCCCGGCGCTGCCCAAGCCGGCCCAGGCCAAGGTCCCCGTGCTCATCGGCGGCCACGGCGCGAAGCGGACCCCGCGCCTGGCCGCCCGGTACGCGGACGAGTTCAACATGCCGTTCGCGTCGGTCGCGGACAGCGAGCGGCAGTTCGGCCGGGTGCGCCGGGCCGCCGAGGAGGCCGGGCGCGGGGCCGACGAGCTCGTCTACTCCAACGCCCTCGTCGTGTGCGTCGGCAGGGACGACGCCGAGGTGGCCCGCCGCGCCGCGGCCATCGGCCGCGAGGTGGACGAGCTCAAGGCCAACGGCCTGGCCGGCTCCCCGGCCGAGGTCGTGGAGAAGATCGGTGCCTACGCGGCCGTCGGCAGCTCCCGCGTCTACCTCCAGCTGCTCGACCTCGACGACCTGGACCACCTGGAGCTGATCTCGGCCCAGGTGCTGTCCCAGCTCGGCTGAGGGAGGCGAAGCAGTCGTGCCCCGCGCGTCCGGACCGCTCGCCGAAGCCCTGGCCCGCAGGACCGTGCTCCTGGACGGCGGGCTGAGCAACCAGCTCGCCGACCAGGGCTGCGACCTGTCCGGCGGCCTCTGGTCGGGCCGGGTGCTCGCCGAGCGGCCGGACCAGGTGGCGGCCGCCCACACCGCGTACGCGCGGGCCGGTGCCGAGGTGCTGATCACCGCTAGCTACCAGGTCGGGTACGAGGCCTTCGCCGCCCGGGGCCACGGCCGCGCCGCGACCACCGCCCTGCTGCGGCGCAGCGTGGAGCTGGCCGCCCGGGCTGCCGAGGTCGCCGACCACGAGGTCTGGGTCGCGGCCTCGGTCGGCCCGTACGGGGCGGTGCTCGCGGACGGCTCCGAGTACCGGGGGCGGTACGGGCTGGGCGTGCGCGAGCTCGCGGACTTCCACCGCCCCCGCATCGAGGCCCTGCTCGCGGCGGACCCCGACGTCCTGGCCCTGGAGACCGTCCCGGACGCCGCCGAGGCCGAAGCCCTCCTCGGCGTCCTCGCCGGGACCGGCGCCCGCGCCTGGCTGAGCTACACCGTGGCCGGCGGCCGCACCCGCGCCGGCCAGAACCTCCCCGAGGCCTTCGCCGTCGCCGCGGCCCCGGAGATCATCGCCGTCGGCGTCAACTGCTGCGACCCGGCGGACGTGCTGCCCGCCCTGGAGGCGGCGGCCTCCGTCACCGACAAGCCGCTCCTGGCCTACCCCAACGACGGCTCCGTCTGGGAAGCGGCCACCGGCACCTGGCACGCCCCGGTGGATCCGGCCCCCTGGCCCACGGGCGCCTGGACCGCCGCCGGGGCCCGCCTGATCGGTGGCTGCTGCCGCATCGGCCCGGCCCGCATCGCGGAACTGGCCACCGGCCGATAGCCGAGCCCCGACCCTGAGCCCCCAGCCCCCAGCCCCCAGCCCCCAGCCCCGAGCCCCGCGCCCCCGGCCCCGCGCCCGGGCCCCCGGCCCCCGCCCCGCGCCTCGGGCCCCGCCCCGAACCGCCCGGCCCTGGGCCCGACCCCGGGCCGAACCCCGGCTCCGCCCCCGCCCGGCCCGCGGGCCGGACAGCGGCCCGGCCCGCGGGGCGCCGGAGTCCTTTTACAGGCCCCTGCGGTCCCAGCGTTCGCCGAGCACCCCGCCGCCCGACGCGACCAGCGCGGTCATCTCCTTCTCGACGGCCGCGAGTTCGACGGGCCGGTCCATCACGGCCAGCTGTTCGCTGTAGTGGACCAGTGCGGTCAGGAGCAGCTGGGTCCGGTCGGGCTCCAGGTCGCACATCCGGCGTGCGGCGGCCACGGACTCGGTGCGCAGCGCGAGCGCTATCTCGGGCCGGTGGGCGAACTCCCACTGGCTGTACTGGAACAACGCGACCGCGAGTAGCGGCAGATAGGCCAACGGACTCACCCGGACCAGAACGCGGTAGGCGGCGACCTGCTGCCCCACCGGCAGCGTCCCCGATCCGAGGAGCGCCACCCGGGCTCGCAGCACAGCGTCGTGATTGATGTTCTCCGTGGGATTCATGAGAGAGATTCTGAAAGCCGCACGGGGGGCCAAACAAGGGCAATCGGCTGTGCTCTCGGTCCTACGAAAACCGCCTCTGACCTGTCATGATGGATACGTCTTCACCTCCGCGCCCGGATTCCGGCGGCCGGCTCGCCGCCACAGCGCCCGCGAGCCCGCCCGGGTGGACAAAACCCGTTGGTCCGACCGTGGGCGCCCGCACATACTCGAGCGCATGTTCCTGACGATCACCACCACCGGCACCGTCGCGGACCCGGCGACTGACCTGGGCTTTCTGCTGCACAAGCACCCCGGAAGGGCGCAGGCGTTCGCCACCTCCCACGGCAGCGCCCACGTGTTCTACCCCGAGGCCACGGCCGAACGCTGCACGGCGGCGCTGCTGCTGGAGGTGGACCCCGTCGCACTCGTGCGGCGCGGCCAGGGCAAGGGGCGCGGCGGAGCACCCGACGCCGCACTCGCGCAGTACGTCAACGACCGCCCGTACGCGGCCTCCTCGCTGCTCGTTGTCGCCCTGGGCAAGGTCTTCCGCAGCGCCCTGGCCGGTCAGTGCGCCGCCCGCCCCGAGCTGCCGGAGCAGGCCCGTCCGTTGCGGATCGAGATCCCGGCGCTGCCCGCACGCGGCGGTGCGGCGCTGGTGGACCGGCTGTTCGGGCCGCTCGGCTGGGACCTCGTACGGGCCGAACCGCTGCCGCTCGACGAGCAGTTCCCCGAGTGGGGGGACTCCCGGTACGTACGGCTCGTCCTGGAGGGCGAGCTGCGGCTCGCCGACGCCCTGCGCCAGCTCTACGTCCTGCTGCCCGTCCTCGACGACGCCAAGCACTACTGGGTCGCCCCCGACGAGGTCGACAAGCTGCTGCGTGCCGGCGACGGCTGGCTGGCCGCACACCCCGACAACGGCCTCATCACCTCCCGTTACCTCGCCCGCCACAAGCGGCTCACCCGGGACGCCCTCGACCGCCTGGAGCTGGTCCGCCTCGCCGAGGCCGACGGCAGCGAGGTCGAGGAGATCGACAACGCGGTCGACGAGGACAGCGACACCGAGGAGCGGCCCGTACCCCTCGCGGTGCAGCGCCGCGAGGCGATCCTCACCGCGCTGCGCGCCGCCGGCGCGGCCCGTGTGCTCGACCTCGGCTGTGGGCAGGGCCAGCTGGTCCAGGCCCTCCTCAAGGACGTGGCGTTCACCGAGATCGTCGGTGTTGACGTGTCGATGCGGGCTCTCGGCACGGCCGCCAGGCGGCTGCGGACGGAGCGGATGGGGGAGCGGCAGAGCAGCCGCGTGCAGCTGCTCCAGGGGTCGCTCGCGTACACCGACAAGCGGCTGGCCGGCTACGACGCGGCCGTGCTCAGCGAGGTCATCGAGCACCTGGACCTGCCGCGGCTGCCCGCCCTGGAGTACGCCGTGTTCGGCGCGGCCCGCCCCCGCACGGTCCTCGTCACCACACCCAACGTGGAGTACAACGTCCGCTGGGAGACCCTGCCCGCCGGGCACGTCCGGCACGGGGACCACCGCTTCGAATGGACCCGCACCGAGTTCCGTGCCTGGGCCGCGAAGGTGGCCGGACGGCACGGGTACGCCGTGGAGTTCACCGCGGTCGGCGACGACGACCCGGAGGTCGGGCCGCCGACGCAGATGGCCGTCTTCACTCAGATCACCGCGGACACCGCCACCGCCGCCACCACCGACACCCCGAAGGAGGGCGAGGCAGCATGACCAGCACCACCACCAGCACCACCAGTACGACCAGCACCACCACCGAAGGCAGGCGACGCGTACTTCCCGTCACCGACCTGTCCCTCGTCGTCCTGATCGGGGCCACCGGATCCGGGAAGTCCACCTTTGCCCGCCGGCACTTCAAGCCCACCGAGGTCCTCTCCTCCGACTACTGCCGGGGCCTGGTCGCCGACGACGAGAACGACCAGAGCGCCAGCAAGGCCGCCTTCGAGGTCCTCCACCACATCGCCGGCAAGCGGCTGGAGGCCGGCCGTCTCACCGTCGTCGACGCGACCAGCGTGCAGCCCGAGGCCCGTCGGCAGCTGGTGCAGCTCGCCCGTCAGTACGACGTCCTGCCCATCGCCATCGTCCTCGACCTGCCCGAGGAGGTGTGCGCCGAACGCAACGCCGCCCGCCCCGACCGGGCCGGACTGCCCCGCGCCGTCATCCAGCGGCACCGCCGCGACCTGCGCCGGTCGCTGCGCGGACTGGAGCGCGAGGGCTTCCGCAAGGTCCACGTGCTGCGCTCGGCCGAGGAGGCGGACAACGCGGAGGTGGTGCTGGAGAAGCGGTACAACGACCTCACCCACCTCACGGGCCCCTTCGACATCATCGGCGACATCCACGGCTGCTCCTCCGAGCTGGAGACCCTGCTCGGCAAGCTCGGCTACGAGGACGGCGTCCACCCCGAGGGCCGTACCGCCGTCTTCGTCGGCGACCTCGTCGACCGCGGGCCCGACAGCCCCGGCGTACTGCGCCGGGTCATGGGCATGGTGGGCTCCGGCAACGCCCTGTGCGTGCCCGGGAACCACGAGAACAAGCTCGGCCGCCACCTCAAGGGGTCCAAGGTCCAGCGGACCCACGGGCTCGCCGAGACCATCGAGCAGCTGGAGCGCGAGCCGGAGGAGTTCGTCCGCGAGGTGCGGGAGTTCATCCGCGGCCTCGTCAGCCACTACGTCCTCGACGGCGGCAGGCTGGTGGTCTGCCATGCCGGCCTGCCCGAGAAGTACCACGGGCGCACCTCCGGCCGGGTCCGCTCGCACGCCCTGTACGGGGAGACCACCGGCGAGACCGACGAGTTCGGCCTGCCCGTGCGCTACCCGTGGGCCGAGGACTACCGCGGCAAGGCGGCCGTGGTCTACGGCCACACCCCGGTCCCGGACACGGCCTGGATCAACAACACCATCTGCCTGGACACCGGCGCCGTCTTCGGCGGGAGGATGACCGCCCTGCGCTGGCCGGAGCGCGAACTGGTCGACGTACCGGCCGAGAAGGTCTGGTACGAGCCGCTCAAGCCGCTCGCCGCCGAGGCGCCGGGCGGACACGAGGGGCGGCCGCTCGACCTGGACGACGTCCAGGGGCGCCGGATCGTCGAGACGCGGCACCTGGGCAACGTCACGGTGCGCGAGGAGAACGCGGCGGCGGCCCTGGAGGTCATGAGCCGCTTCGCGGCGGACCCGCGGCTCGTCCCGTACCTGCCGCCGACCATGGCGCCCACGGCCACCTCGCACGAAGAGGGCTACCTGGAGCACCCGGCCGAGGCGTTCGCCCAGTACCGCAAGGACGGCATCGCCCAGGTCGTCTGCGAGGAGAAGCACATGGGCTCCCGCGCCACCGTCCTGGTCTGCAAGGACGCCGACGCGGCCCGGGCGCGCTTCGGAGTCGACGGGCCGACCGGCTCCGTCTACACCCGTACCGGACGGCCGTTCTTCCACGACCCCGACGTCACCGAGGAGGTGCTCGCCCGGCTGCGCGGGGCCGTCACCGACGCCGGCCTGTGGGACGAACTGGGCACCGACTGGCTGCTGCTGGACGGCGAGCTGCTGCCCTGGTCGCTGAAGTCCACCGGCCTGCTGCGCAACCAGTACGCCGCCGTCGGCGCGGCCTCCCGCGCCGTCTTCCCGGACGCCCTGGCCGCGCTGGCCGAGGCCGCCGGACGCGGCGTCGACACCGGCGACCTGCTCGCCCGCCAGCGGGACCGGGCCGCCGACGCCGAACGCTTCACCGACGCCTACCGGCGCTACTGCTGGACCACCGACGGGCTGGACGGCGTACGGTTCGCGCCGTTCCAGCTCCTGGCGGCGGCCGGGCGCTCGCTGGCCCGCGTACCGCACGACGAGCAGCTGTTCTGGCTGGACCGGCTGGTCGCGGCCGACGAGGCCGCCGGCACCGGGCTGCTGCGGCGCACCGCCCGGATCCTGGTGGACACCGCCGACGAGGACTCCGTGCGGGCCGGTACCGACTGGTGGCTGGAGCTGACGGCCGCCGGCGGCGAGGGCATGGTCGTCAAACCGCTCCAGGCGTACGCCCGGGACGGGAAGGGCCGCCTGGTGCAGCCCGGCGTCAAGGTGCGCGGCCGCGAGTACCTGCGGATCATCTACGGCCCCGAGTACACGCGACCGGAGCAGTTGGAGAGGCTGCGGCAGCGGTTCCTGGGGCACAAGCGCTCCCTGGCCCTGCGCGAGTACGCGCTCGGGCTGGAGGCCCTGGACCGGCTGGCGGGCGAGGAGCCGCTGTGGCGGGTGCACGAGGCGGTCTTCGCGGTGCTCGCCCTCGAATCGGAGCCCGTCGACCCCCGGCTGTGAGGCGGGGCCGGGCGTGCGGCGCCGCAACGACGTAAAGGGGGAGCCCCTGTGCGGCCCCGAATTAGGTCGTTCGGGGGAACTTTCCCGGGGAACGCCGGGAAAACCACCGGCGGGATCGTTCATCCAGGGCAGCGGAATGTCCGCGACCCTGGAAGGACGGAACGTCACTTATGAAGATGACCGCGCGCGGAAGCATTGCGGCACTCATGACCTGTATGGCTGCGGCCGGCGCGGCCACCCCGGCCGTGGCCGACGCGGTGCCGGTGGGTGTCCCCCTGGAGGCCGTGAAGACCACGCTGGGCGTGGACACCCCGCGCGTCGCCACCGCGGTTCCGGTACCGGTCGTCGGCGCTCCGGAGGCCCCCCGGTTCCACAAGGGCGATCTGCTCCCCAACCCGGTCCTCCCGGTCGTGCCGATCACCACCGAGCTCGGCAGCACCCTCGTCGGCGCGCCGGTGCCCAACCTGCTCGGCGACCCCAAGACCGACGGCGAGGGCACGCTGGAGGCCCCGGCCACCGATCTGCTCACCCGCACCCCCGGAGCGGTCGTCGGCGCACCGCTGACGACGCCGAACGGGGCGAACCACGGCATCCCGGACCTTGCCACGCCCAAGCTCGGCCTGACCGCTCCGGAGCTGATCGGGGCCCCGTCGGCGCTCCTCGGTCTGCGCTGACACCGCCGGGGACGCGGGGGCCGCCGGGGCTGCCGGTCGTGCCGGGCCTCCTGAGCGAACGCCACGTCAAAAAGCCGTCCGGTCTGCGAACGTGTATGCCATGGGATTCCATGTCGACTCCGAGACCGGGCGGCTCCGCCGCGTCATCCTCCACCGGCCGGACCTGGAGCTGAAGCGGCTCACACCGAGCAACAAGGACGCACTGCTCTTCGACGACGTGCTGTGGGTGCGCCGGGCCCGGCAGGAGCACGACGGCTTCGCCGACGTCCTGCGCGACCGCGGTGTGGAGGTCCACCTCTTCGGCGACCTGCTCACGGAGGCCCTGGAGATCCCCGAGGCCCGACACCTCGTCCTGAACCGGGTGTTCGACGAGAAGGAGTACGGACCGCTCGCCACCGACCACCTGCGGGCGGTCTTCGACGGCCTCCCGGCGACCGGGCTGGCCGAGGCGCTCGTCGGCGGGATGACCAAGCGGGAGTACCTGGAGCGGCACGCCGAGCCGGTCTCGGTGCGCTTCCACGCCATGGAGCTGGACGACTTCCTGCTGGGGCCGCTGCCCAACCACCTGTTCACCCGGGACACCTCCGCCTGGATCTACGACGGGGTGTCCATCAACGCGATGCGCTGGCCGGCCCGGCAGCGCGAGACGGTGCACTTCGAGGCGATCTACAAGCACCACCCGCTGTTCACCGCCTCGGGGGCCTTCCACTACTGGTCGCAGGGGCAGGCGGACTACCCCTCGACCATCGAGGGCGGGGACGTGCTCGTCATCGGCAACGGCGCGGTGCTGATCGGGATGAGCGAGCGCACCACGCCGCAGGCGGTGGAGATGCTCGCCCGGGGCCTGTTCGCCGCCGGGTCGGCGAAGACGATCGTGGCGCTGGACATGCCGAAGCGGCGGGCCTTCATGCACCTGGACACCGTGATGACGATGGTGGACGCGGACACGTTCACCCAGTACGCGGGTCTCGGCATGCTGCGCTCCTACACGATCGAGCCGGGCGAGGGCCTCCAGGAGCTGAAGGTGACCGACCACCCGCCGGAGCACATGCACCGGGCGATCGCGGCGGCGCTGGGGCTGGACTCGATCCGGGTGCTGACCGCCACGCAGGACGTGCACGCGGCGGAGCGCGAGCAGTGGGACGACGGCTGCAACGTGCTGGCCGTCGAGCCCGGGGTGGTGGTGGCGTACGAGCGGAACGTGACGACCAACACACACCTGCGCAAGGAGGGCATCGAGGTCATCGAGATCCCGGGCAGTGAGCTGGGGCGTGGCCGGGGCGGCCCGCGGTGCATGAGCTGCCCGGTCGAGCGGGACCCGGCCTGACCTGGAGGGAGCTGGAGGACGGCAACCGAGGGGGCTGTATATCAATACGTGGGATCGTATAGAGTTCCAATATCCCCTGCCAGTACGACCCTGGAGCGCCCCCATGGCCACCGACCTCGCCGGCCGCAGTTTCCTCAAGGAGCTCGACTTTTCAGCCGCCGAGTTCCGCGGCCTGATCGAGCTCGCCGCCGAACTGAAGGCCGCCAAGAGGGCCGGGGTCGAACAGCGTCGCCTCCAGGGCCGGAACATCGCCCTCATCTTCGAGAAGACCTCGACGCGCACCCGCTGCGCGTTCGAGGTGGCCGCCGCCGACCAGGGTGCCCACACCACCTACCTGGACCCCGCCGGCTCCCAGATCGGCCACAAGGAGTCGGTCAAGGACACGGCGCGCGTGCTGGGCCGGATGTTCGACGGCATCGAGTACCGCGGGGACAGCCAGGAGGCCGTCGAGGCGCTCGCCGAGCACTCCGGGGTGCCGGTGTTCAACGGCCTCACCGACGACTGGCACCCGACCCAGATGCTGGCCGACGTGCTCACCATGACCGAGCACTGCACCAAGCCCCTGGACCGGATCGCCTTCGCCTACCTCGGCGACGCGCGCTTCAACATGGGCAACTCCTACCTGGTGACCGGCGCGCTGCTCGGCATGGACGTGCGCATCGTCGCGCCGAAGGCCTACTGGCCGGCCGAGTCCGTGGTGTCCAGGGCGCGCGAGCTCGCGGCCGCCGGCGGGGCCCGGATCACGCTGACCGAGGACGTCGCCGAGGGCGTGACCCAGGCGGACTTCGTCGCCACCGACGTGTGGGTCTCCATGGGCGAGCCCAAGGAGGTCTGGGACGAGCGGATCGCCGCCCTGGCCCCGTACGCCGTCACGATGGACGTGCTGCGCGCGACCGGCAACCCGGACGTGAAGTTCCTGCACTGCCTGCCCGCCTTCCACGACCTTGGCACCAAGGTCGGCCGCGAGATCCATGAGCGGCACGGTCTGGACTCGCTGGAGGTGACGGACGAGGTGTTCGAATCCGCGCACTCGGTCGTCTTCGACGAGGCCGAGAACCGGCTGCACACCATCAAGGCCGTGCTCGTCGCCACGCTGGCCGGGCAGGCCCAGGACCCGTCCGCATAGTCATGCGGGCCGCCCCGGGCTGGCGGTCCGGATCACCCGTGTGTCGCGTTTCTGTGACGGTAGTCAGGATCCGGTGATACCTTCGGTGGTGTGAGCCCCTTCATCGGTTCCACAGCAGCGACCGAACGGTGGCGCCACCTGCGGGTGACCCGGCAGGACGGCGTGGCCACCGTCACCCTCGACCGCCCCGAGAAACTCAACGCCCTCACCTTCGGTGCCTACGCCGACCTGCGCGACCTGCTCGCCGAACTCTCCCGGGAGCGGTCCGTGCGCGCCCTCGTGCTCGGCGGCGAGGGGCGAGGCTTCTGCTCCGGCGGGGACGTCGACAAGATCATCGGCGCCACCCTCGCCATGGACACCGCCCAGCTCCTCGACTTCAACCGGATGACCGGCCAGGTCGTCCGGGCCGTCCGCGAGGCCCCCTTCCCGGTGATCGCCGCCGTGCACGGGGTCGCCGCCGGGGCCGGCGCGGTCCTCGCGCTCGCCGCCGACTTCCGGATCGCCGACCCCACCGCCCGCTTCGCGTTCCTCTTCACCCGCGTCGGCCTCTCCGGCGGGGACATGGGCGCCGCGTACCTGTTGCCCCGCGTCGTCGGCCTCGGGCACGCCACCCGCCTGCTGATGCTCGGAGAGCCCGTACGCGCCCCGGAGGCCGAGCGCATCGGCCTGCTCAGCGAGGTCACCGAGGAGGGCAAGGCCGGTGTGCGGGCCGCCGAACTCGCCGCCCACCTCGCGGCCGGCCCGGCCCTCGCCCACGCACAGACCAAGGCGCTGCTGACCGCCGAGCTCGACATGCCGCTGGCCGCGTCCGTCGAGCTCGACGCCAGCACCCAGGCCCTGCTGATGAACGGCCGGGACTACGCCGAGTTCCACGCCGCCTTCACCGCGAAGCGGCCCCCGGAGTGGGAGGGCAGGTAGCGCCATGGCCGCGGGCACCATGCCGGCCGGCAGCGCCCGGCCCGCCCTGCGGGTCGCCGTCGTCGGCGGCGGGCCGGGCGGGCTGTACGCCGCCGCACTGCTGGCCCGCCAGGGCCACACCGTCGAGGTCTGGGAACGCAATGCCCCCGAGGACACCTTCGGTTTCGGAGTGGTGCTCTCCGACGAGACCCTCGGCGGGATCGAACGGGCCGACACCGTCGTCTACGCCGCCCTCGGAGCGGAGTTCGTCCGCTGGGACGACATCGACATCGTGCACCGGGGCCGGCTGCTGACCTCCGGCGGCCACGGCTTCGCCGCCCTCGGCCGCCGCAGACTGCTGGAGATCCTCCACGAACGCTGCGCCGGACTCGGGGTCACGCTCCGCTTCCGCACCGGGGCGCCGGCCGCGGCGGTCCTGGCGGCCTCGTACGACCTGGTCGTCGCGGCCGACGGAGTGCACAGCGCGACCCGGCAGAGCGGCGCCGCGCACTTCCGCCCGACGCTGACCGGCGGGCAGTGCCGGTACATCTGGCTCGCCGCCGACTTCGCCTTCGACGCCTTCCGCTTCGAGATCGCGGAGACCGAGCACGGTGTCATGCAGCTGCACGCCTACCCGTACTCCGCCTACGGCTCCACCGTGATCGTCGAGATGCACGAGCGGGTGTGGCGGGCCGCCGGCCTCGACCTGTGCGACGAGGCCGAGTCGGCCGCCCGCTGCGCCAAGATCTTCGGCGAGGCCCTGCGCGGCCGTCCGCTGCACGGCAACCGGTCGGCGTGGACGGAGTTCCGCACGGTCGTCAACGAGCGGTGGTCGCACGGCAACGTCGTCCTGCTCGGCGACGCGGCCCACACCGCGCACTTCTCCATCGGCTCCGGCACCAAGCTGGCGGTGGAGGACGCCCTGGCGCTCGCCGAGGCCGTGGCCGCGGAGCCGGACGTGCCCGCCGCCCTGGCCGCGTACGAGAGCGCGCGGAAGCCGGCGGTCGCCTCGACCCAGCGGGCCGCCGCCGCCAGCATGCGCTGGTTCGAGGAACTCGCCGGGTACGTGGACCAGCCCGCTCGGCAGTTCGCCTTCAACCTGCTCACCCGCAGCCGCCGCGTCACCCACGACAACCTGCGGCTGCGCGACGAGCGGTTCACCCGGGCCGTGGAACGGGACTTCGGCTGCCCGGACGAGCACACCCCGCCCATGTTCACCCCGCTGAAGCTGCGCGGGCTGACCCTGCGCAACCGCGTCGTCGTCTCCCCGATGGACATGTACTCGGCGCAGGACGGCGACGGGACGCCGGGGGACTTCCACCTCGTGCACCTGGGCGCGCGGGCCCTCGGCGGAGCCGCCCTGGTCATGACCGAGATGGTCTGCGTGTCCCCCGAGGGCCGGATCACCCCCGGCTGCACCGGCCTGTACACGGCCGAGCAAGCCGCCGCCTGGACCCGCATCGCGGACTTCGTGCACGCCTGCGCCCCCGGCACCGCAATCGGCGTCCAGCTCGGCCACTCGGGCCGCAAGGGCTCGACGCGGCTCATGTGGGAGGGCATGGACGACCCCCTCCCGGAGGGCAACTGGCCGGTGGCGGCCGCCTCCGCACTGCCCTACCGGCCCGGCGTTTCGGCCGTCCCGCGGGCCATGACCACCGAGGACCTCGCGTCGGTCCGCTCCGATTTCGCGGCCGCCGCCGTCCGGGCCGCGGACTGCGGGTTCGACCTGCTGGAACTGCACTGCGCCCACGGCTACCTGCTGTCCGGGTTCCTGTCCCCGCTGACCAACCACCGCACCGACGCCTACGGGGGCCCGCTGGAGAACCGGCTCCGGTTCCCGCTGGAGGTCTTCGACGCGGTCCGCGCCGTCTGGCCCGACGACCGCCCGATGACCGTCCGCATCTCCGCCACCGACTGGGCCCCGGGCGGGACCTCCGCACAGGACGCGGTGGACATCGCGGCCGCGTTCGCCGCCCACGGGGCCGACGCCATCGACGTGTCGACCGGCCAGGTCGTGGCGGACGAGGCCCCCGAGTACGGGCGCTCGTACCAGACCCCGTACGCCGACCGGATCCGGGGCGCCGTCGGCGTCCCGGTCATCGCCGTCGGCGCCATCTCCTCCTGGGACGACGTGAACTCCCTGCTGCTGGCGGGCCGCGCCGACCTCTGCGCGGTGGGCCGCCCCCACCTGTACGACCCGCACTGGACCCTGCACGCGGCCGCCGACCAGTCCTACGAGGGCCCGGCCGCACCCTGGCCCGCGCCCTACCGCGCCGGCAGCCGCAAACCCCCGACCGGGCGCGGCTGAGTCGTCGGCACCATCCGGCCGCCCCCGGGCACCGGGCACCCGTGTCACCGGCACGGCCGCGGACGCGGCCGGTCCGGCCACCGTCGGCCGCGCCGCCGCACGACGTTCGTCCCCGGCGTCCCCAGGGGGCGGGGTCAGGGGTCCGGGGGCCCCTCCGGCCCGTCCGGCGTGCTCATACGGCGGCCAGTGCGACGCGGTCCTCGACCGGGGTGTAGCCCAGGCGCCGGTAGAGGGCGTTGCTCGTCGGATTGGCCAGGTCCGTGAAGAGCAGCACCTCCGAGGCGCCGGCCGCGTACGCCGCCTCGCTCACCGCGTGCGTGACGCCGGCGGCGTACCCGCGGCCGCGGAGCTCCGGCGGGGTGTAGACCGGGCCGACACGGGAGACCGAGCCGATCACGCGGAAGAACCCGGCCATCGACACCGGTGTCCCGGCGTCCTCCCAGAGCAGCACGCCCCCGTACGAGAGCCGGTCGCGCAGGAACGCCTCGGAGGGGCCGCCCGGCTCCCCGGTCTCCCGCTTGAACGCCCCGGCCCAGTCCAGCAGCAGCGGGAGGTCTGCCGTTGTCGCGGTCCGGGCCCGCCCGGCCGGGGCGGGGTGCGGGGCGAGGAGGCCGGCGAGCCGGTGCAGCCGGAGCTCCTCGGTGACCTCGCTCGGCCGGCCCCAGGCCGTGGCCAGCACTTGTGCGTCGTGGCGGCGGGCGTTCAGCGCGTCGACCCCGGTGAGCAGCGGCTCGGTGGCGAGGGCGGCCCCCAGCGCGTGGACGGCCTCCTGCGGCAGAGCGCCGACCAGCAGCGGATACGGCGGGGTGCGCAGCAGGGCGCCGGTGACGCCGCCGTCGGTGGCCGTCCACCAGCCGAAGAGCGGATCGGCGGACCCGTAGGAGCCGGGGCCGGTCCGCTCCAGCGCGTCGGTCACGGTCAGCAGGGTGGTGTTGGTGACGGGCTCGCGGGCCACGGCCGGGCCCGCGGCGGCCAGATAGGCCGTCAGGTCATGGGTGAAGGTCCAGGTCATGGCTCATGATGGCGCCACGCCGCCCGCCCGTGCACACGGGTTTCACGAGGGCAGCCAGGCCGGCCACCACGGCGGCACGTTGTCGGTCCCGCACAACCCCGAATCCCCGGGGTACCCGTCCAGGGTGCCCCTGACCGCGAAGTACCAGACCACCACCGCGGCCAGCGCGGCCAGGATCGCCGCCGCGCGCACCGGCAGCGGCAGGCGGCGCGTGAGCAGGGCGAGGACCAGCGCGAGGGCCGCGCAGCCCGGCACCAGGAACAGCATCTCGAAGTTCAGCTCGAACTTCCCGCCGGCCTCCCAGCCGGCGTCGCAGTACGCGCGGGCGTGGGCGGCGAGCCGCGAGGCCGAGCAGCCCGCCACGGCGCCCGTCAGCGCCGCCCCGGCCAGCTGGAGCCGCGCGGCCCGCCGTCCGGGCGGCGCCACGGGCGGCTGGTACCAGGTCACCGGCTGGGGCGGGGTCTGCGGCGGGTGCGAAGCCCGCCGCGGGGTCGGGAGCGGTGGCGGCGGAGGAAGATCACGTCGGGTCACAACCCCTGGCGACGCGCCCTCAGTCGGCTACGGTTCCAGGAACTGCGCACCGACGTCCCGCAGCCGGACGTGCAGTTCGGCGAAGACGGCCGCCGCCCGGTCGCCCGGCCAGTCCGCGGGCAGCAGTTCGCGCGGCAGCCCCGGGTCCGCGTACGGCAGACGCCGCCAGGTGTCCAGGGCGAGCAGGTAGCCGCGGTAGGCCTCCTCGGGGGTCGGCGCCGGGCCCGACTGCAGGGCCCGCAGCGCCGGCTCGTGCAGGTCCAGGAACTCCTCGTGCTGCTTGGCCAGCGAGGTCAGGTCCCACCACCGGGCGACCGCCTCGGCGGTGGGGGCGAAGCCGAGGTGGCCGCCGCGGAACAGCTCCACGTACGGCGTCAGGTGCAGCCGGTCCAGGGTGTGCCCGGTCTCCTCGTACAGGTGGGCGGGGGCGATCCACACCCCCGGTGCCACTGCGCCGAAGCCCAGCCGGGCGAGCCGCGAGCGCAGCAGGTGCCGCTTGTGCCGCTCCTGCTCCGGGACGGAGAACACCGCCAGCAGCCATTCGCCGGCCGGGTGCGCGTCGCGGTCGCCGTAGATCCGCCGGTCGCCGTCGTCCAGCAGCTGCTGCGCCTCCGCGGAGAGCTCGTACCCCGCCGAGCCGTCCGCGGCGCGCGCGGGCAGCAGGAAGCCGCGCCGCTTCAGCCGGGACACCGACGAGCGGACCGACGGGGCGTCCACGCCGGCCGCGCCCAGCAGGCGGACCAGCGCCGACACCGGGACCGGGCCCGCGAAGGCCCGCCCGTAGGCGCCGTAGAACGTGACGATCAGGGATCGCGGGGTGTGCTGCTCGGCCACGGGATCACTCTAGATCGCGCAGCCGGAACCGCTGCAGTTTTCCGGTCGCGGTGCGCGGCAGCGCGGGGACGAAGACGAAGGCGCGGGGGCACTTGTGCGGGGCCAGTTCCGCCTGCATGAACGTGCGCAGGGCCTCCTCCGTCAGGGTGGCGCCCGCCCGCAGGACGGTGTAGGCGACCACGATCTGCCCGCGTCGCTCGTCCGGGCGGCCCACCACCGCGGCCTCCACCACGTCCGGGTGGCGGATCAGGGCTTCCTCCACCTCCGGGCCCGCGATGTTGTGGCCCGCGGAGACGATCATGTCGTCGGCCCGGGCGACGTAGCGGAAATAGCCCTCCGGATCGCGGACGTAGGTGTCCCCGGTCAGGTTCCAGCCGTCCCGTACGTACTCCTCCTGCCGCGGGTCCGCCAGGTACCGGCAGCCCACCGGGCCGCGCACGGCCAGCAGCCCCGGCTCGTTGTCCGCGACCGGTCGCCCCGAGCCGTCCACCACCCGCGCCTGCCAGCCCGGCACCACGCGGCCGGTCGTCCCCGGGCGGATGTCCTCGTCGGCCGCGGAGATGAAGATGTGCAGCAGTTCGGTGGCGCCGATGCCGTTGATGATCCGCAGTCCGGTGCGCTCGTACCAGGCCTGCCAGGTGGCCGCCGGGAGGTTCTCGCCCGCCGAGACGCAGCGGCGCAGCGCCGACAGGTCGTGGGCGCCCACGTCGTACGGGCCCAGGGCGTCCAGCATCGACCGGTACGCGGTGGGGGCGGTGAACAGCACCGTGACCCGGTGTTCGGCCAGCGCGGGCAGCAGCCGGCGCGGCACCGCCTGGTCGAGCAGGAGCGCGGAGGCGCCGGCCCGCAGCGGGAAGACGACCAGGCCGCCGAGGCCGAAGGTGAAGCCGAGCGGCGGACTGCCGGCGAAGACGTCGTCGGGGCGGGGGCGCAGGACGCTGCGGGAGAAGGTGTCGGCGACGGACAGCAGGTCGCGGTGGAAGTGCATGCAGCCCTTGGGGCGGCCGGTGGTGCCCGAGGTGAAGGCGATCAGGGCCACGTCGTCGGCGGAGGTCTCGACGGCGCGGAACGGCGCCCGGTGCCGGTCGGCCAGCCGCAGCAGGTCGTCCGGTGCCCCGCCGCCGTACGTGGTGATCCGCAGGCCGGGCACCTCGGCCCTGGCCAGGTCGTCCAGCGCGTCCACGTGGCACAGCGCGTGCTGCACCCGGGCCATCGCGCAGACCGTGGCCAGCTCCTGCGCCCGCTGCTGGGCGAGGACGGTCACGGCCACCGCGCCCGCCTTCATCACCGCCAGCCAGCACGCGGCGAGCCAGGGACCGGTGGGGCCGCGCAGCAGCACCCGGTTGCCCGGCACCACTGCGAGGTCCTCCGCGAGGACGTGGGCGAGGCGGTCCACCCGGTCGCGCAGCCCGCCGTACGACCACACCTCGCCCGCGCCGCTGCGGAAGGCGGGGCGGTCGGGCCCGTACCGGTCGATGGTGGCGTCGAGCAGCTCGGTGCCGCAGTTGAGCCGGTCGGGGTAGGCCAGCTCGGGGAGCTCGAACAGCAGCCGCGGCCAGGCGTGCGGCGGCGGCAGGTGGTCGCGCGCGAAGGTGTCGGCGTGGGCGGAAGGCTTGAGCTCCAAGGCGGGTTCGCCCCCTTGCAACGGCAGCGGCCCCCGGGCGGGGACCGAAGTGGCGGAGCAGGCCGTGCACGTGCAGGACGAGCGTATCGTGATGGTGACGGCAGTCAACAGGACGCGATAGAAGCGGGGATGTTCGGATGACCGGATTCGCGCTCGGGGCGGAACAAGAGGAGTGGTGCGGGCAACTGCGCGCGCTGGCGGCGGACCGGCTGCGGCCGCTCGCGGAGAAGGGCGAGCCCGGCCGGGTCAACCGTCCGCTGCTCGCGGCGCTGGGCGAGCTCGGCCTGCTGGAGCGGGTCTTCACCTCGGGGGCGCTGGAGCTGTGCCTGCTGCGCGAGTCCCTCGCGTACGGGTGCACGGAAGCGGAGACGGCCCTCGCGCTCCAGGGCCTGGGGGCGCATCCGGTGCTCAGCCGGGGCACGCCGGAGCAGCGGGAGCGCTGGCTTGCGCGGGTGCGGGCCGGGCGGGCGGTGGCGGCCTTCGCGCTGAGCGAGCCGGGCGCGGGCTCGGACGCGGCGGCGCTGGCCCTGGAGGCCGTCCGGGACGGGGACGGCTGGCGGCTCGACGGTGAGAAGTGCTGGATCTCCAACGCCCCCGAGGCGGACTTCTACACCGTGTTCGCCCGGACGGGCGAGGGGCCGGCGGCCAGGGGGGTCACCGCCTTCCTGGTCCCGGCCGAGCGCCCCGGCCTGTCGGGCGAGCCGCTGGACATGCTCTCCCCGCACCCGATCGGCAGGCTGGCCTTCGACGGGGTCCCGGTCGGCCCGCAGGACCTGCTCGGCGAGCCCGGCCGGGGGTTCCGGGTCGCGATGGACACCCTGAACCGGTTCCGGCCCAGCGTGGGCGCCTTCGCCGTCGGCATGGCCCGGGCCGCGCTGGACGCGACCCTGGCGTACACGGCGGCACGCCGGGCGTTCGGCGGGGTGCTCGGGGACCTCCAGGCGGTGGGCCACCGGGTGGCCGAGATGGCCACCCGCACCGAGGCGGCCCGGCTGCTGGTCTACGCGGCGGCGGGTGCGTACGACGCCGGCGCCCCGGACGTCCCGCGCCGCTCCGCGATGGCGAAGCTGCTGGCGACGGAGACCGCCCAGTACGTGGTGGACCACGCGGTCCAGTTGCACGGGGCCGTCGCCCTCCAGCGCGGCCACCTGCTGGAGCACCTGTACCGGGAGGTCCGGGCGCCGCGGATCTACGAGGGGGCGAGCGAGGTCCAGCGCACCATCATCGCGAAGGAGCTCTACCGGTGAGTCTGGAGCGGATCAATCCGGCGGAGCTCTCCCCGCCGACGGGTTTCTCCCACGCGGTGGCCGCGAGCGGCTCCCGGCTGGTGTTCCTGGCGGGGCAGACCGCGCTCGACCCCGCCGGAAAGGTGGTCGGGGACACGCTGCCCGAGCAGTTCGAACGTGCGCTGGCCAATCTCCTGGCCGCCCTCGCCGCGTCCGGGGGAGCCCCCTCGGACCTGGCCAGGGTGACCGTCTACACGGTCGACGTGGAGGCGTACCGCGTCCACTCAGCCGAACTCGGCCGTATCTGGCGCCGGCTGGCGGGCCGCGACTACCCGGCCATGGCGGTCATCGGGGTCGTCCGGCTCTGGGACGGGCCCGCGCTGGTCGAACTGGACGGTATCGCCGTACTCGGAACGGCCCAGGTCGAGTTACCGGACCGCTGACCAGGTGCTTTTGACAGCGGAGCAGAGAGGAGTGAGGGTGGAAATGACCTTTTTATAAGGAATGTCTCAATCCTCGGAGGTGCATGGTCATGCGCCGTGTGATCACCGCGACGGTCGTGGCAGGTGCCGCGGGCCTCGCGCTCGGCCTGATGCCTGTCGGCGGGGCGTTCGCCGCAGGTCTCCCCCAGACCCCGCAGCACAACACCGGATGGTGCTCCGACGACTGGCGCGGCGGCAACGACTGGCGGGACTGCTGCGACTCCTCCCGCTGGCACAACTGGAACGACCGGCCCAGCTGGTGCTGGGACAACGACTCCGGGCACAACGGCCGGCACGACAACGCCAACTGGAACGGCAACTGGAACGACGGCCGTTGGAACGGGAACCGGTCCGACCATGACAACCGCAACGACAACAACTGGGGCGGCGGCCACGACAGCGGCTGGAACGACAACGGATCCGGCCACGACAACGGCGGTGGCGGCGATGGCGGCGGCCACGGCGGCGACGGCGGTGGCGGTGGCGGCGGCCACGACAACGGCGGCGGCGGTGGCGGCGATGGCGGCGGCCACGGCGGCGACGGCGGCGGTGGCGGCGGCGGTGGCGGTGGCCACGGCGGCGACGGCGGTGGTGGCGGCGGTGGCGGCCACTAGCCCCCCGTCCGCAGCGAGTTGATCCGGTAAGGCCCGGACCCCACGGGCCCGGGCCTTACCGTGACCCGGCCGGTCAGGGTGTGATCGCCCCCAGTGGGGAGCACTCCTGTTCCTTCTGGCTGGGAATCGCCCCGCAGATCGTGATGGTCTGCCATGTCTCTTCCGGCGTCACGGCCAGCATCCGCGTGTACGTGTCGTGTTCCATCCGGATCGCGGCCTCGTCGGACGAGCTGCGCCTGTCCTTGATCATGACGGTGTCCCCGATGTTGCCGTTCTCGATCCGCCCCCACACCGCCTGGCAGGCCTCGCTGTAACGCAGCTGGATGCTCATGCCGCGCAGGAAGGTCTGGCGCACCGTCACCGCGTCCCACTGGCAGTCCTCCGCCTGGGGTTCACGGCGCAGGCAGGTGTCGCTCTTGCAGCCGACCCTGACCGGTCCGGTCGGGCGGGTCTGAGCGGGCGGGGCGGCGGGCGAGCCCGTCGCCCCGGCGGTACCGCCCTTGGCGGTGCCCCCGCCGGCCGGCTGGATGAGGAACGCCGTCAGCACACTGCCCAGCAGGGCGCCCGCCAGGACGCCGGCCGCGGTGCGCAGGATCCGGGACCAGGCGAACCGCCCTGCCGCAGGAGCCTGTTCGGGGGCCGGCGCGCCCGGTGCAGCCGGCGCGGCCGTCGGGGAGGCCGAGGGGCCGGGCGCCGGCTCCGGATCCTGCGGGGTCCGGACCGCGGGCTCCTCGGCCGGCGCCTCCTCGCGTACGGCGGCCAGTTCGAGCAGGACGAGGAGGGGCTCGGGATCCGCCCCGGACGCAGCCGCGAACTCCTCGACCGCGATACGGGTCGGCACCTGCTTGCCGTTGAGGAAGCGCTCCCAGGAAGAGCGGCTGTAGTGCGTCTTGTCCGCCAGGCGGTTGTAGCTCAGCTGTGACGCGTCCTTGATCCGTCGCATCTCGGCGAAGAGGTCGCCTCTCGGAACGTCGCCGCCGCCGGCCGACCCAGATCCACCTGCCATCAGGCGGGTCCCCCATTTCGTGCTCATACCGTCCCCCGGCCACAGGCCGCGGGGAACAGTATCAGCCACGAAGTGGCGTGCTCATGACTCTGACCCCCGGGGGTGAACTCCCCGGAGGTCGAGGTCAATACAGGTTCTCGCCCTGTCTGCGGGCGTGGGTCTCAGCCGAGCAGGCGGCTCCAGGTGCGTGCGTCCACGACGCCGTCCTGCGGCAGCGCCCGGGCACCCTGGAACGCCGACACCCGGGCCGCGGTACCGGGCCCGAACGCCCCGTCCGCCGTTGTCGGGAAACCGAGGGCCGACAGCCGGCTCTGGACCGCCTTCACGGCCTCCCCGGTCGCGCCCTGCGCCACCGGCGCGCACAGCTGGTTCCAGGTCTGGTTTCCCGCCACCCCGTCGATGCCGGCCCCGATCCGGGTCTGGAACGCGCGCAGCGCTCCCTCGGTCGCCGGCCCGAAGGAGCCGTCCGGGGTGATCGCCGCCCCGCGCTGCACCAGCAGGCACTGGAGCACGCGGACGCGCTCGTTCACGTCGCCTGTACGCAGCACCGGCCACCCCGGAGCCGTCGCGTCGCCGCCGATCCGGGCCGCCACGTCCGCACGCAGCTTCGGCAGCAGGCCGTAGAGGCGGTCGCCGGGGCACTGGGTGTTGTTGAAGTCCCGGTGCCCGTAGATCTGGTAGGGCCGGATCCCGTACTGGAGGCAGATGCGGGTGCACAGGTCGACGAGCGTCGCGTACTGCTCGGCGCGGGGCTCTTCGGCGGTGTACGTGCCCTCGTTCTCGATGCCGATGGCCACCGTGTCCTGGCCGGTGCAGTGCGCGGCCTCGACGGTCTGCGCGCCGGTGTCCAGCGCCGCCAGGCTCCCGTGCCGGCCCTCGGTGACGAACGCGCCCCGGCTGATGGTGAAGTGCTGCCCGGTGTCGATCCAGCCCTCCGTGTCCATCTGGTACGTCTGCATCGCGCGGGCCAGCGCGAAGGCGCGGTCCTGCCCGTACTCGGTCACGTTGTCGGTCGCCGTGTGGTGCACGATGATCTTCTGCGGCCGGGCCGTCAGCACCGTCACGGGACTCTTCGGCGCCCGCGCGCCCCATGCCTCGCAGCCGGACACCGGCGGACCGCCGGCGGCCCACACCCGTCCCGCGGCCGAGCCCAGCGCGGTCAGTGCCGCCCCCAGGGACAGCGCGCCGGCCAGCAGGGTGCGTCGGCGCAGCAGAAGTCGTGCCGTCGGCGTGGTCATGTGCATCCGTTCGGGAAGTCCCGGACGAACGCTAGGAATCGAGGGACGCCGGGACAAGCCCGGAGGCCGTCCCGCCGTCCCGTGGCGTCCCACGGGACCGTGGGACGCCACGGGACGGCCGCTCGGGACTTCCCGGAGACGGCCGGGACGCCGGGACGCGGCCGGATCCGGCTTAGTGTTCGGGCTGTCCGGCGACGTCCGGTCGCGGGGCGGGCGAGGGGCCCGCCGGTCGCGCATCCACCTCCACGGGGGTGGGGCGGATGCTCAGCCGGCCAGCAGGTTCCCCATCCACTCCTCGATCCCCGCCACCGTGCGGGGCAGGGCGCCCGACATCAGTCGGGCGCCCGTCGCCGTGATGACCAGGTCGTCCTCGATGCGGACGCCGATGCCCCGCAGCTCGGGCGGCAGGGTCTCGTCGTCCGGCTGGAGGTAGAGACCGGGCTCGACCGTCAGGACCTGCCCCTCCTCCAGGACCCCGTCCAGGTAGGTCTGCGCGCGCGCCTTCGCGCAGTCGTGGACGTCCAGGCCCAGCATGTGCCCGCTGCTGCACAGCGTGTACCGCCGGTGCAGATCGCCGCGCGCGTCCTTCAGGACGCCCCACTCCGCCAGGCCCTCCGCGATCACCCGCATCCCGGCCCGGTGGAAGTCCCGGAAGCTCGCGCCCGGCCGCAGCGCGGCCATGCCCGCGTCCTGCGCCGCCAGCACCAGTTCGTACACCTGCCGCTGGACGGGGGAGAAGCGCCCCGACAGGGGGAGGGTGCGGGTGATGTCCGCCGTGTAGAGGCTGTCGGTCTCCACGCCCGCGTCCAGCAGCAGCAGATCGCCGCGGTCGAGCGGGCCGTCGTTGCGGATCCAGTGCAGGACGCACGCGTGCGCGCCCGACGCCGCGATGGTGTCGTACCCGGTGCCGTTGCCCTCCGCCCGGGCGCGCAGGCCGAACACCCCCTCGATCCAGCGCTCGCCGCGCGGGTGCGCCAGGGCGCGCGGCAGCGACCGTACGACGTCCTCGAACCCCGCGGTCGTGTGGTCGACCGCGAGCTGGAGCTGGCCGACCTCCCAGGCGTCCTTGACCAGCCGCAACTCGGACAGGACGGCCGCCAGTTCCGCGTCGGTGGCGGCGTTGCGGCCCGTCGGCGAGCCGAGGGCGTCCAGGTGTGCGCAGCGCAGGCCGGTCAGGCGCTCCGCCTCGGCCAGGTCGGGGCGGCGGCCGACCCAGAACTCCCCGTACCGGCGGTCCCGGTAGAACTCCTCGTTGCCGTCCGCGCGCGGGGAGCGGGGGCGCAGGTACAGCACGGGCTCGTGACCGTGCGGGCCCGAGGGCTCCAGCACCAGGACGTGCCCCACCTGGTCCTCACCCGTCAGCCCGGTCAGCCAGGCGTACGCGCTGTGCGGGCGGAAGCGGTGGTCGCAGTCGTTGGAGCGGACCTTGAGCTCACCGGCCGGGATGATCAGCCGCTCGCCCGGGAAGCGCGCCGAGAGCCGGGCGCGCCGGGCCGGGGTGAGCGCGTACGCGGGGACCCGCGCGGCGTCGGGGAGGGGGGACGGCGCCCAGTCGGCCGCCATGAAACGGGACAACTCCGGTGACACCGGCAGGTCGTGGCTGCCGATGTTGAGGCGGGGGGCGGGGCCCGTGGCGGGGGAGTGGGGATCGGTCATGAGGGCTCCCTCGAGAAAGATGCGAACTGGTGGGCGCACAGGTCTTGTCAGTGCAATTTCACATTACTATGTTACAGCTCACATCGCGGCACGTTAATCCCCGTCAAACGCCGCGTGACGCAGGGCAGTTCACGCACCACTTCCCCCACCTCCTCTTCCAGCCAGGAGCCCTTGGTGTCCCAGCACAGAGCTGTGCGTACGTCCCTCCTCTCCGCCGCCGTCGCGGTGACGCTGCTCGCCTCCGCCGGCCAGGCCGTGTCCCAGACCGCCGACCGGGCCCCCGCGGCCGCATCCGCCCGGGGCGCCGTGCCCGGCACCTTCACCTCCGGTGCGCCCGGCGCGAATCCGTTCGACGAGGTCGACCACCTCGCCGCGCCCCGGCAGGCCAAGCCGGCGACGGCCCAGGCTCCCGGCGGCGTGGCCGCCGACGGACGCGTCCCCGGAGCGGCGCCCACCGCGGCCCCCGCCGCACGCCTGACCGAACGCGCCGAGAAGAGCCGCGAGGCCGGCGCGCAGGCCGCGCCCACCGCGCGGAGCGTCGCCGCAGGCGTCCCCTGTACCCTCGACGGGATCACGGGCCTCAGCCCCGAGCAGTTCGCCGACTTCCTGGCCGACCCCGCCGTCACGGCCGACGGCTGTCTGCGCGGGCTGGTCTGGACCTGGGACGCCCGGCTGGCGCCCGTCATGTCGGACGCGCACGTCCAGGCCGTCTCCCGCCGGATATCCGGCCTGGCCGCCGCCCACGACGGCCGGGGCTCCTCCCACCTGGAGGAGATGTTCACCTTCCTGCACGCGGCCGTCTACCACGACTTCTCGCGCTCCGAGATCGACCTCACCGACGCCGCGACCGCCGACGCCATGAGCCGGGCCGTCACCGACTTCGGCAACGCCGCACGCACCTTCGACGCCACCGCCTCCAACGCCCGGACGCTGCGCGAGGCCCTCTACGCCACCGGCCCCGGCATGCGCCAGACCCAGCTCGGGCTGATCAGGAAGGTCCTGGCCACGCTGGACGCCTCGCACCCCGCGACCAGCGGGGACGCGAACTGGGGCGGTGCGGCCCTCGCCGCCCTCACCGTCAACTACCTCGGCGTGTACCCGGGCAACCAGGACGCCGCCTTCCACGCCGCGGCGAAGGCCGACCCCTCCTACCGCGCCGCCTTCAAGGCCTTCTCCGGGTACACCCACCTCAAGGGCACCGCGAACCAGTGGGTGGTCCGCGACGCGCTGGGCGAGTACGGCCGCTTCGGTCAGATCGAGGGCCTCCAGGACCAGATCGCCGCCGACCTCGGCTCCCTCCTGGAGCCGGTCAAGACCTCGTGGGGCACGGGCAGCGAACCCTGGGCGAAGGTCGTCTCCTGGCTGAACACCTACAACGCGTGCAAGCAGTACGGGGTGTGCAAAGAGGACATCGAGAAGATGCTCTTCCCCAACACCTACAGCTACGACAACGGCGCCATCAAGGTCCGCACGGCCCTCGACCGGGCCACCGTCGACCAGCTGTACTACGCGAGCAAGCAGGTCAAGACGCAGTTCCACCGGGTCATCGGGACCGACCAGCCGCTGGCCGGCGACCCCAACACCACGCTGAACATCGTGCTGTACGCCTCCCGCGCCGACTACGTCACCTACCAGACGATGCTGTACGGCTACGGCACCCAGAACGGCGGCATGTACATCGAGAACGGCGCCACCTTCTACACCTACCAGCGGCGCGTCCCCCAGGACTCCTCCCTCACCCTCGAGGAGCTCTTCCGGCACGAGTACACGCACTACCTCAACGGCCGCTTCGCCGTCCCCGGGTTCTTCGGCGAGGGCCCCTGGTACGAGGGCGACCGCACCACCGCCATGGACGAGGGCACCGCCGAGTTCTTCGACGGCGCCACCCGCGACAACGGCATCGCCGTCCGCAAGTCCCTGGTCAAGGGCGTCATCAACGACACCGCCGGCGGCGGCCCGCGCATGTCGGTCGAGCAGCTGCTGAACGCCACGTACGAGGGCGACGGCTTCCGCTTCTACAACTACGCGGGCACCTTCTTCGAGTTCCTGTGGACCGAGAAGCCCTCGCTGCTGCGCGAGATGTACACCCACCTGCGCAACAACGACGTCGCGGCGTACGACTCCTGGCGCCACCGGATGGGCGCGGACACCTACCTCCAGCGCGACTACGACCGCTTCCTCGACGCGCAGATCGCCAAGGTCGACCAGCTCTACGTGCCGAACACGGTCTTCACGGCCAACGACAAGCTGCGTGACGCGGCGCTCGCGAACGTGAAGTCCTCCTTCGCGGCGGCCACGTACAACACCCCGGACTGCGTGGAGAACGGCGACCCGGGCAAGCGCCGGTTCACCTGCACGGGCCGGATCACCGCGAACCTGAAGAACTGGCGCAGCGACGACCAGAACTTCAAGGACATGTCGGAGACGGTCGACTACTTCATCCTCGACCGGGCGGGCGCGGCCTCGAACAACCTGGCCGACATGAACTGCTCCTTCGGCCCCGTGGAGATCTGGAGCGATCACAGGGCGGGGACGTCGGGTTACAGCTGCGAGGGCCCGCTGCGCAGCTGATCCCGCGGCCGGGCCGGTCCCTTCCGAACGGGGGGAGGGACCGGCCCCGCGGGGCCGGCCGGACCTGCCTCGGAGTGCCTAGGCACCGACTAAAGAATGTGACATATTACTGCCGTGCCCAACAGACATTCACTGGACGTCGTGATCATCGGCGCCGGCGTCGTCGGCGCCGCGATCGCGTACTACGCGGCCCGCTCCGGACTCTCCGTGGCCGTCGTCGACCGCGGCCCCGTCGCGGGCGGCACGACGGGAGCCGGTGAGGGCAACCTGCTCGTCTCCGACAAGGAGGCGGGCCCGGAGCTCGACCTGGCCCTGCTGTCGGCCGGCCTGTGGCGCGAACTCGCCGCCGTCCTCCCGCAGGAGATCGAGTACGAGGCCAAGGGCGGGCTCGTCGTCGCCCCGGACGAGGCTTCGCTCAAGGCGCTGCGCGATTTCGCCGAGGGCCAGCGCGCAGCCGGGGTCGAAGCCGTCGAGGCGGGGGCCGACGACCTGCGCACCCTGGAGCCCCACCTGGCCCCGGGGCCGGCGGGCGGATTCCTCTACCCGCAGGACTCCCAGGTCCAGCCGGCCCAGGCCGCGGCCAGGCTGCTGGCCGCGTCGGGGGCGCGGGCGTACCTCGGCGAGGAGGTGACCGCGGTCCTCCGGTCGCCCGGCGGGTCGGGTGCCGTGCGCGGGGTGCGGACCCCGCGCCGCGAACTGCACGCACCCGCGGTGGTGAACGCGGCCGGCACCTGGGGCGGCCGCATCGCGGAACTGGCCGGGGTGTCCCTTCCGGTGCTCCCGCGCCGCGGGTTCGTACTGGTGACGGAACCGCTGCCGAGGGTGGTCCGGCACAAGGTCTACGCCGCCGACTACATCGCGGACGTCGCCAGTGGATCGGCGGCCCTCCAGTCCTCGGCGGTGGTCGAGGGCACCCCGTCGGGGCCGGTGCTGATCGGGGCGACTCGGGAGCGGGTCGGCTTCGACCGCTCGCTGTCGGTGGAGGCCCTGCGGCGCCTCGCGGTGCAGGCGGCCGCGCTCTTCCCCGTCCTGCGGGACGTGCGCGTGCTGCGGACCTACCACGGTTTCCGGCCGTACCTCCCCGACCACCTCCCGGCGATCGGCCCGGACCCCCGGGTCCCGGGACTGCTGCACGCCTGCGGCCACGAGGGCGCGGGCATCGGTCTGGCGCCCGCCACGGGCCTGCTGATCACCGCTGCCCTGACGGGCACGCCAACGCCCCTGCCGCTCCACCCGTTCCGCCCGGACCGCTTCCCGGAGCCCACCCCGTGACCGCCCCGGACCCCGGTCCTCGCGCGCCGCACGGGCCGACACGCTCCCCCGCGAAGGAGAACCACCGATGAGCCGGACCCCGCGCACCCTCGTCGGCGGCGCGCCCACCGCCACGTACGTGCTGCGCTTCGACGGGCGGGAGCTCACCGCCCAGGCGGGGCAGAGCATCGCCGCCGTGCTGTGGGGCGCCGGGATCCTCGCCTGGCGGACCACCCGTGAAGGCGGCGCCCCCCGCGGGGCGTTCTGCGGGATCGGCAGCTGCTACGACTGCCTCGTCACCGTCAACGGCCGCCCCAACCAGCGCGCCTGCCTCGTCCCCGCCCGCCCCGGGGACCGCGTCACCACCCAGGAGGGAACCGGTCATGCCGAGCTCGGCGTCTGACGCAGCCCCGGCCGACCTCGCGGTCGTCGGCGCGGGCCCCGCCGGGCTCGCCGCCGCCGTCACGGCCGCCGGGTTCGGCCTGCGTGTCGTCCTCCTGGATGCGGGGGAGCGCCCCGGCGGCCAGTACTACCGCCACCCCGCGCCGGGGCTCGGGGCCGCCCGGCCCGAAGCCCTGCACCACGGGTGGGCCGCCTTCGCCTCGCGCGAAGCCGCCCTGCGCGCCCACGTGGCGGCCGGCCGGATCACCTACCTCCCGGGGCACCACGTCTGGACCGTGGTCCCGCACGCAGCCGCCGGCGGCGGCAGGGCCTGGACCCTGCACGCGGTCGCCGGCCCCGAGGAGACCGCGGCGGCCCTGCACGCACGGGCCGTGCTCCTCGCCACCGGCTCCTACGAGCGGCAACTGCCCTTCCCCGGCTGGACCCTGCCCGGTGTCGTCGGGGCCGGCGGGGCGCAGGCCATGCTCAAGAGCGGGCTCGTACTGCCGGGCCGGCGGGTCGTCGTCGCCGGGAGCGGGCCGCTGCTGCTCGCCGTCGCCGGGTCCCTCGCGGCCGCCGGGGCCCGGGTGCCGGCCGTCGTCGAGGCCGCCGCGTACACCGGCTACGCCGGCCACGTCCCGGCCCTGCTGCGCAACCCCGGCAAGCTCGCCGAGGCCGCCACGTACGGCAGCGCCCTGCTGCACCGGCACGTCCGGCTGCTCACCCGGCACGCCGTGACCGAGGCCCACGGCACCGACCGGGTCGAGGCCGTCACGGTGGCCCGGATCGACCGCAACTGGCGGCCCGTGCCGGGCACGGCCCGCCGGATCCCCTGCGACGCCGTCGCCGTCGGCCACGGGCTCGTGCCCCAGCTGGAGCCGGCGACCGGTCTGGGCTGCGCCACGCGCCGGGCCGCCGACGGCACCGTCGCGCTGGTGCTGGACGACGCACAGCAGACCTCCGTCCCCGGGATCTGGTCCGCGGGCGAGACCGGCGGCATCGGCGGCGCCGGACTGGCCCTGATCGAGGGTGAGATCGCCGCCCACGGCATCGCCGGCCGACCCGCGCCCGCCGCCCTGGTCCGGCGCCGCGCCCGGCTGCGCGCCTTCGCCGACGCGATGGGCGCCGCCCACCGCCCGGGCGAGGGCTGGACCGGCTGGCTCCGCGACGACACCGACGTGTGCCGGTGCGAGGAGGTGCCGGCCGGCCGGATCCGCGAGGCCGTCGCCGACCTGGGCGCCCGGGACGCCCGTACCGTCAAGCTCCTCACCCGCAGCGGCATGGGATGGTGCCAGGGCCGCATGTGCGGCCCCGCCGTCGCCGCCCTCGCCGGGGAGGGCACGGCGTCCGCGGGCGGGGCACCCGACCGGCGGCCGCTGTCCTGCCCGGTCCCGCTGCGCCACCTCGCCGAACTGCCCCCGGCGGAGGGCTGATCCGCCGGTCCGGCCCCTTGTGGCCACCTCACACCCACTAGTAAAATGTCACACATCACTCTAGGGAGCTCTCTCATGACGCACGCGCACACCCCCGCGCCCACCCCGCCCCGCACCCGCCCCTGGCACGGCATCATGGTCGCCACCGCCCTGCCCCTGCGCGAGGACCTCAGCGTCGACTTCGACGCCTACGCCGACCACGTGGCCTGGCTGATCGCCAACGGCTGCGACGGCGTGGTCCCCAACGGCTCCCTCGGTGAGTACCAGACCCTCACCGACGAGGAGCGCGCCCGCGTCGTGCGCACCGCCGTCGAGGCGGCCGGTGACGGCTCGCGCGTCATGCCCGGCGTCGCCGCCTACGGCAGCGCCGAGGCCCGCCGCTGGGCCGACCAGGCCGCCGAGGCCGGGGCCGGCTCCGTACTCCTGCTGCCCCCCAACGCCTTCCGGGCCGACGAGCCGACCGTACGGGCGCACTACGCCGAGGTCGCCCGCGCCGGGCTCCCCGTCGTCGCCTACAACAACCCCATCGACACCAAGGTGGACCTGACGCCCGACCTGCTCGCCCGCCTGCACGGCGACGGCAGCATCGTCGCCGTCAAGGAGTTCAGCGGGGACGTCCGCCGCGCCTACGAGATCGCCGAACTCGCCCCGGGCCTCGACCTCCTCATCGGCGCCGACGACGTCCTGCTCGAACTGGCCCTCGCCGGCGCGGTCGGCTGGATCGCCGGCTACCCCAACGCCCTGCCGCGCTCCTGCGCCGAGCTCTACCGCGCCGCCGTCGCCGGCGACGTCGCCACCGCGCTGCCGCTGTACAAGTCCCTGCACTCGCTGCTGCGCTGGGACTCCAAGACCGAGTTCGTCCAGGCCATCAAGCTCTCCATGGACCTCGCGGGACGCCCCGGCGGCGCCACCCGCCCGCCCCGCTTCCCCCTCACCGGGGAGACCGAGGCGGCCGTCCGCGCCGCCACCGAGAAGGCGCTCGCCGAGGGCCTCAACTAACCAGCCGGGGGACCCCCATGCGCACGCGCCACATCTACCACGCGGTGGACTCGCACACCGAGGGCATGCCGACCCGGGTGATCACCGGAGGCGTCGGGGTGGTCCCCGGCGCCACCATGGCCGAGAAGCGGCTCCACTTCATGGAGCACACGGACCACGTCCGCACCCTGCTCATGTACGAGCCGCGCGGCCACTCCGCCATGAGCGGGGCGATCCTCCAGCCCCCCACCCGGCCCGACGCCGACTTCGGCGTGCTGTACATCGAGGTGTCCGGCCTGCTCCCCATGTGCGGGCACGGGACCATCGGGGTGGCCACCGTCCTCGTCGAGACGGGCATGGTGGAGGTCGTCGAGCCGGTCACCACCGTCCGGCTCGACACCCCGGCCGGGCTGGTGAGCGTCGACGTCCGGGTCGAGGACGGGGCGGCCACCGCCGTGACCCTCACCAACGTCCCCTCCTTCTGCGTCGGGCTCGGCCTGAAGGCCGAGGTCCCCGGCTACGGCACGGTCGCCTACGACCTCGCCTACGGCGGGAACTTCTACGCCTTCGTCGAACTCGACGCCCTCGGGCTCCCCTTCGACCGGGCCCGCAAGGACGACCTCCTGGCCGCCGGACTCGCCGTCATGGACGCGGTCAACGCCTCCGGCGACCGACCCGTCCACCCCGAGAACCCGTCCATCGCCGGGGTCAAGCACGTCTACCTCGCCGCCCCCGGCTCCGACGCCCGCCGCTCCCGGCACGCCATGGCCATCCACCCCGGCTGGTTCGACCGCTCGCCGTGCGGTACGGGCACCAGCGCGCGCATGGCCCAGCTGCACGCCCGCGGTCTCCTGGAGCTCGGCGCGGACTTCGTCAACGAGTCCTTCATCGGCACCGCGTTCACCGGCCGGCTGGTCGGCGAGACCACGGTGGGCGGGCTCCCGGCCGTCGTCCCCACCGTCACCGGGCGGGCCTGGATCACCGGCACCGCCCAGTACTTCCTCGACCCGTCCGACCCCTTCCCCGGAGGGTTCCTCCTGTGACCGCCGCAGCCGTACGCACCGTCGACTACCACACGGCCGGGGAGCCCTTCCGGATCGTCGACGTCGCCGCCGCCGGCCTGCCGCCCGTGCCCGGGGACACCGTCGCCGAGCGCTGCGCCACCGCCATCGGCCCCGGGGGCTCCGGGACGGCCCCGCGCCGCAGCCCGCTGGACGACGTACGGCGGCTCCTCGTGCAGGAGCCGCGCGGGCACGCCGGCATGTACGGCGGGTTCGTCGTGCCCCCGGACGACGACGGCGCCCACTTCGGCGTGCTGTTCTGGCACAAGGACGGCTACTCCACCGCCTGCGGCCACGGCACGATGGCGCTCGGCGCCTGGGCCGTCGCCGCCGGCCGGGTCGCCGCGCCCGACGACGGGGACGCCCAGGTCCGGATCGACGTGCCGTCCGGCCGGGTCACCGCGACCGTGCACCGCAGCGGGGGCCGCACCACCGGCGTCACCTTCCGCAACGTCCCGGCCCGGGTCAGCGCCCGCAAGGTGCCCGTGGCGACCACCCTCGGCATGGCCGAGGTCGACCTCGCGCACGCCGGCGCCTGCTACGCGTCCGTCGCCGCCCGCGACCTCGGCCTGGAGGTCTCCCGGGCCGCACTGCCCGAACTCGTCCGCGCCGGCCAGGAGATCAGGGCCGCGCTGGCCTCGCACCCCGGGACGTGGCACCCCGGCGGGCCGTTGCTCTCCGGCGTCTACGGGGTGGTCCTCCACGAGGAGCTGCCCGACACGCCCTTCGGGCCGCACCAGCGCAACGTCACCGTGTTCGCGGACGGGCAGATCGACCGCTCGCCCTGCGGCTCCGGCACCTCGGCCCGGCTGGCGCTGCTCGTCGAGGACGGGCGGCTCGGGGCGGGCGAGGACCTGCTCCACGAGTCGGTGGTGGGCACGGTCTTCACGGGCCGGGCCCTGCCGGGGCCCTCCCCGGACGGGCTCGTCACGGAGGTCACCGGCACGGCGTACCGCACCGGCGAGCACACCTTCGTACGCGACCCGCAGGACGCCCTCGGCGCCGGTTTCCTCCTGTGATCGCGCAGTTCACGGCGGAGGAGACCGCCGCCCTGCTCACCCCGGCCGAGGCCGCCGACGCGCTGGCCGACGCACTGCGGGCCGGGCTGGACCCGGAGAGCTGCCCGCAGCGCACCGCCTTGGCGGTCCCGGGCGGCGAGCTGCTGCTGATGCCGGCCGCGACGCAGGAGTACGCCGGGGTGAAAATCGCCGGGGTCGCGCCCGGCAACGCGGCCCTCGGCCTGCCCCGGATCACCGGCTCCTACCTGCTGCTGGACGGGCCCACGCTGCGCCCGCTGGCCCTGTTCGACGGGGCGGCGCTGACCGCGCTGCGCACCCCGGCGGTCTCGGCGCTCGCCCTGCGGTACCTGGCCCCGGCGGGCCGGGCCCTGCGGCTGGTGCTCTTCGGGGCCGGCCCGCAGGCGTACGGGCACCTCGAAGCGGTCCGGGCCGTACGGGGGTTGGCCGGGGCCGTGGTCGTGGCCCGCACTCCCGCGGCCGGGGAGCGGCTGGCCGCGCACGCCCGCGCCCTGGGGGTCCCGGCCCGTACGGGCAGCCCGGCCGACGTGGCGGACGCCGACCTGGTGCTCTGCTGCACCACGGCCCGCCAGCCCCTCTTCGACGGGCGGCTGGTGGCGCCGGGCGCGACGGTCGTGGCCGTGGGCTCGCACGAGCCGGACGCCCGGGAGACCGACACGGCCCTGGTGCGGCGGGCGGCGGTGTACGTGGAGTCGCGGGCGGCGGCGCTGCGCGAGGCGGGGGACCTGCTGGTGCCGGAGGCGGAGGGGGCCATCGGGCCCGGTCATATCAGCGGCACCCTGGCCGACCTGGTGGCGGGCCGGATGCCGGCGGCCGCGGCGGCGGGTTGTCCACAGCTCTTCAAGAGCGTGGGCATGGCCTGGGAGGATCTCGCTGTGGCGGTGGCGATGTATCGCGCCGCGGGAGGCACCACCGCTCGGGGAATAAGCGCAACGTGACATTGTACGCTGTTCCTCTGCACTCGGTGGTGCACGGCCGGTTCGGAGGAAAAGCAATGGGTGACCTGAAGCAGCACAGTCTCATCAAGGCCCAGGAACGGCTCCGCGACCAGGTCGGCCACGCCCTCCGAGCAGCCCTGATAGCGGGAGAACTGCGCCCCGGCAGCGTCTACTCGGCGCCCGGCCTGGCCGCCGAACTCGGGGTCTCCGCCACGCCGGTCCGCGAGGCGATGCTCGATCTGGCCCGCGAGGGCCTGGTGGAACCAGTCCGGAACAAGGGCTTCAGGATCACCGAGGTCAGCGAACGCGACCTGGACCAGTACACCGAACTGCGCACGATGATCGAGGTGCCGACCATCGGCCGGATCACGAAGATCGCCACGACCGGGCAGCTGGAGGCCCTGCGGCCCATCGCGGAGGAGATCGTCACCAGCGCGCGCGAGCACAACCTGATCGGCTACCTGGAGGCGGACCGCCGCTTCCACCTTTCCCTGCTCGCCCTGGCCGGCAACGACCGGCTGGTCGAAACGGTCGGGGACCTGCGCAAGCGCTCGCGCCTGTACGGACTGACGGGCCTGGACGAGGCCGGGAAGCTGGTCTCCTCCGCCGAGGAGCACATCGAGCTGCTGGACCTGATGATCGCGGGCGACGCGGAGGCGGCGGAGGCCTGCATGGTCCGCCACCTGGGCCATGTCCGCTCCCTGTGGGCCCAGGGCCGCGACGAGCCGGTCGGCCGCACCCCGGGAGGCCTCGGCTCAAGCCTCTAGGGGCCTCCCCTTGCGCCGGGGTGTCGTCTTCCGGATCGGCCGGGGATGAGCTGGAGCAGCCGTCCGTCCGATCGCCCACGCGATCGAGCACCCGGACCTCCTCGCGGGCATCGCCGCCCTCATGGGAGAGGTCGGCGCGCCCGTGCTCGGCGCCGTGCGCGCCCCGCTCCGGCTGGCCGGTGACGAGCGCCGCCGCGGGTGGAGCCGCGAAGGCGTACGCGCGCGCGACGCCGGAGCGGGCAGGCCGCGCGTCCCACCGGCTTCCGAGCGGGGGCTCGCGCGGTGGCGGCCGCCCCGGACCACAAGGTGAAAACCGGCCCGGCGCCAACTCTTAGGCCCAGCACGGTTTTTGGACACGGCTGGATAACGGCGGCGCCAGCCTCTTGTCAGTGCAATTTCACATTACTATGTTACCGGTCACATCATAGAGCGCGGCCCTTCACTGGAGTGACCCATGACCAAGCGCACCCAACTCGCCCTCGCCACCGCCCTGGTGGCGGCACTCGCACTCGGTGCCTCGGGCTGCTCCGACCCCAAGAAGGGCTCATCCGGCGCCGGCGCGAGCAACCCCGCCGCCGGCAACGACGGCAAGGTCCTCGGCGGTACGCCGGTCAAGGGCGGCACCCTCACCGTGCTGTCCAACCAGGACTTCTCCCACCTCGACCCCGCCCGCAACTGGGTGATGCCGGCGATGGACTTCGGCACCCGCCTCCTCTACCGCACGCTCGTCACCTTCAAGGCCGAGCCCGGCAAGGCCGGCAGCGAGCTCGTCCCCGACCTCGCCACCGACCTCGGCACCCCGTCCAACGGCGGCAGGACCTGGACGTTCACCCTCAAGGAGGGCCTGAAGTACGAGGACGGAACCCCCATCAAGGCGCAGGACGTCAAGTACAACGTCGAGCGCTCCTTCGCCCCCGACCTCACCGGCGGACCCGACTACGCCGCCCAGTACCTGGCCGGCACCGAGGGCTACAAGGGGCCCCTCCAGGGGCAGCACCTCGACTCGGTGAAGACCCCCGACGACCGCACGATCGTCTTCGAACTCAAGCGTCCGGTCGCCGAGTTCTCCGCCACCGCCACCCTCCCCACCTTCGCGCCGGTCCCGCAGTCCCAGGAGAAGGGCACCCAGTACGACGCCCGCCCGTTCTCCTCCGGCCCGTACAAGATCGAGTCGTACGACCGCGACAAGAAGCTCGTGCTCGTCCGCAACGAGCACTGGGACGCGAAGACCGACCCCGTGCGCAAGGCCTACCCGGACAAGTTCGTCGTGGTCATGGGCCTCAAGGGCGGCCAGGTCGACGACCGCATCATCGCCGGCGAGGGCGCTGACGCCTCGGCCGTCGAGTACTTCAACATGCGCCCCGAGAGCGCCCCGAAGGTGCTGCCGAAGCCGGAGGTCAAGGCGCGGCTGCTCGCGGAGTCCCAGGGCTGTACGGTCATGCTCCACCTGAACAACTCCCGCGCCCCCTTCAACGACCCGAAGGTCCGCGAGGCCCTCCAGTACGCCGTCGACAAGGAGGCCGTGATCACCGCGGGCGGCGGCCCGGCCCTCAACGAGGTGGCCACCGCCTACCTGCCCCCGGCGCTCTCCGGCGGCAAGCAGGCCGACACGCTGAAGATCCCGCCGGCCGGCGACCCGGCCAAGGCCAAGGAACTCCTCAAGGCCGCCGGCAAGGAGAGCCTGAAGGTCTCCCTCGCCGTCTCCACCGGCGACAAGGGCAAGGCGGAGGCCATCCAGCAGGGCCTGGCCCGCGCCGGCATCGAGGTCGTCATCGACACCGTCGACCCCGGTGCGTACTACGACGTCATCGGCGACCTCTCCACCACGCCCGACATGACCTACACCGGCTGGTGCCCCGACTACCCCTCCGGCTCCACCTGGATCCCCTTCGTCTTCGACGGACGCACCATCAAGGACAAGGGCAACCAGGGCAACTACGCCCAGTTCCGCGACGAGGCCACCATGAAGCGGATCGACGAGATCAACGCCATGGCCGACCCCAAGCAGGCCAACCAGGCCTGGATCGACCTGGACGCCGACCTCATGAAGAAGTCCCCGGCCGTCCCGGTCCTGCTGGAGCGCAAGCCGCTGCTGGTCGGCCCCAACATCGCGGGCGCCTACGGCCACCCCGTGTGGACCGGCACCATCGACTACGGCACCGTCGGCCTCAAGGACCCCTCGAAGAGCCAGGGCTGAGGACGAGGGAGCCCCCGACACCATGACCACCACCGCACCCGGAGGCGAGGCGGCCAGGACCCCGGCCCCCGCCTCCGCCCCGGCCCCGGATCCGGCTCCGGTCCGGCCCCCGGGCGGCGCCGCCCAGGACGGTCCCGCCGTGACGGCGGCCACCGGCAGCAGCCCCTGGCAGCTCGCCCGGCGGGAGCTGCGCCGCCGCCCCGCCGTCCGCGTCAGCCTCTGCGTCGTCCTCCTCTTCGTCCTGATGGCCGCCACCGCCCCCTGGCTGGGCGCGCTCGGCGGCTGGTCCCCCGAGGAGTTCGACAAGACCGCGATCGACCCCTACCTGGGCGGCCAGCCCCTCGGCTCCCTCGGCGGGATCAGCCCCGGGCACTGGCTCGGCGTCGAACCCGTCACCGGCCGCGACCTGTTCGCCCGCGTCGTCCACGGCGCCCAGGTCTCCCTCCTCATCGCCTTCGCCGCGACCGCCATCGTCGTCGTCACGGGCACCGCCGCGGGGATCGCCGCCGGCTACTTCGGCGGCCGCACCGACACGGTCCTGTCCCGGCTGATGGACCTGACCATGTCCTTCCCCTCCCTCATCTTCATGATCGCGATGCTGTCGGTGGCCAAGGACGTCAACCGGATCGTGCTCATGACCGCCGTCATCGGCCTCTTCGGCTGGCCCGGCGTCGCCCGCGTCGTCCGCGGCCAGACCCTCTCCCTCAAGCACCGCGAGTACGTCGACGCCGCCCGCGTCGGCGGCGCGAGCTCCTGGCGGATCCTGACCCGCGACATCCTCCCGGGCGTCAGCGGCCCGGTCATCGCCTACACCACCCTGCTCATCCCCGGCATGATCAGCACCGAGGCCGCGCTCAGCTACCTCGGCGTGGGCGTGCGCCCGCCCACCCCGTCCTGGGGCCAGATGATCGCCGAGTCCGTCGCCTTCTACGAGACCGACCCCATGTACTTCGTCATCCCGAGCGCCTTCCTCTTCCTCGCGGTCCTCGCCTTCACCCTGCTCGGCGACGCCCTGCGCGACATCCTCGACCCGAGGGGAGGCCGCAGTTGATCCTCTACCTCGCGCGCCGGCTGCTCGCCCTCGCGGGCGTCCTGCTCGCCATCGCAGCCGTCACCTTCCTCATCTTCTACGTCCTGCCCGCCGACCCGGCCGCGGCCGCCTGCGGCAAGACCTGCAGCGCCGAACGGCTGGCCGACGTACGCGCGTACCTCGGCCTGGACCAGCCGCTGTGGCGGCAGTTCACCGACTTCCTCACGGGCATCTTCACCGGCCGCACCCTCGGCAGCGGCCAGTACGCCGTCCAGTGCGACTTCCCGTGCCTGGGCTACTCGTACGAGAACTCCCTTCCCGTGTGGGACCTGCTGATGGACCGCCTCCCGGTCTCCGCCTCCCTCGCCCTCGGCGCCGCCGCGCTGTGGCTCGTCCTCGGCCTCGGCGCCGGGGTGGCCGCCGCCCTGCGCAAGGACACCGCCACCGACAAGGCGCTGATGGTCGGCGCCGTCGCCGCGGCCTCGCTGCCCGTCTACTTCACCTCCGTGATGCTCATCTACGGGGTGATCCGGGTCGCCGGGCTGCTGCCCTACCCCACCTACCAGGCCCTCACCGACGACCCGCTCGGCTGGGCGGCCAACCTGCTGCTGCCCTGGACGGCGCTGGCCCTGCTCTACGCCGCCATGTACGCCCGGCAGAGCCGGGGTTCCATGATCGAGGCCATGGCCGAGCCGTACATCCGCACCGCCCGCGCCAAGGGCATGCCCGAACGCACCGTCGTCGTCAAGCACGGCCTGCGCTCCGGGATGACCCCCATCCTCACCATCTTCGGCATGGACCTCGGCGGGCTGCTCGCCGGCGCCGTCATCACCGAGTCCATCTTCGGCCTCCCGGGCATCGGGCGGCTGTTCTACGGGGCCCTGGTCAGCTCGGACCAGCCGGTGGTCCTCGGGGTCACCCTGCTCGCGGCCTTCTTCATCGTCGCCGCCAACCTCGTCGTCGACCTCCTGTACGCCGTCATCGACCCGAGGGTGAGGTACTGATGGCCGCCCTGCTGGAAGTACGCGATCTGCGCGTCACGTTCCCCACCCCGCGCGGCCCCGTACGGGCCGTCGACGCACTCGGCTTCACGGTCGAGGCCGGACGGACCCTCGGCATCGTCGGCGAGTCCGGGTCCGGCAAGTCCGTCACCTCGCTCGCCGTCATGGGCCTGCACCGGGGCGCCGAGGTCGGCGGCTCCATCGCCCTGTCCGGGCAGGAGCTCACCGGGATGTCCGAGAAGGAGCTGTCCCGGCTGCGCGGCCGGAAGATGGCCATGATCTTCCAGGACCCGCTGTCCAGCCTGCACCCCTACTACACGGTCGGCGAGCAGATCGCCGAGCACTACCGCGTCCACTTCAGGGCCGGCCGGGCCGCCGCGCGCAGGCGGGCCGTCGACATGCTCGGCGAGGTCGGCATCCCAG
>NZ_JBIVAL010000014.1:118199-272752 GCF_044745505.1 Streptomyces sp. NPDC086989
CGAGCAGATCGCCGAGCACTACCGCGTCCACTTCAGGGCCGGCCGGGCCGCCGCGCGCAGGCGGGCCGTCGACATGCTCGGCGAGGTCGGCATCCCGGAACCCGCCCGCCGGGCCGGGGAGTACCCGCACCAGTTCTCCGGCGGCATGCGCCAGCGCGCGGTGATCGCCATGGCCCTGGCCTGCGAACCCGACCTGCTGATCGCCGACGAGCCCACCACGGCCCTCGACGTGACCGTGCAGGCGCAGATCCTGGAACTCATCGCCCGGCTCCAGCAGGAACGCGGTCTCGGCGTCGTGATGATCACCCACGACCTGGGCGTGGTCGCCCGCGTCGCCCACGAGGTCCTGGTCATGTACGGCGGCCGGGCCGCCGAACAGGCCGGCGCCGACGAGCTGTTCGCCGACCCCGCACACCCGTACACCAGGGGCCTGCTCGACTCGCTGCCCCGGCTGGACGACTCCGACGACGAGCCCCTGCGGGCCATCCCCGGCTCCCCGCCCTCCCTCCTCGCACCAGCGCCGGGCTGCGCGTTCGCCCCCCGCTGCGGGCTCGCGGCGGCGGCCACCGGCGAGCAGCGCCACCGCTGCGCCACCGAACGGCCCGAGCTGCGGCCCCACGGCGCCGCCCCGCGCACCGCCGCCTGTCATTTCGCGGGGGAGGGCCCCCGGCCCGGCGCCGCGCCCGACCCCGCCCCGGAGGCGATCCGATGACCGTAGAGGCCCGCCCCCCGGACACCACCACCCTGGCGGACCGGACCGGGGCGGACCCTGCCCCGCCCGGACCGCTGCTGTCCGTACGGGACCTGACCATGACGTTCCCCGGCCGGCGTTCCGCGTCCGGGCGCCGGGGGGCGCCCGTGCGCGCCGTCGACGGGATCTCCTTCGACCTCGCGGCGGGCGAAACCCTGGGCCTGGTGGGCGAGTCGGGCTGCGGGAAGTCCACCACCGGCCGGATGCTGGTGCGGCTGCTGGAACCCACTGCGGGCACCGTCACCTTCGACGGCCGGGACATCACACGGCTCCCGCAGGGCAGGCTCCGGCCGCTGCGCCGCCACCTCCAGATGGTCTTCCAGGACCCGCACTCCTCCCTCAACCCCCGCCAGACGGTGGCCCGGATCATCTCCGACCCGCTGCTCGTGCAGGGCTGGCCGGCAGCCGACGCACGCCGCCGGGCGGCCGAGCTGATGGACCTGGTCGGGCTGATCCCGGAGCACATCGACCGCTACCCGCACGAGTTCTCCGGCGGCCAGGCCCAGCGCATCGGGATCGCCCGCTCACTGGCCACCAGCCCCCGGCTGATCGTCGCGGACGAGCCGGTCTCCGCGCTCGACGTCTCCGTCCAGGCGCAGATCGTCAACCTGATGGAACGCCTGCGCCGCGAACTGGGCCTGGCCTACGTGTTCATCGCGCACGACCTGTCGGTGGTGAAGCGCGTCAGCGACCGGGTCGCCGTCATGTACCTCGGCCGGATCGTCGAGATCGGGGAGAAGCACGCCCTGTACGGGAACCCCCAGCACCCGTACACCCGGGCGCTGCTGTCCGCGGTACCGCTGCCGGACCCGGCGGCGGAGCGCCGGCGCGAGCGGATCGTGCTGCTCGGCGACCCGCCGAGCCCGGCCGCCCCGCCCCCGGGCTGTACGTTCCATCCGCGCTGCCCGAAGGCGCAGGAGCTCTGCCGCACGGAGCGCCCGCTGCTGCGGATCGCCGCCTCGCGCGAGGTGGCCTGCCACTTCCCCGGTGACTGACGGGGATCCAGGGGAAGAGGGAGGGCCCCGGAGCCGGCACGACCGGCCCGGGGCCCTCCCGCCGTCCGCGGCACGACGGGCCGATGACATGATCGCGGCGTGATCGACGAGAACGGCGGACCTCCCCGTCCCGCCCCGGTGCCGTACGTCCTCTTCGACGTGGACGGGACACTGATCGACGCGGTCGCCAACCAGCGCCGCGTCTGGGCGGCGTGGGCGGCGCGCCACGGGCTCGACCCCGCCGCCGTCCACCGGGTGGCGCTGCGGACGCGTCCCCTGGAGACCTTCGCGGAGGTGGCTCCCGAGCGGGACCCGCAGGCCTGCCTCGCCGCGTTGCACGAGCTGGAGGACGAGGACGTCCGGTCCGGTGTCTACGCCGCCTTCGACGGCGCGGTGGAGCTGCTGGCCGGCCTGCCCCCGGGCCGCTGGGCGCTGGTGACCTCGAACTACGGGCACCGGGTGCGCGGGCGGTTCGCCCGGACCGGGCTGCCGGTCCCGGACGTCGTCGTGGACGCCGCCTGCGTCGCCGAGGGAAAGCCGTCGCCGGTGCCCTACCTGCTGGCCGCGGAGCGCCTCGGCGCCGCGCCGCAGGACTGCCTGGTCATCGAGGACGCGCCGTCCGGCGTCGAGTCGGGGCTGCGGGCCGGGATGACGGTCTGGGGGGTCAACACGCTGGCCCCGGTGGACGGGGTGCACCGGCATTTCACCAGCCTGCACGAGGCCGTGCCGGCGATCCTCGCCTTCGCGCGGGGCGCGCACCGGGACGCCACCGGCTGAGCGACGTCACCGGCCGCGCCGCCGGTCAGGCCAGTTCGCGGCGGAAGAACTCCAGTTCCATCGCCATGAGCTTCTCCTTCGTGCCGTTCGGGGTCATGTGGGTGACACCGGGCAGGGCCAGGAGCTGGTGCGGGCGCCCCGCGTCCGTCAGGGCCTGCGAGAGCCGCAGGGTGTGGGAGGGGTGGACGTTGTCGTCGGCGAGGCCCGTGATCAGCAGCAGCGGCCGGGTCAGGTTCGGGGCGTCCGGGATCAGCGAGTCGCGTTCGTACACCTCGGGGTGTTCCTGCGGGAGCCCGAGGTAGCGCTCGGTGTAGGCCGTGTCGTAGTGCCGGAAGTCGGTCGGCGCGGCTCCGGCGGCCGCCGCGTGGAAGACGTCCGGGCGGCGCAGCACCGCCATCGCGGACAGGTAGCCGCCGTACGACCAGCCGCGCACCCCGACCCGGCCGAGGTCCAGGTCCGGGTGGCGTTCGGCGAGCGCGTGCAGCGCAGCGACCTGGTCGTCCAGGGTGACCTCGGAGAACCCGCGGTACATGGCGTGGGTGAAGGCGGGCGAGACGTACGGGGTTCCGCGGTTGTCGACGGTCACCACCGCGAAGCCCCGGTCGGCCCACCACTGGCGGTGCTGCCAGCGGCGCGGCTCGGCGGACACGTCCTGGAAGCCGGGGCCGCCGTAGCCGTCCACCAGGACGGGCAGCCGCCGGCCGGGGACGTGGCCGCGGGGGAACACGACCGCGGTGGGGATGCCGTGCTCGGTGACCCGCTCCAGCAGCGGGACCACCCGGTACGGCAGCGGCGCGGACAGGTCGGCGGGCTCGAACTCCCGCCCGTCGGCGGTGCGTACGGTGCGCCGGATCCCGTCGGCGTCGGCGGTGGTGAGCAGCAGCGTCCCGGAGGAGGCCTGGACGCTGTTCACCCCGGGTCCGTCGGCGAGCGGGGTCAGCTCCCCGGTGGCGGGGTCGAGGAGGAGCACCTGCTGTTCGGCGGGGTCGCGCCGCCCGGCCTCGACGAGCAGCCGGCCGCGGTGGGTGCCCGCGACCCGGCGGACCTGGATCCCGTCGCCGGTCAGCGGTTTCCCGTCGACGGCGAGGGCGCGGGCGGCGCCGCCCGCGCCGGCACCCCCGGCGGTGGCCGGGGGAGTGTCGCAGGCGGTGAGCATCCGGCCGTCGGCGAGCCGGGCTGGGGTGCCGGGCACCATCGGGTCGACCCAGTGGGGGTGGGTGGTGCGGGAGAGCTCCCGGGTCTGTCCGGTGGCCGGGTCGGCGGAGAGCAGCAGGACGCACTGCTGGAGCCGGTCCTGGACGGTCAGCAGGATCTCCCCGTCGCTCTCCCAGTCGGCGTCCGAGAGGTACGGGTACGCGGCGGCGTCCCAGTCGAGCCGTACGCGGGCGCCGTCCGGGCCGAACACCCACAGCTGGACCTCGGCGTTGGGCCCGCCCGCCTCCGGGTACGCGAAGTCCTCGGCCGGGAGCTCGGGGTGCGCGGGGTCGGCGAAGTACCGCCGCGGGAGGGCGGACTCGTCGACGCGGGCGGCCAGCAGGCTCTGCCCGTCGGGGGACCACCAGTGGCCGCGGTCGCGGCCCAGCTCCTCGGCGGCGGCGAACTCGGCGACGCCCCAGCGGGCCCCGTCGGCGGGGCTGACCCGGCCGCCGGGGGAGGTGTGGAGGGCGTCGCCGGTGACGTAGGCGGTGCGGGAGCCGTCGGCGTTGGGCCGGGGGTCGAAGACGGGCCCGGCGGCCGGGACCTCCTCGGGCCGCCCGTCCGGTTCGCAGCCGACCCGGAACAGCCGCCCGTACAGCGGGAACACCGCGCTGCGGCCGTCGCCGGAGAGCGCGTACGAGCCGATCCCGGCGGCGACGAGCCGGATGCGCTCCCGCAGCCGGCGCTCGGCGGCGGGGAGGGTGCCCGGCTCGGGGGACAGCTCGCGGGGGTCGGCGAGCCGGGTTTCGGTGCCGGTGGCGGTGTCCAGGACCCAGAGGCTGTCGAAGGCGTCGGTGGGGCCGGTGGAGCGGAGGAACCAGAGCAGCCGGCCGTCGTCCCCGAAGGAGAACGCGCGCGGGGCGCCGTACGTGAAGCGGCCGGTGCTCGCGGAGAGCCTGAGGAAGTCATCCATGATCCGTAGTGTGTCATGTGAAATGGCACACCGTATATGTCACGCAGCCTAGGCCATTCGAGTGGTGTACCCCCCTGACCAGGTTTAGCGTCGAAAGGGTGGACCGGAACACGACGCCGACCAGCAACGGGACCGACGGCAAGGTCCGAGGCAGCGGCAACGGGCTCGCACTGTTCGTCATCGCCTCGTGCCAGCTCATGGTCGTGCTCGACATCACCATCGTGAACATCGCGCTGCCGCACATCCAGACCGCCCTCGGCTTCTCCACCGAGAGCCTGTCCTGGGTCGTCAACGCCTACACCCTCACCTTCGGCGGACTCCTCCTCCTCGGCGGACGCACCGGCGACATCCTCGGCCGCAAACGCGTGTTCATCTCCGGCGTGCTGCTCTTCGGTCTGGCCTCCCTGCTCGGCGGGCTCGCACAGAACGAGGGCCAGCTGCTGGCGGCCCGTGCCCTCCAGGGCGTCGGCGGCGCCATCGCCTCCCCGACCGCACTGGCGCTGATCACCACCACCTTCCGCGAAGGCCCGGCACGCAACCGCGCGTTCGGGGTGTTCGCCGCCGTCTCGGCGGGCGGCGGCGCGATCGGGCTGCTGGCCGGCGGCGTCCTCGTCGAATGGCTCAACTGGCGCTGGGTGTTCTTCGTCAACGTGCCGATCGCCCTGGCCATCGCCGTGATGGCCCGCCGGGTCATCCGCGAGTCCGAACGCCACCCCGGCCACTTCGACCTCGCCGGCGCGCTGCTGTCCACCCTGGGCATGGTCGCGCTGGTCTACGGCTTCATCCGGGCCTCGCAGGACGGCTGGACCGACCCGATCACCCTCGGCTCCTTCGGGGCGGCCGTGGTCCTGCTGCTGCTGTTCTTCCTCAACGAGCGGAGCTCGCCGCAGCCGATCACACCGCTGCACATGTTCGCCGACCGCAACCGGGCCGGGTCCTACGGCATCATGCTCTTCCTCGCCTGCGCGATGTTCGGCATGTTCTTCTTCCTGACCCTGTTCGTGCAGAACGTCCTGGGCTTCAGCCCGCTCCAGGCCGGCCTCGCGTTCCTGCCGGTGAGCGTCGTCATCGCCGTCGGCGCCGGCATCACCTCCCAGCTCCTGCCGAAGCTCGGACCCAAACCCTTCATGGTGACGGGCGCGCTCTGCTCGGCCGCCGGCCTCGCCTGGCTGACGCAGACCGACATCGACTCGACGTACCTCGGCAGCATCCTGGGCCCGATGCTCGTCTTCAGCCTCGGCATGGGCATGCAGTTCGTCTCGCTGACCCTGATGGCCCTGTCCAACGTCGCCGACCGTGAGTCGGGCGCGGCCTCCGGACTGCTCAACACGACGCAGCAGGTGGGCGGATCACTGGGCCTGTCCATCCTGGTCACGGTGTTCGGCACGGCAAGCCGCAACGAGGCCCACACCCAGGTGCCGGCCTTCCTCGGTCAGGCCGACCCCGTCCAGAAGGCCCTGTTCCTGCGCACCGGCCGGCTCCCGGACCCCTGGGGCGATCAGGTGCTCACCTCGGGCGTGAGCGCCGCGTTCATCGTCGCCGCCTGCTTCGCCCTGGTCGCGGCGGGCATCGCGCTCTTCGCGATCCAGGTCCGCCCCTCTGACCTGGAACGCCTCAAGGGCCACCACGCCCCGGCGGCCGTCTAGCCGACGGCCCTCACCTCAGCCGTGCCCACCCATGCGCACCTGTGTCACCCGGGTCACCTGTGTCACCTGTGTCACCCGTGCGGCCGGATGCGGCAGCGGATCGGGCCGTCCGCCCGCAGGGTGATGCCGGCGCTGACCGGGACCTCGGTGTCCACGGCCTCGAACTCGTACGCCCGTAGGACCATCGCCAGCGCGATCACCGACTCCAGCATCGAGAAGTGCTGCCCGATGCAGGCGCGCGGGCCGCCGCCGAACGGGAACCACGCGTAGCGGGGGCGGCCGGCCTCGGCCTCCGGGGTGAAGCGGTCCGGGTCGAAGCGGTCCGGATCCGGCCAGTAGCGGGGGTGGCGGTGCGTCACCCACGGGGCCAGGATCACGTCCGAGCCCGCCGGGACGCGATGCCCCCCGACCTCGGTGGCCGCGACCGAACCGCGGCCGATGACCGGCGCCGCCGGATAGAGCCGCATCGCCTCCTTGAGGACCTGGGTGAGGTACGGGAGCCGGTCCAGGTCGGCGGCCTCCGGCGTACGGTCGCCCAGCACGCGGGAGACCTCCTCGCGGGCCCGCGCCTGCTGCTCGGGGTGGCGGGCCAGCAGGTGCAGGGAGAAGGCGAGCGAGGTGGCGGTCGTCTCGTGCCCGGCGAGCAGGAAGATCAGCACCTGGTCGCGCAGTTCGGCGGCGTCGAACTGCGCGTCGTCCGTGCTCGTCGCGGCGGCGAGCAGGCTCAGCAGGTCCTCGCCCTCGCCCTCTCCCTGGCCCCCGTGCCCGCCCCCGTCCCCGGCCGTGGCCCCGTCCCCGCCTCGCCGCTCGGCGATGATCTTGTCGCAGACCGCGTACAGCTCGTCCATCGCCGCGGCGGCCCGCTTGTTGCCGGGTGTGGGCCAGGTGCGGGGGATGTTGGCGGGGGAGTAGCCGCGGCGCAGCACGTACTCCGTGATGACCGGAAAACACCGGTCGACCACGTCGACGGTGGCCTCCACGTCGGTGCCGAACAGGATGCGGGCGACCGCGCGCAGGGCGAGCCGCATCATCTCCTCGCCGACGTCGATCACGGAGTCCGGGGCCCGCTCCCAGCTCTCGACGACGGCCCGGGTCTCGGCGGCGACGGCGCCCGCGTAGCCGTCCACCCGGCGCTTGGTGAAGAGCGGCTGCACCAGCCGCCGCTGGCGCAGGTAGTCCTCGTCCTGGCTGGTCAGCAGCCCGTTCCCGAAGGAGTCCCGGAGCTCCTGGTAGAAGGCGTTGTCCTTGCGGAAGTTGGCCGACTCCGCGGCCAGTACCTGCTGCGCGCCCTCGGCGGAGAAGACGCAGTAGAGCTCGGCCCGCAGCCCGGGCGGCCCGGCGGTGATCCGTACGACGTCGCCGTGCTGCTGCCGGGCGCGCAGATAGGTCCCGAGCGAGTCCGATTTCAGGTCGAACAGCGAACCGACCAACGGAATCCCCGCGAGTGCGGGAACCTCCGTACCGCCGGCTGCGCCGTCCGCCTTTGCTCCCACTGCCATGGCCGCCCCCTCGACACCGTACGTACGGCCCCGATTCTGCCCGGCGGTCGCCCGGGGCGCCGGGGATCACCCCGCCGACCGGCTGAAACCAGCCGGTCGGCCCGGTCGCCCAGGTCTGCGGGGGCCGCCTACGCCAGAGCCGCCCGCCAGTCGTTGCTCGCGTGCCAGTGGCCCGGCGGGTACTCGAACCGGGTCTCACCGAGCAGTACGAAACCCGCCGCGCGGCAGACCGCGTTGGACGCCCCGTGGTCGACGGACGGGAACGCGTGGAGGTGGCGGCGCGTACCGTGTTCCCGCGCATGGGCGACGAGCGCGCGGGCCGCCCGCGCGGCGAGACCGCGGCCCTGGAACTCGGGCAGGATGCCCCAGCCGGTCTCGTAGACCTCCTCGCCGTTCCAGACGCGCTCCCAGAAGCCGATGCTGCCCACGCTCTCGCCGTCCGCGACGACCCGGAACATCCGCCCGGCCGCCGGTTCGCGGGCGCTGAGCGCGAGGTACCGCGCATGCCGGTCCTGGAGCTTGGCGTCGCTCTCCGGGCCGCCGAGATGCGCGGTCATCACCGGCTCGTTCTTGCGCAGCAGCAGCCAGAAATCGCCTTCGGCCCAAGGCTCGAGGCTCAGGGAGTCATCCATCCCCCCACGGTAACCACGACCCGCCGCCCGCCCGGGCGCCGGGCGGCTGCCGCCGTGCTCCTAGATGTCCCGGGACTGTGCAGTGTGGTGTCTGACCTGCGGAAACGATGGTCTTTCGAGATCATCTTGCACAAACCCTGCACGACCGGGCCGACCTGCACATCAGGCGGTTCTCCCGTACATGCTCCGCACTGCCTGACGGACCTCCGCACCCGCTCCCGCGACTCGGTGGACGTAGTTACGCAAAGTGAATGCCGGATCGGCGTGTCCGAGGCGGTCCGCGAGGGTGTCGACTCCGCCGGCCGACATCATTGACGGGTAGAGATGCCGGAGCGCGTGCATCACCTTGTCGCGGGACTTCTCCCACCGCCGGCCCGGTTTCTTCGGGTCGAGGTACTTGGTGAGCCGGACGGCGGCCAGGGCGACCTTCCACACGTACGAGTTGAACCAATTGGACTGGATCGGCTCCTTCTCGCGGCCGAAGAAGAAGATCTTCTTCGTTACTGGCTCGCCGTCGCGCGTCCGCCAGGGGAGCGTCACCTCGATCGGCGGGTACTTCTCCATATGCTCCAGCAGGGCTTCGGCGACGGCATCGCCCAGCTCCACCCAGCGGTCGCGGGGATCGTCCTCGGTGCCGCCCTTGGGATTGTCGAAGACCAGCACGGGGCCGTCATGGGCAACCTGGTGCTGGATGTGGACCATGGGGCCGGTTGCCCTACAGGCTCACTCTCAGCCTCCGAGGTAGAGGAGCTTGCGGCCAGGGGTGGTGTTGGGGGTGTAAACGATCTGGCCGAAGGGGTCGACCTTCTTGCCGTCCTCGCGGATGCCGTAGAGGTTGGAGGGCAGGTGTCGGCGGGAGGCGGCGGTGTACTCGACCTGGCCGCCGCGCTCACGGACCCACTTCTTGGCGGAGCCGTCGGTCAGGCCCTCGTCGAGTTCTGCGGCCATGGACCGCTGCGGTGCGTGGTCATTTCTTCGGCCCCCTTCCTTCTTGCCCTCTTCGCTGCTGGTGCTGGCGGGTACGGGCATGGTCAGCTCCGATAGGGGTCCGGCTCCGGGGGGTCTTCGGGGCGGCGGGATTCGGCGTCGTTCTTGCCGCGAGCGAAGGTGGCGCCGAACTGTATGCCCGACAGGACGCGGGAGCCGGATCCTGCTGCGCTGCCCGCGGCTTCGCCGGCGGCGGGCGGCGGCGCGGGTGGCGGAGGAAGCGGCACCTCGCGCGAGGGCACTGCCTGCGACACGGCCGATGGCGCCGAGGATGACCGGCAGTATGTCTCAACCCTCCTTGCTCCGAGATGGGGCGATATATGGACTATTCTCCCGGTCGCGATGAATTTCTCGCGAGCAGAAGTAGCCAGCGCAGCCTCTCGCTCCCCACGGGCTCGGCCAGGTCTCGGGCGACGGTGGCCGAGGGCAGCGCTCGCCGATGTTGGGTGGAGGGGAGGTCATCGTGTTCGTAGTGACGCCCTCCCAAATCGGTGTCGGTGGGCGGAGCTAGAGTCCTGAGATGACGACTGCCGGGCATGGCCAGCCCAAGAAGAAGAAGCCCGAAGATGCCGCGTTCTGGTTGGCGTACGAGAAGCGGGTAGCTGCTCTCGTCAAGGCGATCGATGCGGACGCATCGATCACGCACAATGAGATGCACCTTGGCGAACTAAGTGGAGTGCCACGTCAGATCGACGCCCTCGCGGAAGGCCTCATTGCTGGGCAGAAGCTCCGGGTGGTCATCGAGGCCAAGTGCTACGGCCGGCGGGTCTCGATCGGCACCGTTGACGAGTTCATTGGCAAGCTTCTCGACCTGGGTGCAGAACGAGGCATTCTGTACGCAGCGGGAGGGTTTACGCAGGGTGCGGTAGCGCGGGCCGAGCGGGCGCTGAATCCACGTGTCGGACTGGAGCACTTGGCGCATCCCCTGCCGCCCGTTATCGCTACACGGAAGAAGGCGTGGCGCGTTCCGGCTAAGCGAAAAGATCAGGATGACCGATTGGCCCACGAGTACGGGACGCTCGGCAGGGAGCCGCGAACCAAGAACTTTCGGCGTTTCCCAGACATCAGCCTGAGCCTGGATATGCCGTATGAACCGACGGTGCCCACGACGACGAGCTACAGGCAGTTCTTGCGGGGCGAGGCGTTCTTCTACAAGCCGCTCTGAGGGTCGGACGCGCGAACTGGTGCGTCGGGCGTGCGCCGGTGCTCATGTCGGCGGCCTGATCGCCGGCCGATCTACCGCTGGCCGCGCATCCACGCACGCACCAGGCGCTCCAGCCTGCTCAGGGCGAGAGAAACCTCCAGCAAGGCCTGGTCCCGCTCCAGACGCCACGTGTCCCTGCTCGCCCCCCACTTCGCCCGCGCCTCGGGCGTGGCCAGCAGCCGGCGGGCCCATTCCGCCGATTCCACCTGCCAGGCCACCAGTTCTGCGACCAACGGCTCGGGATCCTCTTCAGGCTCGCCCTTCGCGTGAGCCTCGTCCTGGCGGGAGATGAAGCGATTCACGGCACTCAGGGCGTCGCGGTGCATGCTCCCGTAGCCCTGCCCCGCTTCGTCGGCGGCCTGCTCGTCTTCGACCCAGCGCTTGAGCTGCCGCATCTGGATCGAACCCGGGCGTGGACCGGGCGCGGTGGCAGGGCGGGCGTTTCGGGCGTCCTCAAGGCGTTCGACCGCGCCCTCGATCTCGCTCGTGGGGGCGTAGCGGGAGGCGCGGTAGTAGGCGGCTGTGGCGCGCTCGGGCTCGTTGCGGACCGCGTCCAGGTAGTTCCCGAGGGCGTCCAGCTGTTCCTTGGCGTGGGTGGCCTTCGCGGCCGCCTCCGCCGAGCGGACACTGGAGCGACGGGTGGCCGCGCCGTTGATCACGGCGCCGCCCAGGCCGCCCAGCAGCGTCGCCAAGGGCACGGCGATGGCGAGCAGAGTGGAGAGTTCCATGCCCTCAGGCTGGGCTCAACCGGGTTTCGCTGCACAGGATTTGAGGGGCAACTGAGGTGGGATCTGATGCCCGCGTTAGCGAGATCCGTGGTGCCGTCGCTCCCGCTTGCCGTGGGCCTGAAGAAGCCCCTGCCGGAGCGCTGGCAGGGGCTTCTAGTTGCGCGTGGACCTCGTGGCCCCAGGTCCGTCAGCAGCGCGGCAGTCGGCGGCTCGGCGGAGTCGGGTGAGGATTCGGTCTCCTCCGTGGCGGTGCCCAGCTGCTCGCGGCGAAGCGCAGCATCCTGCGGCGGATGCACGGGCTTCACGCCCGGCAGCCGATCAGCGGCGGTCTTCCTGCGTTCCGAGCGGTGTTCCATCAGCCGCGCGATCCCGACGATCCTGTACGCGACCCTCCCACTCCCGGATCCCGGCGATGACGGCCTCGACGCTCTTGTCGCCCTTGCGGGCCGTCAACTCGACGAGCCCCTCCATGATGTCGAGAAAGGCGTAGACCATCGCCTCCCCGTGGGCCCGGTTGCACATTCCCTGCACAAGGCGCCGGAAGATGCTGGAAAGTGTCGACAGCCAGTGGAAGGCATTTCCGCAGGTTAGGGCCTGTTTTCAAGGATTCGAGCTATGCCCTGATTGAACCCTGTTTATCTATTTTCTTAGATGTCGCGGAAGATCTCGATCTGGGCGCCCACCGAGTTGAGGCGTTCGGCCAGTTCCTCGTAGCCGCGGTTGATGACGTAGACGTTGCGCAGCACCGAGGTGCCCTCCGCCGCCATCATCGCCAGGAGGACGACCACCGCCGGGCGCAGGGCCGGCGGGCACATCATCTCCGCCGCGCGCCAGCGGGTGGGGCCCTCGACCAGGACGCGGTGGGGGTCCAGGAGCTGGAGGCGGCCGCCGAGGCGGTTCAGGTCCGTCAGGTAGATGGCCCGGTTGTCGTACACCCAGTCGTGGATCAGGGTCTGGCCCTGGGCGGTGGCCGCGATCGCCGCGAAGAACGGGACGTTGTCGATGTTCAGCCCGGGGAACGGCATCGGGTGGATCTTGTCGATCGGGGCTTCGAGCTTCGAGGGGCGGACCGTCAGGTCGACCAGGCGGGTGCGGCCGTTGTCGGCCGTGTACTCCGCCGAGCGGTCGTGGTCCAGGCCCATCTCCTCCAGCACGGCGAGCTCGATCTCCATGAACTCGATCGGGACCCGGCGGATCGTCAGCTCCGACTCCGTGACCACCGCGGCGGCGAGCAGGCTCATCGCCTCGACCGGGTCCTCGGAGGGGGAGTAGTCCACGTCGACGTCGATGTTCGGGACGCCGTGGACGGTGAGGGTGGTCGTGCCGACGCCCTCGACCTCGACGCCGAGCGCCTCCAGGAAGAAGCACAGGTCCTGGACCATGTAGTTGGAGGAGGCGTTGCGGATGACCGTGACGCCGTCGTGCCGGGCGGCGGCCAGCAGGGCGTTCTCGGTGACGGTGTCCCCGCGCTCGGTCAGCACGATCGGGCGGTCCGGCGAGACTCCCGCCTCGACCTTCGCGTGGTAGATGCCCTCGGTCGCGGTGATGTCCAGGCCGAAGCGGCGCAGGGCGATCATGTGCGGCTCGATGGTGCGGGTGCCGAGGTCGCACCCACCGGCGTACGGCAGGCGGAACTGGTCCATCCGGTGCAGCAGCGGGCCCAGGAACATGATGATGCTGCGGGTGCGGCGGGCCGCGTCCGCGTCCATGGCGTCCATGTCGAGGCGGGCCGGCGGGACGATCTCCAGGTCCACGCCGTCGTTGATCCAGCGGGTGCGGACGCCGATGGAGTTCAGCACTTCGAGGAGGCGGTAGACCTCCTCGATGCGGGCGACCCGGCGCAGTACCGTACGGCCCTTGTTGAGCAGCGTGGCACAGAGCAGGGCCACGCACGCGTTCTTGCTCGTCTTGACGTCGATGGCGCCGGACAGCCGGCGGCCACCGACGACGCGCAGGTGCATCGGGCCCGCGTAGCCCAGAGAGACGATCTCGCTGTCGAGAGCTTCACCGATCCGGGCGATCATCTCAAGGCTGATGTTCTGGTTTCCGCGCTCGATCCGGTTCACGGCGCTCTGGCTGGTGCCGAGCGCATCCGCGAGTTGACTCTGCGTCCAGCCCCGGTGCTGCCGGGCGTCACGGATGAGCTTGCCGATGCGTACGAGGTAGTCGTCTGCCATGGATGCACCGTATCTCAGATATGAGATGACTCCTGCTTCGGGTGTGGCGGACGGGTGTTACGGACCGTCAGCTCCACCCGGAGCTTCTCTGCATCTCGCTGATTACGGACATCTACCCCTTTATCTGCATCACCTAACCGATGTCACCCGTCAGTGGCCGCAGGCGTGGTGGCGGCCGCCGTGGACCGCCGTGTACGACGCCGGGCGCGCGGCCGCGGCGGCGCGGGTGAGGGCGGTCGCCGCCGCCCGGCCGGCCTCCGAGTCCGCGTCGTGCACGACCCGGCCGCCGACCAGGGTCATCCGGACGCCCGTCCCGCTGATGTCGGCCACCGGACAGCGGGTCACATCCCGGTCCAGCAGCACCAGGTCCGCCGCCTTGCCCGGCTCCACCGTCCCCGTCAGCCCCTCCTGCTTCAGCTGCCAGGCCGTCCCGGCCGTGTGCATCCGCAGGGCCGACGTGCGGCTCAGTCCCTCCAGTTCGCGGTACAGCTCGCCCGTGCCGTACGCGCCCTGCCGGTCGACCGCGGTCCGCAGCTGGTTCCACACCTGGAGCGCGTCCACCGGCCAGTCCGAGCCGCCGGTCAGCCGGGCCCCCGCCCGCTCCAGGCTGCGCGCCGGGTACATCCACCGGTGGCGCGCGGGGCCGATGTACGGGAGCAGGGCGTCCATCGTCCAGGTGTCCTGCGCCGCCCACTGGAGCTGCATGCACGCCGCGACGCCCAGCTGAGCGAAGCGCCGCAGGTCCGCCGGGTCCACCAGCTGCAGATGGGCGATGGTGTTGCGCGGGTCCCGCAGACCGGTCACCCGGCGGGCGTACGCGTAGCCGTCCAGGGCCGTGCGCACCGCCCGGTCGCCCAGCCCGTGGGCGTGCAGCTGCCAGCCGGCCCGGTTGAACGCCGCCGTCAGCCGGCCGTAGTCCGCCGCCGAGGTGTACAGCTCGCCGCTGTTCGCGGTCGGCCTGCCGTTCCCGTCCAGGTAGGGCTCCAGCAGCGCGGCGGTCTGCGCCGGGTACTCGATGACCCCGTCCAGGAACACCTTCACCGTCCCGAACCGCAGGCCGCGCACCCCCTCGAACTCCTTTCGCAGCCCGCCCGCGTACGCCAGGGCCCCCGCCGGGTCCTTGGTCTGCTCCGCGTCCAGCCGGATGGCCGGCACGATCCGCTGCGGCAGCCTCCCCGCCGCCGACAGGGCCTGGTAGAGCTCCAGCTCGTGCCGTCCCACCAGGGCGTCCATCATCGTGGTGACCCCGGACGCGGCCGCCAGCCCGAGCACCTTCGCGCAGGCTTCGACCAGTTCGGCCCGGGTTGGTTGCGGCACGTGCCGCTGCACGAGGTCCTGTGCGTCGTCCTTGAGGACGCCCGTCGGCTGCCCGTCCGCACCCCTCACGATCCGGCCGCCGACCGGGTCCGGGGTGGCCGCGGTGATCCCGGCGATCTCCAGGGCCCGCCGGTTCGCCCAGAGGTTGTGGCCGTCCCCGCCGACCAGCGCGACCGGTCTGCGGGTCTCCAGCGCGTCCAGCATCGAGTGGTGCGGCACGCTCCCGGCCGGCAGCAGCCCGACGGGGTTCCAGTCCTCCACCACCAGCCAGCGGTCCGGCTCGGCGCCCGCGCCGCCGGTGTCGGCGAGGAAGCCGGTCAGCAGCTCCCGGAGCTCGGGCAGGGTGGTCTCGGCCCCCTCCAGCGAGGGCCGCAGGGACCGGTCGCCGGCGCCCAGCGGGTGCACGTGCCCGTCGTGGACACCGCTCATCACCGTGTTGCCGCGCGCGTCGACGACCTCGGTGTCCCGCCCGACGTGCCGGCGCACCGCCGAACCGCTCCCGGTGGCCAGGATCTTGCCGTCCCGGCCGACCGCGAGCGCCTCGACGGGCGCCCCGCCGCCCGTGGTCCCGGTGAACACCCGGGCGTTGTGGATCACCAGGGCGGCCGAACCGCGCCCGCCGGAACCGGCCGCGGCCGCCGCCGGGCCCGCGCCCAGCAGGCCGGCAGCACCCGCCGCGCCGGCGGCCGCCAGCAGCCCCCGGCGGGAGAGGGGGGAGGGTGCGGGGGCGGCGGAGGGGGAGGAGGAACGGGAAGAAGAGGTCATGGCCACTCCAAACGTCGGTGTGGCCAGGACACTGTTTGATTAACCCCTTAACCAGAACCCGCCGCGGTCGACGAAATCCGCACCGCCGTCCGTACGATGACCCCGTGCCCGGGCCCGGACCGACCATCGCCGACATCGCGCGCGCCGCGGAGGTCTCCACCGCGACCGTCTCGCACGCCCTGGGCGGCACCGGCCGCGTCGGCGAGTCCACCCGCCGGCGGGTCCGCGAGGTCGCGGCCGCCCTCGGCTACAGCGCCCGCCGCGGCCCCCGGACCCGTACGCTCGGCCTCGCCGTCACCACGTACGTCGGCTCCGCCTGGAACTACGTCGAGATCGCCTACTTCTCCCGGCTGCTGACCGCCGCCACCGCGGCCGCCCACGCCCGCGGCTACGCCCTCACGGTGCTGCCCGCCGACCGGGGCGCCGAACCCCTGTGGCACACCCTCGCCGTCGACGGGATGCTGCTGCTCGACAGCCCGGCCGGCGACCCGGTGCTGCGCGCCCTGCGGGCCCGCGGCCTGCCGGTCGTCTTCGACGGCCGTCCCCCGGACCCCCGGCCGGGGGACGTGTGGGTGGACAACGACCACGAGGCCACCACCCGCGAGGTCCTCGACCACCTCGCCGCCTGCGGGGCCCGCCGGATCGCGCTGCACTCCGCGTACGGCCGGGAGCACTACACCGGGGCCGTCACCGCGGCCCACGCCCGCTGGTGCGCCGAGCGCGGGACGGCCCCGCTGGTGGTCCCCTTCCACCCCGACGACAGCGCCGGGCACGCGTTCGACGCGGTGTTCGCCGCGCCCGGCGGGCGCCCCGACGCCGTGTACTGCGTGTACGACCCCGGCGGCCGCCAGGTGCTGGCGGCCGCCGCCCGGCACGGGCTGCGGATACCCGCGCAGCTGCGGCTCGTCTGCGCGAGCGAGGACCCCTCCTACGCGGCGGGCGACCCGGCGGTGAGCACCGTGACCCTGCGTCCGGAGGTGATCGGGGAGAGCGCCGTCGACGCGCTGGTCGCCCTGCTGGAGTCCCCGCAGGGCGCGCCGCCGGGCCAGCTGACCGTGCCGGCCGCGCTGGCCGTGCGTACGTCTTCGCTGGCCGTGCCCCCGTCCGCACGGCGGGGGCCGGTGTGATGTGGCCCATGCCGTGCATGACCAGGGCGCGGCAATGCACTAGAGTTATCTCGACATCGAGATATCTGCCGAAGGCGTACCGCAGCCGCCCCTGCTGGTAAGGCTCACCTAACTTAGCCTTACCTTAGCGGACTGGCCCCAGGGCGTGGCGGCAGGATTGCGGTAAAACGCGCGAATTTCATGCATGAAGGAGACTGTCGTGTCGGCGAACAGCTTCGACGCCCGCAGCACGCTGCAGGTGGGCGACGAGTCGTACGAGATCTTCCGGCTGGACAAGGTTGAGGGCTCCGCCCGCCTTCCCTACAGCCTGAAGGTGCTGCTGGAGAACCTGCTCCGCACCGAGGACGGCGCGAACATCACCGCCGACCACATCCGGTCGCTCGGGAACTGGGACTCGCAGGCCCAGCCCAGCGAGGAGATCCAGTTCACGCCGGCCCGCGTGATCATGCAGGACTTCACCGGCGTCCCCTGCGTCGTGGACCTCGCCACCATGCGCGAGGCCGTGAAGGCGCTCGGCGGCGACCCGGCGAAGATCAACCCGCTCTCGCCCGCCGAGATGGTCATCGACCACTCGGTCATCGCCGACAAGTTCGGCACGAAGGACGCCTTCGCGCAGAACGTCGAGCTGGAGTACGGCCGTAACAAGGAGCGCTACCAGTTCCTGCGCTGGGGCCAGACCGCCTTCGACGACTTCAAGGTCGTCCCGCCGGGCACCGGCATCGTCCACCAGGTCAACATCGAGCACCTGGCCCGTACCGTCATGGTCCGTAACGGCCAGGCGTACCCCGACACCCTCGTCGGCACCGACTCGCACACCACCATGGTCAACGGCCTCGGCGTGCTCGGCTGGGGCGTCGGCGGCATCGAGGCCGAGGCCGCGATGCTCGGCCAGCCGGTCTCCATGCTGATCCCGCGCGTCGTCGGCTTCAAGCTGACCGGCGAGCTGCCGACCGGCACCACCGCGACCGACCTCGTGCTGACCATCACCGAGATGCTCCGCAAGCACGGCGTCGTCGGCAAGTTCGTCGAGTTCTACGGTGAGGGCGTCGCCGCCACCTCGCTGGCGAACCGCGCCACCATCGGCAACATGTCGCCGGAGTTCGGCTCCACCGCCGCGATCTTCCCGATCGACGGCGAGACCCTGAAGTACCTGCGCCTGACCGGCCGCGACGCCCAGCAGGTCGCGCTCGTCGAGGCGTACGCCAAGGAGCAGGGCCTGTGGCTTGACCCGGCCGCCGAGCCGGACTTCTCCGAGAAGCTGGAGCTCGACCTCTCCACGGTCGTCCCCTCCATCGCCGGTCCGAAGCGCCCGCAGGACCGCATCGTCCTGGCCAACGCCGCCGAGCAGTTCGCCGTCGACGTGCGCAACTACGTCTCCGACGACGAGGAGGCCGGCAAGGAGTCCTTCCCGGCGTCCGACGCCCCGGCCGCCGTCAACGGCGTACCGACCCGCCCGACCCAGGTCACCCTGGCCGACGGCACCTCGTTCGAGATCGACCACGGCGCCGTCACCGTCGCCGCGATCACCTCCTGCACCAACACCTCGAACCCCTACGTCATGGTCGCCGCGGCGCTCGTGGCCAAGAAGGCGGTCGAGAAGGGCCTGTCCCGCAAGCCGTGGGTCAAGACCACCCTGGCCCCGGGCTCGAAGGTCGTCACCGACTACTTCGACAAGGCCGGCCTGACCCCGTACCTCGACAAGATGGGCTTCAACCTCGTCGGGTACGGCTGCACCACCTGCATCGGCAACTCCGGTCCGCTGGACGAGGAGATCTCGAAGGCGATCAACGAGCACGACCTCGCGGTCACCTCGGTCCTCTCGGGCAACCGCAACTTCGAGGGCCGCATCAACCCCGACGTCAAGATGAACTACCTGGCCTCCCCGCCGCTGGTCGTCGCGTACGCCATCGCGGGCTCCATGAAGGTGGACATCACCAAGGACGCCATCGGCATCGACACCGAGGGCAAGCCGGTCTTCCTCCAGGACATCTGGCCCTCCGAGGCCGAGGTCAACGACGTCGTGGCGAACGCCATCGGCGAGGACATGTTCAGCAAGTCCTACCAGGACGTCTTCGCGGGCGACGCCCAGTGGCAGGCGCTGTCGATCCCGACCGGCAACACCTTCGAGTGGGACCCGCAGTCCACCTACGTCCGCAAGCCCCCCTACTTCGAGGGCATGACGATGGAGACCACCCCGGTCTCCGACATCGCCGGCGCGCGCGTGCTGGCGAAGCTGGGCGACTCGGTCACCACCGACCACATCTCCCCGGCCGGTGCGATCAAGGCCGACACCCCGGCCGGCAAGTACCTCACCGAGCACGGCGTCGAGCGCCGCGACTTCAACTCGTACGGTTCCCGCCGCGGCAACCACGAGGTCATGATCCGCGGTACGTTCGCCAACATCCGCCTGCGCAACCAGATCGCGCCGGGCACCGAGGGCGGCTTCACCCGCGACTTCACCGTCGAGGGCGCGCCGGTCGCGTTCATCTACGACGCCTCGCAGAACTACCAGGCCGCCGGCATCCCGCTGGTCATCCTGGCGGGCAAGGAGTACGGCTCCGGCTCGTCCCGCGACTGGGCGGCCAAGGGCACCGCGCTGCTCGGCGTCAAGGCCGTCATCGCCGAGTCCTACGAGCGCATCCACCGCTCGAACCTGATCGGCATGGGCGTGCTCCCGCTCCAGTTCCCGGAGGGCGCCTCGGCGGCCGCGCTGGGCCTCACCGGCGAGGAGACCTTCTCCTTCACCGGTGTGGAGGAGCTGAACAACGGCACCACCCCGCGCACCGTCAAGGTCACCACCGACACCGGTGTGGAGTTCGACGCGGTCGTCCGCATCGACACCCCGGGTGAGGCGGACTACTACCGCAACGGCGGCATCATGCAGTACGTGCTCCGCAACCTCATCCGAGGCTGAGGACCGTAGCGGCACCAAAGGGCCGTATCCCCGCTAAGGGGGTACGGCCCTTCCGCCTTTTCCGGCCGGGTCCAGGTTTCGGGGAGGTCTCAACTCGGAAAAGCTGACAGACAACCGTGTGCATGATCTTGCTCACACGAGCGGAAGTGGACTATACCTGTGCCCGTCCGGATCACCGCGGTACGAGCGGCACCGGACCGGGGGACGGCGGGGACCTGCGGCGATGTCCGTATGCGCGGTGACCACGTGCATTCGTCGAGTCCCGACCTCCTTCACACTTCTGACGAAGGCGAGGACATGAGCATGGGATCCACTGGTGAGGGCCTCGGCCGCCGTGACCTGATCAAGCGCTCCGCAGCGCTGGGACTGATCTCGGTGCCCACGATGAGCTTCCTGTCCGCCTGCGCCTCCGGCGGTGGGGACACCTCGACGAAGGGGCCGGACAAGGGGGCGGTGACCAAGGAGAACCCGTTCGGCGTCGCCAAGGGCGGCAAGCTCGACGTCGTCGTCTTCAAGGGCGGCTTCGGCGACGACTACGCGAAGGCCTGGGAGGCCGCCTTCGACAAGAAGTGGGGCACCACCAGCTCCCACCTGGGCACCCAGGAGATCGCCGCCAAGCTCCAGCCCCGCTTCAACGGCGGCAACCCGCCGGACGTCATCGACGACTCGGGCGCCCAGCAGATCAAGGTCGACGTCCTCGCCAAGGGCGGCCAGCTCGCCGATCTCACCGCCGTCCTCGACGCACCCTCGCTCGACGACCCGGCCAGGAAGGTCCGGGACATGCTCATTCCCGGCACCGTCGAACAGGGCACCCAGGGCGGCAAGTTCGTCGCCCTCTACTACGTCTACACCGTCTACGGCTTCTGGTACTCGGGCAAGCTCTTCAAGGAGAAGGGCTGGACCGAGCCGAAGACCTGGGACGAGTTCCTCGACATCTGCACCAAGGCCAAGGCCGCCGGCATCGGCGGACTCGCCCACCAGGGCAAGTACCCGTACTACATCAACGTCGTCATCATGGACCTGATCGCCAAGAAGGGCGGTCTGGAGGCCATGAAGGCGATCGACAACCTCGAACCGAACGCCTTCGAGGGCAACCCCGCCGCCCTCGCCGCCGTCGAGGCCGTCTACGAGGTCGTCGAGAAGGACCTGCTGATGGCCGGCACGAACGGCCTCACCCACACGGAGTCCCAGACCGCCTGGAACCAGTACAAGGCCGCCTTCATCCCCTCCGGCTCCTGGCTGGAGAACGAGCAGCTCAAGCAGACCCCGGAGGACTTCGACATGAAGTTCCTGCCGGTGCCGGCCCTCGCCGACAGCAAGCTGCCCTTCGAGGCCATCAGGGCCGGCGCGGGCGAGCCCTTCATCGTCCCCGAGAAGGCCGCCAACAAGGCCGGCGGACTGGAGTTCCTCCGGACGATGCTGTCCCGCGAATGGTCGACCCTCTTCGCCCAGCAGGCCAACTCCCTCACCGTGGTCAAGGACGGCGTCGACCCGAACGTCAAGCTGCGCCCGGGCACGGCCTCGGCGGTCGCGGCCGTCAAGACCGCCGGATCGAACACCTTCAACTACCTGTACCCCGACTGGTACAGCGAAATGGACACCGAGATCCAGAACGCGTCCAATGAGCTGATGGCCAAGCGGATCCAGCCAAAGGAATGGATCAAGCGGGCCCAGGCTGCGGTAGACAAGGCTGCCAAGGACCCGAACGCCAAGAACAACCACCGCAGCTGACACACGTCCAAGGGGCGGACACCATGAGCCAAGTAGCCCGGGGCACGGGACGGACCGGCTTCATCGCCGGCTTCCTGTTCCTGCCGCTCGCGCTGTACCTGACTTTCGTCATCTGGCCGTACATCCAGACGTTCGGCTACTCCTTCACCAACTGGTCGGGACAGTCGCCCACGTTCGATTTCGTCGGCCTGGACAACTATGCGGCGCTGATGAAGGACGAGGTCTTCCGCGGCGCCCTGTGGCACAACCTGCTGCTCCTGGTGTTCGTCCCGACCGTGACCATCCTGCTGGCCCTCTTCTTCGCCTTCATGGTGAACGCGGGAGGGCGCAGCGGGGCCGGGGGCGTCCGCGGCGTCCGCGGCTCCTCCGTCTACAAGATCGTCTACTTCTTCCCGCAGGTCCTCTCGCTCGCCATCCTCGCCGTGCTGTTCGGCGCGGTGTACCGCAGTGACGAGGGCGGCCTGCTCAACGGGTTCCTGACCAAGCTGGGCCTGGTGGACCCGGCCCACCCCGTCGAATGGCTCAATCAGCCGGACCTCGTGCTGTGGTGCCTGCTCCTGGTGGTGGTCTGGCACGGCGTCGGCTTCTACCTGGTGCTCTTCTCGGCGGCCATGCAGTCCGTACCCAAGGACATCTACGAGGCCGCCCTCCTCGACGGCGCCGGGCGCGCCCAGACCTTCCTCAAGGTCACGCTGCCCCTGCTGTGGGACTCCGTGCAGACCTCCGCGGTCTACCTCGGCATCGCCGCGATGGACATGTTCGTCCTGGTGTCGACCATGACTTCCGGCCAGTTCGGCGGCGGGCCCGACCACCACAGCGAGGTCATGGCGACGGTGCTGATGCGCAACTTCCTCTACTTCGGCAAGAGCGGCTACGCCTGTGCCATGGGCGTCGTCATGCTCGTCCTGACCATGATCCTCTCCATCGTCACGCTGCGCGCCACCCGCCGCGAGCGCATCGAGTTCTGAGAGGAGATCCCCCATGACTGCACAGTCCACAGTGATCAAGGCCCCGGGCGAGGACTCCGCCGAGCGGCCCGGCGGCAGCGGGCGCCCCGGGGACGGGGCGAAGCCCGCCTCCGACGGCACGGTGCTCAACGTCTTCTCGCACGGGTTCCTCGCCGTCTGGGCGGTACTGATCGTCCTGCCCCTGATCTGGCTGGCGCTCGGCTCGTTCAAGACCGACTCGCAGATCGGCGGCTCGGCCCTCAGCTGGCCCTCCAACTGGCACTTCGACGCCTTCTCCCGGGCCTGGGACAAGGGCATCGGCGACTATTTCGCCCACACGCTGATCGTGATGGTGTTCTCGGTCCCGCTGACCATGCTGCTCGGCTCGATGGCGGCGTACGTCCTGGCCCGCTACCCCTTCCCGGGGAACCGGGTCGTCTACTACTTCTTCGTCAGCGGGGCCATGTTCCCCGTCTTCCTCGCGCTCGTCCCGCTGTTCTTCATGGTCAAGCGCCTGGACATGCTCAACACGTACCAGGGTCTGATCCTGGTGTACGTGGCCTACTCGATGCCCTTCACCGTCTTCTTCATGCACTCGTTCTTCCGGACGCTGCCGACGGCCGTGTACGAGGCGGCGGTGATCGACGGGGCCTCCGACACCCGGATCTTCTTCCAGGTGATGCTGCCGATGGCCAAGCCCGGCCTGATCAGCGTCGGGATATTCAATGTCCTGGGCCAGTGGAACCAGTACATCCTGCCCTCCGTGCTGATGCAGCCGCAGACCGGATCGGACCCCGAGCGCTACATGCTCACGCAGGGCCTGATCCAGCTGCAGTACCAGATGGGGTACGAGACGGACCTGCCCGTGCTGTTCGCGGGCGTGACCATCGCGATGATCCCGATGCTGGTGGTCTACCTGTCCTTCCAGCGGCAGATCCAGGCCGGGCTGACCTCCGCCACCCTCAAGTAGCTCCCGCTCGACCGGAGGAAGCCGAGGGCTCGGGCGCGTCTCTACAGCCAGGTGCCGAACCTGCGGATGTACAAGGTCTTCAGGAGCTGCGTGAGCGTGCAGTACGCCAGCAGCACGCCGATCAGCCACGGGAAGTAGCTCGCCGGCAGCGCCGTGAAGCCCAGCGGGGCGGCCAGCGGCGAGAAGGGCAGGTACAGCCCGGTCAGCACCGCGAGGACCGTCATCACCATCACCGGCCAGGAGGCGCGGGACTGGATGAAGGGGATCTTCCGGGTACGGATCATGTGGACGACCAGGGTCTGCGAGAGCAGTCCCTCGATGAACCAGCCGGACTGGAACAGCGACTGCTCGGCCTCGCTGTCGGCGCCGAACAGGTTCCACATGATCACGAACATGGCGATGTCGAAGACCGAGCTGATCGGGCCGATGCAGACCATGAACCGGCCGATGCCCCGGGCGTCCCAGTTGCGGGGCCGTCGCAGGTACTCCTCGTCCATCCGGTCCCACGGCGTCGCCAGCTGCGCGATGTCGTAGACCAGGTTCTGCACCAGCAGCATGATCGCCAGCATCGGCTGGAAGGGGAGGAACGCGCTCGCCACGAGGACCGAGAAGACGTTGCCGAAGTTCGACGACGCCGTCATCTTGATGTACTTGATCGTGTTGCCGAAGGTGGTCCGGCCCTGGATCACGCCCTGCTCCAGGACGGTCAGGTCCTTCTCCAGCAGGATGACGTCCGCCGACTCCCTGGCGATGTCGACGGCGGTGTCGACGGAGATGCCGACGTCGGCGTCGCGCAGCGCGGCCGCGTCGTTGATGCCGTCCCCGAGGAAGCCGACGGTGTGGCCGTCGGCCTGCAGGGCCCGCACGATGCGGGCCTTCTGGACCGGGTTGACCTTGGCGAAGACCGTCGTACGGGCGGCCAGCGCGCGCAGCGCCGTCTGGTCGAGGGCGTCGGTCTCGGAGCCGAGCACCACGTGCCCGACGTCGAGCCCCACGGCCGTGCAGACCCTGGCGGCCACCAGGTCGTTGTCCCCGGTGACGACCTTGACCGCGACGCCCTTGCCGGCCAGCGCGCGCAGGGCGCGGGCGGCGTCGGCCTTCGGCGGGTCGAGGAAGGCGAGGAAGCCGACCAGGGTGAGGCGGTCCTCGTCCGCGACCGAGTACGTGTCGCGGGGGGCGTCGATCGTGCGGGTCGCGACGGCGAGGACGCGCAGCCCCCGGCGGTTGTCGTCCTCGGCGATGCGGGTGACGTACCGGCGCAGCCCGTCGGTGAGTGCGACCCTGCGGCCGCCGTCCGCCATGTGGGTGCAGAGGTCCAGGACCTCCTCCACCGCACCCTTGGTGATCATGATGTGTTCGGGGCGGCCGAGGTCCCCCAGGACGCTGTTGCGGCGCAGGACCACGGACATCCGGCGACGGGCGAAGTCGAAGGGGATCTCGTCGACCATCGAGAACCGTGCGTCGACGACAACCTCCTCGGCCTCGTCCACGCGGTCGATGACCGCCCGGTCCATCAGGCTCCGCAAGCCGGTCTGGAAGTGGGCGTTGAGGTAGCCGTACTCGAGGACCTCGCCGTCCTCGTCGCCGTGCACGTCCAGGTAGCGGTCCAGGACGATCCGGTCCTCGGTGAGGGTGCCGGTCTTGTCCGTGCAGAGCACGTCCATGGCGCCCAGGTTCTGGATCGCGTTGAGCCGCTTGACGACGACCTTCCGCCTGGACATGGCGACCGCGCCGCGCGCCAGGTTGGCGGAGACGACCATCGGCAGCATCTCCGGGGTCAGGCCGACCGCGACGGCGACGCCGAAGAGGAAGGCCTCGTCCCAGTCGCCCTTGGTGAGCCCGTTCACCGCGAACACGACCGGGACCATGACCAGCATGAAGCGGATCAGCAGGAAGCTGACCCTGCGCACGCCGTTGTCGAAGTTGGTCTGCGGGCGCTCGCCGGCCAGCGAGCCGGCCATCGAGCCGAACCAGGTCCCGGCGCCGGTGGCGACGACTACCCCGGTGGCGGTGCCGGAGGTGACCGACGTCCCCATCAGGACCAGGTTGTCGGCTTCGACCGGGTCGGCCGTCGCGCACCGGCCGAGGTCCTCGGCGCCGCGGGACCCCCCGCAGGAGCGCCGGGGGAGGTCGGCCTTGGCGACCGGCAGGGACTCGCCTGACAGCGCGGCCTGGCCGACCATCAGGTCCTTGGAGGTGATGAGCCGCAGGTCCGCCGGGACCAGGTCCCCGGCGGCCAGCTTCACCACGTCGCCCGGGACCACCTGGTCCACGGGCACCTCGAACGTGGTCGGGCCCGAGCCGCCGCCGGCCCGGCGCTGCACCGCGCAGGTGGTCGTGACGAGCCGCCTGAGCGCGTCGGCGGCCCGGCCCGAACGGAACTCCTGCCAGAACCGCAGCAGCCCGCTGACCGCCACCATCAGGGAGAGGATGACGACGCCGGGGTCGGCCGGGTCCTGCCACCACATGACGGCGGCGAGGAAGACCAGGACGGCGATGAACGGGTTCCAGAACGCCTTCACCAGCTGGAGCCACCAGCGCGGGGCGCGCTCGTGGGCGACGACGTTGGCACCGTGCCGCTCCAGGCGCAGCGCCGCCTCTGCGTGCGTGAGGCCGTCGCGGGTGGTGGAGAGCTCCTGGAGGACCTGGACGCCGGGGCGGGCGCTGAACCCGGCGAGCCGCTCGCCGGCGAGCCGGGTGCGGGTCTCCAGCTCGGCGGCCTTGCGCTCGCGGCGGCCCTGGCCCGGCGGTGCGAGCCTGGCCGGGGTACGGGGGGTGAGCATGGTCATGACGCATACCTCCCTCCACGGCGTCCGGGCAGCACGGAGCCGCGCGGTCACGTGGAGTGATCGTGGGTCGGCGCGGGGCGGCGCGGAGCGCCGTCGGGCACGCCGAGGGGCATGGATGACGCACGCCCGGGGAGCGGGCCGGGCATGCGGAGGGAAGGGGGAGTGAGAACGAGCGCAGGACCGCACGGGGCGGCGGAGAACCGCGGCCGAGCGGCGTATTGCCGCGGCCGTGCGCACTCAGGGGGAGACCGGCTGATCCGGATCAGCCGACGGGAGCGCTGCGAGGACTTCGGTCGGGACTCATCCCGAACACCTCCTCGCGCAGCGCTGTCATGACGGGGCGCCCGTCCGGCCGGAAAGGCCGCAGAGGACCGGCGCCTCAGCGACCGTAACACGATCACGAGGGATGTCTCTCATACTTATGACCGGAAGTGGCCGTTTCGTTCCGTGTCAGCCTCTTGACGTCTGGAAGGCCAAAGGCTCGACTTAAGGTTCACAAGTTGGAGAGACGCCGGGGTCTCGGAGCACCAGGCCGTGATGCCGGCTCGGGGGGCGACGGTCGGCCGTCGCTAATGGGCAGGAGTGGATGAGTCGTGCAGACTCCCGGATCGCAGTCTTCACTGCACCGCGCGAATCTCGAACGGGTCGTGCGGGCCGTGCGGCTCGCCGGTTCGCTGACCCAGGCGGAGATCGCCCGGTCCACCGGACTGTCGGCGGCCACGGTCTCCAACATCGTCCGCGAACTCAAGGAGGGGGGGACCGTCGAGGTCACGGACACCTCGGCGGGCGGCCGGCGGGCGCGCAGCGTCTCGCTCAGCGGTGACGCGGGCATCGTGATCGGCGTGGACTTCGGCCACACCCACCTGCGGGTGGCCGTCGGCAACCTCGCCCACCAGGTCCTGGCCGAGGAATCGGCCCCGCTGGACGTGGACGCCTCCTGGGCGGACGGCTTCGACCGGGCCGAGGCCCTGGTCGGAGAGCTGATCGCGGGCATCGGGGTGGGCCGGGAGAAGGTCATCGGCGTCGGGCTCGGCGTCCCCGGCCCCATCGACGTGGAGTCCGGCACCCTGGGCTCCACCGCGATCCTGCCGGGCTGGGCCGGCATCAACCCCCGCCAGGAGCTCTCGCAGCGCCTCGGCGTGCCCGTGTACGTGGACAACGACGCCAACCTCGGAGCGCTCGGGGAACTGGTGTGGGGCAGCGGCCGGGGGGTCAAGGACCTCGCTTACATCAAGGTCGCGAGCGGCGTGGGCGCCGGCCTGGTGATCAACGGCCAGATCTACCGGGGTCCGGGGGGAACCGCCGGCGAGATCGGGCACATCACCCTGGACGAGTCCGGCCCGGTCTGCCGCTGCGGCAACCGCGGCTGCCTGGAGACCTTCGCCGCGGCCCGGTACGTCCTGCCGCTGCTGCAGAGCACGCACGGGCCCGAGCTCACCATGGAGCGGGTCGTCGAACTGGCCCGGGAGGGCGACCCGGGGTGCCGCCGCGTCATCGCCGACGTCGGCCGCCATGTGGGTAGTGGTGTCGCGAACCTGTGCAACGTCCTCAACCCGAGCCGGGTGGTGCTCGGGGGCTCGCTGGCCGAGGCCGGTGAGCTGGTCCTGGCCCCCATACGCGAGTCCGTGAGCCGGTACGCGATCCCCAGTGCGGCACGTCAACTCTCGGTGCTCACGGGATCGTTGGGCGGTCGGGCGGAGGTGCTGGGCGCACTCGCGCTGGTGCTCAGTGAGATGGGTGATTCGACCCTTCTGACCGATTCTTCGAACCTCAAGCTTTTGCCTTCAGTTAGATAACGGATGGCACCGTTGTCATCTCGTTAAGGATTCACTCCTTGACGACAAACTGCGGCCGAGGTTGACTCACGTCCACCTCGGCCGCGCTGTTGCGGCCTCGTCAGGGAGGTTCAAGAAATGAACACGCGCATGCGTAGAGCCGCCGTAGCCGTCGCCGCCACCGCCATGGCCGCTTCCCTTGCCGCCTGTGGCAGCGCCAAGGAGGCCGGCGAGAAGCCGAAGGAGTCCGGCTCCGCCGCCGCGGGTGGCGCGATCAAGATCGGTCTGCTCCTGCCGGAGAACCAGACCGCGCGTTACGAGAAGTTCGACAAGCCGCTCTTCGAGAAGAAGGTCGCCGAACTCACGGGCGGCAAGGCCGAGGTGGTCTACGCCAACGCCAAGCAGGACGCGACCACGCAGAACTCGCAGGTCGACACGATGATCACCAACAAGGTGAACGTCCTGGTCGTCGACGCCGTGGACTCCAAGGCCATCGCCGGATCGGTGAAGAAGGCCAAGGAGAAGGGCATCCCGGTCGTGGCCTACGACCGCCTGGCCGAGGGCCCGATCGACGCCTACACCTCGTTCGACAACGAAGAGGTCGGCAAGGTCCAGGGCAAGGCCCTGCTGGAGGCCCTGGGCGACAAGGCCGGCTCCGGCCAGATCGTCATGATGAACGGGTCGGTCACCGACCCGAACGCCGCCCTCTTCAAGAAGGGTGCGCACTCCGTCCTCGATGGCAAGGTGACCATCGGCAAGGAGTACGACACCAAGGAGTGGAAGCCGGAGAACGCCAACACCAACATGGCGGGTGCGATCTCCGCGCTGGGCAAGGACAAGATCGTCGGCGTCTACTCCGCCAACGACGGCATGGCCGGCGGCATCATCACCGCCCTCAAGGCCGCCGGCATGGACCCGCTGCCCCCGGTCACCGGCCAGGACGCCGAACTCGCCGGTGTGCAGCGCATCGTCGCGGGCGAGCAGTTCATGAGCGTCTACAAGCCGTACGCCCCCGAGGCCGAGGCCGCCGCGAAGATGGCCGTCGCGCTCGCCAAGGGCGAGAAGCTCGACGGGGTCGCCACCTCCAAGGTCGACAGCCCCACGGACAAGGGCATCGCCTCGGTCCTGGTCCCCGTCGTCTCGCTGACCAAGAACAACATCAAGGACACTGTCATCAAGGACGGTGTCTACACGGCCGACGAGATCTGCACCGACAAGTACGCGGCCGCCTGCGCCACCGTCGGCCTGAAGTAGGCCCTCCGGGCCCCACACAGGCCCCGCAGGCCATCCCCGGCCCCGCACGGCCGGCCCCGGCCGCAGGCAGGCCCTCCCCGGACCTGCCGAGGCCCCAGCGTCCTGCCGGCCGGAGGCCCGCCCCCGCGGCCTCCGGTCCCCCAGGACCCCCGCGCCTGCCCGGCGCCCCGCCCACTCTTCCCCGCCACCCGCGGGGCGCCGGGCAGAAACGATTTCCCCACCCACCCCGCTCCTGCACTTACTGCACGACATCCCCGCCGGTCAGGCGGCGAAGGAGATGGTTCATGTGTCCGCTGCGCCCGTGCTGGCGTTGCGCGGGGTCTCGAAGCGATTCGGTGCCGTCCAGGCGCTCACCGATGTAGAGCTCGAGATCCACTCCGGCGAGGTGGTCGCCCTGGTCGGCGACAACGGCGCCGGCAAGTCCACGCTCGTCAAGACGATCGCCGGCGTCCACCCCATCGATGACGGAGTCATCGAGTGGGAGGGCAAGCCGGTCTCGATCAGCAAGCCCCACGACGCCCAGAACCTGGGCATCGCGACGGTCTACCAGGACCTCGCGCTGTGCGACAACATCGACGTCGTCGGCAACCTCTTCCTGGGTCGCGAGCTCAAGCGCCGCGGCGTCCTCGACGAGGTGGAGATGGAGCGCCGCGCGCGCGAGCTCCTGACCACCCTGTCGATCCGGATCCCCAGTGTCCGCATCCCCATCGCCTCGCTCTCCGGCGGACAGCGCCAGACCGTGGCGATCGCCCGCTCGATGCTCGGCGAGCCCAAGCTCGTCATCCTCGACGAGCCCACCGCCGCCCTCGGCGTCGAGCAGACCGCCCAGGTCCTCGACCTGGTGGAGCGGCTGCGCGAGCGCGGCCACGCCGTCATCCTCATCAGCCACAACATGGCCGATGTGAAGGCCGTCGCCGACAAGGTGGCGGTCCTGCGGCTGGGCCGCAACAACGGCGTCTTCAGCGTCAAGGACACGTCGCAGGAAGAGATCATCTCCGCCATCACGGGAGCCACGGACAACGCCGTGACGCGCCGGGCGGCCCGCACCGGGGAGGCTCGCAAGTGAGCACCGAACACCACACCTCGGCACACCACACCTCGGCGGAGGAGGTCGCCCAGCTGGCCAACCCGGCCGCCCCGGCCGACGCCATCCCCGTGGTGGACCCCCGGCTGCTCGTCCGCGAGCAGGGTCTGTCCGGCTACCTGAGCGAGTTCGGCCGCAAGATGAAGGCCGGTGACCTGGGCTCCCTCCCGGTCGTCGTCGGCCTGATCATCATCTGCGGCATCTTCCAGGGGCTGAACGCGAACTTCCTGTCCCCGGAGAACCTCACCAACATCGCGATCACCATGGTCGCCACCGGCATGATGGCCGTGGGCATCATCTTCGTGCTGCTGCTCGGCGAGATCGACCTCTCGGTCGGCTCGGTCAGCGGTGTCGCGGGTGCCCTCTTCGCCGTCCTGGCCGTCACCCACGGGGTCAACGAGTGGGTGGCGATCCTGGCCGCCGTCGCCGGCGGTGCCCTGATCGGCGCAATCCACGGCTTCTTCTTCGCCAAGATCGGTGCGCCGGCCTTCGCGGTCACCCTGTCGGGCCTGCTCTTCTGGTCCGGCGCCATGCTGCAGATCCTCGGCAGCAACGGCACGATCAACATCGACTCCGACGGTGTGGTGGGCCAGCTCACCACGTACTTCTTCACGGACGTGGCGGCCGGCTACGGCCTCGCCGCGGTCGCGGTGATCGGGTACTTCCTGGCGAGCTTCTTCGACAACCGCCGCCGCGAGGCCGCGGGCGTCCCGTCCCGGCCGATGAGCGAGATCGCCCTGCGCACGGGTCTGCTGGCGGTCTTCACCTTCGGTCCCGCCGCGGTGTTCAACCAGTACAAGGGCCTGCCGCTGGCGGTCGTGCTCTTCGTGGTGGTGCTGGCCGGCACGGACTTCCTGCTGCGCCGCACCACGTTCGGCCGGAACGTCTTCGCCCTCGGCGGCAGCGTCGAGGCGTCCCGCCGCGCGGGCATCAGCGTGGTCGGCATCCGTATCGCGGTGTTCACGATCTCGGGCACCTTCGCGGCCATCGGCGGCCTCTTCTGGGCCTCCAAGATCGCGGCGGCCAACCAGAGCGCCGGCGGCGGCGACCTGCTGATGAACGTGATCGCGGCGGCCGTGATCGGCGGCACCAGCCTCTTCGGTGGCCGGGGCCGGACCTGGAACGCCCTCCTCGGCGTCATGGTCATCACCTCGATCCAGTACGGTCTGGCTCTCCAGGGCATCGCCACACCGATCCAGTACATGATCACCGGTGCGGTGCTGCTGGCCACCGTGGTGATCGACTCGGTCACCCGCAAGACCCAGAAGACGGCCGGACGCGCCTGACACCGCGCCCGCTGCGGTAAGACCGGTCACAGTGCCCGGTGCCACCCCGTGTGGCACCGGGCACGCGTGCGTACGTCCGTGCGTACACCTGTGTGGGTATACGCCCGTATGTGGCGTGTGACATCGGGGTGATGTGTACAGGGATGTGTGCAGGTATGACAAAGCTGTGACCCGCCTGCGGCAGCCCGATGACCGCGGTCGCCGACGGAACATTAGACTCGACAGACCAGCAAGCAACTGCAAGGAGGCACGGGTGCTGCTGACCCGCATCAAGGGACCGCGCGATCTGGACCGGCTCAGCCAGGAGGAGCTCAACCAGCTCGCCGCCGAGATCAGGTCCTTCCTCGTCGACGCCGTCTCCAAGACCGGCGGGCACCTCGGCCCCAACCTCGGGGTGGTCGAACTGACGATCGCCCTGCACCGGGTCTTCGACTCGCCCAAGGACAAGGTCCTCTTCGACACCGGCCACCAGGCCTACGTCCACAAGCTGCTCACGGGCCGCCAGGACTTCGGCAACCTGCGTTCCAAGGGCGGCCTGTCCGGCTACCCCTCGCGGGCCGAGTCCGACCACGACGTGATCGAGAACTCGCACGCCTCCACCGTGCTGGGCTGGGCCGACGGCCTCGCCAAGGCCAACGAGGTGCTCGGCCGCGAGGACCACCACGTCGCCGCCGTCATCGGCGACGGCGCGCTCACCGGCGGCATGGCCTGGGAGGCGCTGAACAACATCGCCGCCGCCAAGGACCGCCCGCTGGTCATCGTCGTCAACGACAACGAGCGCTCGTACGGCCCCACCATCGGCGGCCTCGCGAACCACCTCGCCACCCTGCGCACCACGGACGGCTACGAGCGCTTCCTGGCCCGCGGCAAGGAACTCCTGGAGCGCACCCCGGTCGTCGGGAAGCCGCTCTTCGAGACGCTGCACGGCGCCAAGAAGGGCCTCAAGGACTTCATCGCCCCGCAGGGCATGTTCGAGGACCTGGGCCTGAAGTACATCGGCCCCATCGACGGCCACGACATCGAGGCCCTGGAGTCCGCACTGCAGCGCGCCAAGCGCTTCAGCGGCCCGGTCATCGTGCACTGCCTCACCCAGAAGGGCCGCGGCTACACGCCGGCCCTGGAGCACGAGGCGGACCGCTTCCACGCGGTCGGCGTGATCCACCCGGACACCGGCCTGCCGGTCAAGACCGCCGCCGCCAGCTGGACCTCCGTCTTCGCCGACGAGATGGTCAAGATCGGGCACGAGCGCGAGGACATCGTCGGCATCACCGCGGCCATGCTCCACCCGGTCGGCCTCAACAAGTTCGCCGAGGCCTTCCCGAACCGCATCTTCGACGTGGGCATCGCCGAGCAGCACGGCGCGACCTCCGCGGCCGGCCTCGCCACCGGCGGCGTCCACCCGGTCTTCGCGGTGTACGCGACCTTCCTCAACCGAGCCTTCGACCAGGTCCTGATGGACGTGGCCCTGCACAAGTGCGGGGTCACCTTCGTCCTGGACCGCGCCGGTGTCACCGGCGACGACGGCGCCTCCCACAACGGCATGTGGGACATGTCCATCCTCCAGGTCGTCCCCGGCCTGCGCCTCGCCGCGCCGCGCGACGCCGAGCAGCTGCGCGCCCAGCTCCGCGAGGCCGTCGAGGTCAAGGACGCGCCGACCGTGGTGCGCTTCTCCAAGGGCGTCGTCGGCCCGGCCGTCCCGGCCGTCGGCCGGATCGGCGGCATGGACCTGCTGCGCGCCCCCGCCGCCGACAGCGCCCTCCCCCTCGGCCCTTCGGGCCTGGGAGGTGCCCCCACGGACGTACTGCTCGTCTCGGTCGGGGCGCTCGCCCCGATGTGCCTGGAGATCGCCGACCTGCTCGACAAGCAGGGCATCTCCACGACCGTGGTCGACCCCCGATGGGTCAAGCCCGTGGACGAGGCCCTGGCCCCGCTCGCGGAACGGCACCGCGTGGTCGTCACCGTCGAGGACAACGGCCGCACCGGCGGTGTGGGCGCCGCCGTCTCGCAGGCGCTGCGCGACGCGGGCGTCGACGTACCGCTGCGCGACTTCGGCATTCCGCAGCGGTTCCTCGACCACGCCCTGCGCAAGGAGATCATGGCCGAGATCGGTCTGACCGCGCCGGACATCGCCCGTCAGGTCACGGGCCTGGTCGCCAAGCTGGACGGGCGCTACGACAACGAGCCCGCCGCCGCCGTCGACTGACACCGGTCACGGCCGGTCGCGCGGTTGCACGTCACGGGCCGGGAGATCACCCTTGAAGGGGTGGGCCTCCCGGCCCGTTCGCGTGCGTCGTCACCTGTCGGAGGTGCGTCGGTGAGCAAGGATCTGAACAGCGTCTTCCGCACCAAGACGGTGGAGCAGTCCATCCGCGACACGGAGGAGCCGGAACACGCGCTCCGGAAGTCGCTCTCCGCCTGGGACCTGACGGTCTTCGGTGTGGGTGTCATCATCGGCACCGGCATCTTCGTCCTGACGGGCATCGCCGCCCGCAACAACGCCGGACCCGCCACCGCCCTCGCCTTCGTCGCGGCGGGCATCGTCTGCGCCCTCGCGGCCCTGTGCTACGCCGAGTTCGCGTCCACCGTCCCGGTGGCCGGATCGGCGTACACGTTCTCGTACGCCTCGATCGGCGAACTGCCCGCCTGGATCATCGGCTGGGACCTGGTGCTCGAATTCGCGCTGGGCACCGCGGTCGTGGCGGTCGGCTGGTCCGGTTACGTGCGCCACCTCATGCACACCAACCTCGGCTGGGACCTGCCCAAGGCGCTGGAGGGGCCGGACGCGGGAGGCAGCTTCGACCTGCTGGCCTTCCTGCTGATCCTGGTGCTGACCGTGATCCTGGTCGTCGGGACGAAGCTCTCCGCGCGGATCACGGCGATCGTGGTCGCGATCAAGGTCTTCGTGGTCCTGCTGGTCATCGTCGCGGGCCTGTTCTTCATCAAGGCCGACAACTACTCGCCGTTCATCCCGCCGGCCCAGCCACAGGAGGCGGGCAACGGCCTCCACGCGCCCCTGGTCCAGCTGCTGTTCGGCTACGCGCCCACCAACTTCGGCGTCATGGGCATCTTCACGGCTGCCTCCCTCATCTTCTTCGCCTTCATCGGCTTCGACGTCGTGGCCACCGCGGCGGAGGAGACGAGGAACCCGCAGCGGGACATGCCGCGCGGCATCCTCGGCTCGCTCCTGATCTGCACCCTGCTCTACGTCGCCGTGACGCTGGTGGTCACCGGCATGCAGAAGTACTCGGAGATGTCGCCGACCGCGCCCCTGGCCGAAGCCTTCAAGTCGGTGAACCAGCCCTTCTTCTCCGGTGCCATCAGTCTCGGGGCGGCCGTCGGCCTGATCACCGTGTGCATGATCCTGCTGCTCGGCCAGACCCGCGTGTTCTTCGCGATGAGCCGTGACGGACTGCTGCCGCGGGTCTTCTCCGTCACCCACCCCAAGTACCGCACGCCCTACCGGGCGACCATCCTGCTCGGCGGGATCATCGCCGTCGTCGCGGGCTTCACCAGCCTGGAGAAGCTCGCGGAACTCGTGAACATCGGCACGCTGTTCGCCTTCGTGCTCGTCGCCCTCGGCGTGATCATCCTGCGCCGGACCCGCCCCGACCTGCACCGGGCGTTCCGCACCCCGTGGGTGCCGGTGATCCCGATCCTGTCCATCGCGGCCTCGCTCTGGCTGATGCTCAACCTGCCGGCCGAGACCTGGATCCGGTTCGGCGTCTGGATGGTCATCGGCTTCGTCGTGTACTTCCTGTACGGCCGCAGCCACAGCCGTCTCGGCAGGTCCGGCCAGGACGCGGAGTACTAGGGCGCTCCCGCGGTGTCGATGTGGCCCGCGGCAAGGAAAAGCGGCCGTACGGGGAGCGCCTCCCCGTACGGCCGCTTCTGCCTGCAGTGTCGCGTCAGCCCTTGGCGGGGGACTTCTTCGCCTCCGCCGGGATCTTCTGGTCCGAGCGCAGGGCCTCCCACACCATGCCGGCCTGCGGCTCCGCAACGACCACGCGGTTGGGGTCCACCTTGTCGTAGGCCACCGGGAGCATGATCGTCTCCATGGTGTCCGGGTCCACGCCCTTCATGCTCTGGGCGAAGTCGGCCAGGGAGGTGAGGGAGGCGAGGTCGGAGTCGGTGGTGAGCGACTTCGTACCGGCGTCGGCGAGCTTGTACAGGCGCGCCGGGTTGCCGAGCGCGTCCTGCTTCTTGATCTCCGACAGCATCGCCATCATGAACTGCTGCTGGAGGCCTATGCGTCCGAGGTCGCTGCCGTCGCCGTAGCCGTAGCGGGTACGGACGAACTTGAGCGAGTCGGTGCCGTTGAGCCGGTGCGTGCCGGCATCGAGCTTGAGGCCGCCCTTGGCCCCGCTCATCGGCTTGTCCAGGGTGACGGTGACCCCGCCGAGCGCGTCCACCAGGCCCTTGAACCCGGCGAAGTCGACCTCGACGAAGTGGTCCACGCGGATCCCGGACATCTGCTCCACGGTCTTGACCACGCAGGCCGGACCGGCGAGCGAGTACACCGAGTTGAACATGACCCGGTTCGCAGCCTTGACGGTCTCGCCGTCGGCGCCCTTGCACTCGGGCCGGCTGATCAGGGTGTCGCGGGGGATGCTCACCGCGGTGGCCTTGGACCGGCCCTCGGGTATGTGCACCAGCATGGCGGTGTCCGAGCGGGCGCCGCTCACATCGCCGTGGTCGAGGTCCGCGTTGGCCCCGGCGCGCGAATCGGAGCCGAGGACGAGGACGTTCTGCGCCCCCGCGACGACCTTCTTCGGGCGGTTGTCGCCGAGCGCCTGGTCGAGGTCCACGCTGTCGATGTTGCCGTTGAGATGGCTGTAGGCCCACCAGCCCGCGCCGCCGGCCGCGAGGATGAGCACGGCCACCGTCAGGAGCACGATCCGCAGGGCGCGTCGCCTGCCGCCGCGCCGCGGTCTGCGCCGCGTGGGGGGAGTGGCCGAGGGCCGGTCGGTCATGGAGGCAGAGCCCTTCTATTATCGATGGGGTGCATCATAAGACACACTTTCGAGTGGCTGGTTCTTTCCGGTGAAGAGCTCTGCCGCTTGAGCAGGACATTCTCGGCAGATGGGTGGACAGCGGCGTGATCCGAGGCAAAGGCGGTGCCCGTACCGCCTCGTCCGCCCGCGGGGCGCAACCGGCGCCCCCGGGTGAACCGGGTTCCCGCCGCTCCTCGCCGCCGGCCGGAAACTGGCTGTTCAGGGGGAGTGACGGCCGGCTGACGGCCTACGCCTGCACCCCGCACGGCCTGCTGCGCTGGACCGAGGCCGCGGCGCCGCGCACGGGCTGGACCGGCCCCGACGTCTTCGAGGTGCCGGGCTGGATGGGTACCGTCTCGATGGCGCAGAGCCGCGAGGGGTACGTGCACTTCGTCGCGCTCCGGGCCGCCCAGGACGGTTCCGGGCGGCCGGAAGTCATCGTCTCCACCCAGTTCCAGCCGGGCCGCGCAATGATGGACTGGCACGGTTTGGGCACCCCCGGGCTGCGCGGCGGCCCCGCCGACGACCGGCCGGCCGGCCCGCCGCGCATCGCCGTCAACCAGCGCTCCGGCTCCACGCACGTCCTCGTCTCGATGCGCCGCGGCGGTGTCCTGCGCCGCAGCCGCAACGCCGAGGGCGCGTGGGGCGGCTGGAAGCAGGTGGCCCCGGAGCCGTACGAGAGCGGTGTGACCCCGCTGATGCCCGCCGGCGGCCAGCTGGAGATGCTCGTCCTCGGGCCGGCCGGCGCCGACCGCTGGGCCGGCGTCGGCCAGGGCCGCTTCGCGCTCGCGCACCGCATCCCCACCGCGGTCGTCCCCGGCACTCCGGCCGTCTGCGAGACGGGCCCGCGCCGGGTCACCTACTTCTGGCGCTACCCCGGCGACGGCTCGCTCGTCGCGTGGCGGGCCGGCCAGCAGGGCGTCCAGGGCGGCCTGATGGGCCTCGGCGGTGCGGGCGGCCGCGGGGCCCCGGGTGTCGCACGGGCCGATCTCGGGGGCTACGACTGCACGGTCCTCGCACAGACCGGCGCCGGGGGCGACATCGAAGTCACCGCCTATGTCACCGAGAACGAGGGCTATGGCACCTGGTGGGCCTCCCTCGGCGGGCACGGCGCGTACGCACCGCAGGTGGCGGTGGACCGCTCGGGCCGGATCGTCGTCGCCGCGTTCGACGCGGACGGCTCGCTGGTCTGCACCCGCCAGGACACCACGCAGCAGGGGCTGGTGTTCGGCCCCTGGGAAGCGGCCTGAGCCGGACTCGGGCCGCCGGTGCCGGGCGTCAGGCCTGCCGCGGCAGCGGCGTCCGCTGGAACACCTCGATGCTGAGCCCGCCCGTCTCCGTGTAGTACGCCGCGGCGGCCAGCTCCATGCCCCGCGCACCGGGCGCCGCCCCGAGCGGCACCGGCCTGCGGGCGGTCGTGTCCAGGTCCGCGGAGCGCTTCGGCCCGAGCCGCACCTCCTGGGTCACGCCCTCGAACCCGACCGCGAGGTACGCGTCCCAGGTGCCCGGCGGCAGCGGCCAGCCGCTGGAGGTCTGCGCCAGGTTGACCCGGGCCGAGAACCGGCCCATCGCCCGGGGCTTGCCCTTGGCGTTGGTGAGCGCGTCGTCCCGGCGGGCCGTCACCGCGTAGCTCTCCTGCGCGCCGCTCGTCCGCTCCCGCAGCACCACCCGTGTGGTGCGGTCCTTCGTGGACAGCTGCTCGTAGAACGCGAAGCCGTCCAGTGTCAGCATCGGCCCCTCCCACCGCGCCTTCTGGAGCTGGTGGGTGACCGTCATGTCGTCCGTGATGTCGAACAGTTGGTCCGGCAGCCCCACCTGCGGATCGCGGAAGAACGGCAGCGTCGTGTACACCCGGCCGTTCTCCACCGTCTTGCGTACCGCCGGCCGGTCCTTGTCCGCCTCGAACGCGGCCATCCGCTGTGCCTCGGCGAACCGCCCCTGCGCGAGCAGGGCGAACCGTACGGCCACCATGCGCGGCAGCAGCGCCAGCGCGCCCGGGGAGGCCTGGGTGCGCAGCACCTCGGCCGCGGCCCACAGCGCCTGGTCCCGCTCCGCCGGGTCCGTGCCGGCCAGCAGCGCGGCCGCGGTCGGCTTGCCGAGCTCCACCTCCAGGTGCCGCGACTGGAGCTTGTCCCGGCGCGGCCCCTCGGGCAGCTGCGCGGCGACCAGCGACAGCATCCGGGAGGCCAGGGCGACCCGGTCCGGCAGGGTGGCGCGGGAGGCCGGGGAGGGGCCCTTGACCACGCAGGTCGCGTCCCCGACCACCGAGACGTTGTCCGCGCCGATGAACGCGCCGGCGGTGAACGCCTGGTCGTCGCCGATCGTCATGTCGGTGGGGAAGGCCAGCCCGCGGCGCTGGAGCAGGCTGGTGCGGAACAGCTTGTCCGGCGTCAGCGACCAGTACAGGCGCGAGGCGTACAGATCGGCATAGGCCTGGTTCTTGCGGAACATCGACGTCGCCACCGTGTGGCGGCCGGAGCTCTCCAGCTTGCCCAGCACGACGTCGGCCTCGTTCGCGTCGGCCGCCGCGACCATCCGCTCCAGCGCGTCGGGCGCCAGCCGGTCCGTGGCCTCCAGGAAGATGACGTACCGTCCGCGGACCTGGCTCAGCGCCCAGTTGCGCGCCCCGGCCGGACTCAGCCCCTGCGAGACCTGCCCGACGCGTACGAACGCAGGGTACTGGTGGGCCGCGCGGGCCAGGACGGACCCGCTCTCGTCGGTCGACCCGTCGTCGACGCCGATGACCTCCAGCCGGTCCGTGCCGATGGTCTGCACGAAGACGGAGGCCAGGCAGGCGTCGAGCGCGGCGGCCTGGTTGCGGACGCGGACCGCGACGGTCACGTCCTTGACGTCGGTGGGGCGCACGGCGGCGGTGTTCATGGTCCTGTGTTCCTCATCGGTTCCGCGCGGTCTGGCCGGGCCGGGGCCACGGCATCTCCCCGCTGAGCTCGGGCCACTGCCAGGGCCGGAAGGCGACGTCCGCGGGCTGCGCCGGGAACACGCCGGGGGTGTGCTCCAGGGAGCCCACGAACACGTTCACGTGGGAGGTCTGCTTCTCTCCGGCCGGCGTCGCCACCGTGTACTCGAAGCGGTCGTAGCCGGTGAAGGAGGGGGCGGGGGTGTACGTCACCCAGCCGTCGTACGACAGCTGCGCATCCCCGCCGCGCGGCTGCGTCACGGAGACGGCGGTGCTCCCCGCCGGGGCGGCGGACAGCACGTTGACCGTGCCCGGCCCGCCCGGTCCGGCCGTGATGCGCAGGCTCCGGGCCGTCGCCGGCCGCAACGGCAGGGCGTCGGCGTCGAGCTTGGCCGTACGGACGAGCTTGCGGCCGGTCGCGTCCGGGACGGCGACCACGATCTGGGGCCGGATCCGGGGTGCGGTGACCGTGTCGTGGACGCGCAGGTGCAGGACGGCGGTGCCGGTCTCGCCGGCTTCGGCGCGGAGCCGGAACCAACGCTGCCGCGGGAAGTACTCCAGCCCCTGGAAGGCGACGACGTCGGCGGAGTCGGCCAGCGGCGCCTCCAGCAGGTAGGCGCAGCCGCGCGAGGCACCCTGGTCGGGCGCCACGGACAGGCCGAGCTGGACGGTCTCGCCGGGGGCCAGGCCGCGGCGCGGGTCGGCCGAGCTGTACAGGGCCGCGTAGACGGCGCCCAGGGACGGTTCGTCCCCCAGGGCCCGGCCCCGGCACAGGAGGTGGTTCACGTGCGGGACTCCTTAGGCGCCTGGGAACTGGGACACACGGGATGCGGTGCGGTGCTTGAACGTCTCCTCGTCCAGCCAGCCCATCTCGTCGTACGAGAAGCGCGTGCGGTCGAGGTCGCGGCCCCAGTGGGACGGGATGACGCCCTGTTCGAGCATGCTGCGGACGGCGAACCGGGCGCACTCGATGGCGCCCTCGGCCCGCAGGTGCACGTTGTCCCCGTCCAGGACGTCCTGGAGCAGGGGCTCGCCGCGGCGCAGGTAGGTGAACACGGACTTGGTCGCCTCCGGCCCGAGCTCCTCCCACCACTGCAGGCTCTGCCCGTACATGTCCACGACCGGGACGTGCTCCTCCTCGGCCAGCCGGCGCGCGGCGACCGGGTAGTCGCCGAGGAACCGGGCCACGTTGCCGTGCCGGTCGATCCGCCGCCGCTCGTACGGGAGATAGATCACCGGGTGCCCCTGCCGCTCCCGCGCGCCGTCCACGTACGCCCGCATGTGTTCGAGGAACGTGGTGAACGGGTCGGTGTGCAGGCCGGGGTCGGGCTTCCAGTCGGTCTGGCCGAAGCCGAACAGCAGGTAGTCGCCGGGCTCCATCGTGTCGAGGATCCACTGGAGCCGGCCGCGTTCACGGAAGCTCTTGGAGCTCGCCCGCGCCCGGGCGCAGGCGACCACCTCCACCTCGTCCGTGAGGAAGAGCGGCAGGACCTGCGCCCACCCGGCCATGGGCAGGTAGCTGTACGGGCGGCTGACCGCGTTGGAGCCGCCCACCACGAAGATCCTCGAGCGTCGGCCGTGCTGCTGCTGTCCGGGTGCGTACGTCACGCCTAGACCCCCTGGTCCTCCGTGGTCGCGATCAGTACGGACGCCAGCGCGGCCTCGAAGCCCGAGCGCTGCGCCGGCGTCGTGGTCGGGTCCTGCTTGCGCACGTCGATGACGTGCCCGGTCATCTCGGACAGCAAGACGTCCAGCGAGGTCAGGGCGACCGACTCGGAGGTGAGCAGCGATCCCGAGGGCTCCTGGCCGAACGCCTTGGTGCGCATCGGGGTGGCGGTGCGCTCCGGGTTCACGCAGTTGACGCGGATGCCGTCCTCGGCCCACTCGTCGGCGAGGGCCTGGGTCAGGTTGACCATGGCGGCCTTGGTCGAGGAGTACAGGCTGTACTCGGCGCGGCCGCGGGTGTAGCTGCTGGAGGTGAAGAGCAGCAGCTGGCCCTGGGTCTCGCTGAGGTACTTGTACGAGGTCCGGGCGATGTTGACGGGGGCGAGGTAGTTGACCTCCAGCGCCTCCCGGATCGTGTCGTCGTCGGCCTCGTCGAGGCGGCCGACGCGCAGCACGCCCGCCGTGTTGACGACGTAGTCGATGCGGCCGGTCTCGGCGTAGGCGTGGGCCAGGGCCTCCTCGACGTGGGCGAGGTTCTCGACGTGCGTGCCGGTGGTGGAGCGGCCCAGGGCGAAGACGCGGGCGCCGAAGCCCTCCGCGATGCGGGAGATGTCGGCGCCGATGCCGTACGAGCCGCCGAAGACCACCATCGTCTTGCCGGCCAGCTGCTCGCGGTACGCGGCCTCGCCGGCCTGGGCGGGCGCGGCGTGGGAGGCGAGCTGGAACAGCTTGTCGGCGATGAAGACGTCGACGGGCTGGGTGACCTTCATGTTGTAGTCGTCGCCGGTGACGATGTGCACCGGGACGTGGGGCAGGTACTTGACGACGACGGAGCAGTCGTCGGTGGCCTGGAAGAACGGGTCCGCGGCGGCCCGCTCGTACGCGGCGCGGATCGTGGAGAGGTGGAAGCCCTGCGGGGTCTGGCCGCGGCGCAGCCGCGAGCGGTCCGGGACCTCGGTGATGAACTCGCCGTCGTTGCCGTGGGTGCGGGTCACGATGACGGTGTCGGAGGAGGGGATGGCGACGTCGACGGCCTGGTAGCGCTCCAGGGACTCGACGCATTCGCGCACCACGCGCTGCGAGAGCAGCGGGCGGACCGCGTCGTGGAAGAGGAGGTTGCAGTCCTCGCCCTCGCCGAGCCCGGTGGCCGCGGCCTCGATGGCGATCCGGGTGGTCTCGCTGCGGGTCGAGCCGCCGGCCAGTACCTGCGTGACCTTGCCCAGCTTCGCCCGTTCGACGATGCGGCGGGCGTCCTCCACGTACGCGGGCGTCATCAGGAGGATCACCTCGTCGACGTCCGGGGCGTTCTCGAAGACGTGGAGGGTGTGCTCCAGGATCGGCTTTCCGGCGATCTTGAGCAGCTGCTTCGGTATTTCGAGTCCGATGCGCTGGCCGGTGCCACCCGCAAGAACGACGGCGACGGTGCGGTGGGGGGCAGGTCTGGAGGACAAGGCTCCTTCTTCCTGAGTGAGGGTGCGGCACGGCGGTGGTGCGGGGCGGCGGTCGGTGGACGGGCGGTGCGACGCGGATGCCCGGGGGAGGATCCGTCTACACGGGGTAGGGGACCTGCTCCGGGTATTCGATGGGGAAGTCGCGCAGCCCCCGCCGGTAGAGGTTGTTGGCGGCCGCGTTGAAGCGGACGATGCTGGGCGGGTACTCCTCGCCCAGGAGGTACTCCTTGAGCTGCTCGCGGTAGGGCGCCATGACGTCCTCGCGCGGGTTCAGCGTCGCCTCGATGGCCTCCGCCAGACCGTTGCAGTCACCGTCGAGCAGGTACGAGGCGTAGGCCGTGCGCTGCTCGTTGCGGAACTGGTCGTCGGGCAGGCCGTCCAGGTTGAAGATCGCGTACGGCTTCAGGGTCGCGACGAAGTCGGAGACGACGCTGGACATGTCGCCGATGAGCAGGTCGGACTGGTTGAAGCAGTCGTACAGGGCGGGGATCCGCTCGGTCACCACGTGGTGCGCGCCGTCGGGGACGGCGTTCCAGTACAGGGCCCCCGCCTGGTTGCGGCTGCGCCGGATGCGCGCGGTCCGCTCCTCCTCGGTGAGGTCCGGGTACTTGGACCGGACGCCGCGCTCGGAGAGGTCGGCGATGCGCTGGTCGATCCGGGCGAGCTTCTTGGCGGCGGCCTTGGAGTCGGTGAGGTTGCGGCCGAAGCGCCGGGCGTTGTCCTCTTCGAGGAGGGCGATGACGCGGCGGTGCGCGGCGCCGGCCTCGGCGGAGCGCGAGCCGGTCAGCGGGTGCGGCTTGTAGATGATGCGGATGTCGCGGTCGTAGTCGAGCAGCGCCTTGATCAGCTTCTCGCCGGCCGGGATGACCGAGGTGTAGCAGGCGTCGTCGGTCCAGCCCTCCCAGGTGGGGGCGTAGATGACGGTGGGGACGGGGTTCGCCACCTTGCCGGTCCAGCGGTGCAGGGGCATCAGCTGGGGGCGTCCGACCTCGACGATCTGGTGGTGTGACACGGCGTGCTTGATGCGTTCGTAGCGGTCGCGGCCGGCCCGGCCGGCCACCCAGATCTCGTCGAAGACCTTGCTGACCCGGTTGCTGCTCGCGAGCTTGTCGCTGTCGCCGTGACCGATGAAGACGTGCTTGACCTCGGCGCGCTGCAGCATGTGCACGTTCTTGCCCGCGTTGCCGGGGTAGAGCGCGACACGGAGTTCGTTCATCTCGATACGTGCGAGATTGTCCGCTTTCGGAATGCAGATGACGGGGACCGAGGTGGCGTCCAGGTAGCGCAGGGTGGCCCGCTCGCGGAGCACGATGATGGGCCGCAGCTCCAGTGCCTCCAGCGACTCCAGCCACATGTTCACCTGGTACATGAAGTCTTTGGAGACGGCGGCGAACGTGAAGTAGAGGGCGACCTGGGGGCGGTATTCGGCCAGCTGGTGGTTGAGCTCCTCGATGGCCTCGTCGGTGGTGGGCAGCTTGAGCGCGTTGCGCGCGTCGGGCACCAGCACCAGCAGGGAGAAGTAGGCGAGGAAGACCGTGGTGATCATGCCGTACGTGACGAAGCGCCAGTCGTCCGTCGCGATGGTGGCGAGTGCGCCGGCCACCAGCGGGATGTCCAGGTGCAGCGTCTTGCGGACGTGCTTGTTCATCAGGAACGGGTGCGGCATGCGGCGGATGCCGAGCGCCTCCAGGTCCAGTCCCCGCGTGGTGAACGGAAGCTCGTTGCGCATCTTGCGGACGTGCTTGAGGAGCGCGCCGTACGCGAGCTGGAGGATGAACAGCAGGAGCAGGCCGATGGTGGTCATCTGCGCCACGAACGACTCGATGTCGGAGATGGCCCCGCACAGGCCCAGCAGCAGGAACTGCCTGATGAGGAAGCGCATCGTCAGGCCGAAGCGCGAGTCGCGCAGCTTTTCCAGTGTCGGCGACTCGGTGTTGTGGAGCATCAGGTCGGCGACGTAGCTCAGCGCGGCGCAGCCGGCGAACAGGGGGAGGGAGACGAACGCGACGGCGACCAGCATGCCGATGAAGCTGAGGATGAGCCCAGAGGTGATCAGAACGCCGAGTGCGCCGCGCAGCCGCTTGGAGCCCATTGGTGCGGTGCCTCCCCCGTGGAGGTATAAGGATGCTGTGAAGTGTCGCAGTAGTATAAGCAGCCGTATGGATGGCCGAAAAACGCCGGGTTAACTGACGGCCAACGTTCTCAGGCGGTGAAGCGATACAGCGCCAGCTCGCGCCGGTCCTTCGTCTTCACGGAAAATCCGATGACCAATGCCGGCCGTCCGCCGGCCATGGAGATCGCGATTCCCTCGGGCTCCCGGTACACCAGATCCCGGGCCACCGTCACGTGGTGACGCCGCTGTGCCTTGCCCGTGCGCACGTCAATTGCGGAGACGTAAGTATTTCCGCCGGACTTCCGCGGATTGTCACCCTTGTCGCCGGTGTACGGGCCGCCGGTCAGCACGTACACGTAGTTCCCGTACAGGGCGCAGCCCTGGAACCACTCCTCCTGCCTGACCTGCACCCCGGCCTTGATGACCTGCGCGGCGTCGACGCGCCCGGCCAGGAAATCCGCCATCCCGTACACCGAGAACCGGTGCACGCCCTCCTCCTCGTGGCTCACCAGCACCCGCTCGCCGGGCAGGTCGAGCGCGGGGCAGACGTCGGTGGAGCCGGGAACCGGATCGAAATGGTGGACGGAGTCATCGGCGCTGTCGAGGACCGAGCCGTCCTTGAACGGCACGCGGACCACGGTGCGCCCGTAGCCGCGCTCCGCTTCGGCGCGGCCCTCCACCCATATGTACGTGCGCGGGCCCGTCGGCTCGACACCGCAGGAAATTCCGTGGCCGAAGCCGCGCAGATACATATGCCCGAGCGTTTTCCCCGAACTGCTCAGCCGGGTGAGGCACATATCGCCGGAAGACTTGCGGTCCGCCGAGTCGACCGGCTCCTCCTCGTCGTCGAGCCGGATGCCGTCCTGAACGGTCTGCAGTGTGTAGACCTGGCCGTTCGTGTCGTCGAACGCGAACGACTGTGGTCCCGTTGTATTGAACAGCGGGGTCGGGGCGAGCAGTTGGCTGCCGGTCCGCATGTCGAACTCGCCGGCCAGCGGCGGTACGTCGGCGTCCTGCTCGCCGGTCCCGGTGCGCAGTGCCCAGGACAGACCGCCCGTGGTGAGGCCGGCGGCCGCCGCACCACCTGCGAACAGCAGGCTCCGGCGGCTGAAAGGTGTCTTGCCATCCGCCATGGACCGTATTCTGCCAGCCCGTACGGGCGGCCCCGCCGCCGGGTCCGGCTGCCGGGGCCGCCCGCGCAACGGCGGACGCCCGCCCCCGTGAAGGGGACGGGCGTCCGGGGCGTTCAGCCTCAGGCCGGGACGCTGGCCAGGCCGGGGGCGAGGAACCGCTTGCCGTTCACGCGCTCCGAGACGCCTTCGCGGTCCAGGTACGGCGTGATGCCGCCCAGGTGGAAGGGCCAGCCGGCGCCCGTGATGAGGCAGAGGTCGATGTCCTGGGCCTCGGCCACGACACCCTCCTCCAGCATCAGGCCGATCTCCTGCGCGACCGCATCCAGGACGCGGTCGCGGACCTGCTCCTCGGTCAGGACCGAGTCGCCCTGGACCAGGAGCGCGGCGACCTCGGGGTCCAGCTCCGGCTTGAAGCCGTTCTCGGCGGAGTAGACGTAGAAGCCGCGCTTGCCGGCCTTGACGACCGCCGCCAGGTTGGGGGAGACGGTGAAGCGCTCCGGGAAGGCGCGGTTCAGGGTCTCGGAGACGTGCAGACCGATCGCCGGGCCCACGAGCTCCAGCAGCACCAGCGGGGACATCGGCAGGCCGAGCGGCTCGATGGCCTTCTCCGCCGTGACGACCGGGGTGCCCTCGTCGATGACGTTCTGGATCTCGCCCATGAAGCGGGTCAGGATGCGGTTCACGACGAACGCCGGGGCGTCCTTCGTCAGAACGGCGGTCTTCTTCAGCTTCTTGGCGACACCGAAGGCCGTGGCCAGCGACGCGTCGTCGGTCTGCTCACCGCGGACGATCTCCAGCAGCGGGAGGATCGCGACCGGGTTGAAGAAGTGGAAGCCGACCACGCGCTCCGGGTGCTGGAGCTTCGAGGCCATCTCCGACACCGACAGCGAGGAGGTGTTGGTGGCGAGGATCGCGTGCGCCGGGGCGACCGCCTCGACCTCCGCGAACACCTTCTGCTTGACGGACATCTCCTCGAACACGGCCTCGATGATGAAGTCCGCGTCCGCGAAGCCCTCGGCCTTGTCCAGGACACCGCTCACCAGGGCGGTCAGGCGGTTCGCCTTGTCCTGGTTGATGCGGCCCTTGCCGAGCAGCTTCTGGATCTCGGCGTGGACGTAGCCCACACCCTTGTCCACGCGCTCCTGGTCGATGTCGGTGAGGACCACCGGCACCTCCAGGCGGCGCAGGAAGAGCAGCGCCAGCTGCGAGGCCATCAGGCCCGCGCCGACGACGCCGACCTTGGTGACCGGACGGGCCAGCGACTTGTCCGGGGCGCCGGCCGGGCGCTTGGCGCGCTTCTGGACCAGGTTGAAGGCGTAGATGCCCGAGCGCAGCTCGCCGCCCATGATGAGGTCGGCCAGGGCCTTGTCCTCGGCGTCGAAGCCGGCCTGGAGGTCGCCGTCCTTGGCCGCGGCGATGATGTCCAGCGCGCGGTAGGCGGCCGGAGCGGCGCCGTGCACCTTGGAGTCCGCGATGGCGCGGCCCTTGGCGACGGCCGCGTCCCAGGCCTCGCCGCGGTCGACCTCGGCGCGTACGACCTCGGTCTCGCCCGTGAGGACCCGGGCGGTCCACAGGAGCGACTGCTCCAGGAAGTCCGCGCCCTCGAAGATCGCGTCGGCGATGCCGAGCTCGAAGACCTGCTTGCCCTTGAGCTGACGGTTCTGGTTCAGCGAGTTCTCGATGATCACCGAGACCGCGCGCTCCGCGCCGATCAGGTTCGGGAGGATGGCGCAGCCGCCCCAGCCCGGTACCAGACCGAGGAAGACCTCGGGCAGCGAGAAGGCCGGGATGGCCTTCGAGACGGTGCGGTAGCTGCAGTGCAGACCGACCTCGACACCGCCGCCCATCGCCGCGCCGTTGTAGTACGCGAAGGTGGGGACGGCCAGCGCCGAGAGGCGCTTGAAGACGTCGTGGCCGCCCTTGCCGATGGCGAGCGCCTCGTCGTGCTGCTTGAGCAGCTCGACACCCTTGAGGTCGGCGCCGACCGCGAAGATGAACGGCTTGCCGGTGATGCCCGCGCCGACGATGGAGCCCGCGAGGGCCTCCTGCTCGACCTGGTCGATCGCGGCGTTCAGGTTGGCCAGCGACTGCGGGCCGAAGGTGGTCGGCTTGGTGTGGTCGAAGCCGTTGTCCAGCGTGATGAGCGCGAAGCGCCCGGCGCCGAACGGCAGGTCCAGGTGACGGACGTGCGCGGACGTGACGACCTCGTCGGGGAACAGCTCGGCCGCACCCTTCAGGAGCTCGGCGGTGGTGCTCACTTGGAGTCTCCCTCGGCGTTGAAGTGCGGGTTCTCCCAGATGACCGTGGCGCCCATGCCGAAGCCGACGCACATGGTGGTCAGGCCGTAGCGGACGTGTGGCTGCTCCTCGAACTGGCGGGCCAGCTGAGTCATCAGGCGGACGCCGGAGGAGGCCAGCGGGTGACCGAACGCGATCGCGCCGCCGTACTGGTTGACGCGGGCGTCGTCGTCGGCGATGCCGTAGTGCTCCAGGAAGGCGAGGACCTGGACCGCGAACGCCTCGTTGATCTCGAACAGGCCTATGTCCTCGATGGACAGGCCGGCCTGGGCGAGGGCCTTCTCGGTGGCCGGGATCGGGCCGTAGCCCATGACCTCCGGCTCGACACCCGCGAAGGAGTACGAGACGAGGCGCATCTTGACCGGGAGGTTGTTCTCGCGGGCGAAGTCCTCGGACGCGATGATCGCGGCGGTGGCACCGTCGTTGAGACCGGCGGCGTTGCCCGCGGTGACCCGGCCGTGCGTACGGAACGGGGTCTTCAGGCCGGCCAGGTTCTCCAGCGTGGTGCCCGGGCGCATCGGCTCGTCGGTGGTGACCAGGCCCCAGCCCGTCTCACCGGCCGCCTCGTTGGTGTTGCGCACCGAGATCGGGACCAGGTCCTGCTGGATCTTGCCGTCGGCGTACGCCTTGGCGGCCTTCTCCTGCGAGCGCACGGCGTACTCGTCGGCGCGGAGCTTGGTGATCGTCGGGTACCGGTCGTGCAGGTTCTCGGCGGTCATGCCCATGAACAGGGCGGACTCGTCGACCAGCTTCTCGGAGACGAAGCGCGGGTTCGGGTCGACGCCCTCGCCCATGGGGTGGCGGCCCATGTGCTCGACACCGCCGGCGAGGGCGACGTCGTACGCACCGAAGGCCACACCGCCCGCGACGGCGGTCACGGCGGTCAGCGCGCCGGCGCACATGCGGTCGATGGAGTAGCCCGGGACGGACTGCGGGAGGCCCGCGAGGATGCCGGCGGTACGGCCCAGCGTCAGGCCCTGGTCACCGATCTGCGTGGTCGCGGCGATGGCGACCTCGTCGATCTTCTTGGGGTCCAGGTCCGGGTTGCGGCGCAGCAGCTCCCGGATCGCCTTCACGACGAGGTCGTCGGCGCGGGTCTCGTGGTAGATGCCCTTCGGGCCCGCCTTGCCGAACGGGGTGCGGACGCCGTCGACGAAGACGACGTCCCTGACGGTACGAGGCACGTTGGCTCTCCTCCAGGTGCGGGTGTGCACTGCTGCGCGGGGGCGGCCCATCGCTGAGCGCCCGCTCACCCGGCCATGCTACTTGCCGGTAACCGGAGTGGACACCCCCTCCGGGAGGAGCGGCGAACGTCACACTCCGCCCGGGGGCCCACCGCGCGGGCCGGGGGCGGGCCGGGACGGGAAGAGCCCCCGGCCTGTGGCCGGGGGCTCTTCGGGACGGGGTTCGTCAGGCGGTCGCGGCCAGGGCCGTCACCAGCACCGGCGTCACCTGCTCGATCTGCCACGGGCGGGCGCCGTAACCCGCGAGGGCCTGCGCCACCGTGTCGGGTTCGAGCCGCTGCGGCGGCTCCCAGCACAGCCGGCGGACCGTGTCCGGGGTGATCAGGTTCTCCTGGGGCAGGTTCAGCCCCTCCGCGAGGGCCGAGACGGCGGTCCGCGCCGCCGCCAGCCGCGCCGCGGCCACCGGGTCCTTGTCCGCCCAGGAGCGCGGCGGCGGCGGACCGGCCGCGGTCGCCCCCGGCTGCGGCAGTGCGCTCTCGGGCAGCGCCTTCGCCCGGTCCACGGCGGCCATCCACTGCTCCAGCTGGCGCCGTCCCATCCGCTGCCCGTACCCGGGCAGCGCCTGGAGCGCGTGCACGTTCGCCGGGAGCGCGAGCGCCGCCTCGACGATCGCGGCGTCCCCGAGCACCTTGCCGGGCGACACGTCACGCCGCTGGGCGATCCGGTCGCGGGACTCCCACAGCTCCCGTACGACGGCCATCTGCCGGCGCCGGCGCACCTTGTGCATGCCGGACGTACGGCGCCAGGGGTCCTTGCGCGGCGGCGCGGGCGGGGCGGCGGCGATGGCGTCGAACTCCTGCCGGGCCCATTCCAGCTTGCCCTGCCGGTCCAGTTCCTTCTCCAGCGCGTCCCGCAGGTCCACCAGCAGCTCCACGTCGAGCGCGGCATAGCGCAGCCACGGCTCGGGCAGGGGCCGGGTGGACCAGTCGACTGCGGAGTGACCCTTCTCCAGCGCGTAGCCGAGCACGCTCTCGACCATCGCGCCGAGTCCGACCCGCGGGAAGCCGGCGAGGCGGCCGGCCAGCTCGGTGTCGAACAGGGAGGTGGGCACCATGCCTATTTCGCGCAGGCACGGCAGGTCCTGGGTGGCGGCGTGCAGGATCCACTCGGCGGAGGACAGGGCCTCGCCCAGTGCGGACAGGTCGGGGCAGCCGACCGGGTCGATCAGCGCGGATCCTGCGCCCTCGCGGCGCAGCTGCACCAGATAGGCGCGCTGGCCGTAGCGGTATCCGGAGGCGCGCTCGGCGTCGACGGCCACGGGCCCGGTGCCCGCGGCGAAGGCCGCGACCACCCGGGCGAGTGCGTCCTCGTCGGCGACCACCGGAGGGATCCCCTCACGGGGTTCGAGCAACGGAATCGGCGCCTTTTCGACGTCGTCCGGGGGGCCGCCCCCGGTGGTGGTGCGCAGGTCTGCTGCGGTCTCTTGGGCGTCGGTCACCGCTCAAGGGTATCCGTGGATGTGCCGCGCCCGTCGCCGGAACGTTCCGTCGACGGGCGCGAGGCGCAGGAGGGCCGCATCACCGGCTTTCCCCTGGGGTCCCTCCCGGCGGTGGCCGGGGGTGGGGGCCCCTCCCGGTGGTAGCCGGGGGAGTCTGCCGGGGAGCCGCCGGGTGGTGTCAGTGGATGATTCCGGTGCGCAGTGCGACGGCGACCATCCCGGCCCGGTCGCCGGTGCCCAGCTTGCGGGCGATCCGGGCGAGGTGGGACTTGACGGTCAGGGCGGACAGGCCCATCGAGACGCCGATGGCCTTGTTGGACTGGCCCTCCGCGACGAGGCGCAGGACCTCGACCTCGCGGCCGGAGAGCTCGCGGTAGCCGCCCGGGTGGCTCGGGGCACCCGGGGGGCGGCGGTGCATACGGGCGGCGGCGGCACCGATGGGGGCGGCGCCGGGCCGGGTGGGGAGCCCGATGTTGGTCCGCGTGCCGGTGACGACGTAGCCCTTCACGCCGCCCGCGAGGGCGTTGCGCACGGCGCCGATGTCGTCGGCGGCGGACAGGGCCAGGCCGTTCGGCCAGCCGGCGGCCCGCGTCTCGGAGAGCAGGGTGAGACCGGAGCCGTCGGGCAGGTGTACGTCGGCCACGCAGATGTCGCGCGGGCTGCCGACGCGGGGGCGGGCCTCCGCGATGGACGACGCCTCGATCACGTCACGTACTCCGAGGGCCCACAGATGACGGGTCACGGTGGAACGCACGCGCGGGTCGGCCACGACGACCATGGCCGTCGGCTTGTTCGGGCGGTAGGCGACCAGGCTTGCGGGCTGCTCGAGAAGAACGGACACCTAGGCCTCCTGGGGGAGTGGCGGGACGGGCCGGCTCGGGGAAGGAAGCCGGTGCGAACCGTGCGGATGGTCACCCACTCCTTCGGCACGTCACTCGCCCGGCTTTAGGGAATGATCACGATTTGGTGAGTAACAATTCGGGCAATTCGGACGCACGATCGATCATCGGGTGATCAGAAGCCCACAACGGGCGCCCGGTTCCGACACTCCGCCGCCGGCCCTCGATCGACCGTTCTACGGGGCCCGGTGCATTCGGACGCGACGGCGGACGCCTCGCGGGGCGGCTACGGGTGGTGCGGACCGCGCCGCTGTGGCAGGGAGACCACGCCGGTCCCCGAATCCGTCGGCCCCACCGGCGGCAGCCCCGCGATCTGGCACAGCAGCTCGCACCACGCCGACAGGTGCGCCGAGGTGTCCGGCACCCCGCCCACGCCCTCCCGAGGCGTCCACGAGGCCCTGATCTCGATCTGCGTGGCCGGCCGCCGCTCCGCGAGTCCGCCGAAATAGTGCGAGCTCGCCATGGTCACGGTCCCGCTCGCCTCCCCGTACCCCAGTCCGCGCGCCTCCAGCGCCCCCGTCAGCCACGACCAGCACACCTCGGGCAGGAGGGGATCGGCGGCCATCTCGGGCTCCAGCTCGGCCCGTACGAGCGTCACCAGGCGGAACGTCCCGTGCCAGGCGTCGTGCCCGGCCGGGTCGTGCAGCAGGATGAGCCGGCCGTCGGCCAGATCGTCCTCTCCGTCCACGACCGCGGCCTCAAGGGCGTACGCGTGCGGGGCCAGGCGCTGTGGCGGTCTGGCGGGGTCGATCTCGATCCCCGGACGCAGCCGCGCCTTCCTCAAGCCGTCGACCGCCCGCCGGAACGGGAGCGGGACGGAGCTCTCCTTCGCGCTGTCCGTACCCTCGGCGCCATCTGAAAATCGTCCCTGAGCCGCAGCCATGCGGGGAAGACTAGGCGGAACGAGGGTCCGTGCGCCGCAGGGACACCCGCGCCGGGCCGCGCACTTCTTCATACGTGCGAAGATTTGCGGCGTGAGCGCCAATGACCGCCCCACGGGCCAGCCGAGTCAGACGTACGATTCCGCCTTCCTGAAGGCGTGCCGGCGGGAGCCGGTGCCGCACACCCCGGTGTGGTTCATGCGGCAGGCCGGGCGCTCGCTCCCCGAGTACCGCAAGGTGCGCGAGGGGACCCAGATGCTGGAGTCGTGCATGCGGCCCGACCTGGTCACGGAGATCACGCTCCAGCCCGTCCGCCGCCACAACGTGGACGCGGCGATCTTCTTCTCCGACATCGTCGTCCCGCTGAAGGCCATCGGCGTCGACCTGGACATCAAGCCCGGCATCGGCCCGGTCGTAGCCCAGCCGATCCGTCGCCGCGAGGACCTCGCACAGCTGCGCGACCTCACTCCCGAGGACGTCTCGTACGTCACCGAGGCGATCGGCATGCTCACGGGTGAACTGGGCGCCACGCCGTTGATCGGTTTCGCCGGCGCGCCTTTCACCCTCGCGAGCTACCTGGTCGAGGGCGGCCCGTCGAAGAACCACGAGCACACCAAGGCCCTGATGTACGGCGACCCGCAGCTCTGGGCCGACCTGCTGGACCGCCTCGCGGAGATCACCTCCGCCTTCCTGAAGGTCCAGATCGAGGCCGGCGCCTCCGCGGTCCAGCTCTTCGACTCCTGGGTGGGCGCGCTCCCCCCGGCGGACTACCGGCGCTCGGTCATGCCCGCCTCGGCGAAGGTCTTCGAGTCGGTCGCCTCGTACGGGGTCCCGCGGATCCACTTCGGCGTCGGCACCGGTGAGCTGCTCGGCCTGATGGGCGAGGCCGGCGCGGACGTCATGGGCGTCGACTACCGGGTCTCGCTGGACGAGGCCGTCAAGCGGGTCGGCCCCGGCAAGGCGCTCCAGGGGAACCTGGACCCGGCCGTGCTCTTCTCCACCGAGGAGGCCGTGCGCACGAAGGCGGACGAGGTCCTGGCGGCGGCGGCCGGCCTGGAGGGCCACGTCTTCAACCTGGGTCACGGCGTCCTCCCGACGACGGACCCGGACGCCCTGACCCGCCTGGTGGACTACGTCCACACCAAGACCGCCCGCTGATCCGGACGGTCTTCGACCCGGACTTCGACTCGGACTTCGACTCGATCGGAACGCCGGTCCGGGCCCTGCACGACAGCGCGCGGACCGGCGTTGCGCATGTCCGACGGAGAACACGTCGACCGGACCCGGTGCCTCGTGCGGCGCACGTACCAGCCGGGGCCGCCGGTGCGTGACCGTGGCGGTCCCGTCAGGCGGCGGTGCTGCGCAGCGCCGAGACCGCCTTGCGGGCCGCCACCAGGACCGGGTCCCAGACCGGGGAGAACGGCGGGGCGTACCCCAGGTCCAGGGAGACGACCTGGTCCACCGTCATCCCCGCCGTCAGGGCGACCGCCGCGATGTCCACCCGTTTCGCGGAACCCGCTCCGCCGACGATCTGGACGCCCAGCAGCCGGCCCGTACGGCGTTCCGCGAGCATCTTGACCGTCATGTCCGCGGCCGTGGGGTAGTAGCCCGCCGTCGTCGTCGACCTGATCGTCGCCGTCACGAAGCGCAGGCCGGCCGCCAGCGCGTCCTTCTCGCGCAGGCCCGTACGCGCGATCTCCAGGTCACAGACCTTGCTGACCGCCGTCCCCACCACCCCGGGGAAGGTCGCGTAGCCGCCGCCCACGCCCGAACCGATCACCTGGCCGTGCTTGTTGGCGTGCGTGCCGAGCGGGATGTGCCGCATCCGGCCCGCCACCAGGTCCAGCACCTCCACGCAGTCGCCGCCCGACCAGACGTTCTCATGCCCCCGGACCCGCATGGACAGGTCCGTGAGGATGCCGCCGGACTCGCCGAGCGGCAGCCCCGCATCGCGGGCCAGCGCCGTGCGCGGCTCCACGCCGATGCCGAGGACGACCACGTCCGCCGGGTACTCGTCCCCCGACGCCGTGGCCACCGAGCGGACCGCGCCCCGATCGTCCGTGAGGATCTTCGTGACCTCCGCGCCGGAGACCGTGCGGATCCCCATCCGGTTCATGGCGGTGTGCACGAGGGCGCCCATGTCCGGGTCGAGCGTGGCCATCGGCTGCGGTCCGCGGTGCAGCACGGTGACCTCGTACCCGCGCGCGACCAGCGCCTCCGCCATCTCCACGCCGATGTAGCCCGCGCCGACGACGACCGCCCTGCGGCCCTCGGTGCCCTCCGTCCGCTCCAGGCTGTCCATGAGGCGCTGGCCGTCGTCCAGGGTCTGCACCCCGTGCACCCCGTGCGCACCGATCCCGGGCAGCCGGGGGCGGACCGGGCGGGCGCCCGTGGCGACGACGAGCTTGTCGTAGCCCGTCCAGGACTCGGCCCCGGAATCCAGATCACGGGCGCGGACCCGGCCCCCGGCGAGATCGAGTTCCACCACCTCCGTGCGCATCCGCAGGTCGATGTCCCGGGCGCGGTGCTCCTCGGGGGTACGGGCGATCAGCTCGTCCCGGCCGGCGACCCGGCCACCGATCCAGTACGGGATCCCGCACGCGGAGTACGAGGTGAAGTGCCCCCGCTCGAACGCCACGATCTCCAGCTCCGCCGGGCCCTTGAGCCGCCGGGCCTGTGACGCGGCGGACATCCCCGCCGCGTCACCTCCGACCACCACCAGTCGTTCCACCGCCATCGTCCGCCCCGTCCTGTGCACCGCCGTCTGGTGGGGAACACGCTACGGGCGAATGCGTGTTCAGTCCGGAAGGTGACCCGTTTCCGTCGGGCCGACGGGCCGTGCGGCCGGCACCGCGGGTGCGGCCGGGACCTGCTTCGGCGCCGGGACCTGCTTCGGCGCAGGGCCCTCCTTGGGCGACGGGGCCTCGTTCGGGGACAGGCCCGCCGTCGCCTTCGCCGGGCGCAGCCGCCGGTACAGCCGCAGGCACAGCAGGACCAGCGCGGCCGTCACCGCGAACGGCAGCAGGGCGGCGATGACCAGGGTCAGGTACCGCACGATCGTCGTGAAGACCTTCCAGCCGCCGCCCAGGGCGGCCGTGAACGACGGCGCCCCGTCCTCCTTCTTCTCCACGGGCTCGGGCGCCGGCTCCGAGACCTCCATCGTGATCGTGCCCATCGAGGTCTGGTCCTTCAGCGCCGTCTGCTGCGCCAGCAGCGACTCCAGGTCCGACTGGCGCTTGCTCAGCTCGCTCTCCAGCATCACCACGTCGGCGAGCGCCGTGGCCCTGTCCATCATGTCCCGCACCCGGGCCACGCTCGCCTGCTGCGATTTCACCCGGCTGTCGACGTCCGCGACCTTCTCGGTCACGTCCTGCGCCTCGACCTTGCGGCTGCGCAGCTTCCCGTTGCCCTCCATGGCGCCGAGCACCGCGTCGAAGCGGTCGCCCGGCACGCGCAGGGTCAGCGTCGAGGTCATCCGGCCGTCCTCGCGCCGGGTGGACTCGTTGCCCACGTACCCGCCCGCGCCCTCGGCCGCGGTACGGGCCGCGGCCAGTGCCCTCTGCACGTCGGGCGTCTCCAGGGCGAGCGTGGCCGTACGGATGACGTGCGGGCGCACCGCAGCAGGCTGCTGTCCGTTCTTGGCCGCGTCGGTCCCGGCGGCCGCCGGGGGAGCCGCCGCCCCGGCTCCCGGCTTGCCCCGGGCGGCGCCCTCCGGGGCGCCGACCGCGGCCTTGTCGGCGGAGGACGGGCCGGCGGTGTTCCCGTCGGCCCCGCACCCGGTGAGCGCGAGCGCCCCGGCCAGGGACAGGGCGGCCACGGCGGCCGCCCCGCGGTGTCGCACGGCGGTGGCTCTGCTGGTGGTGCGCATCGGTGGTACCCCCCGGGGTTCGGCTGATGTCGCCGGTGTGACGTCCAGGGTCGCGCCGCCGGTTTCGCCCCCGCGGTCCCGAGCCGATCCCGATGCGGTCACGGTCCGGCCTCGGTGATCGGCAGGTGAGCGGTCTGAGACGATGTGTCCATGCACGAAGCGGACATGCGTACGGACGGCGCGACCGGTACGGGCGCCGGCGGCGGTACGGGCGGCCGGCCGGGCCCGGCAGCCGGCCGCTGCGCCGTCGTCATCGGCGGCGGCATCGCGGGCCTCGCCGCGGCCCGCCGGCTGCTCGCCGACGGCCTGCGCGTCACGCTCCTGGAGGCCGGGCCGCGCCTGGGCGGCAAGCTGCTCGCGGGCGAGCTCGCCGGCGCCCCCGTCGACCTCGGCGCCGAATCCATGCTCGCCCGCCGCCCCGAAGCCCTGGAACTGGCCCGGGCCGTGGGCCTCGGCGAGGCCCTCCAGCCGCCCGCCACCGCCACCGCGCAGCTGTGGACCCGCGGCGCGCTGCGCCCCATGCCGCGCGGCCACGTCATGGGCGTGCCCGGCGACGTGGCCCCGCTCGCCGCCTCCGGGGTGCTGTCCGCCGAGGGCCTGGCCCGGATCGAGGCCGAACGCACGCTGGCGCCCACCGAGATCGGCGAGGACGTCGCCGTCGGCGAGTACGTCGCCGCCCGTTTCGGCCACGAGGTCGTCGACCGCCTGGTGGAGCCCCTCCTCGGCGGGGTCTACGCCGGCGACGCGTACCGCATCTCCATGCGTGCCGCCGTCCCCGCCCTCTTCGACGCCGTCCGCGCCCACCCCACGCTGACCGAGAGCGTCCGCGCCCTCCAGGACGGTGCCGCGGCCCGCGCCGCCGCCGAACGCACCACCGTCACCGGCGCGGCCGCCTCCGGGGCCTTCTTCGCGGGGATCTCCGGCGGCATCGGGCGTCTGCCGCTCGCCGTCGCCGACGCCTGCCGGGCCGCCGGGGCGCGGATCGAAACCGGTACCGAAGTGCGCGAGGTCCGGCGGACCGCCGGAGGCTGGAGGGTCGTCACCGACACCGAGGTGATCGACGCGGACGCCGTGGTCCTGGCCGTCCCGGCCGGGCCCGCCGCCCGGCTGCTGGACGGGCTCGCCCCGGTCGCGGCCACCGAGCTGCGGACCGTCGAGTACGCCTCGATGGCCCTGGTGACGATGGCCTTCCGGCGCTCCGGACTGCCCGCCGCGATCACCGACGGCGGCGCCAGCGGCTTCCTCGTCCCGCCCGTCGACGGGCGAACCATCAAGGCCTCCACCTTCTCCAGCAACAAGTGGGCCTGGGCCGGCGCCGACCCGGAGCTGTTCCTGCTGCGCACCTCGGTCGGCCGGTACGGCGACGAGGGCGACCTGGGGCGCGAGGACTCCGAGCTGGTCGACGTCTCGCTGCGCGACCTCGGGGAGGCCGTGGGCCTCGCGGCCCGGCCGGTCGCCTCCACCGTCACCCGCTGGGACGGCGGCCTGCCCCAGTACCCGGTCGGCCACCTCGCCCGCGTGGCCCGCATCCGCGACGCCGTCGCGGCCCTGCCCGGCCTCGCCGTGTGCGGCGCGCTGTACGACGGCGTGGGCATCCCGGCGTGCATCGCGAGCGCCGGGAAGGCCGCCGACGTGGTGACGGCCACGTTGGGCACCCCTGGCACCGACCACTGATCAGCACACGGGACAATGGACACATGACTGCACCAGAGAAGATTCCCAACGCGGGGAAGAAGGCGAAGGACCTCAACGAGGTCATCCGCTACACCCTGTGGTCCGTCTTCAAGCTGAAGGACGTCCTGCCCGAGGACCGCAGCGGCTACGCCGACGAGGTCCAGGAGCTGTTCGACCAGCTGGCCGCCAAGGACATCACCGTCCGCGGCACCTATGACGTCTCCGGCCTGCGCGCCGACGCGGACATCATGATCTGGTGGCACGCCGAGACCTCGGACGAGCTGCAGACCGCGTACAACCTGTTCCGCCGCACCAGGCTCGGCCGCGCGCTGGAGCCGGTGTGGTCGAACATGGCCCTGCACCGTCCGGCCGAGTTCAACAAGTCGCACATCCCGGCCTTCCTGGCCGACGAGGTCGCGCGCGACTACGTCAGCGTCTACCCCTTCGTGCGCTCGTACGACTGGTACCTGCTGCCCGACGAGGACCGCCGCCGCATGCTCGCGGACCACGGCAAGATGGCCCGCGGCTACCCGGACGTCCGGGCCAACACCGTCGCGTCCTTCTCGCTGGGCGACTACGAGTGGATGCTGGCCTTCGAGGCCGACGAGCTGTACCGCATCGTCGACCTGATGCGTCACCTGCGTGCCTCCGAGGCCCGTATGCATGTCCGTGAAGAGGTCCCCTTCTACACCGGACGCCGCAAGTCCGTCGCCGATCTGGTGGCCGGGCTCGCCTGATACCTCCCCTGGGGGGAAGGAGCCGGAGGACCGCTCTCGTGACTGGGGAGCGGCTTCCGGTGGATCGGGAGGCCCAGCCCCCGAAACGACGCAGCCGGAGATCCCGCCCGGAAGTTCAGACGACAGGCGGCAGCAGAGCCCTGGGTACCTTCCCGGGGGCCCTCGCCGCCCGGTCGTCCAGCGACACCGGTGCGGGCTCCGGATGCGGCGCACACGTGACATGCCGCCCTGAGGTGTCACCCGTCAGCAGATACCGCTCCACGTGACGGTCGACGCAGTCATTGCGTCCGCCGACCACTCCGTGGGCGCCGGCCCCCACCTCCGTGACCAGCGCCGCCCCGGCGCCGAGCCGCCGCTGGAGCTCCAGCGCACCCGGGTACGGGGTCGCCCCGTCCCGCTCCGCCGCGACGATCAGCGTGCGCGGGATCCGCGCCGACTGCTCCCCGACCGCCACCGGCTGCTGCCGCCCGCGGACCGGCCAGTACGCACACGGCAGGTTCAGGAAGGCGTTGGCCCAGGCCTCGAAGGGCGCCCGGCGCGCCAGTTCGGTGTTGTCGCGGTTCCAGACCTCCCAATCCGCGGGCCAGGCGGCGTCGTTGCACAGCACCGCCGTGTACACCGCCCGCGCGTTCTCGCGCTCGACCGCCGACTCCGGGTCGGGGCGGGCCTGCCGGACGAGCGGGCCCGGATCGCCGGCCAGGTAGGCGCCGAGCGCGGCGGCCCGCTCCGCCCAGACGTCGTCGTAGTACGCGGCCTGGAGGAACGCGGCCTGGAGCTCGCCGGTCCCCACGGCCCCGCCCGCCGCAGTGCGCGCCACCGCGTCCCGCACACGCTCGTAACTCGCCTGCACCGCCACGGGGGTGGCGCCGAGCCGGTACGTGGCGTGGTGGCGGGCGGCCCAGGCGCGGAAGTCGTACCAGCGGCGCTCGAATCCCGGTGCCTGGGCGAGGTTGTCGAGGTACCAGATGCGGCGCGGGTCGGGGTCGACCGCGGAGTCGAGGACCATCCGGCGGACGTGGCCGGGGTGCAGCGTGGCGTAGACGGCCCCCAGGTAGGTGCCGTACGAGGCGCCCACGAAGGTCAGCCTCTCCTCGCCGAGCGCGGCGCGCAGCACGTGCAGGTCGCGCACGTTGTCGAGGGTCGAGTAGTACGGCAGGGCCGCGCCGGCCCGCTGCGCGCAGCCCTGGGCGTAGGCCCGGGCGGCGGCGACGCGCTGCCGCTTGTACGCGGCGGAGGGCTCCACCGGGACCTGGGTGGGGCCGTGGGTCCGGGCGGGGTCCTCGCAGGACAGCGGTGCGGAGCGGCCGACCCCGCGCGGGGCGTAGCCGACGAGGTCGTAGGCGGCGCCGATGCGCTCCCACTCGGGGAGGCCGGCGACGAGCGGGAAGAACATCCCGGAGGCACCGGGGCCGCCGGGGTTGTAGACGAGCGCCCCCTGCCGCGCGGCGCCGCCGCGGCCGGTGGCGGCGACCCGGCTGACGGTGAGGGAGATCTGCGGCCCGTCCGGGCGCGCGTAGTCGAGCGGGACCCTGAGGGTCGCGCACCGCACGGTGGAGGGGAGCGCCTCGACTGCGGGACAGGCCCCGAACTCGAGCCGGTCGCCTCCGGCGGTTCCGGGAGAGGCGGCGTCCAGGCCACCGGCAGCTGCCCGGTGGCCTGCGGCAGGGGCGGCGGGTGTCCGGGCGGTGCCTGCGCCCGGTGCCGGGGGGCCTCCGGCGGGGACGGCAAATGTCCCGACGGCGCCTGCGCCCGGTGCCCGGTGGCCTCCCGCCGGGACGGGGAGTGCCCGGGCCGCCCGGCGTGCGGCGCCGGCGTCGCCGCCGGTGGGTCGGCTCGGCTCTATGGCGTGGCGCGCTGCTGCCGCTCCGGCGGCGCGGCGGGCCACCAGTTCGGCTCCCGCATCGGCGGCGGCCCTTGCGGCGGCCGAGCCGATGCCGCCGACGGGCAGCGCGACCCCGGGGGCCCCGGCGGTCCCGGGGGTTGCGGGGGCCCCGGGAGTCCCGGGGGCTGCGGCGGTGCCGGGGGTTGCGCGGGCTGCGGTGGTCCCGGTGGTCCCGGTGGTCCCGGGAGTCCCGGCGGTCTTGGGGATTGTGCGGGCTGCGGCGGGCCTGGGGGTCCCGAGGGTTGCGGTGGTCCCGGGGGCTGTGGGGGTCGTGGGGGTTGCGCGGGGTGACGGGTTCGGGGTGCACAGGGTGAGGGAGAGGACCGCCGCGGCGACTCCGCAGCGGGTGAGCGTAGTCCGCATCATGGGCCGCCTTCATCTCATCGGATGAGCCGATGAGATGCGCCGGCCGTGACCCTTGTACAGGACCACCGCCGGGTGTCGGCCGCAATCCCCCCGTTGCCTAGGCCAGGGCCGCCCGGAGGGCGGGATCCCCCAGTACGCGCACCCCGCGCAGCGCCACCGCCGTGAGGCCGTCCCCGTCGCCGCGCTCCCGGTCCAGCGCGACGAGCAGCCGCTGCCCGGCCGGGGAGGCCCACGCGGAGTACGGGTACGTCTCGAACCGGGCGATGGCCAGGCACCCCAGGGTCAGCAGCAGCGGCAGCGCGAACCAGCACAGGATCGTCGTGGCGGTGGTCCCGTCCGCCGGAACGCACAGCGCGGCCGCCGCCGTCACGGCCACCAGCAGGGTGGCCCGCCGCACCGCCCGGACCCCGCCGGCCACCCCGCCTCGGGCGGCGGCCGGCAGCGCGAGGCCCGCCGCGCCGAGCCGCTGCGCAAGGGCCCGTACGGCCTCGTCACCGGCCGCTGCATTCCGTATGACGGGCACCGGCGACTGCCCGTCCGGCCCGAACGCGCCGAGCACGGACCGCTCGTGCGGATCGCGGCCCACCGGGTCGACGACGGTCGCCCAGCCGGTGTGCGCCAGCAGCAGCCGCCGCTGGCGCTGCATCGACACGAGCGTCAGCTCGGCCACCCTCCGGGGGCCGCCGGCGAGATAGGCGGTCTCGTACGGGTTCAGTTCTTCAGGACGCGGCTGCGCGCCCGCACCCCCGTCGGGTGCGGGCGCGGGCACCGAGGCCATGGCGGCGGCTCTCAGCAGGAGGGTGCACGACGCCAGCACCCCTGCCCAGGCCGTCAGAAGGAGCAGGACCCAGAACATGACTGACTCCCACGCGTTGTAGAAGTGCCCGGTCAGGAACTGCTGCCGCAGCTCGAACCGGACGAACTGCTGCAACTGGAACTGCTGGAACAACTGGAACTGCTGGAGCAACTGGAGCCGCTGGAGCAACTGGACCCGGACGAGCAGCTGGAACCGGACGAGCAGCCGGAGCCGCCGGAACTGCCGCAGCCGGAACCGCCGCCGCAGCCCGCCCCGGAGCCACCCCCGCCGTCACTGCCCGCGCACCATACGACGGGCAGGACCACGGCGGAAGACCCGCAGGAGTCGACCGGCGAAGAGGACGAGGCCGACGAGGACGACGAGGACGACGAGGACGATGACGAGGCCGGGGAGCCACCCCGCCGCGCCGGGCGGGCCTGGGCGGCCGCGAGCCTGGTACCGCGGGCGGCCGGTACCAACTGCCCCCGCAGGTAGGGATCCCGCAGCCCCCGCAGCCCGTACAGGGCGGTCTGCACGTACGGGCTCCGGTCGTTCAGGTACTGCGCGCGGAGCTCGCGCAGCGCCGCCCGTCCCGCCGGGGTGAGCCGCTTCCCGGCCCGCCGGGCGAGAACGCAGCCCATCACGATCCCGCCGGCCAGTGCGGGAAGGACCTTGAGGATGAACGGCACCTGCGGGCCGGGGTCGAGCGCCAGTGCCACGAACGTGAGCGGCAGCGAGAACACCACCCACGCCGCGCACACCACGGTCTGGATCAGCGCCCGGCGCCGCCACTTCCGCCCGGAGCCGGGCGGGGAGAGCAGACCGCGGGCGGCGAGGGCGTCGCCGGTCTCCTGGACGGCCGGGTCGGTCATGGCGGCGTACCGCACCTGGTAGAGCCAGCCGGACGGCGCCTGCCGGTGCGCTTCGAGGACGGCCCGCTCGGCGATGTCACCGGCCCGTGCCCCGGGGCGTACCTGGACGATCCCGGGGCCGCCGGCCACGAGCCGCCCGTCCCCGAGCATCGAGACGAGCGCGGTGTCCACGACGGCCCCGGGGCCGCCGGCCATGAAGGCGGCCTCGGACAGGTCGTGCAGGCGCGGCGCCGGGCCGGCCGGGCGCGGCCGGGACCGCCGCACGCCGAGGCCCAGCAGCAGGGTGGACGCGCAGACGGCGATCCAGATCGCGACGGCGAGGACGTTCATGCGGCACGCCCCACGAGGGTCCGGGCCCAGCGCACGATCCGGCGCGGCGGCCGCGCCCCGGCCCGGTCCTGCCACCACGCGGTGAGCCGGCGCCGGGCGGCGGGGTCGGCGGGCAGGTCCCGGATCAGCAGGTGCTCGGCGAAGTCGAGGGCGTCGCGCCGGTACCCGGCGGTCATGGGCCGGTTGCGGGCGTAGTCGAGGAAGGCCTCGCGGTACGGGTCCTCGCCGCCCAGGATCCCGGGCAGCTCGGGCGCGAGCTTCGCGACGACCCCGGCCCGCTTGGCGGCCAGCGCCCGCGCCTGCACGCGGACGCGTTGCCGGTCGAACCCCTCGGGCACGGGCGTACCGGCCACCAGGGCGGACAGCAGGGCCGCCTGTTCCAGACCGACCCGGACCCGGGCCCGCTCCAGGCCCGCCGGAGCACCGGGCGCGGCACAGCCCTGCGGCGCCCCGCACCCTCCGGATGCTCCCGGCGCTCCGGGCTTCCCGGATGCTCCGGGCGTCCCGGGTGCCGCCGAAGCGTCCGGTGCGTGCCACGCGTCCCGTGCGTCCGACGTGTCCGGTGCGTGCGGCGCCGGCCGGGCGGGGGACGGTCCCGCGGCGGTGACCACCGCGCGGATTGCGGCCAGTTCCGCCGCCAGTTCCGCCTCCGCCGGGAAGTCGTCGTCCCGCTCCAGCAGCACCCCGGCCGGCTCCACGCGGCCGCGCAGCTCCGCCAGGATGTCCAGCACCACCGGCGGCACCGGGTGTGCGTGGGTGTCGTGCCACACCCCGCCCCGCTCCACGCCCCCGGCGACGTGCACGTACGCGAGCGCCTCCAGCGGGATCGCGTCCAGGACGGCGAACGGGTCCTCGCCCCGGTTCACCCGGTTCGTGTGCAGGTTGGCGACGTCGATCAGCAGCCGGACCCCCGTCCGCTCCACCAGCTCCGTCAGGAACCGCCCCTCCGTCAGTTCCTCACCGGGCCACGAGATCAGCGCGGCGATGTTCTCCAGCGCGAGCGGTACCGGCAGGGCGTCCTGCGCGATCCGGACGTTCTCGCACAGCACGTCCAGCGCGTCCCGGGTCCGCTGCACCGGCAGCAGGTGCCCCGCCTCCAGCACCGGGGAGCCCGTCCGTACGAAGGCGATGTGCTCGGTGACGAGCGGCGCCCCCAGCGCCACCGCCCGCTCCCCGAGCGCGGCCAGCTTCGCGGCGTCGGGCCGTTCCGCTCCGCCGAGGCCCAGCGAGACCCCGTGCGGTACGACCCGTACCCCGCGCTCGCGCAGCCGCAGCAGGGACGCGGGCAGGTGGCCGGGACAGATGTTCTCGGCCACCACCTCGACCCAGTCCAGGCCCGGCAGCCGCTCGACCGCATCCGCGATCTCCGGCCGCCATCCGATGCCCACCCCCAGGTGCGCCATGCTCTTCATGTCCCCTCGCCCCCCTCTCATCGGTCGTGTGCCGGTGTCATCGCCCAGACGCACTCGGGCCAACCGCGGGAGGGGACGTTCAGAGCAACATTTGAGGTTCCCGGATGCCGCAGAGGTGCGCCCAGCCGGAGCCGGAGCCGGAGCCGGAGCCGGAGCCGGATCCGTCAGAGCCGCGCCCGCAGCGCCGGGTGGTCCGCGACCACCGTCGCGGAACCGGGGGCGATCTCCGTGAAACCGGCGTCCCGCACCACCGGCAGCCCGCTCCCGCTCAGCTCGGCCCACCGCTCGCGCGCGGCCGTCCGGACGGCCAGCCGGAAACCGGAGTCCTGCCACGCCCTGCGCTCGGGGCCGGTCAGCTCCCACCACGCCAGCTGCGCCGCGTGCCCGGCCTGGGCCATCGTCTTGCCGGCGGACATCTCCAGGTCGGGGTTGAGCCACAGCACCGGAATCCCCGGCGCGGCCGGAGCGACCGGTCCGGGTTCGTCCAGGTCGGTCCCCGAGACCTGGAGCTTCGCGAGCTCCTTGGGCCAGCCGTCCAACGGCACCGGCGGGAAGACCCGTACCTCCGACACGTCACCGTGCACCGTGATGCCGGGCAGGGTGCCGGCCTTGCGCCACTCGGCGCCGCGCGCCCGCCGCACCACCTTCCGGATCCGCGCGTCCTGCCAGTCGCGGACCGCCTCGGCCCATTCGCCCCCGCCGTGCGCGCGTTCGTCCGTCAGCAGCACCAGCACGGCCCGGGCCGCCGTCTCCAGCGCATCCGTCCGGGCGGGCGGTTCGGCCTTCTCGATCCGCACCACCAGGGGCAGGACGAACTGCGGTGCCTCGTCGCGGGCGGCGTGCTCCCGCCGGAAGGGGCTGTCCGCCCCGACCGCCGGTACCTCTGAAGTGTGGTTCTGGTGCTGGCTGCTCATCCCGCCAAGGATGCCAGGCTCCGACTTCAGGATGATGCCGCAGGGTCCCGGAGCGGGTGAGGATCGAGCCCATGAAGAGCGACCTTTTCTCGTCCGAGAACCTGGCCCAGCCCGCTGCCGCACCCGGCATGACCCTTCAGAACGCCAAGTCCGTGAAGTACACCGTCAACGGTGAGATGCTCGCCCGGCAGGGCTCGATGGTCGCCTTCCGCGGGAACCTCCAGTTCGAGCGCAAGGGACAGGGCATAGGCGGCATGCTCAAGCGCGCCGTCACCGGCGAGGGCCTCGCGCTGATGTCCGTACGCGGGCAGGGCGAGGCCTGGTTCGCGCACCAGGCCGCCAACTGCTTCGTCATCGACTTCGAGCCCGGCGACGCCCTGACCGTCAACGGCCGCAACGTGCTCTGCTTCGACCCCACGCTCTCCTACGAGATCAAGATGGTGAAGGGCGCCGGCATGGCCGGCGGCGGCCTCTTCAACAGCCTCTTCACCGGCACCGGCAAGCTCGCCGTGATCTGCGACGGCCACCCGATCATCATCCCGGTCACCGCGCAGAACCCCGTGTACGTGGACACCGACGCGGTGGTCGGCTGGAGCGCCCAGCTGGAGACGGGCCTGCACCGCTCCCAGTCGGTCGGCTCGATGCTCCGCGGCGGCTCCGGCGAGGCCGTCCAGCTGATGCTGCGCGGCGAGGGCTTCGTCATCGTGCGCCCCAGCGAGGTGACCGAGACGGCGGTGGCCCACTGAAGCTGACCGGCGTGGGCCGCCGTTACGGCGTGCGGCGGCCCTGGGTGCTGCGCGGGGTCGCCCTGGACCTGCCGCCGGGCGCCCTCGTCCGCATCGAGGGCCGCAACGGCGGCGGCAAGTCCACGCTGCTGCGGATCATCGCCGGGATCGACACCCCGTCCGAGGGGCGGATCACCGCCCGGCCGCGCCGCACGGCCTACGTGCCCGAGCGCTTCCCGGCGGCGCTGCCGCTCACCGTGACCGCCTATCTGACGCACATGGGCCGGGTGCACGGACTCCGGCGCGCGCAGGCCGCGGACCGGGCGGCCGAATGGCTGGAGCGGTTCGGCGCCGCCGCGTACGCGCGCACCCCGCTGGCTGAACTCTCCAAGGGTTCCAGCCAGAAGGTGGCCGTCTCCCAGGCGCTGCTCGCCGAGCCCGGGCTGCTCGTCCTCGACGAGGCGTGGACCGGGCTCGACACCGCGGCCCGCGCCGAGCTGGACCGGGCCGTCGCCGAACGGACCGCCGCCGGAGGCACCGTGGTCTTCGTCGACCACGACCCGGCGCGGCTCGCCGGCGTCGCCGACGCGCACCACCGGGTCGAGGGGGCCGCGCTGGTCCCCGTACGGGCTCCCGCGGGGCCCGCCGACGCCGGGCCCCGCGTACGGATCGAGGCCGCCGGCCCGCCGGGCGCCGAGCCGCCGCCGGGGCTGGCCGCCGTGCCCACGCCCAGCGGTGGCCTGCTGCTGACGGTGTCCGCCGCCCGCTCCGACGCGGTGCTGCGCGCCCTGCTCACCGCGCCGGCGCCCTGGCACATCCGAGCCGTGGAGGAACTGCCGTGACCGGCCTGCTGCGTTACCAGAGCGCCCTGCTGCTGCGCTCGCAGCGATGGATCGCCCCGCTGCTCCTGTACGCGGCCTTCCTGGCGGCCGGGGTCCGGCCGGGCGACCCGCTGCTGGACTCGCTGGGCTTCACGGCCGCCGGACTGGTGCCGGTCACGGCCTGGCTGGTCCGGGTCTGCGTGACCGGCGAGCCCGACGCCGCCCGCGACTGCGCCGCCGCCGCGGCCGGCCCCGTACGGGTGCACGCGGCGGCCCTGCTCACCGCGCTGGGCGGGGCGCTGCTCGCCGCGGCCGTGGGCACGGCGGCGGTGCTGCTGATCGCCGACTCCGGGAGGTCGGAGCACGTGGAACCGCAGGACGCCGCCCTGGCCGGGGTGCTGGCGGTCCTCGCGTGCGCGCTGACCGGCGCGGCCGTGGGGGCGGTGTGCAGCCGCCCGCTGGTGCGGCCGACCGGGGTGGCGGTCCTGGCGTGCGGCCTCGGCTCGCTGCTGGCCTGGGGCATCGCCGGCTCGCCGGCGCGCAGTGCGGTGACCGCGCTGGTGGAGGGGTCCCGGGCGCACGTCGTGACGCTGCCGCTGGGGTCGTTCGCGGGCGCGCTGGTGCTGGCCTGCGCGGCGGGAGCGGTGGCCTGTCTCGTCAGCGCGCGCCGCGGCTGAGTACGCTCATGGACATGGACGAAAGGGACCGTGCACCGGACGACGCGCCGGACCGCGAACCGGACGACGCGCCGGACCGCGAACCGGACGACGCGCCGGACCGCGCACCGGACCGTGAAGCCGATCGTGCGGCCGGGACCGGGTCGTACTGCGCGGCCCCGGCGGCCCCGGCCGCCCGGGTGGCCGGGCCGCCGTACGCCGACTGCCTGGAGTGCGGCAGGCCCACCGAGTACGGGGTCGCCACCCCGGGCGTGGTGCTCTGCCCGGTCTGCGAATGGCAGGAGGCGCAGCGCTCCGCCTGCTCCGGCTGAGGCCCGGCTCCGTTGCGGGTCTACCGACCGATGAGCTCGGAGACCTTCACGAAGCGGTAGCCGCGCTTGCGCAGCTCCGGGACGATCTTCCGGACCGCCTCCTCGGTGACCGGGGCGGCGCTGCGGGTGCAGTGCATGACCACCACCGAGCCGGGCTTCACACCGGTGAGGACCTGCTCGGCCACCGCGTCCGGGTCCTTGGCGAAGGCGTCCCCGCTGACCACGTCCCACTGGACGGGGGTGACCTTGGCCGTGGAGACCGCCCGCAGCGCCTGGTCGTCGTAGCAGCCGCCGGGGAAGCGGAAGTACGGGACGGTGTTGACGGCGCCGGCCGTACGGAAGGCGGCGAAGGCCCGGTCCACGTCGGCCCGCGCGGCGGCGGCGTCGAGCGTCGGGAGCCCGTAGCAGGGCGACTTGAAGGCGTGGTGGCTGTACGAGTGGTTCGCGATCTCGAAGTTCGGGTCGGTGCCGATGGACTTGGCCTGGTCCGGGTACTCCTCGGCCCAGCGGCCCGTCATGAAGATCGTCGAGGGCACCTTGAGCCCCCGCAGGGTTGCGATCAGCTGCGGGTTGTCGAAGTGCTCCCCGCTCGCGGCGCGCGGCCCCTGGTCGGAGGTCATGTCGGCGTCGAAGGTCAGGGCGACGACCTTGTCGGTCTGCTGCTTCGTCCGCTCGAACACCGGCGTCAGGCCGTTCGGCCCGGGTGCCAGGGTCGGGGCCTTGCCGGGCGGCGGGGCCGCGGCCGGGGCGGAGCCGGCCGCCTGCGGCGCGGTGGGGGAGGCGGAGGAGGAGGCCGGTGCGGAGGCCCCCGGGGTGCCCATACGGGCCTGGCCGCCGGAGCCGGAGGTGCCGCTGCCGCCTCCGCATCCCGCGAGGGCGGTGCAGAGAGCGGCACTGAGGGCGGCCGCGACCGCCACATTGCGCACAGAAAGGGTCACGGATGCAAAATATATGACCATCTGCCAATCGGATCGCAGCGGCGCGGGGCCACCCCGGGAATCGCCCGCCCGCCCGAAAATTCCGTCAGCTTTCGCGCAGCCGCGCGCGGCACGCCTCAGGGCGGCGGCGTCGCCGGAGCAGCGCTCCGGCGCCGGCTCGTACGCGTGCCGGTACTCCGCCCACGGGGCGCGCCCGTCGACGCCGGCCGGGCCGGACATCCCGTGCCCGCCGGAACCGTCGAGCCCCTCCGGCAGCCGCTCGCGCTGCTCCTCGGGCCTGATGCGGAGGAAGACCTTCACGACCGTCAGGCCGTCATCGGCGAGGGACTGCCCGAACCGGCAGGCCTGCGCGCGGCGCCGGTTCAGCCGACTGCGCGACACCAGCTCGTGGACCCGGGCGACGAGGACGTCCCGTAGTGCGAGGGGTCGAGGTCGCGCCCGCGGCCGGTGTCCGTGCCCCGCAGGACGAGCAGCACACGGGGCAGGTCCCCGGCGGCACCGGAGGCGCCGGGACCGAGGCGGTCACCGGCGGGGCGGGCGGGAGCGGACGCGGCGCGCCGTCCCGGCCGTCCCGCGCGGCGACGGCGGCAGGGTCAGTGCCAGGGGCCCGTCACGGCGAAGGTGGTGCCCGGTGCATAGGCGTTCACGTACATCGTCCGCCCGTCCGGAGAGAAGGTGACCCCGGCGAACTCCCCCCACTCCGGGGCCCCGGGCCGGCCGATGTCGTCGGCGTTGCGGGCGACCGGGTAGACCTCGCCGTCCCGGGTGACGCCGAAGACGTACTGCGCCCCGCCGCCGTCCTCGCACACCATCAGACCGCCGTCCGGGGCGAGGCAGATGTTGTCCGGGGAGTCCCCCGGCAACCGGATGTCCGTCGCCGGGCCGAAGAGCACGTCGAGGCGGATCGTGGAGCGCCGCGGGTCGTGGAACCACACCTGGCCGTGGTGGTCGGCGCCCGCGCCCTCGGCGGTGCGGGCGTAACTGGAGACGAAGTGGACGCCGTCGTCGCCCCAGTAGCAGCCCTCCAGCTTCTGCGCGTGGGTGATCCCGCCCGGCCCGAAGTCCTGGAAGCGGATCGGGGTGCCGGCCGCCGCGGGATCCGGGACGGGGACCCACTCGACCGGGAACTCGGCGCCGGGCTCGTCCACCACGGACAGGTCCGCCACGCCGGGGACGCGCAGGGCCTGGAGCACGCCGCCGGCGCGCAGCGAGCCGGGGCCGCCGAGGGGCCGCGCGGGCAGGAAGCGGTAGAAGAGCCCGAAGGGCTCGATGAACGCGTCCTCGGTCTCGTAGACGGTCCCGCGGTACGGGTCCACGGCGACGGCCTCGTGCGCGAAGCGCCCCATCGCGGTCAGCGGGACGGCGCCGGAGCGCCGTGGGTCGCCGGGGTCGACCTCGAAGACGAAGCCGTGGTCCTCGGTGTACCCGGAGGTGCCCGCCCGGTCCTCGGTCTCCTCGCAGCTGAGCCAGGTGTTCCAGGGGGTGCGGCCGCCCGCGCAGTTGACGGCGGTGCCGGCGAGGGCCACGCGCTCGGCGGTGACGCCGCCGCCCGGGTCGAGGTCGAGGAGGGTGCAGCCGCCCAGCGCGTGCGGGTCGTAGGTGAGGCCGTCGACGGCGGGGACGCGGAGGGCGGCGGTGGTGCGGTTCTCGTGGTTGCGTACGAGGCGGACGTGGCCGGAGCCGGCGTCGAAGGCGGCCATGCCGTCGCAGTTGGCCGGCACGGTCCCCCCGCCGGAGCGCAGCGGGTCGCCGGCGCGGGACAGCACCCGGTAGCGGAACCCGGCCGGGAGGTCGAGCAGCCCCTGTGGGTCGGGCAGCAGGGGGCCGTACCCGTGGCGGGGCGGGGAGGTGGCGCGGGAGCTCCCGGCGAAGAGCGCGCCGAGGGCTCCGCTGAAGGCGATCCCGGTCCCGGCGGTGAGCAGGCTGCGGCGGGTGACGGACATCGGCGGCTCCGGCGGTTCGGGGGTGGGGGCCCGTGGTACCACGCACCCCCACGCCGGGCCCTCCAACGCGTACGACACCGCTGCGCCCTCACCCCACCGGCCGGTTCCCGCACCGTCGGGCGGGCGCCCCCGGATGCGCCGGGCGGCCCGGGCCCCGCCCCGGACCCCGAACGCGGGGCCCGGTCGGCGGGGCCGGAGCCACGGGGTCAGATCAGTTCCGCGCTCAGGGTGATCGTCGTGCCCGTCAGGGCCTGGCTGACCGGGCAGTTCTTCTTCGCGTCCTCGGCCGCCGCGGCGAAGGCCTCCGCGTCCAGGCCGGGGACCTCGGCGCGGACGGTCAGGTGGATCCCGGTGATGCCCTCACCCGGCTGGAACGTCACGTCCGCCTTGGTCTCCACCCGGGTGGGCGGGGTGCCGGCGCCGTCCAGGCCGTGCGAGAGGGCCATCGAGTAGCAGCTGGAGTGCGCGGCGGCGATCAGCTCCTCCGGGCTGGTCTTGCCGTTGGCGGCCTCGGCGCGCGAGGGCCAGGAGACCTCGAACGAACCCCGGCCCGAGGAGTCGAGGGTGACCGTGCCGGCACCCTTCAGCAGGTTGCCTTCCCAGTCGGTGTGCGCGGTGCGCGTGGTGGCCATGGTGGATCCCTTCGCAGAAGTGGGAACGGCCGGCCCGTGGGGAACGGGCCGGCGTCCCCAAACCTACTGGGACACCAGGGGTTTCGCGTCGCGTGCCAGTGCGGTGAGCCTTGAGATGGCCCGGAAGTACTTCTTGCGGTAGCCGCCGTTCAGCATTTCTTCACTGAACAGGCGGTCGAACGGCACTCCGGACGCCAGGACCGGTATCTCGCGGTCGTACAGCCGGTCCGCGAGGACCACGAGCCGCAGCGCCGTCGACTGGTCCGGGACCGGGCCGACGTCGGTCAGGCAGACCGCCGATATGCCGTCCGTGAGGGCGCCGTACCGGCTGGGGTGGACCCGGGCCAGGTGTTCCAGCAGGCTCGGGAAGTCGTCCAGGCTCGCGCCTTCGGTCGCGTACGCGGCCTTGGTGACCTGCTCGTCGGTGAACGGCGCGGGCGCCTCCGGCAGGCCGCGGTGGCGGTAGTCCTGGCCGTCGATGCGCAGCGGGCGGAAGTGCGCCGACAGGCCCTGGATCTCGCGCAGGAAGTCCACGGCGGCGAAGCGGCCCTCGCCGAGCTTGCCGGGCAGGGTGTTGGAGGTGGCGGCGAGCGCCACGCCCTGCTCGACCAGGCGGCTGAGCAGTGAGGACACGAGGACGGTGTCGCCCGGGTCGTCCAGCTCGAATTCGTCGATGCACAGGAGGCGGTGGCCGCCGAGGGTCTGGACCGTCTGCTGGAAGCCGAGCGCGCCGACCAGGTTGGTCAGCTCCACGAACGTGCCGAAGGCCTTGAGCGCGGGCTCGGCCGGGGTGGCGTGCCACAGGGAGGCCAGCAGGTGCGTCTTGCCGACGCCGTAGCCGCCGTCGAGGTAGACCCCGCGCGGGGCCACGGGGGCGGCAGGGGCCTTCTTCGCGAACCAGCGGCGCTTGCCGCCGCCGCTCGCGTGGGATCCGCCCAGGCCGGCCGCGAAGCCACTGAGCACGGTGACGGCCTCGGCCTGGCTGGGCTGACCGGGGTCCGGGTCGTAGGTGTCGAAGCGCACCGAGTCGAACCGCGGCGGCGGCACCATCTCGGCCACCAGCCGCTCGGCGGGGACCCGGGGCTCGCGGGCGCACAGGGCCTGGGGGCCGGCGTCGCCCGGGCCGGCTATCGGGGGTCGCCCGTAGGTGGATCCGGAGGTGGAGAGTGATGTTGACACAGCTCTTAACTCTACGGGGCGTGGCACACTGCACCGATGCGACGCCTGTTCCCTGTGACCGATCAGACATCAGCCCCCGCGGACCGCGGTGACCGTGAGTGGTCGCTGGACGAGCTGGCGGATGCGTACGCGTACCCCTCGTTCGGCGCGGAGGGTCACTGGCTGCGGGCCAACATGGTGGCCACCCTGGACGGCGCGGCCCAGCACGACGGGCGCTCGCAGCCGATCTCCGGCGAGACCGACATGCGGATCTTCGGCACCCTGCGGGCTCTGGCCGATGTGGTGGTGGTCGGTGCCGAAACGGTTCGCCAGGAGGGGTACCGCCCGGCCCGGGCCCGCGAGGCGTTCGCGGCCCGGCGCAAGGCCGCCGGGCAGGGGCCCGCGCCCGCCGTCGCGGTGGTCTCCGCCAGGCTGGACCTGGACTTCTCCCTTCCCCTGTTCACCACCCCCCTGGTACCGACACTCCTGGTGACCGGGGCGGCCGCACCCGCCGATCGGGTGGCGGCGGCGGCCGCGGCCGGGGTCGAGGTCGTGCTGGCCGGCGAGGGGGCGGGTGCGGAACCCGACCGGGTGGTGCGCGAGCTCGCCGACCGGGGGCTGCGCCGCCAGCTCACCGAGGGCGGGCCCCGGCTGCTGGGGCAGTTCGTGGCCGCCGACGCACTGGACGAGCTGTGCCTGACCGTCTCGCCGACGCTGGTGGCCGGAGGTGCCCAGCGGATCTCCGGAGGGCCCCCGGTGGCCGTGCCGCACCGGCTGGCGCCCGCCTCGGTACTGGAAGAGGCCGGGTTCCTGTTCACGAGCTACCGTCGGATCTGAACAGGGGCGGAATTTGTTGTTCCGCTTTGCTTCCGCCGGGCACATACCTGGGCAGAGATATCCCGCACGGCCCCGTGTGAGAGCGGGGCAGGATGGTTTCCGCAGGGGCCGGCCGACCGGCCCCGGCCCATGAAGGAGAGGGCGTCCGTGTTCACGAGCGTTTTGATGATCGAGCAGCCGCTGACCGGCTTCGACGTGGACTTCGTCACCAGCCTGCACGGGGACGACCCGGTCTCCTTCCTCGTCCTCATGCAGCCCCGGGGCGACCAGGACCGGCTGCTGCGCGCCATCGACGACGTGGCGCTCGGCGAGCTGCCCGAGGCGCTCCGCGAGGGCGACGTGCCCGAGGGCCACTCCGCCCGCGGCCCGGCCGAGCAGGCGCTCGTGCTCTCCCTGGAGGCCCTGCGCAAGAAGGGCGCCAAGGCCAGCGGGCAGATCATCGAGGACCATCCGCTCGACAAGCTGAAGGCCGTCGTGGAGGAGTCGAACGCCGACGAGGTGATCGTCCTGACCGCCCCGCACTTCGTCGAGGAGTTCTTCCACCGGGACTGGGCCTCCCGCGCGCGCCACAAGGTGGGGGTTCCGGTGCTGAAGCTCTTCGCCCACAACGAATAGGCTGGCGTCCGACACACGCGCCGGGCCGGTCCGCACCGCCGAGACCCCCGACGTACCGACCCGCACCTTGGGGAGATCCCGTATGACGCCGCCCGGCCTGCCGAACGCCATGGAACGCCCGCACTTCATCGGCATCGGCGGCGCCGGCATGTCCGGCATCGCGAAGATCCTCGCCCAGCGCGGCGCACAGGTCGCCGGCAGCGACGCCAAGGACTCCGAGACCGCCGGGGCGCTGCGCGCCCACGGCGCCACGGTCCACATCGGGCACGCGGCCGGCCACCTCGCCCAGGACGCGACCAGCGTGGTCGTCTCCAGCGCCATCCGCGCCGACAACCCGGAGCTGGCCCGCGCCGCCGAGCTCGGCATCCCGGTCGTGCACCGCTCCGACGCGCTGGCCGGCCTGATGGACGGCCTTCGGCCGATCGCGGTCGCCGGTACGCACGGCAAGACCACCACCACCTCGATGCTGGCGGTGTCCCTGTCGGCGCTGGGCCTGGACCCCTCGTACGCCATCGGCGGCGACCTGGACGCCCCCGGCTCCAACGCCCACCACGGCGAGGGCGACATCTTCGTGGCCGAGGCGGACGAGAGCGACCGCAGCTTCCACAAGTACACCCCGCAGGTCGCGATCATCCTCAACGCGGAGCTCGACCACCACGCGAACTACGCGTCGATGGAGGAGATCTACGCGTCCTTCGAGACCTTCGTCGGCAAGATCGTGCCCGGCGGCACCCTGGTCGTCGCCCACGGCCAGGCGGGCGCCGCCGAGATCGCCCGCCGGGTCCGCGGCAACGAGGGCCTCAACGTCGTCACGTACGGCGAGGAGGAGGGCGCCGACGTCCGCATCACGAAGATCACCCCGCGCGGTCTGACCAGCGAGGTCACCGTCGTCATCGACGGCCGGATGCTCACCTTCACCGTCTCCGTGCCCGGCCGCCACTACGCGCACAACGCCGTCGCGGCCCTCGCCGCCGGTGTCGCCCTCGGCATCCCGGCGCACAACCTGGCCTCCGCCCTCGGCAAGTACACCGGCGTCAAGCGCCGCCTCCAGCTCAAGGGCGAGGCCGCGGGCGTGCAGGTCATCGACTCCTACGCGCACCACCCCACCGAGATGACCGCCGACCTGGAGGCCATCCGGGGGGCCGTCCGTGGGGGTGCCTCCCACGCCGAAGGCGTAGGGGGAGACCCCCGCATCCTGGTCGTCTTCCAGCCGCACCTCTTCTCCCGCACCCAGGAACTGGGCAAGGAGATGGGCCAGGCCCTCGCCCTCGCCGACTCGGCGGTGGTCCTGGACATCTACCCGGCCCGGGAGGACCCGATCCCCGGCGTCACCAGCGAGATCATCATCGCGGCCGCCCGCGCCGCGGGCGCCGACGTCAGCGCCGAGCACGACAAGACGGCCGTCGCCGACGTGATCGCGGGAATGGCCAAGCCCGGTGATCTCGTTCTCACCATGGGCGCGGGAGACGTCACGGACCTCGGTCCGGCGATCCTCGCCCGGCTGACGGACTGAGCGACGAGGGAGCGGGAGAGTCATGTCGTACGAGGTCGAGAAGACGGACGAGCAGTGGCAGGCCGAGCTGACGCCGTCCGAGTACCAGGTGCTGCGCCTGGCCGGCACCGAGCCGGCGTTCCGCGGTGAGTACACCGACACCAAGACGGCCGGCGTCTATTCCTGTCGCGCCTGCGGCGCCGAGCTCTTCCGCTCCACGGAGAAGTTCGAGTCGCACTGCGGCTGGCCGTCCTTCTACGACCCGAAGGACTCCGACGCCGTCGAGCTGAAGGCGGACGTGTCGCACGGGATGGTCCGCACCGAGGTGCTGTGCGCGAAGTGCGGCTCGCACCTGGGCCACGTCTTCGAGGGCGAGGGCTACCCCACGCCCACCGACCAGCGCTACTGCATCAACTCCATCTCGCTGCGGCTGACGCCCGACGAGGGCTGAGGCGGCGGCCCGCCGCTCGTTCGGTCACCGGAGCCCCGCCGGGCCCCGCCCGCCGGGGCTCCGGTCAGACGCCCACGCGGTCCAGGGCCGGGAGGAACTGGTCGTAGAAGGCCGTCTTGAGCTGCACGGAACGCTCCTCCAGTTCCTTGAAGCAGTCGCTCGACCCCTCGCGGGCCAGCAGCTCGGTCACCCGGGCGGCCAGGCGGTCGGAATGGGAGCCGGAGAGCAGGGACACCCTCGCGAGGGGCTGGGTCTTCGCGTCGTGGACGCGGTGCGGGTGGTAGAAGCGCGAGCGGTTCTCGCCCCCGCGTGCGAACCGGGGTCCCATCCGCTCCCAGAGCCGTCCGTACTCGGCGGAGACCAGGACCTCGCCCCAGAACCGCAGGACGGTCAGCAGCCGCAGGTCGCAGTCGTCGTGGGCGCCCGATGCGGCGATCAGCTCGAAGGCGTCCTCGACGGAGCGGCGCGTGGCGGCCGTCGGTCTCGACGCCACCAGGGCGTCCCGGGAGATCCCGAGCAGGCCCAGGTCGTGCGTCATGTCCTCGCGGTGCGAGGGCGTGTGCCCGTCCCCGCCCGGGTACTCCTCGCGCAGGATGACGCGGGCGATCCGCTTCCCGGCCTCGTCGCGCAGCAGGTCGATCGCCAGGTCGTAGGACGGGGTGAAGGCGAGCGAGACGAAACGCCGCTGGAGCAGGAGGGCGGCGAAGTCCTCGTCCGGCAGCAGCGAGATGCCCGCCAGGACCGGGTGCTCCTCGAACCGCGCGACCAGTGCGTCCTCGAACGCGTCCAGCTCGTGCAGCGGTGTGGGCATGGGCATGGGCATGGGCCGTACCTTTCCGTGGTTCACAGGCTGATGTCCCCGATGGAGTTGCGCCAGTCGCCCAGGTCCACGTCGCGGCCGATGCGCCACAGGGTGTCGAGCTCCTTGCGGACCTCCGTGCCCATGACGGTGTCGTCGCCGTCGATCTCGGTCTGGGTGGAATCGATGGCGAGCTGGCCGTGCAGGAACGAACTCACCAGGAAGTGGCCGTCGACCTTGAACACGGCGATGGACGGCAGGGAGTTGTACACGCGGACCCGGAGCAGCGCACGGCTCTCCGGACGGATCCCCAGGCAGAGTTCGGCGAGGCCGGCCAGGCACCGCTCCACGCTCGCCCTCACGTCCACCGCGAGCGCGCGATCGCGCACGGCCGTCAACGCCTCGTCCCGCAGCCCCGCCACGGGCGACGCCGGGTGCAGCAGCATGATGCGCACGGGGACCCGCCGGTCGACGACGGCCTTGCGCAACGCGGGCTCGATGTGCTCCAGATTGGGGATCCACGTCTGCAAAATGACGACTTCCCGTGCGGCGCGGTGCGCGAACTCGGTGAACTCGTCCTCGGGGAAGCGCCGGTGCACCCTGACCACGCCGCTGTAGTGCTCCTGCTTGAGCCGCTGCGCGACCGCGTCGACGTCCAGCTTGGACAGGTGTGCCTCGATGTTGGCGTCCAGCGCGCTGACCTGGGCCTGTACGTCGTCGAGCTTCCTCAGGCGGTCGATCTCCAGCAGGAGGAACACCGTGACCGTGCTCAGGATGAGCAGGGTGACCTTCGGGAGCGCACCCCCGGGCGCCAACGCGTCGAGCCAGCCGAACAGATCGGCCAGCAGCACCACGACACCCGATGCGGCCATCAGGCCCAACGCGATCCGTTCCGCCCGCTGGCGAAACTCGCCGCTCATGCCGCACCACCCCCCGGCGCGCCGTCATGAGCGCCGACCGTGCACCGCTGCCTCCGTACCGTGGACGTGTATCCGGACACGGGCGGTCTCAGATGAGGCTGTGCCGCACCGCGCGGGCCACGGCGTGGGCGCGGTTGCGGGCCTGGAGGCGGGACATCAGCTCGTAGATCACGTTCTTGACCGTGTGTTCCGAGCAGGACAGGGTGCGGGCGATCACCGCGTTGCCGTGGCCCTCCGCCATCAGGGTGAGCACCGCGGTCTGCCGGGCCGTGAGCCGGGGGGCGTCCGGCGGGGACGCCGCGTACCGGGGCGCGGCGGCCGTCGTGCCGGCGGCCGGGGCGGTGGCTGCCGAGCCGGTGACGGGGGTGCCGGTGGCGGCGGTGGCGGCGGTGGCGGCCCCGCCGAGCAGCCGGACCAGGGCCGGGTACGGCATCCGTCCGTCGCCGGCCTGACGCAGCAGGCTCAGCCGGTCCGGCGGGGCGGGGACGCGTACGGGCACGCTCCCGCGGGTGAGTTCGGCGAGGGCGCTCACAGCAGGCCCACCCGGAGGGCGTAGGCGACCGCGTGGGCGCGGTTGCGCAGCCGGAACCGCTGCGTGATGTCGTGGACCACGCTCGTCACGGTCCGCGGCGAATAGCACAACTGTTTGGCTATCTCGTTCGTCTCGTGGCCGTCCGCGACCAGGCGCAGCACGCTGCGCTCCCGGTCGCTCAGGCCCGCCGCGGCCCACGGGTCCGCGCCCGCGCCGGCCGCCCGGCCGCCGGCGCCGGAGCGCTCCAGCAGCCGGTCCAGGAGGTCCGGCGGCAGCGTGCAGTCGCCGCGGGAGGCGGCCAGTACGGCGCGCGAGAGCCGGGTGACGTCCGCCTCGCGGCGGCGCAGCAGTCCGCGGGCGCCGGCCGCTATGGCGTGCAGGGCGCCGTCGGGCGCCAACTCGCCCGCCACCAGCACCACATCGGGCCGGGCCGGGGTGTCGCGGACGGTGCGCAGGACGTCGAGCTCGGGCCGGCCGACCTGGTCCACGGTCATCACCACCACCCGCGGAGCGCCGCCCGGGGCCGTCAGGGACACCTCGGGGCAGGCGAACAGGGTGCTCTTGGTTCCGGCTTCCAGCACGGGGTCGAACGCGACGACGTCGACAGGGACGGGTACTCCCACCAGGTCCTCCGATGATCATCCGCCGGCCGGGGTGCCGGACGGGCGGAAGGGGCACTGGACACAGGCTGCGGGTCGCGGACCGGGGGCGGCATCGGGCGACGGCCCCCACATTTGTGAAGGACCGCCGCCGCAGCCAGGGTTCCTGCGCAGCCAGCCCTCCGGGAGCCCCACGACCTGGCGGAACCCGTACGGCACGGGCCCCGCCGGCGGCCCCCGCACCACCGCGTACGGCAGGCCACCGGGGGCCATGGGGGCCGCTCCGCGGAATATGGGGGATCGGCCCCCATGTGCGCCGCCCCCGCCCTCTGCGAGTTTTCTCCTGTGACTGACACCGCCACCACCGCCGAAGAAACCCAGGTCGGCGGCCTGGCCCCCTCCTGGTGGGCCCGGGCCCTGAACCTGCGGGAGCGGCTCGCCGCCCCGGGTACCCCGGTACCCGCGCCGGCCGACGCCCCCCACAGCCGACCGGCTGCGTGGTCCCTGGGGGACACGGACGGCTTCGCGGCCCGGCTGGCGAGCCTGGGAACCACCGAGGAGGCGGCGTACGCCCTCGCGGCGGAGGCGCCCGGTCGGCTGGCCTCCCGCACGGACGCGCCGCAGTGGGCCCGCGCCGTCGAGGAGATCGTGGCAGCGGCCCCCGCAACCCCCGGCCGGTCCCTGCCCCCGGCGGCGGACGCGGACGGCGCCGCGGTGTTCCTGCCCGCCCTGCGCCCCCTGATCGACTCCGCCTGGGCGCAGGCCGCCGCGCACCTCGACCTGTCCCGGGACGAACTCGCCGTGGTGCGGACCGCGTTCGAGGAGCGGCTCGGCGACCGGCTGGTCCGCCAGTCCGCCCGCACCCTGGTCCGTGAACTCCACCGGGCCCGTACGGAGGGCCTGCTGGCGGGGGAGACCCCGCGGGAGCGGTTCGCGGCCTTCACCGCCCGGCTCGCCACCCGGCGGGGACTCGCCGAGCTCTTCACCCGCTACCCGGTGCTGGCCCGGATGCTGGGCCAGGCCTGCGGGCACGCGGCCTCGGCCACGGTGGAGCTGCTGGACCGGTTCACCGCCGACCGGGCGCAGATCGTCGCCGGACTGCTGCACGGCACCGACCCCGGGGCCCTCGTACGCCTCGACCTCGGCCGCGGTGACGTCCACCAGGGCAACCGGTCCGTGGCCCTGCTGCACTTCGCCGGTGGCGCCACCGTCGTGTACAAGCCCCGCCCGCTGGAGCAGCACCTGCTGCTGGACCGGGTCGTCGGCTGGACCAACGAGAAGGTCCCGGGCCTGGGCCTGCGGACCCCGCGTTCGGTGCGCGGCGACGGGTACGGCTGGCTGGAGTTCATCGAGCACGCCTGGTGCGGCTCACCCACCGAACTCGACCGGTTCTACCGGCGCCAGGGCGCACTGCTCGCCCTCCTCTACGCCGTCGACGGCGTGGACATGCACTACGAGAACGTCATCGCCTGCGGTGACCAGCCGGTGCTGGTGGACGCCGAGACCCTGCTCCACTCGGGGCTGCCCGCAGCCGTGACCTGCGGGAGCGACCCGGCCGCGGACGCCCTGGCCTCCTCGGTGTACCGCACCTGCCTGCTGCCGAGCCTGCTGATCGGCGAGAACGGCGCCATGGACATCTCGGCGCTGGGCGGCGGGGACGGCGGCTCGTACCCCAGCGACGGGCTGCGCTGGGAGGACGCCGGGACGGACGTGATGCGGCTGCAGCGCGCCCCGGTGGCCGGCGCGGCCGGGCAGAACCGGCCGTCGCCGCAGGGCAGGGCCGCCGGCCACGCCGACCACCGGGCGGCGCTGCTGGAAGGGTTCCGGGCCGGGTACGACGCGATCACCGAGCACCGGGCGGAACTCCTCGGCGACGCGGACGAGGAAGGCGGCGACGGCGGGCTGCTGGCCCGCTGGGCCACCAGCCCCGGACGCCTGATCGCCCGCTCGACCCGCCTCTACACGACCCTGCTGGACGAGTCCACCCACCCCGACCTGCTGCACGACGCCCTGACCCGCGAGAGCGTACTCGCCGTGCTCTGGGCCGAGTCCGAGCACGACCCGGCCCGCCGCCGGCTCATCGAGGACGAGATCGCCGACCTGTGGTCCGGGGACGTGCCGCTCTTCTTCCACCACCCCGCGGACACCGCGCTGGTGACCTCCCGGGGCACCCGCCTCGACGGCGTCCTGCCGGCCCCGAGCCTGAGCGCCGCCCGTGCCAAGATCGCCGCCATGGGGGAGGTGGACCGCCACGACCAGGAGTGGATCATCTCGGCGACGCTCGCCGTCACCGGGGCCAACCTCAGCGTCGGCGGCCCCCGTTCCACCCTGGCCGGGCCGGCCGCGCCGGCCGTCGTGCCCGAGCCGTCCCGGCTGCTGGCCGCGGCCTGCGGGATCGCCGACGAGATCTCCGCGCGGGCCGTGCACGGCGGCGGACGCGTCAACTGGCTCGGCCTGGAACAGGTGTCCGGCGAGCACTGGGCCGTCCTGCCGATGGGCGGCGGACTCGCCCAGGGATACTGCGGAGTGGCCCTCTTCCTGGCCCAGCTCGGCGCCCTGACCGGCGCCGAGCGCTACACCGCGCTCGCCCGGCAGGCCGTACGGCCGCTCCCCACGCTGCTGGCCACACTGGCCCGCGACCCCGGGCTGGCGGCCGCGGTGGGACCCGGCGCCCTGCACGGGCTCGGAGGCATCGTCTACACGGCGGCCCGGCTGGCCCCGCTGCTCGGCGGGGGCCTGGGCGACTGCCTTCCCGACGCGCTCGCCGCCCTGGAACGCGCCGCCGACGCCGATGCCGAGGACGGCGGCGAAGGACCGGCCGGTCTGGCCGACGGCCTCGCCGGAGCCCTGGCCGCCGCGGTCGCGGCGCAGCGCACGTACGGGGCGCCGGCCGACGGAGCCGCCCGGGGGCTCGCCGACCGGCTGCTGGTCCGGGCCGAGAAGCACCTGGCCGAACGGCACCCGGCGGCCCCCGGCTTCGCCGACGGCGACGCTGGCATCGGCTGGGCGCTGCTGCGCCACGCCGCCGCCCGCGAGGAGGCGGGGCAGCCGGGGGCCGCGTACGCCCGCACCGGCGCCGCGCTCCTGCGGCCGGCACTGGACGCGGCCCTGCTCCGCCCCGCCGACCTCGGCTGGCACAGCGGCCTCGCGGGCACCGCGCTGGCCGCCGCCGACGCGCTCGGCACCGCGGGCGGGCCCGTTCCCACGGCGGCACTCGACCGGTGCGCCGCCCTGCTGGGCGCACCCTCCGAATCACCCGACCTCGGCCTGCACCGCGGCGCCCTCGGATCCCTGGAACCGCTGGGCGTCCTCGCCGGGCAGGGCCATGAAGGGGCCCGGACCGCGCTCGGTCACCGCGCCGGGGAGATTCTCGGCCGACTCGAGGATCACGGCCACCGCTGCGGCACCCCCGACCACGTACCGTCCCCCGGATTCCTCACCGGACTCTCCGGCATCGGATACGCCCTGCTCAGGCTGGGCTTCCCGGAGGCCGTCCCGTCCGTCCTGCTCCTCGAACCCGCCGTGCACCCCGGCGCCTAGCACTTCGGCACTGAGCACCACTCCCCATCAGGTCACGAGAAAGGTACTCATCACCATGCAGAAGCCCCAGGTCAACGCCCAGTCCGTCACCGCCGCCGACGAGGCCGCCGCCACGGCCGCCGCCGAGGCGCGGACCGAGGACCCGGCCGGCGGGATCACCCTGTCGGGACGGAACAAGGCGTGCGCCCGGGCCCGTGCTCTGGCCGGTGTGGTGCTCACCAGCGGCATCGTCATCACCCTGAGCTCGATCGACACCAGCGTGTCGGCCCCGAACGTCACCTGGTAGTGCGCCGGAGGTCCGTGTCCGATCTTCTCCGGATCTCTCCCGGATCTCCACTCCGCCTTTGTTCGAAACGGCCAACTTTCGTCGCACAATCGGCCGTTCGCATGAACTAGATTGCGGACATGCGTTCCCGTTCGCGGTACATCGTCGGTCGTGACCCGCAACTGCGGGAGATCAAGCAGGCACTGACCGACGCGGGCGAAGGACGCGGCGGTGTCGTCTTCCTGGTCGGTGAGGCCGGAATCGGAAAGTCCAGGCTCGCCGCCGAAGCGGTGGGCATGGCCTTCGGCATGGGCATGCGCGCCCTGCGGGGCCGCAGCAGCACCACCGGCCCCACCATCCCTTTCCGGCCACTCACCGAAGCACTCATGTCGCTCTTCCGCAGCGGCCCGCTCGACGGCACCTCCCTGGACGACCTGCCGCTGGGCCCCTACCGGCCCGCACTCGGCAGGATCATCCCGGACTGGAGCAGCGACGCACAGAACAACAGCTCCATGGTCATCCTCGGCGAGGCCGTCCTGCGGCTGCTCATCGCCACCGGCCGGGAACACGGCCAGCTCCTCCTGCTGGAGGACCTGCACGACGCCGACCCCGAGACGCTCGCGGTCGTCGAATACCTGGTGGACAACCTGGAGTACACCAACGTCGTGCTCCTGGCCACCATCCGTACGGAGCCCTGCGACGCGCTCGACATGGCCGACTCGGCCCGCCGGCGCGGCGTGGGGACCGTACTGGAACTCGCCCCGCTCACCCGCCCCGAGGTCGGCGCCGTCATCGCCGCCCAGCTGGACACCGAACCCGAGCTCGTCCCGGGGGCGGCCCTGGACCGGCTCTGGGACGACAGCTCCGGCAGCCCCTTCCTTGTCGAGGAACTGCTCCAGGGGATGATCGGCAGCGGCGCCCTCGTCCGCTTCGAGGACGGCTGGCGCGTCGTCGGCGACCTGCGCAGCGACGTGTCGACCGCCCTCGCCCGCGGGATCCTGCGCCGCATCGACCGGCTCGGCCCACAGGGGCTGACCCTGCTGTCCGCCGCCGCCGTGATCGGCCGCCGCTTCCCGCTGACCGTGCTCCAGCGGATGACCGGCATCGACGACCGCGGACTCCTCAGCCACCTGCACGCCGGCGTCGCGGCCCAGCTCGTCGTCCCCGACGAACCCGCCCCCGACTGGTACGCGTTCCGCCACTCGCTCACCGCCGAGGCCCTGCTCACCCAGCTCACACCCGGCAACCGGGCGACGATGGCCGGCCGCGCCGCGGACGCGGTCCAGGCGCTGTACCCGGACCTCGAAGGCGACTGGTGCCCCCTGGTCGCGGAGCTGCGCTCGCAGGCCGGTGACGACGCCGAGGCCGGCCGGCTGTTCACCGACGCCGGGCTGCGCGCCCTGGCGGCCGGCGCGATCGGCTCCGCGATCACCCTGCTCAGCCGCGCCGAACGGCTGCTCGCCGCCAGCCAGGACGCCGCCGGGCGCAGCGACGCCCTGGAGGCCCTGCTGCCCGCGCTCGCCGAAGCCGGCGACTTCGCCCGCGCCTTCGGGTTCGCGGAGAACCTGCACACCCTCGGCGGCAGCGGCCTGAGCGCCGGCCGGCTCGCCGCGCTGCACACCCGGCTCGCCAAGGTCGCCCACACCGCGGGCCGCTGGGAGGACGGCAACAGACAGATAGCCCAGGCCAGATCCCTCCTGGCCGCCCACCCCGACGAGGCCTGCGCCGCCTCCACCGACGTGACCGCGGCCTACCTCGCCCTCGACACCCCGGGTCCCGACCGTACCCAACTCGCCGAGAAACTCGCCCACTCCGCGCTCCAGGCGGCCCAGCGCCACGGCCTGGCCACCGTCGCCTGCCAGGCCCTGGAACTCCTCGCCACCCTCGCCCGCGAACGGGACTTCGACGAGGCCACCGCCCTGCTGGAATCGGCCCTGCAGACCGCCGAACAGCACCAGCTGCCGCTCCAGCGCATGTACGCGCTGACCCGGATCGGCGGCAACTACTGGCTCACCGAGGGCGCCACCGCCCCCCTGCTGGCCGCCCGGAGCGAAGCCCAGCGGCTCGGCTCGGCCACCATCGTCTACACCATCGACGGCATCATGATCCTGGACGCCGTCCTGCGGGCCGAGTTCACCGCCGCGCAGCAGTCCGCCGAGGAGTGCCTGGCCGTCGTACAGCGCCTGCGGCTGGCCCCGGCCACCCGGTACGTCCTGATGGCCCGGGCGGCCCTGGCCGCCCACCGCGGCGACCGGCCCGCCATGGAGAGCGCCCTCGCCGCCTTCGCCGACTGGGACGGGGCCGGCTCCCAGGAGGAACCCCTGACCCGCGGCCTCGCCCGGGCCTTCTGCGCGCTGACCGAGGAGGACCGGCCCGGCGCCGTCCGCGAGCTGCGCGCCGTCGCCGACCTGGAGGACACCAACCCCAGTACGTACTACCTCAGCGGGCGGTACGGCATCGGCCTGCTCCTGGACGTGCTCTCGGGGGCGGCCGACCGCGCCGCCTACGAGGAGATCGCGGCGACCGCCCCCGGCCGGATGCGCTGGAACCGGCAGTTCGTCCTGTTCGCCGGCGCCGTCCTGCTGGGCCGCGAAGGCCGCCCCGAAGAGGCCGCGGCCGCCGTGGCCGAGGCGCTGCGCGCCGCCGCCCCGTACGCGACCGCGCTCCACCTGGGCCTGCGGCTGATCGCCGACGCCGCTTACGAGGACGGCTGGGGCGAGCCGGTGGCCTGGCTGCGCCGTGCCGAGGAGCACTTCCACCAGGGCGGCGTCACCGCGGTCGCGGGCGCCTGCCGGGCGGCCCTGCGCCGCATGGGCGCCCCGGTGCAGCAGCGCCGTTCGGGTTCGAGCACCATCCCGGACGTGCTGCGCGCCCAGGGCGTCACGGTCCGCGAGTACGAGGTCTTCCGGCTCCTGGCGGAACGCCTGGGCAACAAGGACATCGCCGACCGCCTGTACATCTCGCCGCGCACGGTCGAGAAGCACATCGCGGCCCTCGGCACGAAGACGGGCCGCACCAACCGCGCCGCCCTGTGCGAGCTCTCCGCGTCCCTCGCGGCGTCGGCGCCCTGAGGCACCGGCCCGCCGCGCCGGGACGCCCCGCCCCGCGCCCTGAGGCACCGGCCCGCCGCACCGGGACGCCCCGCCCCGCGCCGGGGGCGTCCCGGCGCGGCCGGCCCGCGGTCACCGCATCTCGCGGACGGTGCGCGAGCTGAGGATGCCGAGCCCCGTCACCGCCAGGACCACCGCGGAGACGGCGAACATCGGGCCCGTGCCCGATCCGGCCAGGGCCCCGCAGACGATCAGGGACAGCGGGGCCACCGCGTAGCCGATCACCATGTCCACCGAGATCACCCGGCTCAGCACCGAGCCGTCGATGGTGCGCTGGATCCAGCTGAGGCCGAAGACCCCCTGGAAGCCCATCCCGAAGCCCATCGCCAGGACCGTGGCCAGGGCCCCGGCGGTGTTGCCGACGAGGCCGAGCAGGCCCGTGCCGATCGACAGCCAGCCCGCCAGCGCGGCGATCAGCAGACCGATCCGGGGGCGGGTGTCCAGGGCGCCGCCGACGAGGGTGCCCAGCATCGCCCCGCCGGCCAGTGCCCCGTTGAGCAGGCCCAGGGTGGCGGAGCCGCCCTGCAGGTCGACTTTGGCGAGGGTGGCGAAGCCGACCGTGAACGGCCCCGCCTGGCAGAAGGTGACGGCCGCGTCGACGGCCAGGATCGTCCGGATCCGCGGGTCCTCGAAGGCGTACCGCAGCCCGGCGCGGATCCGGGCGGCCAGCGAGGGCGCGTCCGCCGGCTCGGCCGCGCCCCCGTCCGCGCGGTCCGCCGCGTCCGCTCCGGGGCGGGGCAGCGGGCGGATGCCCGAGACGCACAGGCCGCAGAGGGCGAAGCACACCCCGTCGACGAGGAAGGCGACCGGTGCGTCGGCGAGGGCCACCACCATGCCGCCGACGGCCGGCCCCAGCACGGCCGACACCTTCGCGGCGACCGCCAGCAGCGCGTTGGCCGGGGCGAGCAGCTCCCGGTCCACCACGGACGGCAGGACGGAGGCCCGGGCCGGCTGGAAGAACGCGTCGACCGCGCCGAAGGCGGCGGCGGCGCAGCACAGCATCGCCACCGTGAGGGACCCGGCCAGGCCGGCCAGGCCCACCGCGGCCATCAGGGCGGCCCGGGCCCAGCTGGAGAGGGCCATCAGCCTCCGTGCGGACCACGTGTCGCTGAGGGAGCCGCCGACCAGGGTCAGCAGGGCCCGCGGCACCGCCTGGCAGGCGAGGACGTAGCCGAGCGCCAGGGTGGAGCCGGTGAGGCCGAGCGTGATCCAGGAGAAGGCGATGTAACTGAACCCGTCGCCGAGCAGGGACAGGGACTGCCCGAGCCACAGGAGGCGGAACGACGGCAGCCGGGCGGGGGCGCTCAGCCGGGACCGCGCGTCCACCAGGGTGGAAGCCATGAACGAACTCCCCTTCGTAGGGCTGTCGGGCCGCCGTCGGGCGGCCGTGGTCAGTAGCGGACGGGCAGGGCCGTCAGCGCGCGGTTGAGGAGTGACGGCTGCCAGGCGTGCTGCCCGGGAAGCAGCTCCAGGCCCGGGTACTCGCGTACGAGGACGTCCACCACCGCGCCGGCCACGAGCCGGGCCAGCGCGGCCCCGATGCAGAAGTGCGCGCCGAAGCCGAACCCGAGGTGGGAGGCGCTGCCGCGCCGGACGCTGAACAGGTCCGGGTCGGGGAAGCGCACCGGGTCCCGGTTGGCCGCCGCCGTCACCAGGAACAGCCGGTCCTCGGCGTGGACGGAGCGCCCGTCGAGGTCGAAGTCCCGGGCGGCGGTGCGGATCGACATCTTCGACGGACCGTCGAAGCGCATCGCCTCCTCCACCGCCATCGACACCAGCTGCGGGTCCTCGCGGACGGCCGCCAGCTCGTCGGGGTGCTCCAGCAGGGCGAGCACGGTGTTGACGATCAGGTTGCTGGTGGTCTCGCCGCCGGCGAAGGCCATCTGCGTCAGCATCCCGACGAACTCCTCCTCGCTGACCGACTTCCCGATCTGGCCGCCCGCCAGCACGGCGCTGATCAGGTCGTCCTTGGGGTCGGCGCGGCGCTGCCTCACCAGGTCGGCGAGGTAGTCGTCCAGGTTGACCAGGGACTGGAGCGAGGTGCGGTACTCGCGCTCCTCCTGGGCGGCCCCCAGGACGAGGTCGCCGACGCGGGCGTTCCAGTACCAGAAGGACGGCCCGTGGGCCTGGGGGACGCCCAGCCAGCGGGCGAAGACCAGGGCGGGCAGCGGCCGGGCGATGTCGGCGACCAGGTCCCCGAGCCGGCCGGGGACGGCGCGGCGGGCGAGCATGGCGCGGGTGGCGCGTTCGACGAAGGCCCGGTAGCGGCCGATCGCGCGGGCCGCGAACTGCTCCTGGAACACCTGGCGCAGCCGCCGGTGCTGCGGGGCGTCGTTGAACACCATCCAGCGGGAGAGGATCGCGAAGGCCCGCTCGGCGTCCTCGCGGGCGCCCTCCGGTACGGCGTCCATCAGCGGGCGCACCCGCTCGGCGGAGACCGCGGGGTCGCGCAGGCAGTGCATCAGCTGGGCGTGGCCGGTGACGAGCCAGGCCCGGTGCATCGCCGACCAGTACACGGGGTCGTGGTCGCGCAGGGAGCTCAGGTACCCGTACGGGTCCGCGTTGACGGCGGGGTCGAGGAGGTACCGCTCGGTGAACCCGGCCGCCGGGGCCGGGGGCCGGGCCCGGCCGGTGGCCGGCGGGGCGGAGGGGGCGGACGGGGAGGCGGCCCCGGGAGCGGCCGGCGGGGCCGTCCTCCCCGTGACCGGGCACACCAGCCCCGTCGCGGTCGCGGCCGCGGCCGCGGCACCGGTCCCGGTCCCGGCCGGGGTGCCGTTCATGGTCGCGGGGGTGTTCGTGGTCAGGACGGTCATCGGCGTTCCTCCGACTGGATCCGGCCGAGCACGGAAGCGGTCTTGTGCATCAGCCGTTCGGACATCATGGACATGTGGTCGCCTTCGGTGACGTGGACGGTCAGCCCGCCGAGCGCGGCCTCGCGCCAGCGCCCGACGTAGGTCCGGAAGTCCACGTCCAGCCCCGGCATCACTTCGCCGTCGGGCAGTTCCGCGGCCGCGCTGCCCACCACGAGGTGGACATGGCCGGGATAGGGGCGCAGTTCGTAGCCGGCCAGCGCGGTGAGCAGCGAGTGCCACACCTCGATGGGGGCGTGCTCCACCAGGGACGCCTCGCCGGGGCTCATGCCGGCGCCCAGCAGCAGGGTGGTGAGCTCGGCCACGGCCGTCACCCGCTCCGCCGACGGGGCCAGCGCGCGGACGCGGTCGCGCATCCTCAGCCCCCGCTCCATGTCCCGGCCGACCGCCGCGAGGCGTTCGCGGGCCGCCGGGTGGGGCAGGTAGGGCTCGATCAGCGTCAGCGGGGCGACGGTGTGACCGGCCTCGTGCAGCTGGGTGGCCATCTCCAGGGCGATGTTGGCGCCCATGGACCAGCCCAGCAGGTCGTGCGGGCCCTGCCCGCCGTGGGCGGCCAGCTCGGCGGCGTAGTTGGCCGCGATGCCGGCGATCGTGGTCGGGTCCACCCCGCCGAGCAGCCCGCGGGCCTGGAAGGCCCGGACCGGCCGCCCCGGCGGGAGGGCCCGGGCGAGCGGCACGTACCAGGCGCCGCTGCCGCCGCTGGGGTGCACGCACCACAGCGGGGAGCCCTCGCCCTCGCGCAGCCGGACCTCCGAGGTGACGGCCCGGGCCGGCGTGAGCGGGTCCGCCGGGCCGTCGGGCCGGGCGGCCTCCGCCGCCGCCTCGGTGGCGCGGGCCGCGAGCCGGGAGATCGTCGGGAGTTCGAGCAGGTCCCGTACGGAGACGCTCAGTCCGCGGGCGGCGGCCTGCGCGGCGACCCGGACGGTGGACAGCGAGCTGCCGCCGAGGGCGAAGAAGTCGTCGTGGACGCCGACCTGGGAGATGCCGAGGACCGTGCGCCACACCTCGGCGAGGATCACCTCGGCGGGGGTGCCGGGCGCGACGTAGGCGGTGGCGCTGTGCAGACGGTCGGCGGAGGGCAGCGGCAGGGCCTTCTTGTCGACCTTCCCGCTGCTGTTGACCGGCATCGCGTCGAGGAAGACGAACCGGGCGGGGACCATGTACGCGGGGACCTTGGCCCGCAGGGCCCGGCGGAAGGGCTCGACGACCGGTTCCACGCCCTCTTCGGGGACCACGTACGCGACGAGGGCCGGCTCGGGCAGGTCGCGCCGCAGCAGGACCACCGCCTGCTGGACCTCGGGCAGCTCCCGCAGTCCGTGCTCGATCTCGCCGAGCTCGATGCGGAATCCGCGCAGCTTGACCTGGCTGTCGCGGCGGCCGAGGACCTCCACGGCGCCGTCGGGCAGCTGGACGCCGAGGTCGCCGGTGCGGCACAGCCGGCCACCGGGGGCGCCGTACGGGTCTGGGACGAACGCGGCCGCGGTCAGGTCGGGGCGGTTCACATAGCCCCGGCCGATGGCGCGCCCGCCGAGGTAGACCTCGCCCTGCACCCCGACCGGAACCGGCTGGAGGTCCTCGTCGAGGACGTAGACCTGGGTGTTGCGCATCGGCCAGCCGATCGGCGGCCGCTTGCAGTCCGGCTTGAGGAGGGTGGAGACGGACCACACCGCCGTCTCGGTGAGCCCGTAGACGTTGTAGAACCGCCGTCCGCGCGCCCACTTCTGGGGCAGTTCGGCGGGGCAGGCCTCGCCGCACACCTGGAGGATCCGCAGCGCCGGGAAGCGGTCCTCGCCCAGGGCCGCCAGGGCGCTCGGCGCGAGCATCGCGACGGTGATCCCGTACTCGAGCAGCGTGTTCGCCAGATCGGCCCCCGCGCGCAGCGCCTCCCTGGGCGGGGTGCACAGCTGGGCGCCGTTCGCCAGCGCCCATGTCAGGTCCAGGATGGAGACGTCGAAGCTGAGCGAGGCGAACTGGAGCACCCGGTCCTCGGCGGTCACGGGGAACAGATCGCGCTGCCCCTCCAGCATGTTGGTCAGGCTGCGGTGCTGGATGGTGACGCCCTTGGGCGTGCCCGTGGAGCCGGAGGTGTAGAGGATGTACGCGGCGTTGTCCGCGGTGACGGGCGGCGCGGGCACCGGCGCCCCGGCGGGAGCGGCCCAGGTCGCCGGGTCGTCCACGACCAGGGTCGGGCCCTCGAAGGGCACGGTCCCCACCAGCGAGGCCTGGGTGATCAGCACCGGCATCCCGCTGTCCTCGACGATGAACTTCAGCCGGTCGGCCGGGTGCTGGGACTCCAGCGGAAGGAAGGCGCCGCCCGCCCGGAGCACGCCGAGCACGGCCCGGACCATCTCCGGACCCCGGTCCAGGCAGATGCCGACCGGCACCTCAGGGCCGACCCCGAGTGCCTGCAGCCGCTGCGCCAACTGCCTCACAGACAGGTCCAGTTCGGCGTACGTGACCTCGCTCGCGCCCTGCCGGACCGCCACCGCGCCGGGCGTGAGCACCGCGTGCTCGGCCACGCACTCGTGGAACATCAGGGTGGTGTTCGGAAGTTCGGGGCCCCGGCCCCACTCCTCCAGTGCCCGTATCCGCGCCTCACCGGCCAGCGCCGGCGCCGTGACGGGCGCCTCGGGCCTCGCGGTCATCGTCTGCAGCACCCCGCACATCAGGTCGGCGAGCTGCTCGGCGGTGGCGGGGGCCAGGTAGTCGGGGTCGACGTCGAGGATGAGGGACTCCACGCTCGCGTTGAGCATCAGCGGGAACGCGGTGCGGGCGATCTCCAGCGAGTCGTCCCAGCTGTCCCCGGACAGCCGGTGGAAGTTGACGTAGTTGAACAGGGTCTCCGCCACGCTCGGCGCACCGGGCCTCAGCTGCGCCATCCGGGCCAGCGGCACCCTGCGGTACGGCAGCATCTCCTGTTCGGCGGCGAACGCCGCCCGCAGGTACTCCAGCCAGCTGCCACGGGGACGCCGGACCCCGAACGGCACCGTGTTGAGGAACAGCCCGCGCATCCGGTCCGATCCGGGCACCTCGGGCCGGCCGTTGGTGACCAGGCCGACCGAGTGCCCCTCGGCGGAGCCGTCGCGCTCGGCGAACAGGCTCATGGTGTGGTGGAAGGCCGTCAGCATGACCGTGCGGCGGGGCACCCCGGCCATCCGGGCCAGCCGGCCGATCGGCTCGGCGAGCGCCGCGTACGAACGGCGCACCTCGTGCACGAACTGACCGCCGTCGGAGGCCTCCGTACCGCGCCGGGTGAACCGGATCGGGCTCAGGTCGCTCAGCGCCGTCCGCCAGTGGTCCAGGCCCTCCTCGTCGACGAGCGCGGCCCGCTCCAGCGCGACGTACTCGGCGTACGGGGGCGCCGCCGGCAGCTGCGGGGTCCGGCCCTGCGCCACGGCCTGCCGGTGCAGGTCCAGCAGGTCGGCGATCAGCGAGGTCAGGCTCCAGCCGTCGAGGACGACGTGGCAGTCGGTGAGGGTGAGCCGCAGCTCCTGGTCGGTGAGGTGGTGCAGGTGGATGCGGACCAGCGGAGGGGCCGCCAGGTCGAAGCGCCGGGCGAACTCCGCGTCGACGTGGCCGCGTACGGACGCCCACTGCTCCTCGTGCGGCAGGCCCCGCAGGTCGCTGTAGCCGACCGGGAGTCCGGCGCTGCGGTGCACCAGCTGGAGCGGCTCGGTGAACGACACCAGGTCGATGGAGGACCGCAGGATGCTGTGGCCGCGTACGACGGTGTCCACCGCGGCCTGGAACGCGCCGAGGTCGAAGCCCTCCGGCACGGTGATCTTGAGGTCGGTGACGTTGTGGTAGGCGCCGCGGTCCGGGTCGGCCAGCATCTCGTGCAGCATGCCGGCCTGGAGCATGGTCAGCGGGTACGCGTCGTCGAGCCCCTCCAACAGCCGGGCCGCGTCGGCCGGGTCGAGCTGGGAGAACGGCTCCACGGGCGCGGGGGCGCCGATGCCGGCCGCGTCCGTCGCCAGCGCCGCCAGGTCGCCCAGGGTACGGGCCCGGAACAGGTCCGGGACGCTCAGGCCCAGTCCGGCGGAGCGGGCCTGCCCGATCACCCGCAGGGCCAGCATCGAGTCGCCGCCCAGGTCGAAGAAGTTCGCCGTGCGGCTGATCCGCTCGGCGCCCAGCACGTCTCCCCAGATGCGGGCCAGCGCCTCCTCGGTCGCACCGGCCGGCGGGACGTGCCCGGCGGGTGCGGCCGCCCCCTCGACGGCCACCGCCATCAGGGTCTTGCGGTCCACCTTGCCGTTGGCGGTGATGGGCAGCTTCGGGTGCCGGACGAACAGCGCGGGCACCATGTACTCGGGCAGTGTCAGCCGCAGCCGGTCGCGCAGGTCCGGCGCGTCCAGCGGCCGGCCCTCGGTCAGCACCACGTGGGCGACCAGGCGGGCGCCGCCGTGCGCGTCGGGCCGCGCCACCACCGCCGCGTCCCGTACGCCGGGCAGGGCGCGCAGCGCGGTCTCGATCTCGCCGGGCTCGATGCGGAATCCGCGGATCTTCACCTGGTGGTCGGCCCGTCCGGCGTACGCCAACTGGCCGTCGGGCAACACCCGGACCAGGTCGCCCGTGCGGTACATGCGGGTCCCGGCCGGGCCGAACGGGTCGAGGGGGAACCGCTCGGCCGACAGCTCCGGCCGGTTGCGGTAGCCGCGGGCGACGCCCCCGCCGGCCACGTACAGCTCACCCACCGTGCCGTGCGGCACCAGCCGGCCCGCCCGGTCCAGGACGTAGCCGTGCTGGCCGGCCAGGGGGCGGCCGATCGGCGAGTACACGGCGCTCACCGTGTCCGCCTCGGTGATCAGCCGGTACGTGACGTGCACGGTGGTCTCGGTGATCCCGTACATGTTCACCAGGGCGGGCCGCGCGTCCTCGGGCACGGCGAACCAGTCGCGGTAGTCGCGGGCGTCGAAGGCGTCGCCGCCGAAGACCACGGTGCGCAGTGCCAGGTCTGCGAACTCCGTACCCTGCTGCGCCAGATGGGCCCGCAGCCCCTTGAACGCGGCCGGGGTCTGGTTGAGCACGGTGACGCGCTCGTCGCGCAGGACGGCGTGCACGGCGGCGGGGTCGCGGACCTCGTCCTCGGTCAGCACGACCACCCGTCCGCCGGAGGTCAGCGGGGCCCACAGCTCCCAGACGGAGAAGTCGAACGCGGGGGAGTGCAGGAGCGTCCACACGTCGTCGGCGTCGAAGTCGAAGTGCCGGTCGGCGGCGCCGAGCAGCCAGGCGAGGTTGCCGTGGGTGATCTCGACGCCCTTGGGCCGCCCGGTCGACCCCGAGGTGTAGATGACGTAGGCGAGGGTGTCCGGGCCGGGGGCCACGTCCGCGAGCGGGTCCACGGCCGCGGTGCCGGTGGTGTCGTCGGTGCCGTCGTCGGAGGCGAGCGGGATCACGCCGACCGGCAGCCCCTCCACGGCGGCCCGGCCGACGCCGTCGGCGATCACCCACCCGACCCCGGCGTCACCGATCGTGAACTCCCGCCGGGCCCGCGGGTGGGCGGGGTCCAGCGGCAGGTACGCCGCGCCGGCCCGCCAGACGCCGAGCAGTGCCACGGCCAGGTCGACGGAGCGGCCCAGGCAGACGCCCACCAGGGACTCCGCGCCGATGCCCGCGGCCCGCAGCCGCCGGGCCAGGGCCAGTGAGGCCGCGTCGAGTTCGGCGTAGGTCAGGCTGCGGCCGCCGCCGGAGACGGCCACCGCGGTGGGGGCGAGCCGCACCTGCTCGGCCAGGCGCTCCAGGGCGGGCCGCGGAGCCGGCTCGGGCACGGCGTCCGCCGCCGGGCGGTTCGCCGGACCCCAGGGGCCGAGCAGCGCGGCCCGCTCGTCGCCGGTGAGCAGGTCGGCCATGCCGAGCGGCACGTCGGGCGCCTCGGTGAACGCCCGCAGCACCGCGACGGTGTGCTCGGCGAGCCGGGCCACCGAAGCGGCCTCGAACAGGTCGGGGCGGTAGACGAACCGCAGCCGGATGCCGTCCGCGTCCTCGCCGACGTCGAGCGTCAGGTCGAACTTCGCCGTGGTCAGGTCGATGGGGAAGGCCGTGCCCGCCGCCCCGCCGAGGGCGTACGTCCCCTGCTGCGTGGCCGCGGAGTGCGAGAACAGCACCTGGAACAGCGGATTGCGCGACAGGTCCCGCTCGGGGCTCAGCTCGTCCACGACCCGCTCGAAGGGCAGGCCCTGGTGGGACAGGGCGCCCAGGACGCTTTCCCGGGTACGGGCCAGGAGCTGCGCCGAGGTCGGGTCGCCCCCCAGATCGGTGCGGATGACCAGGGTGTTCACGAAGAAGCCGACCAGCTGCTCGATCTCCGGGCGCTCGCGGTTGGCGACGACGGTGCCGATCGCGATGTCGTCCTGGCCGCTGTGGAAGGCCAGCGCCGCCTGGAACGCCGCCATCAGCGTCATGTACGAGGTGGTGTCGGTCCGCCGGCCGAGCTCGGCCAGGGCCGCCGTCAGCGGCGCGGGGAGTTCGACGGTGTGCACGGCGCCCTGGAAGGTGCGGACGGCGGGCCGCGGGTGGTCGGTGGGCAGTTCGAGCGGGGTCAGGCCGGCCAGGGTGGTGCGCCAGTAGTCCAGCTGCGTGCTCTCGTCGGCCCCGCGCTGCCAGTGCGCGTAGTCGGTGTACTCGACCGGTGGCGCCGCGAGCTGCGGGAGCCGGCCGCCGCTTCTGGCGCGGTAGCAGGCGCTCAGGTCGCCCGTCAGGATGTCCAGGGACCAGCCGTCCGAGACGATGTGGTGCATGGCCAGCACCAGTACGTGGTCGTCGGCGGCGATCCGCAGCAGGGTGGCCCGGAACGGGGGCGCCGCGGCCAGGTCGAAGGGGCGCAGCGCCACCTCCCGTACGACCGCGGCGAGCGCCGCGGGGCCGCCTTCGCGGACCGCCGGGGGCAGGTCGACCACGTCGAGGCCGGCCGCCTCGGCGGCGGGGAGCACGCGCTGGGCGGGCACGCCGTCCTCGTGGGAGAAGACCACCCGCAGCTGCTCGTGGCGGGCCGTGAGGTCCCCGATCGCCGCGCTCAGCGCGGCCACGTCCAGCGGGCCGGTGAACCGCCAGGCCGCGGGCATCAGGTACTCGACGCCGCCGGGGTCGAGCTGGTCGAGGAAGTACAGGCGCTGCTGCGCGGCGGACAGGGGGGCCTGCGCGGGGCGCGGGTCGAGGCGGGGGATGCCCGCGGGCGCCGACGCGGCGGCGGTCTTGCCGCGCAGCCGCATTTCGAGGAGCCGGCGGGCCGCCGGGGAGAGACCGCCGGGCGCCGTGGGGGAAGCGGGCGCCGTGGGGGAAGCGGGGGAAGTGGTGGAGGGTTCGACCTGTGCAGTGGTCATCGCAAGTGCCGTCCAATCAAGGCTGGGATCGAGGTTCGGAGCGCGGCGGCGGTCAGAACTCGGAGGTCAGGGACAGGTCGATCTCGTCGTCGCTCATCGCGGAGATCTGGTCGACGAGCTGCCGTTCCACTTCGACGGCGAGCTGTTCGACCGTCGGGTGGTCGAACAGGTCGCGTACCTGGATCGGGCAGTCGAACGCGGTGCGCAGCCGGGACGCGGCCGCCACGGCGCGCAGGGAGTGGCCGCCGAGGGCGAAGAAGTCCTCGCGGATCCCCACCTCGGGAAGGCCCAGGACCTCGGCCCAGATCTGGGCCGTCACGACCTCGGTGGGGGTGCGCGGTGCCACGGACGCCACCGGTTCGGGCAGGGCGGGACCGGGCAGGGCGGCGGTGTCGACCTTGCCCTGCACGGTCCGGGGCAGGGCGTCGAGCAGGACGAACGCGGCGGGCACCATGTAGCCGGGCAGCTGCGTCCGGCACCAGGCGGCCAGGGCCTCGGCGTCGGCTCCCCGGCCGGCCGCGTAGCCGACGAGGGCGCGTTCGCCGCGCAGTTCCCGGACCAGGACGGCCGCGCCGTGGACGGCCGGGTGCTGTTCCAGGACGGCCTCCACCTCGCCGAGTTCGATGCGGAAGCCGCGGATCTTGACCTGGTCGTCGGTGCGGCCGAGGAACTCCAGTTCCCCCGAGGGCAGTCGGCGGACCAGGTCGCCGGTGCGGTAGAGGCGGCCGCCGTCGCCGGAGTACGGGTCGGGTACGAACTTCGCCGCGGTCAGGGCGGGCCGGCCGAGGTAGCCGCGGGCCAGCTCCGGGCCGCCGATCAGCAGCTCACCCGGCAGCCCGACGGGTACCAGCTGGTCGAGCGCGTCCACGACGTACGCCCGCCGTGAGCCCAGCGGCCCGCCGATCGGGACCCGGCCCCCGACCGGAGCGGTGAGCGGCAGGGCGGTGGCCGAGATGACCGCCTCGGTCGGGCCGTACGTGTTGACGACGGGCACCTCGGGAAGGTGGGCGAACCAGCGCTCCAGCGGTGCCGAGGGCAGCGCCTCGCCGCCGGTGACCAGCAGCCGCAGGCTCTTGAGGTCCCCGGCGACCGCGTCGAGCCGGGCGACGATCTCCTCCCAGTAGGCGGGGGTGGCCTCCATGACCGTGACGCCCTGGGTGCGGACGGCCTCCGCGAGCTCCTCCACCGACCACACCTCGTCCGGGCGGACCACCACCGAGGCCCCCGCGCCGAGGGCGGGCAGCACCTGCTCCAGCGAGGCGTCGAAGGAGAAGGAGGCGAAGGCGAGGACCCGGTCGTCCGCGGTGATGCCGAACAGTTCGCGGGCCGCGGCGGTGTGCGCGCCGAGCGCGTGGTGTTCGACGCCGACGGCCTTGGGGCGGCCCGTGGAGCCCGAGGTGAAGATGACGTAGGCGAGGTCGCCGGGATCGGGGGTGTGGCGGGGTGCGTCCGGGTCGGGCGCGATGGTGTCCACGGGGACGGTCCGCGGGCCGAGCGCGGCGGCCAGGGCCCGGGTCGAGGCGTCGCTGAACACGCTGTGCACGCCCGCCTCGGCGCACATGAACCGCAGCCGGTCCTCCGGCAGCCGCGGATCGAGCGGTACGTAGACCCCGCCGGCCCGCCAGATCGCGGCCATGGCGGCGACGGAGCGGATGCCGCGCTCCAGGCACACGCCGACCGCCGCACCCGGCCGTACGCCGGCGGCGGCCAGGGCGCGGGCCAGCCCGCCGGTCAGGCCGTCCAGTTCCCCGTACGTCAGGCGCTCGTCCCCGCAGAGCAGCGCCGGCGCGTCCGGGGCGCCCGACACGGTGAACGGGGCCGACGCCGGGGCGGCCGCCGCGGAGCCCGCGGCCCCGGCCAGCTCGGCGCACTCCGCGGGCGACAGGAGCTCCAGCCGCCCGACGGCCCGCTCCGGATCGGCGACCACCGCCTCCAGCACCCGGCCCACGTGCCCGGCGAACCGGGTGACCGTGGCGGCGTCGAACAGGTCGCTCGCGTACTCCACGTTCAGCGCGAACCGGTCGGGATAGAGCAGGAAGGTCGCGGTCAGGTCGAACTTCGCCGAACCCCAGGGCAGGACGAAGTGCTCCACGTCCAGGCCCTCCACCCGCGGCCCGCCGGCGGCGCTCTCCTGGACGTCGAACATCACCTGGAACAGGGGGTTGCGGGACGGGTCCCGCTCCGGCCGCAGCTGCTCCACCAGCCGCTCGAACGGCACCTCCTGGTGGTCGAAGGCCCCGAGCACCGATTCCCGGACCCGGCCCAGGAACTCCGTGAACGAGGGCTCGCCCGACAGGTCCCCGCGCAGCACCACCGTGTTCACCAGCAGCCCCACCAGCCGCTCCAGCTCCAGCTGGCCGCGGCCCGCGACCGGGGTGCCCACCGCCACGTCCTGCTGCCCGGACCAGCGGCCCAGCACGATCTGCACCACGGCCAGCAACACCGTGAACCGGGTCACCCCCTGCCTGCGGGCCAGCTCGCCGAGCGCGGCCTCCAGCTCCTTCGGCAGGTCGATCTCGACCGCGCCGCCCCGGCCCGACCAGCCCGCCGGACGCGGCCGGTCCGTCGGCAGCTCCAGCACCGGCACGCCGGCCAGGGCCCGCTCCCAGTACGCCAGCTGCCGCTCCAGCACCTCGCCGGCCATCCGGTCGCGCTGCCAGACCGCGAAGTCCCCGTACTGGACGGGCACGGGCGGCAGTCCGGCCGGACGCCCGGCCACCCGGGCGGCGTACGACTGCGCCAGCTCACCGATGATCACGTCCTTGGACCAGCCGTCGGTCGCCGCGTGGTGGAAGGCGATCACCGCTACGTGGTCCGCGGGGTCCAGCTCCCACACCCCGGCCCGCAGCAGCGGCGGCCCGGCCAGGTCGAAACGCCGGGTGGCGTACGGGACGGCCACCTCCCTCAACCGCTCCAGCCGCACGGCCTCGTCGTCCCCCGGCGGGGCCGGCTGCCACACCAGCGGGACGCGCACCCCGTCGACCACCCGCTGCGCCGGCCGGCCGTCCACCTCGACCAGCGCGGTCCGCAGCGCCTCGTGCCGGGCCACCACCTCGTTGAGGGCGCCCTGCCAGGCGTCGCGGTCGAGCCCGCCGCGCATCCGCCACGAGAACCACAGCACGTACTCGTCGCCGACGTCGGACATCCGGTCCAGGAACCACATCCGCTCCTGCGCGAAGGACAGCGGCAGCGGCCCGGAGCGGTCCACCGGGACGACGCTCGCGGCGCCCGCCTGCCGGGCCGCAGCCACCAGCGGCCCGAACGTGCGGATGCGGGGGTTCTCGAACAGGGTCCGCAGCTCCACCTCGCGGCTGAGCCGCTCCGCGATCCGGGACACGGCCATGGTGGCGAGCAGGGAGTGACCGCCCAGGTCGAAGAACCCGTCGTCGATGCCGACCCGGTCGACGCCGAGGACCTCCGCCCAGATCTCGGCGACCACCCGCTCGGTGGCGTCGCGCGGCGCGACGAACTCCGCACCGCCCGCCGCCCGGTCCCGCTCCGCCCGCTCCCCGTCCGGCCGTGCGGCGGGCAGGGCGGCCCGGTCCAGCTTGCCCGAGGCGTTCACGGGCAGCGCGTCCAGCGCCACGAAGTCCGCGGGCACCGCGTAGTGCGGCAGCCGGCCGGCGCAGTGGGCGCGCAGCGCGGCCGGCCCCACCGGACCGCCGGGGCCGGCCACCACGTAGCCGGTCAGGCTCCTGCCGCCCTGGGCGTCCGCGCCCACGGCCACCGCGGCGGCCACCACGCCCGGGTACGCGGCCAGGACGGCCTCCACCTCGCCGAGTTCGATGCGGAAGCCGCGGATCTTGACCTGGTCGTCGGTGCGGCCGAGGAACTCCAGTTCCCCCGAGGGCAGCCGGCGGACCACGTCGCCCGTGCGGTAGAGGCGGCCGCCGTCGCCGGAGTACGGGTCGGGTACGAACTTCGCCGCGGTCAGGGCGGGCCGGCCGAGGTAGCCGCGGGCCAGCTCCGGGCCGCCGATCAGCAGCTCACCCGGCTCCCCGACGGGTACGAGCTCGTCGTGTCCGTCGACCACGTACACCCGGCGGGAGCCCAGCGGCCGACCGATCGGCACCCGGCCGTCCTCCCCGGCCGCGCCGATCTCGTGCGTGGTGGCGGTGACGGTGGTCTCGGTCGGGCCGTACGCGTTGAGCACCCGCACGTGCGGGGCCCGGGCCAGCCAGGCGGCCAGCGCCGCCGGCGGGATCGACTCCCCGCCGAGGATCAGCAGCCGCAGGGGCGCCAGCGCGGCCGCCGTGCGGTCGGTGAGCGAGAAGGCCAGCTCGGCCCAGTACGTCGGCGGCAGGTTCAACACGGTGATCCCGTGCCGCTCGGCCACCGAGGGGATCTGCGCGGGCAGCCACGGCTCGTCCGGCCGCACCACCAGGGTCGCCCCGCAGCCCAGGGCGGTCAGCAGCTGGTCCAGGGACGCGTCGAACGAGAAGGACGAGAAGGCGAGCACCCGGTCCCGGGCGGTGATCCCGAACTCCTCGCGGGCGGCGGCCACATGCGCGGCGATCGCACCGTGCTCGATCCCGACGGCCTTCGGCCGCCCTGTGGAGCCCGAGGTGAAGATGACGTACGCGAGGTCCCGCGCACCGGGGGTGTGGTGCGGGGCGTCCGCGTCGGGCGCGGCGTCCTCCACCCGCAGCACCCGCGGGCCCAGCGCGGCGGCCAGGTCCGCGGTCGCGGCATCGGTGAGGACGCAGGCCAGCCCGGCCTCCTCGGCCATGAACCGCAGCCGCTCCCCGGGCAGCGCCGGATCCAGCGGGACGTAGACCCCGCCGGCCCGCCAGATCGCGGTCATCGCGGCCACGGACCGCAGGCCGCGCCTCAGGCACACCCCGACCGGGGTCCCCGGGCCGGCCCCCGCCGACCGCAGGGCCGTGGCCAGGCCGCCGGCGAGGGCGTCCAGCTCCCCGTACCGCAGTGTCTCCTCCCCGCACACCAGGGCCACCGCATCGGGCTCACCGGCCACCCTGAACGGGGTCGCGGCCGGCGCCGGGCGCCCCGAGCCGGCCGATTCCACCAGCCGCCGGCGCTCCTTGCCGGGCAGCGGCTCCAGCCGTCCGGCGAGTTCGGCCACGGGGGCCTGCGGCGAGGCCGTCACCGCCCGCAGGAGGTCGACGTAGCCCTCGGTGAAGCGGACCATCGTGCTCCGGTCGAACAGGGCCGTGGAGTACTGCAGCCGCGCCGCGATGCCGCCGTCGGCCCGCAGGCTCAGGTCCAGGAACACGTCGAGCGGAGTGCCCGTCAGCGGGGTCCGCACCAGCGCCACGTCCAGATCGTCCAGGCGGGCCGCCGCGGGGACGGTGTTGAGCAGCGTGAACGAGGCCTGCGCGAGCGGGTGGCGGGACAGGTCGCGCTCGGTGACCACCTCGCCGACCACCCGGTCGAACGGCGCCTCGGCGTGCGAGAAGTCCCGCAGGGCCGCCGCCCGGACCCGGCCCAGCAGCGCGGCGAAGCTCGGATCGCCGGACAGGTCGGTGCGCAGCACGATCGTGTTCACGAACGGGCCGATCAGACCGGCCACCTCGGGGCGGCCCCGGTCGGCCAGGGTGGTGCACACGGCGATGTCGGTGCGGCCGGAGTACCGCCCCAGCAGGGCCTGGTACACGGAGAGCAGCAGCATGTAGCGGGTCGCGCGCTGATCCCGCGCCACCCGGTCGACCTCGGCGACCAGTTCGGCCGGCAGCTCGAAGCGGACCACGTCCCCGGAGCCGTCCCAGAACGCCGGCCGGGGCCGGTCCGAGGGCAGCGCGAGCGGGGCCACCCCGGCCAGGCGCTCCCGCCAGTACCCGAGGAGCCGCTCCATGCGCGGGCCGCTCAGCCGCCCGGCCTCGGCGCGGGCGACGTCGGTGTACTGGAGGGCGGGGGCGTCCACCGCCTCGCCCCGGTAGCCGGCGTCCAGTTCGCGCAGCAGCACGTCCCAGGACCAGCCGTCCACCGCGATGTGGTGGACCACCAGGAGCAGTACGTGCTCCTCGGGGCCGAGGCGGGCGAGCACGGCCCGCAGCGGGTGCTCCTTCGCCAGGTCCAGGGGGCGCGCCAGCTCCCGGTCGAACAGCTCCTCGGTGCTGGACGCCTCCACCCGGGCCAGCCGGATGTGGCCCGGCGGGTCCACCCGCGGTACGGGCTCCCCGCCGACGGCGGTGAACCGGGTGCGCAGCACCTCGTGCCGGTCCACGACGCCCGACAGCGACCGTTCCAGGGCCGGGACGTCGAGCGCCCCCCGGATGCGCAGCGCCAGCGGGAGCAGGGACTCGGCGGAGCCTCCGGTGAGCTGGTCGAGGAACCACAGCCTCCGCTGCGCGAACGACACTCCGGCACCGTCACGGACGACGTCGCCGGCTTCGCTGCCGTGCCTCGCCGGTCCGCCGTGCGCTGCGACAACCTTCACTGTGGGCCTCCAAGCGGTGTTTTCCTCAACACTGCTGGCTGCGGAGATCCGTCAGTAGGGAAGAAGACGCAGCCGCGCACGCAGCCGCCGGGGGGTAGAACGCGCAAACGGCGGCCCCGCACGGCCCCCTCGTGCCGTACGCGCCGCCGTCTGCGCTTCGCTGCCCCCTGCGGTGCGCGCCGCGCGGGTCCGCCCCCGGCCGGTCAGCCCTCGTCCACCGCCACGAAGCGCAGCTCGGAGGTGTACACCTCGCCCCGGTCGTCGGTCAGCCACGCCTGTTCGGGGCTCGGCAGCATCTCGGTGAACACGGCCCGTCCCCCGGGTTCCTTGCGGGCCATCCTGCGGACCGCCTTGGCGAGGATGTTCACGTACACCGGGCTGTCGAAGTCCACGTAGAACGGGCGGGTCTCGGTCGCCAGCACCACGAACACGAACCGCGGCAGCCCGCGCCGCTCCCGCCACTGCCGGGCCCGGACGAACCGGCGGGCCTCGTCCTTCTCCTCGGCGAAGTCCATGTCCGACGGAGACAGCCGCCAGGTCTCACGGGCCACGACCAGCCGGTCCACGGTGACCCGGGGGGAGTGCTCGGCCCCGTCGGGCAGGATCTGGAACAGGTCCATCGCCAGCGTGGTCAGCACGTGCGAGAACACGTCCACCGCGGGGAACTGCGACCCGTCGGGCAGGACCACCGCCAGTTCGCCGTCCGCCCCTTCGGTCACCGTCACGTCGGCGCTGAGCACCGTACGGGGCCGGCCCGGATCGGCGGTGAAGTCGACGAGGGCGACGTAGTAGTCCTCGGGGCGGACCAGGGAGTGCCGGATGCGCGCGGACAGCCGGGAGCGGTGCTCCTTGGGCAGCAGCGGCATCAGCCGGGGACCGGGATGGTCCCGGTCGGTGAGCCGGGCCAGCTCCGCGGCGTCCGGATGCTGGTTGACGAACAGCGAGGCGCCCAGGGTGTTGGCGGCGACGTGCAGTTCACCGAGGACCAGCTCGAAGTCGCCGCGCGCCACCGCCCGTTCCCCGGAGGCGGCGATCATGATGTCGGGGCTGAGGTAGCGGGCCGCGGTCCAGCCGCCGCCCGGTCCGCCGAACTGCTCGGCGACGGGCCCCGCGACCGCCTCCAGCGGCAGCCTGACCCGGCGCGTGCCCGGAGGCGGCGAAAGGATCGCGTCCCAGCGCCTGCGGAACTCCTGCTGGAGCTCGGCGGACTCCGTGCGGGCGGCGCCGTGCAGGATCGGCATGCAGGCGAACCAGAACGCGGCCAGGTCGACCGGCCCCTGCGCGGCCAGCCGGCGGTGGACCTCACGAGCCCGGGCCATCACCGCGTCGGCGAGCCGGGAGGTCAGCCATCCGGCGCTGGTCAGCAGCGGGTCCAGCGGGGCCAGGGCCTCGTGCACGCTCCGCCCGAGCGCGGCGGTCGCCGACCGGCGGCAGTCGGAGTACACCAGGGCCCGGCAGGGCGCCGTGCCGGCCGCCTTCTCCCGTACGGCGGCGGTCTCGGTCAGGGCGACGAACTCGGCCTCCAGGTCCGTCAGCGCGGCCACCAGGGCCTCCGGCCCCTCCGCCTGCGCCACCCGGTCCCGGCCCCGCTCCAGGGTGTCCAGCGCGGCCAGGGCGGGCTCACGCAGCGCCGCGTCCCCGACCCGGTCGAGCCAGGCCCGCAGATGCCGCTCCGGGCGGGCGTCCGCGGGTACCTCCAGCCTCCACACCACCCACCGGCGGGCGACCAGGTCGGCCAGGACGGCGGACACGTCCACGCCGGGCAGCGCTGCCCGGATCTCCCGGGCGGGCCGTATGCCGTCGCACAGCGCGAGCACGGCACGCGCCTCCTCGGCGAGGGCCTGGCGCGGGCGTCCCGGCACCGTCAGGTCCATGCCGGACCGGCGCACGAACGGGACCCGCCGCGGCGCCACCCACTCCCGTACCCGCGGATCGGAGTCGATCCGCGCGGCCAGGGCGTCGACGGCCCAGCTGGCGAAGTACACCTGCGACGCGGCGATCAGGCCGGTGCCGGGGTCGACGCGCACCCCGTCGGTGGCGAGGTCCCAGCGGCCCCAGCCGACGGGTCCGAAGAAGCCGATGGTGTCGTTCTTGACGCAGAACCGCTGCCAGTAGTGGGCCACCAGCTCCTCGCGCTGGCGGGGCATGCTCGTACGGCCCGCCGCGGTCGGCGTCCAGTTCAGGAACGGGGTGATCCCGGAGCCGAGGACCGGGCGGTTCTGCCAGGCCACCGCCTCCCGGAAGGCGGGCATCCGGGCGATCTCCTGGAGCGTGTGCGCCGTCTCCACCTGGGCGTCGGCGAACAGGCCGGCGAACTCCCCCCACCGCTCACCGGCCAGGCCCGCCGGGCCCTCGTCGGGGTCGAACTTGTCGGCGGCCGCGGCCAGCCCGTCCGGGGCCAGCCGCAGCACGCCCCGGGCCGGGAAACCCGGCCCGCGCAGGGCGAACTGGTCCCACAGCCGCCAGCGGCCGCCGGGCACATAGGTGTCGCTCACGGCCGGCCCCTATGCCTGGAGGAAGTCGGTGTGGACCACGTCTGCGAGGTCCGCGGGCGAGGGGTAGGCGAAGACCAGGGCCACGGGCACCTCCGCCCCCAGGGCCTCTTCGAGCCGTGCGGTGATCCGGAACGCGGTCAGCGAGTCGCCGCCCCATTCGTAGAAGTCGCTCTGCTCGTCGAGCTCGTCGGACCCCAGCGTCTCGCGGTAGACGGAGACGACCAGCTCGGTCAGGGCGGCGGCGGTCAGCTGCGCGGTCGGGGCGGCGGTCTCGTTCACGGTCTCGTTCACGGTCATGGTCATGAGATCTCCTCGAAGAGCGAACGGGTGGGGTGGGCGGGGTGGGTGGTGCGGTGGGTGAGGGCGGCGGAGGCGGTGGCGGTGGGCGCCGTGGCCGCCGCCGCTGCCGCCGTCAGGGCCGCGGTGGTGTTGCCGCCCGAGACGACGGCGACGGAGCGGCCGGTGCCGCGGCCCGCGCGGATCGCCCCGGCCAGCGCGACCGCGCCGGAGGGCTCGGCCTCGAACCCGCGCCGCCGCAGCAGCGCGGCCGCGGCGAGGATCTCCGCGTCGGACACGGTGACCAGGTCGTCGACCCGGTCCCGGATGATCGGATAGGTCACGGCCCCCGGCTGCTGGCCGCGCAGCCCGTCGGCGACGGTGTCCCCGGGCGGCAGCCGTACGGGGTGCCCCGCGGCCAGGGACCGGGCGTAGCGGGGGGTGCCGGCGGGCTCGACGCCCACGACCCGCACCGGGTGCCCGTACGCGGCGAGGCACACCCCCGCGAGCAGCCCGCCCCCGCCGGTCGGCACGTACACGGTCTCGGCGTCCGGTGCGTCGGCGAGGATCTCCAGGCCGACCGTGCCCTGCCCGGCGACCACCAGTTCGTGGTCGGAGGAGGGCACGAGGACCGCACCCGTCTCCTCGGCGAGCTCCAGCGCGCGGGCGTCGCGTTCGGCGACGCCGCCCGGCACGCCGACGGTCCGCCCGCCCAGCGCCCGGATGAGGGCGATCTTGGCGGGATGCGCCCCGCCGGCCAGCACCACGGTCAGCTCCGCACCCAGCGAGGCGGCCAGCCGGGCCAGCGCGATGCCGTGGTTCCCGGAGGAGCCGGTGACGATCCGCCGGGCCCCGAGCGCCAGGACGGCGTTGGCGGCCCCGCGCAGTTTGAACGACCCCCCGTACTGGAGGTGTTCGGCCTTCAGCAGCAGTCTCCAGCCGGCCCTGCGCCGTTCGGGGGCGGGCAGCCCCGGCAGCAGCGGGGTGCGCCGCACCTGCCCGGCGATCCGCACCGCGGCGGCCGCCACATCCGCCGGGCCGGGCGGGACGCGCACGGAGCCGGCAGAGGGGTGCGCCGGGGAGGTCGCGGGTGCGGCGGGTGCGGCGGTCATGCGCGGCCTCCGGTCTGCGACAGGGCGCGGCGGTCGGCCTTCCCGCCGCGGGTGGTGGGCAGTTCGGCCAGCCGGGCGAACCGGCGCGGCATCAGGTGCGGGGGCAGCGTGGTGCCCAGATGGGTGCGCAGCGCGGCGTCCTTCACGTCCGCCAGGTCCCCGGTGACATGGGCGACCAGGAACACCCGCCCCTGGGCGTCGGTGTCGGACGTGACCACCGCCCCCGTGACCCCGGGATGGGCCAGCAGCGCGCCCTCGACCTCGGCCGGGTCCACCCGGTAGCCGCGGATCTTCACCTGCCGGTCGCGGCGCCCCAGGTACTCCAGCCCCTCCGGCCCGCGGCTCGCCAAATCGCCCGTCCGGTACATCCGGGCGCCCGGCGGGCCGAGCGGGTCGGGCACGAAACACTCGGCGGTACGGGCGGGCAGCCCGCGGTAGCCGCGGGCCACGCCGACCCCGCTGATGCAGACCTCGCCGACGGCCCCGTCGGGCACCGGCGACAGCCCGGCGTCCAGCAGGCGGACCACCACTCCGTCGATCGGCGTGCCCACGAGATCGCTCACCACGTCCGGCTCGGCCGGTACGGCGTACCGGGTCGAGGTCATCGTGCACTCGGTCGGCCCGTACTGGTTGACCAGCGAGCCCGGTACCAGGGCCCGCCCGCCGGCGGTCAGGAACGGCCGCAGGGACTCGCCGCTGGACACCACCACCCGTACCCCGGCGAGCAGTCCGGGCGCGTCCGGCTGCCCGGCCAGGAAGGCCAGGAACGACGGCGTCACGCTCAGCAGGGCCGTCACCCCGTGCGTGCGCACGGCGGCCCCGAACTCCTCGGGCCGCAGCAGCGCCGAACGCGGCACCACCACCAGCCGGCCGCCCGCCAGCAGCGGGGCGAACGTGTCCCGCAGGGAGGCGTCGTAGCCCAGAGGGGCCACTTGCAGCGCCACCGTGTCCGGCCCGAGGCCGTAGTCGCGGGCGACGAACCGCAGATAGGAGTCCAGCCCCGCGTGCTCGACGAGCACGGCACTGGGCTCCCCGGTGCTCCCCGAGGTGTGGCTGACGTAGGCCAGCGCCCGCCCCCCGAGCGGCCCGCCGCCCCCGGGCTTCTCCTGCGCCACGCTCCCCGGACGGTCCAGCAGGACCGGAGTCCCCGCGACCGGCAGGTCCCGGAGCCCGTCCGCGAGGGCCGAGGACGTCAGCAGCATGTCGGCGCCGCCGCTGCGGACCAGCGCCGCCAGCCGGGCCGGCGGCTGCTCCGGGTCGAGGCCCAGGAACGCCGCACCCGAGCGCACCACCGCGGCCGGGCCGACCACGGCGTCCACGCCGCGTTCCACGGCCACCGCGCACACCGTCTCCGGCCGGGCGCCGCGGGCCCGCAGCACCGCCGCCAGTGCCTCGATCCGGGTGATGAGCTCCCCGTACGTCACCTCGCCGGCCGGGGTGGTCACCGCGACCCGGCCGGGCGTGCGGGCGGCGTGCGCGGCGATGTCGTCGACGAAGGTCCGCATCAGGCTTCTCCGCCCGTGCCCGGGGCCCCGTCGGCGGCGGTGACGTCGCGCTCGACGGCCGTCTGGTCGACGGCGACGAACCGCAGTTCCGAGGTGAACGTGTCGCCCCGGTCGTCGGTCAGCCACGCCTGCTCCGGCGTGGGCAGCATCTCGCTGACCTTCAGCCTGGCCCCGGGGTCCTTGCGGGCCAGCCTGCGCGCGGCCTTCGCGAGGATGCTCAGGTACACCGGGCTGTCGAAGTCCACGTAGAACGGGCGCGGTTCGGCCGGGGAGACCACGAACACGAAGCGCGGCAGGTCGTGTTCCTCCCGCCAGTGACGGGCCCGCACGTACCGTTTCGCCTCGGACTTCTCGTCGGCGAAGGCGAGTTCGCAGGCCGGGAACGACCACGTCTCGCGCGCCACCACCATCTTGTCGATGCTGATCCGCGGCGTGTGGTCGCCCTCGGGCCGCAGCGTGAACCGGTCCATGACCCGCTGGGTCAGGGTGTTCGCGTACACGTCGAGCAGGTCGAACGCGGCCCCGTCGGGCAGCACCGCCGTCAGCCGGCCGTCCCGGTCCTCCACCGCGACGTCGGCGCACAGGACGGTGCGCGGGCGGTGCGGATCGCCGGTGTCGTCGACCAGCGAGACGTAGTAGTCCTGCGGCCGGTCCAGCGAAGGCCTGCTGCGCGTCGACCACTTCAGCGGCAGCTCCTTGGGCAGCATCGGCAGCAGCCGCGGCCCGGGGAAGTCGCGGGTGGTCTCCGCGATCAGCTCGTCGCGGTCGGGATGCTGGTGGACGAAGAGGGAGGCGCCCATCGTGTTGAGCGCGCTGTGCATCTCGCCCAGCACCATCTCGAAGTCCCCGCGCGCCACCGCCTCCGCGTTCTCGGCGAGCAGCAGCACGTCCGGGCTGAAGTAGCGGGCCAGCGACCAGCCCGCGCCGGGCTCCTCGAACTCCGCGCGCACCCGCTCCGCGATGGCCGCCGAGGACACCCGCACCCGGCGCGCCCCCTCGGGCACCGCCAGGATCCGCGCCCATTTGGCCCGCAGCTCCGCCTGGACGGCGTCGAGGTCCCGGGCCGCCTCCGGGTACGGGGACGGCAGACAGCCCAGCCACATCGCGCCCAGGTCCACCGGACCGGCCGCGCTCAGCCGCTCGTACACCTCGCGCAGCCGGGTCACCACCCGCTCGGCGAAGCGGTTCGTCATCCAGCGCGCCGCGGTCAGGCACTGCGCGAGCGGCGTCAGTTCGTCCAGCAGGGCGGTGCCCAGGGTCGCCGTCGCCGCCCGCCGGGCGTCCGAGTACACGAGGCCCCGGCACGGCGCGGTCCGCGCACCCTTGGACCGCTGCGCGTCGGTGGCGGTCAGCGCCGCGAAGTCGGCTTCCAGGGCGCCGATCGCCTCGGTCAGCGCCTCGGCGTCCAGTCCGGCCGCCTGGACGGCGTCCCGGCCCCGCTCCAGGACGGCCAGCTTCTCCAGGGCCGGCTCCCGCAGCCGCGGATCGCCGATCCGCTCCAGGACGGCCCGCAGCTCCCGCTCCGGGTAGGTGCCCGTCGGCACGTCGAGGCGCCAGTGCACCCACCGCCTGCCCAGCAGCCACTGCACCGTCTCGGTCGCCTCCGCCACCGGGATCCCCAGCTCCGCGGCGATCCCGGCCACCGGACGGGTCCCGTCGCACAGGTCCAGTACGGCGCGGGCACCCTCGCCGATGGGCTGCGCGGGGCGGCCCGGCAGGTGCACGGACAGGCCCTCGGCCCGGACGAAGGACACCCGGCGCGGGGGTATCCACGCCCGCAGCGCCGGATCGGCGTTCAGCGACTTCGCCAGCGCGTCGATGGCCCAGCTGGCGAAGTAGACCCGTGAGTCGGCGAGGAAACCGCCGGTGCCGGGGTCGACGCGCACCCCGTCGGTGGCCAGGTCCCAGCGGCCCCAGCCGACGGGTCCGAAGAAGCCGATGGTGTCGTTCTTGACGCAGAACCGCTGCCAGTAGTGGGCCACCAGCTCCTCGCGCTGGCGGGGCATGCTCGTACGGCCCGCCGCGGTCGGCGTCCAGTTCAGGAACGGCGCGATGCCGGTCCGCAGCACCGCCGGGTTCTGCCAGGCCACCGCGGCCCGGAAGCGCGGTGAGGCCGCGATCTCCTGGAGCAGCCCGGCGGTACGGACCGCGCCGGTGTCGAAGGCCCCGGTGAACGCCTCCCAGTCCGGTCCGGCGAGCTGGTCGCCCGGCCCGAACTTGTCGGCGGCCAAGGCCAGTCCGGGCGGGGCCATGCGCAGGACCCCCGCGGCCGGGAAACCCGGGCCGCGGAGTGCGAAGTGCTCCCACAACCGCCACCCGCCGGTGGGCAGGTGCACGGTCTCCGGGGTGTCCGACATGGCGGAGCTCCTTCCAGCCTGATGGGGTGGCGTGGCCGGCGGCGGTGTACCTCTCGGACGCCACCCTGGCTGCCCCGAACACTGCCGCCGCGCACGCCGGCGCCACCAGGGAAGGAGTGGCAGCACCGACCGCCGGTGCTTCTGCGCGTTTGTCCCTATGGCGGGCCGGGGCCGGGGCGGCACGCTGTGACCCGCTGACCGAATGAGCGGGAGGACCGAAGCGATGAGTGACACCGACGAGAACGGCTACCGGGTCGTGCGCAACGACGAGGAGCAGTACTCCATCTGGCGTGCGGACCGGGAACTGCCGGCGGGCTGGCACGCCGAGGGCACGACGGGCACCCGTCAGGAGTGCCTGGACCACATCGCCGAGGTGTGGACGGACATGCGCCCGCTGAGCCTGCGCCGCCGCATGGCGAGCGCCTGAGAACGGGGGCCCGTACGCCGGTCGGCGCGGCTGAGCCGCGGGGGAACCGAGCCCCGCCGACCGGTCTTTCCCCCGCTGCCCTGCCGGGGGCCCTGCGCCCGTGGGCCGGGGGCGGGCGTGGCCGGGTGTTCGTCCAGGGTGCGGCGCCCGGTCCTGCCCTGCGCCGCGGCCCGGGGTCCAGGCCGGCACCACCGGATAGCGGCCGAGGGCCGGTTCGCCCCGTGCGAGCGCCCCCGCGGCCCGGGCCGCCGTACGCGCCACCCCTAGGCCCTGTCGTCAAACCCCCGTCTGCCCCGGGCGACGACGGGAGTTTGACGACAGGGCCTAGCCGGCAAGTGCCGGATGCGGGCCGGCGCGCCGTGCGCACGCAGCCCCCGGCGTACGCCCGCGTCGCGCACGTGGGGCGCCGCATCGCCCACGTCGCAAGCACCCGGGGCCCGGCCACCCGCCGCCGACGCGGCGTCGGCCGGGCTCTCCACCGCCGTCAGGCTGAGCGGTACCTCCGGCCCCGGCAGCAGCAGGGTCACGGCCCGCACCCCGGACGGCAGCCGTGGCGGCAGCGTGCCGTTGCCGCGCCGTAGACGGCCCGCGCCCGCAGCACCGCCACCCCCGCGCCCCGCGCGAGGGCCTCGCCCGCCGCCTAGGCGTCCGACCGCCCGCCGCGCGGACCGCCCTCGCCGACCAGCCCGCGGTCGCGGCGCGGATCGTGGACGCTGCCCCTGCTCACCTGGACCAGGGTCCGCGCCCCGGCGGCCCGCAGCACCCGCTGCCTGCCGCCGGCGCTCACCGCGCACGTCCACGCCTCGGCGGGGAGCCGGGCGCCGGGGCGGCGACCGCCGCCGCGCAGCGCACGACGACGTCGGCCCCGGCCAGGTCCGGCAGGGCGCGGGCCGCGTCCCGGAACCGGTGCTCTCCGACGGGCCCCGGCCGCCGCCCCGGGCACACCACCTCGGCCCCGCGGGCGGCGGCCGCCCGCCCCAGCCCGGCAGGGCGGCCCGGGCCCGCGTCACCACCGGACGGTGCGGGGCCCCTCACCCCGGACCGGCTGATCACGCGTAACGGCGGGACATGCAGGGCCCGTTTACGTAGGGTGAGCCGAGGAGCACGGGGGAGGGGCACATGGCACCACCGGCACGCCGGTTACCGGCGCTGGCGCAGTACCGCACCGACGCGGTGACGCGCCATCTGTGCGCGGGCGCGCACTTGGACGAGGGCTTCGCCCGCGACGTCGACGTGGAACTCACCGAGGACCGGCTGCGCGCCACCGGCCTCTCCCTCGGCATCGACCTGAGGGCACTGGCGCGCCACGCGCGCGCCGCCGTCCGGCGGACCGACGTACGGGACCGGCGGCTCGCCTGGATCTGCGCCGTCGGCGTGTGGGCGGCGGTACCGGTCCTGCTGTACGCGGTGGTCACCACCCGGTGGGGCCTCGCGTACACGGCCGCCGCACTCGTCGCCCTGGCGTACGCGAGCGCGTGGTGGCTGGTCCACCAGGCCGAGAGCCGGGCCCGCACGGCGGCGCTCACCGTGGAGCACGGCGCGGACAGACCCGCGGACCTGGCACCGGCCGTCGAACCCGAGGTGGAACAGCGCCTGCTGGAGCAGAAACGCGCCAACGTGGTCCCGTACACGGCGAGCGCCGAACGCACCAACCCCTTCGTCGGCAGCGGCTCCAAGCTCAAGGAGATGGTCTGGCAGCCCATCGACGTGAGCCGGCCCGCCGAGGACCCGGCGGGCGGCGGCAAGCTGCCCATCAAGCCCTTCGACGCGGTCGACCTGCACACCTACGTGGCCCGCGAGATGGAGAACATCGCCGGCCTCAAGGGCCTCCAGGTCCGCAACCGGCTCTACGTGATAGGCAACCACGTCCCGTACGTGGGAGCCGAACTGCTGCCGGACCGGCTGCAGCGGCCGCGCGCCCAGATCCCCAAGCAGCTCGTCCAGGCGGGCCTGATGCAGTCCGGCGCCGGCATGCGGACCTACCTCAGCCTGGTGCGGGCCGGCGAGGGCGGCCGGGCCATCGTCTCGATGCACCTGCGGGCCCGGCTCCACCACCCCAGCCTCACCTGGGAGGTGTCGGCGTACGGCATCCCGCCGCTCCAGGCCCGCTTCGACCGGGTCAACCAGCTTCCCGTGGACGGCTTCGAACGCTGGTGGAGCCTGGTCCGCCACGCGACCGGCGCCGCCGGGCCCGCCCTGATCGGCGCCGCGTCACGCCTCTCCCGCCGGTCCGCGGACCGCCGCCGGCGCGCCCGCACCCTGGAGAGGACGCGGCGCGAGATCGACAAGCGGCACGTGCTCTACGACTACGGCGCCGTGGACAGCATCCGCGAACGGGTCGCGGACTGGGACCAGCTGGGCTACACCGAACGCACCGACTCCCAGGACTTCCTCCAGCGCCTCCAGCAGGGTGTGCTGATAGCGACCGAACGGTTCCTGAAGGACCACAACGTCGACACCAGCTCCTACGACCAGGCGCAGCAGGTCATCAACACGCACACCTACACCTTCCAGGGCAGCGTGCAGGCCGGCGTCATCGGGGACAACGGCACCGTCAACCACAACAACGGGCCGGGCGCGCAGGGCGGCCCGGCCGGGCAGGGCCGCGGCGCGCCCTGACCCCCACCACGCAGCGCAAGCGGACACAGGAGACGAGATGGGCACGTTCAACTTCAACGAGAAGGTCACCGCCGGCATCATCGGCGACCACGGCACGATCAACGTCGGGCAGCAGGACGGCGCCGCCCAGACCCTGCGGCTGGCCGCAGAGCTGGCCCGGTGGCTGCGCGAGCAGGACGCGGACCCGGGCCGGATCCGGGCGGCGGACGACCTCCACGGCGAACTGGACCGGGCCGCACAGCAGGGCCGCCCGGCCGAGCCGGGGCTGATCCGCCGCTCCCTGGAGACCATCACGATCGGCCTCGGAGCGGGCAGCGGCGGACTCGCCCTCGCGCAGGAGATCAGCCGCCTCCTGACGAACTGACCTCGGCCGCTCCGCCCGCTGCGCCTGCCCGGCCCACGCGGCCCACGCGGCCCACCCGGCCCACCCGGCCCACGCGGCCTACCCGGCCTACCTGGCCCGTACGACGGCCCGCGCGCCGCCGAAGTCCAGCTCCAGGCCCGAACGCAGGGGTACCGTCTGGCCCGGCTCGATCCGCTGGGTGGAGCCGTCCGCGCGGGTCCCCGTCCACGCCGAGCCCGACCGGTTCGCCAGCCCGAACCGGCCGGGCTTCTGCGGGTGTTCGGTCAGCAGCGCCACCAGGGTCCCGTCGCCGTAGTCGTGCCGGGCCGGCTCCGGGGCCAGGTGGTGGGCCTGCACCCGGGAGGACCGGTGCAGCAGGATGTGGTGCTCGGTGCGCGGCGGGGGCGTGGTCAGCACCAGCCGCGGCGGCAGCACCAGCGTGCTCCCGCAGCCCCAGCAGGTGCCCGGATCGGCGGACCGCGGCTCGGTCATGTTCTGCCGCCCGCACTGTGCGCACTCCACCACGCCGTCGAGCACCGCCCGCAGGGTGTCCCGCCACTGCGACTCGCGGACCCGCGTCGTCGGATCGTGCAGACCCGCCGTGAAGTTCTTGGTGAACAGCTCCCGCAGCGAGTCCGGCGCCGCCGCCCACGTCGCCAGCACGGTCGACTGCTCGACGGGGTCGGGTGCGTTGGACCGGTCCTGCGGGTCGAAGACGAACAGCGGCTGCTTCCCGTACAGCTTGCGCTCCGCCGCCTCGTCCAGGCAGTGGATCGCCAGCTCCCGCCGCCCCTTGAGCGGATGGTGGTTCATCAGCAGCATGAACAGCAGCACCGACAGCGAGTGCAGATCGCTCTGGGTGCCGGGGGAGACCCCCGGGTCGCCGCGCACCAGCTCGGGCGCCATGAACTCCATGGTCCCCGAGATGCCGGTGCTGTCACCCTCCACCACCGCGTTGTCGTTGTCGCAGACCAGCACGTCGCCGGTGGCCGGGTCGAAGAAGATGTTGCCCCAGGAGATGTCCCGGTACGCGATCCCCCGCGAGTGCAGGGCCTGGTACGCCTCGACCGTGTACAGACAGGCCTTGAGCAGGGCCCGGGGCGAGGTGCGCAGCTGCCGCCGGAACAGCAGGGGCAGGCCCTTGAACCGGTCCGGGCGGATGTCCATCAGGTACCCGAACCCGCCGCGCGCGTCGGCCACGAAGTCCAGCGGCCACAGGAAGCGGTCGTCCTCGAAGCCGCGGCCCACCAGCTGGCGGACGATGGCCTCCTGGGCGGGGGTCGCGCAGGCCGGGTAGTACCACTTGAGCGCCTGGTACCCGGCGGGGGTCCTCACCCGGTAGACCTCCCCCTGGCCGCCGGCGCCGAGCAGGTCGAAGACCTCCACGCCCGTCCCGCTGTCGGTCGTCAGCAGGGTTCCGCTGTCGAGCATGCCGCTCATTCTTCTCTCCCGTACGGGTCGGTCGGTGGTGCCGGTTCGGTGGCCTCCTCCGGCGCGGTCCACATCGTCCCGGCCGGTGGCGCCCCGTCGAGGGCCTCCGCACCCGGAGCCGGAGCCGGATCGGGGGCCGGCGGCAGATCTGGAGCCGGAGCCGGGGACGGATCCGGAGCCTGAGCGGGGGACTGAGCCGGTGCCGGTGTCCGCGCGGCGGTCGGGCCGGGCGTCGGGGCCGGAGCCGGCGGGGTGCCCGGGTGCCAGGCCGCCACGAGGGTGGTGTCGTCCCCGGAGTGCTGCGAGGCCTTGGACAGCCACCCGGGGAGGACGGCCCGGACGGTGTCGGCGCCGTCCGCCGACAGCCGGTCGTCCAGCCCGGCCATGAACTGGAGGAACCCCCGGTCCGAGGCGAAGCTCTTGGACAGCCCGTCGGTGGAGACCGCGACCAGCCGGGGCGCCCGCCAGGGCGCCGTCACCGGGGCCCAGTGCACCCGTACGCGCAGCCACGCCTCGGGGGTGCACAGCGACTCCGTCTCGTCCCCCAGGTCCGCCTCGGCCGGCGCCAGCGGTACCGTCACCCGCCCGGCGTCGTCCACCACCGTCAGCTCGCCGTCGCCGAGCTGCCAGGCCGCGAAAACCCGCGGGGTGAGCACCGCGCCGACGAGCGTGCTCCCGTAGAGCAGTACCTTGCGCTCCTCGGACAGGCCGGGCTCCCGGTGCGAGCTGGTCCGCTCCCAGTTGCCGAGCACCTTCTCGCGCCACGCGCTGACGAGCTGGCGGGGGAAGGCGTGCTCGGCGTAGTGCATCAGCCAGGCCAGGCTCGGCGGCCGCTCGTCACCGCGCGGCTGGGCGAGCGCCCCGAACCGCCGGGCCTCCTCGACGAAGAGGTCCACCGCGAAGCGGGAGCCCAGATGGCTGCGGGCGTGCACCGCGGAGCCGTGCCCGTCGGCCACGGCCATGATGAGCGGCTCTTCGGCCGTGCCGAGTCCCGAGACCTCGCAGTAGTCCTGGTTGCGGGTCTTGTTCACGCCCTGGACGCTCTCCCGGAGCGTGACCCAGAGCGGCCCGGCCGACGGCCCGGCCGGCGCCGGGGGCTGCGGTACCGGCGCCGGTACGGGCTGCGGCACCGACGGCGCCACGGGCTGCGGCACCGGCTGCGGTGCCGACGGTGGTACGGACGGGGGTACCGGTGGTGGTTCCGGTGACACGGGCCCGCTCACCACACGTCGTCATCGTCGTCGTCGAGCACCGGCGGAGCGTACGGCGGCTGCTTCGCCATCGGGTCCGAGGCCCCGGCGACCGGCTGCGAGGCCGCCTTGACCGCGGCCGTCGAAGCCCAGCGGATCGCCGCCGCCAGCTGCTTGGGGCTGTTCGCGTCCAGCGGCTGCAGCTCCGGATTGCCCAGGAACTCCTGGAGCACCGTGCGGTCGGCGTCCGCGCCGATCGCGATGGCCACCCGTACGGCCTTGCGCCCCCACGGCGTCGCGTCGACCGCCCGCAGTCCCGCCTTCCAGTCGTCCGTCGGCACCCCGTCCGAGACCAGCGCCAGCACCGGCTTCAGCGCCCGCTGCGGCATCGGCGGCGTGTCCAGCTCGCGGGCCACCATCTGGAGGGCCTCGCCCAGATTGGTCATCCCGTCCACCTGGACGTCCTGCCAGGTGAAGTTCTCCACCGGCACCGGGTCCTGGTGGTGCCAGCGGGCCGTCGTGGAGAACGTCATCGTGCGCAGCAGCAGCTGGGCCGCCGGATTGTCCTGCGCGACGGAGCGCATCTCCGGGACGGCCTCTCTGATCGCGTAGTTGAGCTGGCCGATCTTCTCGCCCTGCATCGAGTACGAGCAGTCGAGCAGCCAGATGAAGTGGACGGGCCGGTTCGCCATCGGCCCGCCGGGGATGTCACTCACCGCTAATCTCCTTCAACTCCCGAGCCATTGCGGTACGTACCGCACCAGCGCCGCCACCCCGGCGGCCGCCGTCATCACGACCGCCGCCGCGAACAGGACCAGCATCAGCAGCCGCCCCCGTGCGATCTGCGGTGTCACCATGGGGTGTTGCTCCTCTCAGCGACTCTTCGACCCTAGCCCTCGCCCCGGCCCACGTCACAGGCTTGATCGATCCGGTGCCGGGTTGCCGGCGCGGCCGCGCGGCCGGGGCAGCCGCGGAAGGCGTGGTTCCTGCACGGCGGCCGCCGGACCGCCGATCCGCAGCCCCGTCCGTGACAGCAGCCACAGCACCGGCTCCGCCGCCCGCCGCTGCTCGGCCGCCAGCGCGCCCGCGCCGGTGGCCGCACGGGCGCTGACCGACCAGTAGCGGGCCGCCGCGAAGTCGTGGCCCAGCGCGCGGACCAGCTCGCCCAGCCCGATCTCGGCCAGCCAGGCGTCCACCGGGCGGCCCTGCGGCCGCGGCAGCGAACCGAGCCGGTCGAGGACGTCGCGCTTGGTCACCACCGCCGCCACTCCCAGACGCCGCCGCCGGCCGCCCAGGCCCTGGAGCTCCCCGGTGAACGCCTCGTACGTCTCCACCGGGCCCAGGTCGGCGGGCCGGGCCTCCACCGCGAGCCGCCCGTCGCCCTCGCGCAGGGCGCGCCGTACGACGGGCGAGGCCAGCACGTCCGCGACGAGCAGCACCCCGTCGGCGTGCGCCAGGTACTCCTGGCGCCGCGTGGTGTCCGCGTCGCGCAGCGACTCGCCCATCGGGTCGTACAGGTACAGGAGCCGGCGGCGCCGCAGGGGCCCGCGCCCGCCGCGCCCGACGAGCAGCATCAGCGCGCGCGGCTGCCCGCCCTGGGTCTTGAGCGCCCAGCCCGTCGACTCGACCTGCCGGCCCAGGGTGTTGGCCTCGCGTCGGTCGGCCGGGGACGCGAACTCCACCGTGAGCGCGGACTCGTGCGACCAGGACCGCAGCCCGTCGAGCATCGCCGCCATCAGCATGGTCTTCCCGGCGGAGGTGCCGCCGATCAACGGGAGGTGCACCACCCGCGTGGTGCCCACGGCCGGTGGCAGCTCCTGATCGCAGTGCGGGCAGCGGGCGGAGAGCTTGCGCCTGCCGGACAGGGCGGTGGTGGGCAGGGCCCGGCCGCACCGGCAGACGTGGCGCAGCGCCCCGTACCGGCCCGGCCACAGCTCCCGGTGGGCGGCCCCGCAGCCCGGGCACAGGTGCACGGCCAGCGGGAACGGCCGGTAGCAGCCCGGGTACGGGCACTTCATGCGGATGCCGAGGGCCAGCTTCCACAGCCCATCGGCGCCCCGCCCGCCCAGCACCCCGGCCAGGGCCACGGCCCGGACCAGCAGCAGCTGGACGGCGAACACCACCGCGACGCCGAGGAGCAGGGCGGACGAGAGCACCGCCGACAGCACGGCGGCCAGGGCGGTGGCCGGCGCGACCAGCCGCAGCAGGAGCCGTCCGAGGAGATGGTCGGCCTCGTCCCCGGTCGTACCGTGGCAGCCGCGCAGCAGCCGCCGGCGGACGATCTCGTCCAGCCAGTGGTGGGCCAGCAGGTACCACACGGCGTACGCGCCGGCCCGCGCCGCGGCCGCCGCGTCGGTCCACATCTGCCGGGTCCAGTAGGCGGGTTGCGCCGGTTCCTTCCCGGGGTACGGGGTGATCCGCGGGTCGGGGGAGCCGGGGGTGCGCACGGCGAAGGCGTTCGCGGCGGCCCCCAGTGCCTGGGCCGTGAACCGCCACAGGCCGTACCCGAGACAGATGGCCACCGCGATCACGCCCGTGGCCCACCCCACGATCTGGGCGATGAACAGGAGGTCGATGTCCGGCATGCTCCCTTCCTTCACGGGTGCCGTCCGTCCTCGGCGCGGCCGGCGGGGCCGGCGGGGCCGGCGGGGTCGGCGGGGTCGGCGCCGGGCGCGATCGGCCCGCCGGAGCCGCCGCGGTACGGCGGGGTCGCGGGCGCGCCGCGTGCGCCGCGCCGGCCCGAGCCGCCGAAGCGGCCGCGCAGCCGGCCGAAGGCGCCGGGCCGCTGCCAGCCGCGGAAGTCCTCCGCCCAGCGGCCGCCGAGCCGGGCCAGCGCCTCCTCCAGCTCCGCCAGCTCCCCGGGCGGAAGGCCCCGTACGACCGGCCGCAGCACGCCGTCCAGCAGATCGGTGCGGGTCTCCTGCCACAGTGCCCCCGCCTGGGGCTGCGAGGACCAGGTGGCGAAACACTCCGCCGCGTACGCGGGGTCGAGCCTGAGCCGGTCCGCGACCCGCGGCTCCCGGGCGGCCCGGCGGTACGCCGCCAGCAGCTCGGCGTCGTTGCTCTCGATCAGCGCCCGCACCTCGCTCCCGGGCCGGTCCTCGGCGAGCAGCCGTGCGGCCGCCTCCGCGTACGCGTGCTCCCGCGCCGTCGCCGTGGGCCCGGCCGCGCCCAGTTCCAGGGCCAGGCGGACCCAGCCCGGCTCCGTCCGCCGCACCCGCAGGTTCCGCGCCAGCTCCAGCAGCAGCAGCGAGGACCGCAGCTCGGCGGGGAGTTCCGTGGGGAACCGGCGCAGCAGCTCCGGCGCCAGCTCCTGCGCCGACCGGTCGCCCGCCGGGGCGGACACGGCCGCCCGCGCGAGCAGCTCCCAGGTGCCGGCCTCCCGGTGCGCCCGGTCGCCCAGCGCGGACAGGGCCAGCCAGGCCTCGTCCGCACCCGGCGGCTCCCCGTCCCACACCAGCCGCATCGCCGTCCGCAGCACCAGCGGATCCTCCTCCAGCGACGCACCGGAGTGCTCCACGAGCCGGGTCAGCGCCTTCACCCGGTCCCCGGCCGCCGTTGCGGGCGCCAGCGCGCACATCCGCAGGTGCGGCAGCGCCTCGTCCCCGGTCAGCCGGAGCGGGGTGCGGGCGAACAGCCGGGCCCCGGCCGCCGGATCGCCCGCCGCGAGCCCGTCGAGCCGGTCGAGTACGAGCCGGCGCAGCCCCGGCAGTTCCGTCAGAGCGGCCCCCATGGCCTCCCCGTACGTCCGCTCCGGCCCGGTGATCAGGGCGTGGGCCAGCCGCCGGGCCACCTCGGGCAGCAGGTCGGCGGTGTCCACCCCCAGCTCGGCGGCGATCCGCAACAGCCCGGTCCGGTCGTCCGGTTCGCGCGCCGGGTCGGTGAGCGCGCTGCGCAGCTCCGGTCCCAGCTCGGCCGCGAGCCGCCGCCGCGCGGCCTCGCCCAGCAGCCCGGCGGGCACGGCGGCGCCGCCCGAGCGGACCGCGGCGGCCAGGGCGAGCTCCACCAGTGGTTCGCTCACCGCGGGGGGCGCCCAGCCGGCCAGGGCCGTCAGCAGCCGACCGCTCGCGGCGGCCTCCTCGGGCCCCCGGTCCGGGGCCGGCCGGGCCAGCGCCCGGGCCAGCGCGGCCAGCCGTGCGTCGTCCAGTGCGCCGCGGTGTGCGGCGGCCCAGTCGGCGGCCGCGGCGCGGGCCGCCGAGTCCAGGCCGACACCGGCGGCGAGCGCGAGCGCGGCCAGCGGGCCCGCCTCGTACGGCCCGGCCGTCCCGGGCGCGGCGGCCGCGCCCGACGACCCGGCCGCCCCGGCCGACCCGGAGCGCGCGCCGGGCAGCCGCCGGACGTCCGCGAAGAGTTCCTGCCGCTGCGCCCGCCAGATCAGCGCGGCGGTCTGCGCCCACGGGTCGGGGACCGCGGCGGGCGCGGACGCGCGGGCCGGGTCGTACACCCGGTAGCGGTGCTCCTGTCCGGCGAGGCCCAGACCGTCCTCCGGCACCACGCCGATGATCCGCTGCCGGGCGAGCTGGGGTCGCCGGGTGTACGTGGTGAAGGTGAGCCACTGCCCGCGCCGGTGCGGCAGCACACTGCACGCGAGCATGATCCACCAGGCCACGGCCTCGCTGTCCTCCTCCACCAGGACGAGCTGCGGGGCGGCCGGATCCTCTGCGAGCCTGCGCACGTCGGCGAAGAACCCGGCGAGCCACTGCCCGCGGGCCGTGACGAAGGCCGCCAGCCTGCCGAGGTCGAGCGGGCCGGGGGCGGGCACCGACGCCAGCACCGGCACGGGCGCCCCGGCCGGCGGGGAGTCGGCCGCCCACTGGGGCGAGCCCCAGGAAGTGATCGGCAGCTGCCCCCCGGCGGGCCGCTCCGCGTCCGCCGGCTGCGGCAGATGCACCGCGTGCGCGTGGAAATTGCCCCAGCGGCCGCTGTAGTCGGCGCCCGTGTACACCGAGCGGGCCAGCAGCCGGCTGCCGTCCGAGAGCACGTTCAGGCTGAGGGCCTGCGGAAAGGAACCCAGCTGGTCGGCGCTCGGCCGCGGCGGGGCGTCCCGCGGCGGCTCGTACCCGATCAGCTGCTCGGCCTCGCGCAGCAGCGACGCGGGCACGCCGGGGCTGACGGCGGTGAACCGGAAACCGGAGCCGTCGGGGCCCGGCGGGGCCGAGGTGTAGTGCAGTTGGGCGAGGTTCACGCCTCTCCTCCCGGAACGTGCGTCCCGCCGGTCACGGCACCCGTGCTCGCGGCGGGTCTCGCCGCCGTGCGCCGGCCGGTGCCGCCGGTCCCGGTACGGGGCAGCAGCCCGCCCAGGCCCAGCAGCCACAGCAGCGGATCCTCGACCCGCAGCGGCTGGGGCCCCGACTTGGGCGCGTCGGCCGGGGCGTGCGCGGGTGGCGGGGAGCCGAGCGCCGAGAGCCCGAACAGGGACAGCTGCGCGAAGTCGCGGTCCAGCTGCCGGAAGAGGGCCCCCGAGTCCCAGCCGTCGAGCAGCCCCCGCATCTCCTCGTGCACCGCCAGCCGGTCCTCGTCGTCCACCGCGCCGCCCGCGTGGTCGGCGTTGCGGCGCAGCGGTGAGTGGTCCCCCAGCAGCGAGAACAGGGAGTCCGTCTTGGTCACCGCCACCGCGACCGGCGTGGTGACCCGGCCGCGCGAGGTGCCCCGGCCGTGGGCCCGCAGCTGCGCGGCCAGATCCGCCGCGATCTGCTGCGGCGGGGTCTCCACCGTGGGCAGCGGAAGGCCCGAGTCCACCGGCAGCTGGTCCCGTACGGCCCGCATCTGCAGCGGGTCGACCAGCAGGATGATCCCGTCGGCGGCCGCCAGGTAGTGCGTGTAGCGGTCCATGGCCTCGGCGCTGCCCAGGTCCTCGCCCGCCGCGTCGAAGAACACCAGCGCGGTGTGCCGGCTGCCGTCCCCGCGTAACCGGCGGCGCAGCGGCAGGCTCAGCCGGTACAGCAGCGGGTCGTTGAAGCCCAGGGCCGCGGGTCTGGTCGCCTGCGGCAGCCGCAGCCGGTCGTACAGGTCCTCGGCCATCTCGCGGTCCCGGCGCTGCGTCTCGCCGCCCATCGCCGTGATGGAGGCGCCGTACGCGCGGCCCACCCGGTTGCGCAACTCGTTGATCAGCACCGACACGTACGTGCTCTTGCCCGACGCCTTGGGACCGAGCAGGGCGATGATCCGGGTGTCCTGGTCGGTGTAGTCGCTCGGGAAGTCGCTGTGGCAGCGCAGGCAGACCCGGACCGGCGTCGACACCCCGCAGGCCGGGCAGTCCGCCCGGGTGCCCCCGCCGAGCCGGCCGGCGAGCCCCCGCGGAGCGGAGAAGACGGGACCCCGCATCTTGAGCGCGGGCGGCACGCTCGGCCCCATGAACTCGGCCCATATCCCGTCGAGTTCAGCGGTGCAGGGCTTGCCGCCGCGCACACCGGTGGCGGACATCTGGCAACGGAACGGCAGCCGCGCGGCGGCCGAACGGTCGAAGCAGTAGGGGCAGACGACGGAGGTCATGTCAGCGGACCACCAGGGAGGTGAGGGAGGGCTCGTCGAGCCGGACGGAGGCGGCACGGCCGCCGAGGAGGAAACCGCGCACGGCGTACGGGCCGCCGGGTGCGCAGGGGGCGAGCTCGCGCTCCACGGTCCCCGAGACCGCGAGCTCTGCGCCGGTCACCCGGCACAACTCGGTGCCGTCGGCGGCCCGGTGGGGCCGGGCCCCGCCGCCCGTCGCGGCGACGAGGACGAAGTCGGGCAGTCCGGAGCCGGGATCCCCGCCGGATGCGAGCAGGGTCACCCGGAGCACGGCCGGACCGCGCCGCAGCATCCGCCGGAGCCCGGGCACGACCCGGTAGGCGATGGCGACGTCGGCCGGGAGCAGGGCCTGGCCGGCCTCGCGCGGGGCGGCCGCGGTCGCGAGCGCGCTGCGCGGGGCGGCGTACGCGGTGACGCGGACGGCGTCGGGGCCGACCGGCAGCTCCAGCCCCTCGCGCAGGAACACGGCCCGTACGACGGGGTGTTCGGTGCGCTCGCCGCCCCGCTCGGGGGTGAGTGCGACGGTGACCCGGCCCGCTCCGTCGGGCCAGTCGAAGGTGATCTTGGCCCGCCCGGCGGCGGTCCGCCGGACCGTCAGCCCGGCGACGGCCTCCGGGGCCTCGACCGCCACGCCCGGCCCGGCCAGCGCCCGCTCGCCGAGGACCGCCACGGCGCTGACGGTGGCCAGCGTGCCCGGCGGGGGCTCGGCGATCCCGGCCGCGTCCACCCAGGGCAGCGCCGGCGGCAGTTCGGCGGCCGCCAGTTCGGCGCCCTCAACGGGGGCGTCCCCCGGCCACTCGACCAGCCGTACGTCGGCCCCCGCGCCCCCCGCCCAGCGGAACTCCAGCCCGCCGGCGTCCCGGGGGGCCGCGGCGAGGCCGAGCACCGGATCGGGCCAGTGGTGCACGGTGACCGGCGCCTCGACCCCGGGGGAGAGCACCTCGTCCGCGCCGTTGCCGGGCCGGTACCGGCACTGCACCCGCAGGACGTGGGCGCCGGCCGCCAGCCCTTCGGCCCGTACGGACTCCCGTCCGCCCCCGGCGGTGGTGCCGTGGGCCGCGTCGCCCGCGGCCTCGCCGCCGCCAGCACCGGGCGTGGGGGCGCCGTGGGCGGTGGCAGCCGTACGGCCGCTGCCGGCCGAGGCGGGGCCGCCGGCCGCACCGGCCCACGTGCTCCCGCCGGGCCCGGTGCCCGGAGCGGCCGGGTCGAGGGGGAGCGGGGCGCCGAGTTCCACGGTGCGCCCCTGCGGGCCGGTCAGCGTCACCCGGACCCCGGCCGCGCCGGGCGGCCGCAGCCACGAGGCCTCGATCCGGGCCCTGCCGTCGGCGAGGCGCAGCTGCGCGACCTCGGGGGCCACCAACAGCGGCGCGCTGATCAGGGGGGTGCCGTGGGCGTCCCCGCGCGGGAGGGCCACGTACCGGACCTCCCGCCCGAGCGGGGCCCGCGGATCGGTCAGCGGACCGGCTCCGAGCGGCCCCGCACCGAGCGCACCCGGCACCTCGGGGAGCGGAGTGGTGAGCGGTTCGCGGCGGGTCAGCCGGACCACCCGCCAGGTGGCGTCCGGGTCGGCGCCGGACGGCAGGCGCAGGTCGACGCCGCCGGGCCCCGGCCGGGCCTCCAGCGGCCCGGGGCGCCCGTCGCCGCCGGCCCGGTGGGTGCGGACCAGGCCGCGCACCGCGCGCGGGCAGTCCCAGGCCAGCCGGGCCGCCCGCCCGTACGCCGCCGCGGCCCGGTCCGGGTCCCGCCGGGCCTCGTGCTCCCGGGCCTCGTCCAGCAGGGCGTCGGCGGCGCGCACCCGCCCGGCCAGCCCGGCCAGCCGCCGCGCCAGCAGCGGGTCACCGCCGGCCACGGCCCGCGGCAGCGCGGCGGCGTCGCGGGCGGCGGCGCGCACCCGCCCGGCCAGCCACGCGTCCTCCAGCCCCTCGGCGGCGGCCCGCTGCACCGGATCCAGCCGGGGGCTCCCGGCGGCGGCGTGCACCAGGGCGGCCGCCTCGTCGGGGTCGACCCCGAACCCGGTGGCCGTCTCGGGCAGGTGCCCCCGGGGATGGTCGTGGAGCAGCCGCACCAGCTGGTACAGCAGGATCCGGCGCAGCGCGGCCGGATCCTGCTCCTGGAGTGCGGTCAGCCGCTCCAGCAGAGGTGCCGCCCCGGCCGCCGACGCGCCGGCACCCGTGCCGGCGTCCCCCGGGGCGGCCCGCAGCGCGCGCAGCGTCCGCGCCCCGATGTGGCGCCGCCGCCCCGGCCCCTCGACCGCGAATATCCCGTCGAGGACCCGGAACCGTCCGCCGGCCGGAACCAGTACGTCGGCCATGTGCCGTAAGCCCAGGGCCTGTTGCGCGGAGACGAGTTCCCCGTACCGTGCCACCAGCGGAGCAGCCGGCAGGCCGGAGAGCGCGCGGGATCGCCCGAGGGCATGCCCGAACTCGGTCCCCGCCATCTGTTCTGCGCCCCCCGTGCAGTGTGTTTGGGAGGTCATTTCAGCAGATGCGCGGACCGTCCGGGAGGTCTTTCCGTTCTCCAGCTGTACCGCGCCGCGTCATGAAGCGATCTCCCGCCGGTACCCCGGGACCGCTGTCCTTGGGGCGCCCCTCGACCCCCCCTCACCCGCAGAGGTCGTCACCCCATGGCTGAACTCAATCGTCGCCGGTTCCTGCAGATCGCGGGCGCGAGCGCCGCGACCGCGATGCTGAACGAGAGCATCGCGCGAGCCGCCGCCATTCCGGCGCAGGGCACCACCGGCACCATCCAGGACATCGAGCACGTCGTGGTCCTCATGCAGGAGAACCGGTCCTTCGACCAGTACTTCGGTTCGATGAAGGGCGTCCGGGGCTTCGGCGACCCGCGTCCGGTCCTCCAGGACAACGGCAAGTCCGTCTTCTACCAGTCGAACGGGACGAAGGACATCCTCCCCTTCAACCCGCAGGTCAGCGACCTGGGCATGCAGTTCGTCGAGGGCCTCAACCACGACTGGGCCGGCGGCCACCAGGCGTACAACAACGGTAAGTACGACAAGTGGGTCCCGGCCAAGACGGCGACGACCATGGCGTACATGACGCGGAACGACATCCCGTTCCACTACGCGCTCGCCGACGCCTTCACGGTCTGCGACGCCTACCACTGCTCCTTCATCGGCGCGACCGACCCGAACCGCTACTACCTGTGGACGGGCCACACGGGCAACGACGGCACCGGCGGCGGCCCGGTCCTCGGCAACCAGGAGGCCGGCTACGGCTGGAAGACCTACCCGGAGCGCCTGGAGGCGGCCGGCGTCTCCTGGAAGATCTACCAGGACATCGGCGACGGCCTGAACGCGGCCGGCGGCTGGGGCTGGATCAGCGACTCCTTCCGCGGCAACTACGGCGACAACTCGCTGCTGTACTTCAACAGCTACCGCAACGCCCAGCCGGGCAGCGCCCTGTACGAGAAGGCCCGTACGGGCACCGACGCCAAGGCGGGCGAGGGCTACTTCGACAGGCTGCGCGCCGACGTCGTGAACGGCACGCTGCCCCAGGTCTCCTGGATAGCCGCCCCCGAGGCCTTCAGCGAGCACCCGAACTGGCCGGTCAACTTCGGCGCCTGGTACATCTCGCAGGTCCTGGACGCGCTGACGGCGAACCCGGCGGTGTGGGCGAAGACGGCGTTCTTCATCACCTACGACGAGAACGACGGGTTCTTCGACCACGTCGTCCCGCCGTACCCGCCGGCATCCTCGGCGTGGGGCCTGTCCACGGCCGACGTCACCCGCGACCTCTACGCCGGCGGCGGCGGCTACGCGGCCGGCCCCTACGGGCTCGGCCCGCGCGTCCCGATGATCGTGGTCTCCCCCTGGAGCAAGGGCGGCTACGTCTGCTCCGAGACCTTCGACCACACGTCGGTGATCCGTTTCATGGAGAAGCGGTTCGGCGTGCAGGAGCCCAACATCTCGCCGTGGCGCCGCGCGGTCTGCGGCGACCTGACCTCGGCGTTCGACTTCACGAAGGCGGACGCGTCGCCCGCGGCCCTGCCCTCCACGGCGGGCTACGTCCCGCCGGACCACAACGCCCACCCGTCCTACCACCCGGTGCCGCCGGCGACGGGCGCGCTGCCCGTACAGGAGGCGGGCCGCAAGCCGACCCGTGCACTGGGCTACGCCCCGTACGTGGACGGCAAGGCCACCCCCTCCACCGGCAAGTTCACCCTGACCTTCTCCTCCGGCCCCACCCTCGGCGCGCACTTCCACAGCACCTCGGGCAACCGGACGGACGGCCCCTGGCCCTACTCGGTGGAGGCGGGCAAGACCCTCTCGGACACCTGGAGCACCAGCAGCACCACCGGCAACCAGATCAACCTCACGGTCTGGGGCCCGAACGGGTTCCTGCGGACCTGGAAGGGCCCGGCGAAGAAGGCCGGCCCCGAGGTCACGGCCCGCCACGACGCGGCCACCGGCAACCTGCAGCTGACGCTGGCCAACTCCGGCTCGGCGGCGGTCAACCTCACGGTGACCAACGCCTACGACGGCGCGACCCGGACCCTGCGGGTCGCGGCGGGCGGCACGGCCGCGTACACGGTGGACCTGAGCGCCACGGGCCGCTGGTACGACGTCAAGGTCGTCTCCGACGCGGACACCACCTTCCTCCGCCGCTTCGCGGGCCACGTCGAAACGGGCGCCCCCGGCCTCTCGGACCCGGCGATCAAGACCGTCTGACCTTCACCCCCAGGGGTGACCGCCCCGGCTTTCGCACCCGCGAAGTCAACGCTTGGGTTGACTTCGCGGGTGTGGCTGGGCAGAACGTACGGCGTCCGGCTCCGTCACCCCGTCACCGAGGGAGAACGCATGGCCATCGCCCACCGCAGGATCGGCACCGGTCCCGTCCGGGTCATCGTGCTGCACGACTGGTTCGGCACCTCCGCCAACTGGGGTTCCGTCCTGGACTACTTCGACCCCGAGGGGTTCTCGTACGCCTTCCTCGACTACCGCGGCTACGGCGACCGCAGGGACGTCGCCGGCCGCTACACCCTTGCCGAGATCGCGGACGACGTCCTCGCGCTCGCGGACGAGATCGGCTGGGACACCTTCTCCCTCATGGGGCACTCCATGGGCGGCAAGGCGATCCAGCAGGTCCTCGTCCGGGCCCCCGAGCGGATCGAGAAGCTGATCGGGATCAACCCGGTCCCCGCCGCGCCGTACGAGATGGACGACGCGACCGACGCCCTCTTCCACGGCGCCGCCGCCAGTGCCGGCAACCGGCGGACCATCCTCGACCTGGTCACCGGCCACCGCGCGAGCCGGCACTGGCTGGACCGGATGGTCGCGCACTCCCTGGACGTCTCCCGCCCGGAGGCCTTCGCCGCGTACCTCGCGAGCTGGGCGCCGCTGGACCTGTCCGCCGCCGTGAAGGGCAGTACGGTCCCGGTGCTGGTCCTCGTCGGGGAGCACGACCTCGCCCTGACCCCGGAGGTGATGCGCGCCACGTGGCAGGTCTCGTACCCCGACTGCCGCGTCCACCCCGTCCCCGGCGCGGGCCACTACCCGCCGCACGAGACCCCGGTCGCCTTCGTCGCGGCGGTGGAGTCGTTCCTGCGGGGCTAGCCGGTGAGCGGGTGCCCGGACGCGAAAAACCCCCGGGGTACGAGGAGACCTCGTACCCCGGGGGATCAGGGTGAGTGACGGGACTTGAACCCGCGGCCACCTGGACCACAACCAGGTGCTCTACCAACTGAGCTACACCCACCACGAAGGGCGGTGGGCCGCCCGTCGATGTGCACGCACAGCATATCTGATCAGGAGGGTGGTCCCGCCACGCGTTATCCGGCCGCGGCGTGGGCCGCGGCCGCCGCCGCCAACGCCCTCACGACCGGGTGGGGGCGCGTTCCGTCCCCGGCCAGCTCGGGCTGGAACAGCGTGGCCAGGAAGAAGGGGTGTCCCGGCAGCTCCGCGATCCGTGCCTGCCCGTCCTCGTCGTGGCCCGACAGCCGCAGCCCGTGCGCGGTGAGCACCGGCAGGTACCGCGGCTCGGGCCCGTAGCTGCAGTGGTAGCGCTCCAGGGACCGCTCCGCGCCGAGGACGGACTCGGCGAGCGATCCGGGCTCGGCCCGTACGAGGCCCTCGTGGCCGACCAGCGAGCAGGCGAGCGGGGAGATCAGCAGCTCCCCGGCCCCCGGGTCGTTCTCGGCGTGCGCGACACCGGCCAGTCCGCAGACCGAGCGCGCGTACTCCAGCAGTGCGTGCTGGAAGCCGCCGCAGGTCCCGAGGAACGGGATGCCCTCCTCCCGCGCGACGCGGATCGCGGCGAGCGCGCCGGCCTCGCTGGCGTACGGGCTGCCGGGCAGCATCCAGACGGCGTCGAACCGGGCCAGTGCCCCGGAGGCGGCCTCGGCCACGGCGTCGCCGGTGGGGATCCAGTACGCGTCGAGGACGAGCCCGTCGCGGGAGGCGAGGGAGTCGAGGAGGAGCGGGATCCGGGTGTGCGACTTCACGTGCGGGGAGCGGTCGCCGACGAGGGCGATCCGTGCGGTCCGTGCGCCCTGCGTGGTCCGTGCGCTCTGAGGGGCCTGTGTCGTGGTCATGCCGATCATCGTGCGACCCCGACCCGGTGCAGCGCCAACGATTGTTCCTGCACGCTCGATAAGCAGAGCTGATCACTGCCTCGGTGCCTCACCGCCTCAGCGTCTCCGCGCCTCAGTGCTTCAGCGCGGCCTTGGTGGCCACGAGGACCAGTCCGAGGACGAGGTTGACGACCCCCTCGGTGGCCAGCTGGCCGCGGGTGGCCCCGGCGCGGGCGGCGCCGAGGCACGCCCAGACGACCTGCTGCGTCACCGCCACGCCCATGGCGAGCCAGGCCGTCGCCACGTAGTCCAGCCCGAGGGCGGCGCTGAGGGCGACGGCGGCCGCGGGCAGGGCGGCGGCCTCGACGATGGGCCACTCGTGCACGGCGACGCGGCGGATCTCGCGCCGGCTCCAGGGCTCCCCGACCAGCCGCTCCCCGGCCAGCTGGGCGTACACGTGCGTGGCCCAGAACACCAGCCCCGTGACGATCAGGAGGACGATGAGCCGGAGCCGCGGGTACTCGCCGGCCGTACCGGCGGTGGCCACCACGGACGTGGCGAGGAGGGAGCCGTACACGGCCCCGGCGGAGTCGGTCCGGGACCTGCGCCGCGGCCTGCCGTCGGCTGCGGACGGACCACTGGGGATGCTCACCCACCCACGATAGGGAGCCCGTGCCCCGCCCCCGCCGAAGCCACGCCCGGCCGGCCGCCGCAGCGGCCACCGCACCGGGGGCCGGGTCCCGGTGCGGTGGGAGGGTGGGGGGATGGATCCGCACCTGCTTCGCACCTTCGTCGCCGTCGCCCGGCTGGCCTCCTTCTCCGGAGCCGCGCGGGAACTCGGGTACACCCAGTCCGCCGTGTCCCAGCACATCGCCGCCCTCGAAGGGGACCTGCGCACCGAGCTCCTCACCCGGCGGCCCGTCGAACCGACCCCGGCCGGCGCGCGGCTGCTGGAGCACGCCGTGCCCCTGCTGCTGCGGCTCGACGCGGCCCGCGCCGACGTACTGCGGCTGGCCGCCGCGCCGCCCGGACGGGTCACCCTCGCCGTGTCCCCGCTCGCCGTCGGGCCGCGGCTGCTCGCCGCGCTGCCGGCCACCGGGGTCACGCTGCGGGTGCTGCCGCCGGCCGAGGTCCCGGCCGCCGTCGCCACCGGCGGCTGCGACCTCGGGCTCGTCGACGGCCTCGCCGCGCCCAGTGACCCGCTGCGGCTGCCCGACGTGGCCCCGCTGACCGTCACCGGCGTCGGCGAGGACCGGCTCGCCGTGCTGCTCCCGGACGGCCACCCCTTCCACGGCCGCGCCTCGCTGCGGCTGGACGACCTGGCCGACGCCCGCTGGATCGACGCCCCCGGCGTGGCCCCTGCGCCCGCCGCCGTCCGCACCGCCCCGGCCCTGCGCTACGACGGCACCGACCTGCACGCCCTGTGCGCCCTGGCCGCCGCCGGGCACGGGCTGGTCCTGCTGCCCCGCCGGGTGGCCGCCGCCGCCGTACCGGTGTCCGACCCGCGCCTGGTGCACCGGACGGAACTCCTCGCGCCGGGCGCCCCGACCCCGCCCGCCGCGGCCCTCGCCGCCCGGCTCGCCGCGGCCGGGTAACCGCTCGCGCGCGGCCCGGCCCGGCGGCAGGATCGCACCATGGACCTCGCACCCGACTCCCCCGAGCCGTTCACGCACGCCGACTACGCCGCCCGGATGGCCGCCGCCGCACAGAGCGCCGCCGACGCCGGACTGGCGGGCCTGCTCATCGCCCCCGGGCCCGACCTCGCCCACCTCACCGGGTACCGGCCGGCGGACACCGAGCGGCTGACCCTGCTGGTGCTCGCCGCCGGGCAGGACCCCGTCCTCGTCGTGCCCGCCCTCGAAGCCCCCGATGCGGCCGAGGCCCCCGGGGCGCCCGCGCTGACCCTGCGCGACTGGGCCGACGGGGGGAACCCGTACGGTGTCGCCGCGCCGCTCCTCGACACGGCCGGCCGGTTCGGGGTCAGCGACAACACCTGGGCCCTGCATCTGCTCGGCCTCCAGCGGGAGTTGCCGGGTACCTCGTACGCCCCGCTCACCGACGTCCTGCCGATGCTCCGCGCGGTCAAGGACCGACGGGAGCTGGAGCGGCTCGCGGCGGCCGGCGCGGCCGCCGACGCGGCGTACGAGCGGATCCTCCAGGTGCCCTTCGCCGGACGCCGGGAGAGCGACATCGCCGCCGACCTGGCCGCACTGCTGCGCGAACACGGCCACTCCCAGGTGGACTTCACCGTCGTCGGCTCGGGCCCCAACGGGGCCAACCCGCACCACGAGGCCGGCGAACGGACCATCGGGCACGGCGACATGGTGGTCCTCGACTTCGGCGGCCTCAAGCACGGCTACGGCTCCGACATCTCGCGCACCGTGCACGTGGGCGAGCCGGGCGCCGAGGAGCAGCGCGTCCACGACATCGTCCGGGAGGCGCAGCGGGCCGCCTCCGCGGCCGTCCGCCCGGGCATCGCCTGCCAGGACGTGGACCGGGCGGCCCGCGCGGTGATCACCGAGTTCGGCTACGGCGACCGGTTCATCCACCGCACCGGCCACGGCATCGGCGTGACCACCCACGAGCCCCCGTACATGGTCGAGGGCGAGGAGCAGCCGCTGGTCCCCGGGATGTGCTTCTCCGTGGAGCCGGGCATCTACCTGCCCGGCCGCTTCGGGGTGCGCATCGAGGACATCGTGACGGTCACCGAGGACGGCGGCCGCAGCCTCAACAACGCCCCGCGCGAGCTGGCCGTCGTGGAGTGAGCGCCTGATCCGGACGACGCCGCGTCCGCCGTCCGCCGGCCGGCCGGCTCCACCGGAGCGGTCCGCCGTCGGCCAAGGGCTGCGCGGCGGGCCGAACGCACGCCGTCACGGCCCCAGCAGTACGGCCGATTCGGCCGGCACGTGGACGCGGCCGTCGGCGCCCGGATGCTCGACCGGCTCCCAGGCGGCCAGGACCCGCACCCCGTTGCGGCCGAGCGCGATGGTCACCGGCTCGGCGGACAGGTTCACGGCCACCCGTACGTCGCCCCGCCGGAAGGTCAGCCAGCGGCGCTCCTCGTCGAACGCGACGCGGACCGCCGCCAGGTCCGGATCGCGCAGGTCCGGGAGCGTGCGCCGGAGCGTGACCAGCGTCCGGTACCAGGCCAGCAGCCGGTCGTGCGGGGCGCGCTCCGGCTCCGTCCAGTCCAGGCAGGAGCGCTCGCGGGTGGCGGGGTCCTGCGGGTCCGGGATCTCTTCGGCCTTCCAGCCGTGGGCCGCGAACTCCCGGCGCCGGCCGCTGCGCACCGCCTCGGCGAGCTCGGGGTCCGGGTGGTCGGTGAAGTACTGCCAGGGCGTGCCCGCGGCCCACTCCTCGCCCATGAACAGCATCGGCACGAACGGCCCGGTCAGCGCCAGCGCCGCGCCGCACGCGAGCAGTCCGGGGGAGAGCGAGCCGGCGAGCCGGTCACCGAGGGCCCGGTTGCCGATCTGGTCGTGGGTCTGCGTGTAGCCGACGAAGCGGTGCGCGGGGGTCCGGCGCCGGTCCACCGGGCGGCCGTGGCTGCGGCCCCGGAACGAGGACCAGGTCCCGTCGTGGAAGAACGCCCGCGTCAGTGTCTTGGCGAGCGCGGCCAGCGGCGCCTCGGCGAAATCGGCGTAGTAGGCCTGGGACTCGCCCGTCAGCGCACAGTGCAGCGCATGGTGGAAGTCGTCGTTCCACTGGGCGTGCAGACCCAGGCCGCCGGCGCCGCGCGGGGTCGTGGTGCGCGGGTCGCACCGGTCGGACTCGGCGATCAGGAACAGCGGCCGGCCGGTCTCGGCGGCGAGCGCGTCCACGGCCGCGGACAGCTCCTCCAGGAAGGTCAGCGCCCGTTCGTCGGCGAGCGCGTGCACGGCGTCCAGGCGCAGCCCGTCGATCCGGTAGTCCCGCAGCCAGGCGAGGGCACTGCCCAGCAGGTACGCGCGCACCTCGTCGGAGCCGGCGGCGTCCAGGTTGACCGCCGCGCCCCAGGGGGTGTGGTGGGTCTCCGTGAAGTACGGGCCGAAGACCGGCAGGTGGTTGCCCGACGGGCCGAGGTGGTTGTGGACCACGTCCAGCACCACCCCCAGGCCGGCCTCGTGCGCGGCGTCCACGAAGCGGGCCAGCCCGGCCGGTCCCCCGTACGGCTCGTGCACCGCCCAGGGCGCGATCCCGTCGTACCCCCAGCCGTGCCGGCCGGGGAACGGGCAGACCGGCATCAGCTCCACGTGCGTGACGCCGAGCGCGGTCAGGTGCCCGAGGCGGGCCGCGGCCGCGTCGAAGGTGCCCTCGGGGGTGAAGGTGCCGATGTGCAGCTCGTAGAGGACCGCGTCCTGGAGCCGGACCCCGGGCGGCGCCGCCTGCGGGGCGATCGGCTCGAAATCCACCACTGCCGAAAGGCCTTCGGCTCCGTCCGGCAGCCGCCGCCCGCGCGGGTCGGGGCGGACCGCCTCCGGTCCGGGCGCCACGCCCAGCAGGAACCCGTACCGGTCACCGTCGGCCGCCGGGGCCTGCACGACCCACCAGCCGGGCCGGTCCGGATCGCCTCCCATCTCGTACGTCTCGTCCCGCAGCCGCAGCGCGACCCGGTCTGTCAGCGGTGCCCACACCTCGAACTGCACGGACGGTTCCCCTCGTCTCCGCGGTACCCGGATCGTGTGCCGGACCCATCATCGCGTGGACGGCCGGAGGAGTTCTGGACACTCCGGCCCTGACGGGCCGACAATCACCCTGTGACGTCGAGTTTCGAGTTCCCCGCCTTCCCGGTTCCGCGCCTGTCCGACGCCGAGCGCGACCGGGCGCTGACCCAGCTCCGCGAGGGTGCCGCCCTCGGGAAGCTGTCCCACGACACGTTCCTGCGCCGGATGGAACTCGCCCTCGTCGCCCGCCGCTCCGAGGACCTCGCGGTCCTGACCGCCGACCTGGAGGGCCGTGGCGGCGAAGGCCCGTGGACCCGTCGCGTCTTCGCCTGGGTGGGCCGGGCCTCCGCCGTGTCCGCCGGGCTCCGGCGGGCCTGGACCGCCGAGCGGCTGCCGAAGCTGCTGCTGCCGCACCCCAGCGCCCGGGCCCTGCGGATCGGCCGCGACCCCGGGAACGGGCTGCGCCTCACCGACGAGACGGTCTCCCGGGTGCACGCCGAGCTCGGCATGCGCGACGGCGTGTGGGTGCTCACGGACCTCGGCTCCTCCAACGGCACCACGGTCAACGGACGCCGGGTGACCGGCTCGGTCGCGGTCCGCGACGGCGACCAGATCGGTTTCGGCCGGATGAACTTCCGGCTCTCCTCCCACTAAGCGCTGCCCTCCGGATCGCGGCCGCGCCGATGATGGTGCCCATGGAAGCCGAGAACCCCAGGGAACACCCGCCCGTGCCCGCGCGCCGCGCGGGCACCGTACGCCCCGCGCGGCCCGAGGACCTGCCCCGTCTGGTCGAACTCGTCCACGAGCACGTCGCGTACGAGAAGGCCGCACCCCGGCCCGCCGGCCTGGCCGACCGGCTCGGGCCGCACCTGTTCGCCCCGGACGCCCGGCTGTGGGTGCTGCTGGCCGAGGCCCCGGACGGGACGGTCGCCGGATACGCCGCCTGCTCGGCCGAGTTCGCGTTCTGGGACGCGCGCCACTACCTCCACATGGACTGCCTCTACCTGGCCGAGGAGGCCCGCGGCCACGGCCTCGGCGCCGCCCTGATGGAAGGCGTGGCCGGCCTCGCGCGCGAGCTGGGCATCGACCAGGTCCAGTGGCAGACCCCGGACTGGAACGAGGGCGCCGTCCGCTTCTACGACCGGCTCGGCGCCACCGGTGCGCACAAGCGCCGCTACACCCTCGCCGTACCGGCCGGACAACCCGGGGAGGCTAGGCATTGACCGCCCCGGCGGTCCCGGCCGTTCCCGCCGCCACGAGCCGCTCGTAGGCCGCCAGGACCGTACGGGACTGGTGCTCGACCTGGGTGGCCACCGGGATCCGCCGGGCCTGGAACCGGGCGGCGAACTCCTCGCACCAGCCGGTGACCAGCCGGTCCAGCCCGGGGGCGGCCGGGTGGCCCTGGGAGCGGAGGACCCGCAGCAGCATCGCGGCGGCGCGCAGCGACAGGCGCCGCCCGAAGGCGTCGATGCTGGCGATGGCGGCCGCCGTGGCCTCGGCGGGTGCCCCGGCGCCGGTCCACTCGACGGCGATCCGGGGGATCAGGGCGAGCGTCCAGTCGACGGCGCGCAGCAGGGCGGCCGCTTCGGGGTCCGCCGCTGCGGGGTCCGCCCCAACCGTACCCGCGTCCCGCCCCGCACCCGCCCGTACATCACCCGGTCCGGTGTCCGGCCGCCCCGGCACCTCGCCCACCCGGTCCCGTACGCGGGCCACGAGCGCGGCGTCCGCCGTGAGCCGCCCGGCCAGCAGGCGCAGCGCGCCGCGCGGGTCCGGATGCGGAGCGGGGTCGTCCACCAGGTCCGAGGCCCACATGGGGACTTCGACGATGGCCGTGGTGCCGGCGTAGCGGTGGGCGTGGTACCAGGTGCTGAGCCGGGTGTCCTCGGGGTGGAACGCCCCGGGGGCATCCGCCCCGCGCCGCGGCATCACGAAGATCCCGGGCCCCGGGGAGGGCCAGCCGGCCGCGTCCGAGGCTCCGGTCTCGACCGGGATGCGCAGATCGACGGCCGATGCGGCGAAGGGTTCGGCGAGTCCCGGTATGTCGCGGGTGAGCTGCACCCAGGTCCCGCCGAGGTCGGTGCCGTGCAGGGAGACCTGGAGGACGGGCCGCAGTTCGTCGATGAGGGCGGTCAGGGCCAGCGTCTCGGGCGGCAGCCGGTCCGGAGGCAGTAAAGACGGCGCCCACTCGGGCTGTTCGGGGCCCGGCGGCCGGAAGAAGTTGCGGTGGTAGTCGAGCAGGGAGGCGGGGCGGGGCGTGCGGTGCAGGGCCGCCCCGTCCGGGTCGGCGCACAGCAGGAAGTGCCAGCCGCGGCCGGCCGGGATCGCCGGGTCGTGCAGGACGCGCCGGGCGAGGTCGAGCGCGGTGGCACCGCCGACGGGCTCGTTGGCGTGGGCCCCGGCCACCACCAGCACGCCCGCGCCGAGCGGGCGTCCGCCCGGCTCGACGGAGAGCAGCCACAGGGGCCGGCCGCCGCGGGAGGTGCCGGCCCGGCGGAGCCGGGCGTGGCCGGGGTGCTCATCCACCAGCGTGCGGGCGGCCAGCGCCAGTTCGGACGGAGTGGGGTAGCGCATGTCACGGAGGAGGTTCACGTCTGATGCAATGCCCGCCGTGCACGCCCCCTACTGCTCCGCGCGCCCCACACTTTCCCGAAAACCCCTGGCCAACGCCTTGCCCCGAGGCCGCCGCCACGGGACGGGCTACTGCTGGTGGAGGCCGCGGCCGGCCAGGGACAGGAAGGCCTCGCCCACCGCTTCCGATGGGCGTGCGGCACCGCCGGCTTCACCCCGCGCACCGTCCTGCGCACCGAGCACACCTCGACGGCCGTGCGCATGGCCGCCGCCGGCGTCGGCATCGGCGTGGCCCCGGCCCACTCGGTCCGGGGCCCCCTCGGCGAGGGCTGCGTGCTGCTCTCCCCCGACCCGCCGTGGCACCGGCCCCTCGCCGTGTTCTCGCGGGTTCCGCTGGCCGGTGCCGCAGCCGCCTTCGCCGGGCTACTCGCGGGCCCCGCCGCCGTCGCGCAGCAGGAGCGCGACCGGGCGGGCCGCCAGCAGTTCCGCGAGCCGGACCTCGCCCTCGTAGGCGGCCCCCGGGTCCAGGGGGGCGGTCCACCGCCCTGGCGGGAGGGGCAGGGCGGTGTCCCGCCACCCCCCGGCACCGGCCAGCCGGTGCGAGAGGCGGGTGGCCGCCGCGACGAGCCCGGCCGGGCGGGCGAAGGCCAGGCAGTGCTCCGCGGCCGGGCCCCGGGCCGACAGGGGGGTGTACCCGGTGAACAGCGCGGGCCGGTCCCGGCGAAGCCGCAGCAGGGTGGCCGTCAGCGCGAGCTTCTCCTCCGCCTGCCCCCGCGCCGCGGCCCCGGCGTCCAGCCGGGCCAGGATCTCGCGGGGGAACCGCGCCGGGCGCCGGTTGTCCGGGTCGACCAGGGCCCGGTACTCCGTCTCGGCGCCCTGGTAGACCTCCGGGACGCCGGGCATCGCCAGGTGCAGCAGCGTCATGCCGAGCAGGTTGGCCCGGGCCGCCGCGGCCAGTTCCGCAGGCTCGGCGAGCTCCTCCGGGTCCGGTACGTACCCCGCGACGGTCGCCTCGTACGCGGGGTCCTGGTCGGTCCAGCTGGTGTGCAGGGCCGCCTCTCGGACGCCCTTGAGGAGCGCCTGTGCGAGGCGCTCGGCGCGCTCGGGCGCCTCCCCGAGGCCGAACGCGGTCTGCCGTGCCACCCAGGCCAGCTGGGGATCGGCCCCGGGCGGGCGGCCCATCACCGCGGGGGTCTGGGAGAGCGCGGAGATCCGGGCCCGGACGTCCGCGCTGCGCTTGGTGTCGTGCGTGGAGAGCACCGTCCCGGAGGCGGGCCAGTCCCGGTCGAGTTCGGCGCAGTACGCGTGGAACTCCGCCGGGGACAGCGCCGGCCGTCCCGGGTCGCCGCCGACCTCGGCGGCCGACAGCAGCGGGGCGTGCCGGTAGAAGGCGCGGTCCTCCAGCGATTTGGCCCGCAGCGCCGCCGAGGTCTGGGCGAAGCGCGCCGCGAAGGCCGGATCGCGCAGCACGAGGTCCCGTACGCCGGCCACCGCGCCCGGACCGGCCGGCGCGGCGGCCTCCGCCAGGGCCTGCGGGGAGAGCCCCGGCTCGCCGGGGTACGGCCGGTAGACCGGATAGGCGATCAGCAGCTCCCGCACGCCTGCGGCGAGTCCGGGACCGGCGGCCCGTTCCAGGGCGGCGAGCTCGGCGGCGAGATCGCCGGTCAGCACCTCCCGCGCGCACGCCCGGGCCGTCTCCTCCCAGCCGGCGGACCCCGTGAACCGCGCGTACCGGCGGGCCAGATCGGCGGCGCCCGCCGGGTCGGTGAACACCCCGTCCACCCGCAGCAGCGCGTCGTACCCGGTGGTCCCCGCCACCGGCCAGCGCGGCGGAAGCCGTTCCTGGCGGGCCAGGATCTTCTCCACCACCACCCAGCACCCCTCGCCGACGGCCGCGCGCAGCCGCCGCAGGTAGCCCTCCGGGTCCGCCAGCCCGTCCACGTGGTCGATCCGCAGCCCGTCGGCGACCCCGTCCCGCACCAGCTCCAGCACCTTCGCGTGCGTCGCCGCGAAGACCTCCTGGTCCTCCACCCGGACCCCGATCAGATCCGAGATGGTGAAGAACCGGCGGTAGTTGAGATCGGTACGGGCGTCACGCCACCAGGCCGGCCGGTACCACTGCGCCGCCAGCAGCTCCGGCATCGCCAGCCCCACGGTGCCCGCGCGCAGCGGGAACTCCAGCCGGCCGTGGCGCAGCACGCCGTAGTCCGGGTCGGCCGTGAATGCGCCGGGCTCGGGCGGCCCGGGGAGCACCGGCAGCAGCACCTGGCCGCCGCCCGCCGTCCAGTCGATGTCGAACCAGCGCGCGTACGGGGAGGCCGGCCCGTCCCGCAGGACCTCCCACAGGGGCCGGTTCAGCCGCAGCGGCGACGGCACCGCCATGTGGTTCGGCACGATGTCCAGCACCAGGCCGAGCCCGTGGGCGCGGGCGGCCGCGGCCAGCGCCCGCAGTCCCGCCTCGCCGCCGAGCTCTGTGCGGACCCGGGAGTGGTCGGTGACGTCGTACCCGTGCGCCGAGCCGGGCACCGCCTCCAGGACGGGCGAGAGGTGCAGGTGCGAGACGCCGAGGGAGGCGAGGTACGGTACGGCCGCTTCGGCCGCCGCGAAGGGGAACTCGGGCCGCAGTTGGAGCCGGTACGTCGAGGTCGGGGCGCAGGGCCGCGGGGCCGTGGATGGCGCCGGGGTGACGACTGCCGGAACAGCAGATTCCATTCGGGTGCGTGCGTACGGCTGGCTCATGAGAACGTACGTACCCACCTTGCCGGATTCCGTGCCATGACCCAATGCATCCGGGTGACTGCGTCGCGTTAGCGTTGATCGAGTGGCCGGAACCGTCAACACCTATCGAAGAGTCATCGCCCTGACCGGGCCCCTCCTCCCGCTCCTCTCCTTCCTCGCGCGACTCCCCGTCGCCATGTCCCAGTTCGGCAGCGTCCTGCTGGTCGCCGAGACCAGCGGCTCCCTCGCCACCGCCGGCATCGTCGGCGGCACCCTGTCCGCCGGACAGGTGGTCTTCGGGCCCGTCCTGGGCCGGCTCGCCGACCGCCACGGGCAGCGGCCCGTGGTTCTGGCCGCCGCCGCGGTCAACGCAGTCGCCACCGGCGCCCTGGTCGCCGGGGCCCTCACGGGCCTCGCCACCGCCCCGCTCGCCGCGATCGGAGCCGTCACCGGGGCCTCCGTACCGCTGATCGGGCCGCTCGCCCGGACCCGCTCCGTGGCCCTCGCCCACCGGGCCGGGACCGACGAGGGCGTGGTGGGCGCCGTGCACTCCCTCGAAGGCACCCTGGACGAGGTCTCCTTCGTCTTCGGACCGGCGCTCGTCGGGCTCGCCGCGCTCGCCCTGCACCCCGCGGTCGCCCTCGGCGGCGCCGCCGCCCTCGTCGCCGTCTTCGGCAGCGCCTTCGCCCTGCACCCGACCGCCGCCGTCACGGCCGGGACGGGAGCACCGCAGCGCACCCCGCGGGGTGAGCGCGGGACGGCCGGCGCCGGCCGCCGGGCCCGGCACCCGCGCGTCGTGTACGCGGTACGGGGCTCCCTGTTCCTCCAGGGCGCCATGTTCGGCGCCTGCCAGGCCGGAATCGCCGCCCTCACCGCTCGTTTGGGCGTCCCCGGCCAGGCGGGCATCGTGTACGCGGCCATGGGTGTCGTCAGCGCCGCCGTGGGCCTCGGCCTCGGCGCGCTGCCCGCCCGGTTCGGGCTGCGGCAGCGCTGGCGCGCGGCCACCGGCGCCGCGCTGGTGCTCTCCGTACCGCTGCTCTTCACCGACGGCCTGTGGCCGCTGTACGCGGTCGTCACGGTGCTCGGAGCCGCCTACGCCCCGCACCTGATCACCGCGTTCGCCCTCACCGAGCGGGCCGTGCAGCCGGCCCGGCTCGCCGAGTCGACGGCCTTCGCCGCCAGCTCGCTCGTGGCCGGGCAGGCCGCCGCGCTCGCCGCCTCCGGACGGCTCGCCGAGTGGTACGGGCCCGCCGGGGCCTTCGCCGTCGCCGTCGGGGCGGCCGCGGCGGCCCTGCTGCTGGCGCTGGCGACCCGGGTGCCGGCCGCCCGGGCGCACCCCGCCGCGCCACGGGCCTTCATCCCGGCGCAGCAGACCGCCTCCCCGGACCTGACCGGCAGCCCGCCGGCCCCGCCGGGCCCGCCCGGCGCTTCGGGCCCGTCCTACGCCGGGCGCTGAAGCACCACCAGACACCGTCCCGTCAGCGCCACCCGGTCCCCGGCCGCGTACTGCGGTCCGGTGCCGGGTGGCAGTACGTCCGGCCGCGCCGTGTCCACGACGAGCCGCCACTGCGCCCCGTGCCCGGCCGGGATCGTGAAGTCCTGCGGATCGGCGCCCGCGTTGAACATCAGCAGGAACGAGTCGTCGGTGATCCGCTCGCCGCGCGAGCCAGGCTCGGAGATCGCCTCCCCGTTGAGGAACACCGTCAGTGAGCGCGCGTGCTGCGCCTGCCAGTCGCGGGCCCGCATCGGCTCCCCGTGCGGGGTGAACCAGGCGATGTCGGAGAGCTCGTCGTTGGTGCCCTCCACCGGCCGGCCGTGGAAGAAACGGCGCCGCCGGAAGACCGGATGGTCGCGGCGCAGCCACACCATCCGCCGGGTGAACTCCAGCAGCGAGGGGGCCGGTTTGCCCGGCTCCGGCCAGTTCACCCACGACAGCTCGTTGTCCTGGCAGTAGGCGTTGTTGTTGCCGCCCTGCGAGCGGGCGAACTCGTCGCCGTGGCTGAGCATGGGCACGCCCTGCGAGAGCATCAGCGTGGCCGTGAAGTTGCGCATCTGGCGCTGGCGCAGCTCCTGGATCTCCGGGTCCTCCGTCGGCCCCTCGGCCCCGCAGTTCCAGGACCGGTTGTGGGTCTCGCCGTCCCGGTTCCCCTCGCGGTTGGCCTCGTTGTGCTTCTCGTTGTACGAGACGAGGTCGTGCAGGGTGAAACCGTCGTGGCAGGTGGTGAAGTTGATGGAGGCCAGCGGGCGGCGTCCGTCGTCCTGGTAGAGGTCCGAGGAGCCGGTCAGGCGCCCCGCGAACTCCGCCAGCGTCCGTGGCTGCCCGCGCCACAGGTCCCGTACCGTGTCGCGGTACTTGCCGTTCCACTCCGTCCACAGCGGCGGGAAGTTCCCCACCTGGTAGCCGCCCTCGCCCAGGTCCCAGGGCTCCGCGATCAGCTTCACCTGGCTCACCACCGGATCCTGCTGGACCAGGTCGAAGAACGAGGACAGCCGGTCCACCTCGTGGAACTGCCGGGCGAGCGTGGCGGCGAGGTCGAAGCGGAACCCGTCCACATGCATCTCGGTCACCCAGTAGCGCAGCGAGTCCATGATCAGCTGGAGCACGTGCGGGGACCGCATGAGCAGCGAGTTCCCGGTCCCCGTGGTGTCCATGTAGTGCCGGGGATCGTCGGTGAGGCGGTAGTACGAGGCGTTGTCCAGCCCGCGGAAGGACAGCGTCGGGCCCAGATGGTTGCCCTCGGCGGTGTGGTTGTAGACCACGTCGAGGATGACCTCGATCCCGGCCTCGTGCAGGGCCCGCACCGCCGACTTGAACTCCAGCACCTGCTGTCCGCGGTCACCGGAGGCGTAGCCGTTGTGCGGGGCGAAGAACCCGATCGTGTTGTAGCCCCAGTAGTTGCTCAGCCCGTCGTCGACCAGCCGGTGGTCATTCACGTACTGGTGTACGGGCATCAGCTCCAGCGCCGTCACCCCGAGCTTGGTCAGGTGCCCGATGACCGCCGGATGGGCCAGTGCCCCGTACGTTCCGCGCAGCTCCTCGGGCAGATCGGGATGGCGCATGGTCAGCCCCTTGACGTGCGCCTCGTACAGCACGGTGTGGTGGTACTCGTGGCGCGGCGGGCGGTCGTTGGCCCAGTCGAAGTATGGATTCACCACGACCGAACTCATCGTGTGCGGCGCCGAGTCGAGGTCGTTGCGCGAATCGGGCCGGCCGAAGTGGTAGCCGTACACCTCCTCGCCCCAGTCGACGCTCCCGGCGATGGCCCGCGCGTACGGGTCCAGCAGCAGCTTCGCCGCGTTGCAGCGCAGCCCGCGCTCCGGCTCGTACGGCCCGTGCACGCGGAAGCCGTAGCGCTGCCCGGGCATCACTCCGGGCAGGTAGGCGTGCCGCACGAAGGCGTCCGTCTCGCGCAGTTCGACGGCCGTCTCCGAGCCGTCGTCGTGGAGCAGACACAGTTCGATGCGTCGGGCGGCCTCGGAGTAGACCGCGAAATTGGTGCCGGCGCCGTCGTACGTGGCGCCGAGCGGATACGCCTGTCCCGGCCAGACCTGCATGGATACGACTCTTCCCCTCGGTGTCGCGTTGCTGTTCGGTGCTGATCCGGCGTGGACCACGTCTCTGCCAGATCTTCCCCGAAAGTGGGCCCGCACGCGGGGACTTGGGATGCTCCTACCGGGTGACCCGGAGAGCTGATATGCGGGTCAGCGGACTATGCGGGCATCCGATAATGGGTCAACGGACCACCGGTGTAAGGGCCATCGGGCTGCACCGGGCGCCGAGCTCGGAGTACCCTTCCGTGATCACTTGGAGACGGGCGTCCAGACGCAGAAGGCGGTGCACGGGTGAGCTCGGGAGGTCTGGAGCTGCCCCCTGGTGACAGCGGTCACGAGGGCGGCCCGGCGGACGCCCCAGGAGGTGCACCCGGTGGTGCGCCCGGCGGGGTCTCCGGCGGGGTGTCGGGCGGAGCACCCGCGGGGGTGCCGGCCGGGGCGGTGTCACTGGCCCCGCCGCCGGCCGGGAGCGTGGGCGCCGGCGCCGGCGCCGAACTGGACTGGGGCGCGGACGCGTGGAGCGAGGTCCGCACCCGCGCGCAGCGGGCCGGCCGTGCCTACATCTGGCTGAACCTGATCGAACAGCGGCTGCGCGCCGTCGTCGGCGCGGTGCTGCGGCCGATCTACGAGCCGGTGCACGGAGGGGACGACTGGGTCGTCGCGGCCGCCGGGCCCGCCGGGCAGGAGTGGGTGCAGCGCGCCGTCGCGGTCCGCGAGGTCAGCCGGCGCAAGGGCTACCTGCTGGACCCGGCCGACGACAACGTGCTGAGCTTCCTGACGCTCCCGCAGCTGCGGGAGCTCATGGTCCAGCACTGGCCGTGCTTCGAGCCGTACTTCGACGACCGCCGGGAGATCGAGCTCGCGCTCGACGAGCTGGAGGTCACCCGGAACGTCGTCTCCCGCAACCGCGCCCTGTCGCGGGCGGTGCTGGAGCAGGCGGAGCGCGCCTCGGCCCGGCTGCTGGAGGTGCTGGGCGGCGGCTCGGGATCCCCGGCCGCGGACCGGCTGCCGATCGACGCCGTCGAGGACCTGGTCGGCGACCGGTACGCGGACGTCATCTCGGTCCACCCGGACCGGGTGAGGCTGCAGCGCCAGCTCCCGGCGGAGGACCTGTTCGGCGGGGCCCGGCGGCTCGACGCCATCGGCATAGGGCTCAACCTGCTGGTGCAGAACTTCTCGGGCCGAAGACTCGTGCGGCTCACGGAGGCCGGTTGCCGGGTCCGGCTGCTGTTCCTGAACCCGGCCAGCAGCGCCGTCAAGCGGCGCGAGCGCGAGCTCGGCCTGCGCAAGGGCGAGCTGAGCCGCTCGGTGGAGATGAACATCCTGCACGTGCGCCGGGTGCGGGCGGGGCTGCGGGACCCCTCGCGGTTCGAGATCCACGTCTTCGACGAGACCCCCCGCTTCACCGCCTACCTGGTGGAGGGGGAGTCCTCGGGCATCGCGGTCGTGCAGTCGTACCTGCGCCGGGCGCGCGGCATGGAGGCGCCGGTGCTGGTCCTGCGGGGCGGCGGTACCCGCGGCTCCTCGCGGGACACGGAGCACGGGCTGTTCCCGACGTACCGTGAGGAATTCGAGTCGATCTGGCAGGACTCCCGCCCGGTGTCATGACTGTCAGTGCCCCGTGGCAGGCTGAAAGTCGTTGACCGAAGGTGTACGGGGGAGGGGCACGGGGTGGAGGACTGGCGCGGCATGGGGGGCTGGCACGGCGGCGTGCTGATCGGATTCGACCTGGAGACGACCGGTACGGAACCGGGGGAGTCGCGGATCGTCACGGCGGCGGTGGTCGAGGTGCGGGCCGGTGAGGTGCGCGAACGGCGCGTCTGGCTCGCGGATCCGGGGATACCGATCCCGGAGGGCGCCTCGGCGATCCACGGGATCAGCACGGAGCGCGCCGTGGCGGAGGGCCGCCCGGTGCGGGAGGTCGCGGACGAGGTCGCGCGGGCGCTGGTCGGGCACTGGCGGCGGGGCGCGGTGGTCGTCGCGTACAACGCGGCCTTCGACCTGACCCTGTTGGCGGCGGAGCTGGCCCGGCACGGGCTGCCCTCGCTGGCCGACCGGCTGGGCGGGGCACCGACCGGGCCGGTGGTGGACCCGCTGACCATCGACCGGGCCGTGGACCGCTACCGGCGCGGCAAGCGGACCCTGGAGGCCGTGTGCGGGGTGTACGGGGTCACCCTGGACAGCGCGCACGACGCGGGTGCGGACGCGCTGGCCGCGGTGCAGGTGGCCCGCGCGATAGCCGCCCGCCACCCGGAGGTGGCGGCGCTGACCCCGGCCGATCTGCACGCCCGCCAGGGCGGCTGGCACGAGCGCTGGGCCCGCGACTTCCAGTCGTACCTGCGCCGCCAGGGCACTCCGGACGCGGTGATCGACCCGGCGTGGCCACTGCGGAGCCTGCTGCCGGCCTCGGCCTGACCCGCGGGCCGGGCGATCCGGCACGGCCTCGATGCCTCCTGCCTCGGCCGGTTCGCGGGCCGGTGTCGAGAGCTGCGGCCGGCGGCCGCAGTTCCCATATCGAGAAGGGGACGGTCATGCACTCACTCGGGCGGGCACTCGTACTGGGCGCCGGAGGTCCCGTTGGCACGGCCTGGACGGCTGGGCTCGTCTGCGGACTGCGCCGCGCCGGGGTGGATCTCGGCGGGGCCGATCTGATCGTCGGCACCTCGGCCGGCGCGATCACCGCCGCACTGCTGGCCACCGGTCAGGACCCCGAGCGGCTCGCCGCTCCCGTGCGCCCCGCCGACTCCGACGGCACTCCTCCCCAGGTGGACGGGCGTCGGCTGCGCGAGGCGTTCGCCGTGCTCGGTGATGCCGCCTCGGACCCGGCGGGGGCGCGGCGTCGAGTGGGCCGGATCGCGCTCGCCGCCGAGACCGGCCCCGAGCAGGCGCATGTCGCCCGGATGCGCGCCATGGTCGGCGCGGCCCAATGGCCGGACCGGCAGCTGCTCATCCCCGTGACGGACGCCGAGACCGGCGAGCAGGAGGTCTTCGACCGCGCGAGTGGCGTACCGCTGGCCTCCGCCGTGGCGGCGGGCACGGCCTTCCCGGGCATCTACCCGCCGATCACCGTCAACGGCCGCCGTTACATCGACGGCTCCCTGCGGTCGGCGACCAACGCCGGACTCGCGGCCGGAGCCCGTACGCTCGTCGTCATCGACCCGCAGGCGCACCTGTTCCCCCGCGAGTTGCTCCACCGGGAGCTTGCGGTCGCCGCCGCGCACACAGCGGTGACCGTCGAGCCCGGTCCGGCATCGATACGCGCACTCGGCTCGGACCTGAATGACCGGACGGCCTGGGAGCCGGCCTACCAGGCGGGTCTTGGCCAGGCCGTCGATGCCGCAGAGCGGCTCCGCCTCGCCTGGAAGACCGGATCCGACGCGGACTGAGCGCCTCCCGGTCTCCGGCAGCCACCGAAGCGAGCCGTCCGGCCGCCAGGATCACGAGCGACCGTCGGAGTGCCCGGCGGGCCACTCCTCGCAGTACTCCAGGTGGAGGTCGCGGTCGTGGGGGTGGCAGTACAGGCTTCGGCAGTAATGCGTGCCCGGGTGGTGGAACAGCTGGCCGGGGCCCCTGCGGGCGAGGTCGGCGAAGAGTCCGGCGCCCATCCGGAACATCGTGGTGCTTCCCGTCATGAACAGCGTTTCGCCGTGGATGTCCTGGTGGAACCGGTCGTGGTTCTCCCGGTGGTGGAGGTCCGGTACGCCGGGGTCCGCGTCCGGGTCGGGGCCGGGCAGGTCCACGGTGCGGGGCCGCCCGGGGCCGAGCCGGCCGCGGAGCTCCTTCCAGCGGGACGGGGCGAACTGCAGGGAGTGGTGCAGCAGGACCAGGTCGAGCGGGCGCCCCCGGCCCAGGGGCTCCCCCTCCGGTCCGTGTTTCGCGTTGGCCCGGATCGGCAGGTGTACGAGGGTGCGCGGCGAGGTGGCGGCGAGGGCCCAGAGCCCTGCGGCGATCTGAGCGGCCTCCTGGTCGAACCGGCCGTTCAGGAACCAGGAGGTGTCGACGAGCACCGCGCGGGCCGGAGTCCGGGCGGGGCGTACGACCTTGAACTCGGTCGCGCCCAGGCGGGCGGTGTGGAACGTGGTGTGCAGTCTCATATGCGCACCTTGGTACGGCACTTCCTAGAAGGCGTGCCACCGCATTTCCGGGTCGCCGTCGCGCAGGGAGGCGACCCGGCGCCGGAATTCGGCCAGCGCCCGGGGGTTGGCCGGGGCGTGCTGGGCAACCCAGGCGCAGCTGGCCGTCTCGCGCGCGCCGCGCAGCACCCGGCAGCCCTCCCACTCGCGCACGTCCCATCCGTACGCCGCGACGAAGGCCTCGTACGACGGCGCCGGCACCCCGTACCGGTCGCGGGAGAGGGCCGTCACCACGAGATCGTGCTCGCGCAGGTCCGCCGAGACGGTCTCCAGGTCCACCAGGACCGGTCCGTCCGGCCCCACGTGCACGTTGCGGGGAAGGGCGTCGCCGTGGATCGGGCCCGGCGGCAGATGCGGAGTGAGTGCGGCCACCTCGCCCGCGTACGCGTCGCGCCGGGCCCGCAGGTACGCCGCGTCGGCCGGGTCGACGGCCTCGCCGGCCAGCCGCAGCCAGCGCTCGACCCCGCCCAGCAGGTCCCGCGCGGGCAGCGCGAACGGTGCCTCGGGCAGGGCGTGGATCTGCCGCAACAGCGCCGCCAGGTCCTCGGGACCGGCCGGCCGGACCGCGTCCGCAAGGCGGTGCCAGACCGTCACGGGGTGCCCCGCCACCAGCCGCGGCTTCGGCTCGGCCGCTCGGACCGCGGGGATCCCGGCCTCTTCGAGCCAGCCCGCCACCGCGAGCTCCCGCTCGGCCCGCTCCAGCAGCGACGCCTCCCGGCCGACCTTCACCACCAGGTCGCCGGCCGCGAACACGGCGTTCTCGCCCAGCGCCAGCAGAGCGGCGTGCCTCGTGAAGCCCGCCGCCGTCAGTACGTTCCGGGCCTGCGCCTCGTCCATGCCGTGTCTCCGGATGCGGATCGTCGTGAATCCGCCAAGTCTCGCATCCGGACGATCCGAACGGGCAGCCGCGGGCGGTGCCGGGCGGCGGACGGAGGGAGGTGGGTGGAGGGAGGTGGGTGGAGGAGGTGGGTGAGGTTGGCCGAATCTCCGTTGCACGAGACGTATCGTCTCGTTAGCCTCGGTGCATGACCTCAGCGAACCCCGCCCACATCGCCATGTTCTCCATCGCCGCCCACGGACACGTGAACCCGAGCATCGAAGTGATCCGCGAACTCGTCGCCCGCGGCCACCGCGTCAGCTACGCGATCCCCGCCTCCTTCGCCGAGAAGATCGCGGAGACCGGCGCCACACCGGTGATCTGGCAGTCCACCCTGCCCACCGACGACGAGCCCGAGGCCTGGGGCACCGAGCTCATCGACCACATCGAGCCGTTCCTGGACGACGCCGTCCAGGCCCTGCCGCAGCTCGCGGCCGCCTTCGAGGGCGACGCACCCGACCTCGTCCTCCACGACATCACCTCCTACCCGGCGCCCGTCCTCGCCCACCACTGGGGCGTCCCCGCCGTGTCCCTCTCCCCGAACCTCGTCGCCTGGACCGGGTACGAGGAGGAGGTCGCGGCACCGATGACGGCCGCGCTGCGGGCCTCCGAACGGGGCCGCGCGTACTACGCCCGCTTCCGGGAGTGGCTCGACGAGAACGGCATCGACGAGGACCCCGACCGGTTCGTCGGCCGTCCACGGCGCAGCATCGTGCTCATCCCCCGCGCCCTCCAGCCGAACGCCGACCGCGTCGACGAGTCCGTGTACACCTTCGTCGGGGCCTGTCAGGGCGACCGCAGCGCCGACCAGGGCACCTGGCGGCGCCCCCCGGCAGCCGACGGGAAGAAGGTGCTGCTCGTCTCCCTCGGCTCCACCTTCACCAGGCAGCCCGCCTTCTACCGGGCCTGCGTCGAAGCCTTCGGCGACCTGCCCGACTGGCACGTCGTCCTCCAGATCGGCAAGTTCACCGACGAGGCCGAACTGGGCGCCCTCCCCGCCAACGTGGAGGTCCACCGCTGGGTTCCCCAGCTGGACATCCTGCGCCAGGCCGATGCCTTCATCACCCACGCGGGCGCCGGCGGCAGCGCGGAGGGCCTCGCCACCGGCACCCCGATGGTCGCCGTCCCGCAGGCAGTCGACCAGTTCGGCAACGCCGACGTCCTCCAGGCACTCGGCGTCGCCCGGCACGTCCCCATGGAGGAGGCCGACGCCCGGACCCTGCGCGAGGCCGTCGTCGCGCTCGTCGGGGACCCCGAGGTCGCCGCACGCGCCGAGGCCGTCCGCCACCGCATGGCCACGGAGGGAGGTGCGCGACAGGCCGCCGACCTCATCGAGGCCGAACTTCCCCCGGTGTCGGCGCGCCGTCCTATCGTTCGGGCATGACCACGAAGAAGTACGCCGCCCTGCTGCGCGGAATCAACGTCGGCGGGGCCAAGCAGGTCCCGATGGCCGAACTGCGCGAGGTCCTGACGGGCCTCGGCCACACCGGCGTGCAGACCTACCTGCAGAGCGGCAACGCCGTCTTCGCGACCACCGGGAAGGATCCGGCCGCCCTGGCCCGCGAGCTGGAGCGGGCGATCGAGGCCCGCTTCGGCTTCGCGGTGGCCTGCCTGGTGGTCGACGGGGACTACCTGCGGGCCGTTGCCGAGGCCTGCCCCTTCCCGGCCGCCGAACTGGAGGGCAGGCAGCTGCACGCCACCTTCCTCTCCGAACAGCCGGGCGAGGAGAGGTTCGCCGCGATCGACGGGCCCGCGTACCTCCCGGAGGAGTACCGGATCGGCGACCGGGTCGTCTACCTCTACGCTCCGGACGGCCTGGGCCGCTCCAAACTGGCCGAAGCCCTCTACCGGCCCGCCGTGTTCAAGGGCATCGACGCAACGACCCGCAACTGGAACACGGTCGCCAGACTCGTCGAACTGACCCAGGACTAGCGGGCGTCGGCCGCGCCGCCGCGGGGGCGGCGCCCGATCGGCGGACCGGACGCCGCTGCCGCTCGCCTCAGGCCGGTGAGGAGCTCGCCCGGCCGAGGTGACGGGCGAAGAACCGGGTGGCGCTGTCGGCCTCGAACCTCGGCCAGTTCGCGTGCCCGCCCGCATTGGCGTGCAACGACTTCTCCTCCGAGGCGAAGGCGTCGAACAGCGCGAGGCCGGCCTCGCGCGGGATGCGCTCGTCGTCCCACTGCAGGGCGAACTCGATCGGCACGGTGATCCGCTTCGCCGCCTCCAACAGGGCATCGGGCCACATCATGCCGAAGACGGCGGCCGTGATCCTGGGCTCGGCCGCCACCAGCGGCACCCCGATCGCGGTACCCATGGCGACGCCGACGTATCCCACCGGCCCGTCGGCGCCGATCTCCGGGAGTTCCTGGAGGGCGTCGAGGACCGCCCGGTACTCGGGCACGGCGAGCTCCGCCAGACGGGCGTTGTACGGAACGACGACCGGGCCCTCGGGCTCGCCCGCCGCCTGCGCCCTGCGCAGCTCGGAGATGGCCTGTTCGTCGTGCGCGCTGCGCGGCCGGTCGCCGTGACCGGGCGCGTCGATGACGGCGGCATGGAAACCGCAACCATTCACGAGGAGGTGGGCCCGGCCCACCATCGCCGCATGCCTCTTGTGGGCGCCGCCGCCGTGGCCCATCAGGACCAGGGGTGCCCGATCGGCGCCGGAGGCCGGCGACCAGAGGACGCCGGGGACGCCGCCCACGGTGAAATCGCGCTCGCGCACGCCGTTCGACGACGACTCGGCGGTGAACTGCAGAGAATGCATGGGTGTTGCCTTTCGGGAGTGCCTTGTGGTCGAGGCGCTCCCGGCGACACCTACGTCAATCGCAGGCCGTGACGGAAAGGGGGAGCACCCACGTCGATACAGCGTTCACGGGTCTCACCTCCTCGGGCGGTGTCACGGTCGACTGCAAGCTACAAGCCCGGGCACCGGCCCGTCGAACCCTTTTCCGCCGCGTGGCACCGCGACGTCGGCGGCGCGCCGGCCCGCCCGGCACCGGCGTCGGGGACACGCCTTCCACCATGCCCCGAGCGCACCACAGGACGCCCGGTGTGCCAGGCTCCTGGCCATGCGTTACATCATCATCGGCGCCGGGGCGATCGGCGCGACCATCGGCGGCCGGCTGGCGGAGACGGGCACCGAGGTCGTCCTCGCCGCGCGCGGCGCACACGCCCAGGCCCTCGCGGCGGACGGGCTGCGCCTCACGACCGCCGACGGCACCCGGGTGCACCGGATCCCCGTGGTCACCGGCCCGGCCGAACTCGGTGAACTGCGCCCCGACGACGTCCTGCTGCTGGCCGTGAAGACCCAGGACGCGATCGCCGCGCTCGACGCGTGGGGCGACGCGGAGGTGGCCGGCGGCGGCACGGCGGCCCAGCGTCTGCCGGTCCTGTGCGCGCAGAACGGGGTGGAGAGCGAGAGGCTGGCGCTGCGCCGCTTCGCCCGCGTGTACGGGGTGTGCGTCTGGCTGCCCGCCACCTTCCTGGAGCCGGGGGTGGTGTCCGCGCTGTGCGCGCCGCTGACGGGCGTCCTGCACATCGGGCCGGCCGCCGGGGGCACCGATGCGCGGGCCCGGCGGATCGCGGCCGACCTGGAGAAGTCCGGTTTCGCGGCGCCGGTCGTCGAGGACGTGATGCGGTGGAAGTACGCGAAGCTGCTGGGGAACCTGGGCAACGCGATCCAGGCGACGACCGGCCCCGAACAGCACCCGGCGAAGGCGGCGCTCCTGCTGCGCGCGCAGCGGGAGGGGCGGGCGGCGCTCGCGGCGGCGGGCATCGCGTACGCCTCCGAGGAGGAGCAGGCGGCGGCGCGCGACGGCAAGGTCGACCACCCCCCGGTCCTGCGGGGCGGTTCCTCCTGGCAGTCCCTGCACCGGGGCACGGGCTCCATCGAGGCCGACTACCTCAACGGGGAGATCTCCCTGCTGGGGCGTCTCCACGGAGTGCCGACCCCGGTGAACGACACACTGCGCCACGCGGCGAACATCTTCGCCCGCGAGGGCCTGCCGCCGGGGGCGATGTCGGTCGAGGACCTGACGGCCCTGGCCGACGAGGCGGCGGCCAGGACCTAGGCCCTGTCGTCAAACTCCCGTCGTCGCCCGGAGGGCGGCCCCGCGGCGTCTGGTGCGTGCTCTCGGCGCGCCGGGCGGAAGACCGCGTACTGGACGTACTTGGCTTTCGCCCGGTGCGGCGAGAGCGCGTGCCAGGTGTCGCGGGGCAGACGGCAGTTTGACGACAGGGCCTAGGGCTGTGACCGGAGAGGTTCACCGTCTCGCAACGCCCGGCACGGCACCTCGCTGCGTCGTCGGATCGCGCGGGTACGGCGAGTACGGGCTGCGGCCCTCCGCCTTGCGGTGCACCGCACCGGACGCCGTGAACCGGCGAACCTTCCCGGCCACGGCACGCCCCGAGCCTGGGGAATCAGGCCGCGGCCAGGAGCGGCACGCTGCGCGGCGCCGTGTCGTAGCGGCGCAGGAGCAGGCGGGCCACCTCCGGCGCCGCGCCGAGGACGGCGGACACCAGGTCCGCCCCCGCTGCCTCCGCGCCGGCCACGATGCGGTCCGGGAGACGCCCGGGGGCGAGGACGTACGGCGCCACCACCACCCGGCGCGCACCCTCCGCGCGCAGGGCCCGTACGGCGTCCTCCGTACGGGGCAGCGAGGCGGAGGCGAACGCAGGCCGCACGGCGCACCAACCGGTGTGCCGCCACTCCCGCGCGATTTCAGCGATCACTGCGATCGCCTCCGGGTCCGAGGAACCGGCGGACGCGAGCACCACCGCGGTGCCGGCGCGGTCCGCCGGGGTGAGGCCCGCCTCCGCCAGGCGCCGCTCCAGCGCGCCGACCAGCAGCGGGGACGGGCCCAGGACGTCCGCGATCCGGACCGACAGGCCCGGCAGCCGGGACGTGGCTTCGGCCAGCACCGCGGGTATGTCGGACTTCGCGTGGAACGCCCGCGTCAGGAGCAGCGGCAGGGCCACGACCTCCCGTACGCCCGACCGGTACAGGCCGGACGTCACCTGCGCCACCGTCGGGGTGTCGAAGTCCAGGAAGGCCGTCTCCACCCGCAGCCCCGGCCGCAGCGCCCGCACCCGCCGGGTCAGGGCGTGCACGGTCGCCGCGTGCCGCGGGTCGCGGCTGCCGTGGGCGATGACGAGGAGGACGGGGGCGGGGGCGGGGGCGGGGGCGCGGAACACGGGACTCAGCTCTTGACCAGCAGGCCGCGGCTGCGCAGCACCCACCGCTCGACCGGGCTGAAGATCAGCAGGTCGATGGCGATGCCGACCACGAGGATCAGGATGATCGCGAGGAAGACGCCGGGCAGATCGATGTTGTTGCGGCCGTTCTCCAGCAGCTGGCCCAGGCCCAGGCCCAGGTCGGGGGAGCTGGCGATGATCTCGGCGGCCATCAGGGAGCGCCAGGAGAAGGCCCAGCCCTGCTTCAGTCCGGCGAGGTAGCCCGGCAGGGCGGCCGGCATGATCACGTGCCGGGCTCCGCGCAGGCCGGTGGCGCCGAGCGTGCGGCCCGCCCGCAGGTAGAGCGGCGGGATCTGGTCGATGCCGGAGACGAGGCCGTTGGCGATGGACGGGACCGCGCCGAGCAGGATCACCGTGTACATCATGGCGTCGTTGAGGCCGAACCAGAGCACGGCCGGCGGCACCCAGGCGACCGACGGCAGGGACTGCAGGCCCTGGAGGATGGGGCCGATCGCGGCGCGGACGAACTTGACGCGGGCGACGAGCAGTCCGAGCGGCGTGCCGATGGCCAGCGCGAGCAGGAAGCCGAGCAGACCGCGGGAGACGCTGGTCCAGACGACCTCCAGCAGGGTGCCCTTGAGCCACATCTCGGACAGGCTGTCCCAGACCGCGGACAGCGCCGGGAGCTTCGTCTCGTCGGTGACCTTCGCCGCGACGAGGACCTGCCACACCAGGAGCACCAGGCCCACGGCGATGAACGGCGGGAGGACCTTCTTGACGAGGACCTCGCGCGCCGGGGTGCGGTGGGTCTGGACCGCGTCGAGGGCGTCCAGGCCGGCCTCCAGACCGGCCAGGTCGTCCGTCTTCGCCTTCGTGTCAGTGCTGGCCATGGCGGCGGATCTCCCCACGCAGGTGTTCAGTGATCTCGACGGACAGCTCCGCGACGTCCGCGTCCTCGATGCGGCGCGGCTGCGGGATGTCCACGGTCCATTCCTTCGCGACCCGGCCGGGCCGGGAGGAGAGCAGGACCACGCGCTGCGCGAGGCGCACGGCCTCGCGCACGTTGTGCGTGACGAAGAGCACGGAGACGTCCGTCTCGGCCCAGATGCGGGTCAGTTCGCCGTGGAGCACGTCACGCGTGATGGCGTCCAGTGCCGCGAACGGCTCGTCCATCAGCAGCAGCCGGCTGTCCTGGGCCAGGGCCCGGGCCAGGGCGACGCGCTGGCGCATGCCGCCGGACAGCTCGTGGACGCGCTTGCCGTGGGCGCCGCCGAGACGGACCAGCTCCAGCAGGCGCTCGGCCTCCGGCTTGCGGTCGGCCTTGGCCACCCCGCGAAGCCGCAGGGCGAGTTCGATGTTCTTGCCCGCGGTGAGCCACGGGAAGAGGGCGTGCTCCTGGAACATCAGGGCGGGCCGGCCGGCGGTCTCGATCGTGCCCGCGGTGGGCTCGTCGAGTCCGGCGACCAGGTTCAGCAGGGTGGATTTGCCACACCCCGAGGCCCCCAGGATGGTGACGAACTCGCCGGGCGCGACATCGAGGCTGATGTCGTCCAGGACGAGCTGCGATCCGGCCGGGCCGGAGAAGGACTTCGAGACGTGCTCGATGCGGGCGGCGTGCGTCTGCTCCGCTACCGTGCCCTCGGCAGCCTTGGCGAGCGTGGTGGCCATGGTCGTCACCTCCTGGGATGCGTACGGGCTTACTTGGCGCCGAGGCCGGCGTCGGTGACTTCGGGCTTGCCGGCTGCCTTGAGGACCTTGTTGAGGAGGGTGAGGTCGTAGATGC
>NZ_JBIVAL010000015.1:0-228296 GCF_044745505.1 Streptomyces sp. NPDC086989
CCGGAACAACACCCACAACTCATCCGGCACCAGCCGCTCAACCAAATCCGTCATGCACGATTCAACGAACGATCACGCCATAAGAAACGGCGTCTTACACGAGCCATGTGAACGGAACCGGGAGACCCTGTACCTGAGGTTCGGGCCGGACTGACCCAGTCGGTCCGGACCTCGGCGTGCGGCTCGGCGTCAGCCAGACGCAGGTCTCGCGCCTCCCCGCTCCCATTCTGACCAGACTGCGCACGGGCGCCGCCTGACCGCGGTGGCACGGCCCGGGCCAGCTACCCGGCCGGTGATGACCTATGAGCCCCTTGATCCCGCAGGACCCCGACGCGCTCAAGCAGCACCTCGCCCGCGAGGTCCAGGGCTTGCGGGAAGCCGCCCGTCGCGGGGCCGGGGTCCGGCTCGACCGGCACCGCGAACCGGAGGGTGCGCCGCCGGAGGACGAGGGCGAGGAGCTCTGCGCCTGCGGTACCCCCGGGCCCGGACACGGTTGTGGGGACGGTGGCGAAGGGCACGATCCGTGGGAGTGCGTCTGCGCGACCCTGCCCGCCATTCCGCTGTCGGCCGCGCTGTTCACCCCGGTACGCGACGGCTCCGGGCGGACAGTCGACTTCACGGTCCAGGCCGGCAACCACGTCCGCGCGGCCGAATGGCTGGAGGCTCCGGACCGCCAGATCGGCAGGCGGCTGCTGGAGGTCCAGCCCGGCGCCGCGGTCGGCGGGCTGGTCGGGGCCCTGGATTCCGTACTGACCACCGGCCGTGCCCTGAAGGCGTACGCACTGGACTACACGGAGCAGCGCAGCGACGGTCTGCACCGCACGAAACTCCTGTACGACGCCTCGTCCTGCGGCGGCAAGGTACTGGCGACGTGGCGGGCGGCCCACAACCGCATGGAACTGCTCTCGCTCGACGCGCAGTACATCGGGTCCATGGGCTGGGGGACCTGGGACCTGCTGTCCGGCGAGGTTGCCTGGTCGGAAGGGCTGTCGTCGATCTTCCGCAACGATCCCTCCCGGCCCCTCTCGCTCGCCGAGCTGTGTGACACGGTGCTGCTGGACGACGTGCCGCGCTTCGGGAAGTTCCTGCTGGCCTTGGTCGACGGAGAGGAACCGTCGGGGACCGAGATCCGTTGCAGCGTGCTCGGGGAGGTGCGCACCCTGCACCTCGTGGGGCATCCCGTCATCGCGACCGACGGGCTTCCCTGGTCGGTGCACATCATCGCGCGCGACCTGACGTCGCAGGTGCGCAGTCGCCAGCGCCTCGCCGCGACGCGCAGGCAGTCGGACCGGCTGAGGCAGGAGGCGGCCGCCGAGAGACGGGTCGCCGCCGCGCTGCGCGAGGCCCTGCTGCCGACCCGCCCCGCAGAGCTCGCCCAGGCGGGGCTGTCCGTGGCGGCCGCGTACCTGCCGGCGGAAGCGGACGCGGCGGTGGGCGGCGACTGGTACAAGTGCCGTCTGCTGCCGGATGACCGGATTCTCCTCGCCATCGGCGACGCCTGTGGCCACGGACTGAGCGCGGTCGCCCGGATGGCGCAGCAGCGGCACGCCCTCGCGGGTCTCGCCCACTCGCCGGGTACCCATGCGGGTCAGCTGACCACCTGGCTCAACGAGCTGCTGTGCGCCGACGCGGCCGCAGAGACGGCGACGGCGGTCATCGGGCACATCGACGGGGAGCGGCGGTTCCGGTGGGCGTGTGCCGGCCATCCGGCACCACTGCTGCTGCGCGACGGCACTGCCTCAGCGCTGGACACACAGCACCGAGGCCCGCTGTTCGGGCTCCTGCCCGGGCACGAGTACGCCACTGCGACCGTGGAGCTGCTCCCCGGGGACCTCCTGCTGCTTTACACGGACGGCATGGTCGAGCGCCGGTACGAGGACATCGCGGACAGCATCGACACCCTGCGCAAGCGGCTGATGGGCTGCTGCGGACTCGGCCCCCAGGACGCCCTCGACCAGATCATGGATGCGTATGCGCCGGAGGAGCACGAGGACGACACCTGCCTGGTGGCCCTGAAGATCGGCTCACGCCGGGCCGCGCGCCGATGACACGACTGGCCGATCACACCTGGCCGGGGTCGTGGCCGGGGCCGTGGCCGGTGCGGCGGGGCGGGCCGTGGGGTGCGTACCGGGCTGCTGCCGTCGGATCCGTCTCCCGGGGGCGGCGGTATGAGCGCCGGCGCCGGGGGTTCGCCGGGTGGCGCCCCAGGTTCCCGGCCGGGGAGGGGGCCGGGAAGTGGGGCGTCCGGTTCCGCGCGGATCCGGGCGGCAGCCCGTCGTGCGGGCGGCCTGCCGCGTGACGCCGGGGGAGGGGCATCACGCGGCGCGGCCGCTCCGGAAGCACCCCACCCGCAGGGTGTTCGCTTCCGGTACCCACGCTTGTGACCCCGACTTCCTCTTTCAAACCCCCTTTTCTCCAGATGTGTTGAGCAGGCGTCAAGGTTGCTGCTCTCGCGACCCGCGGCCGGAGCCACCCCGCCGGCCTTCGGCGCTCGGGCGCATCCGGGATGCCGTTCCGGTCGGCCCGCCGCACTGTGGATGCATGGCGGACCAGACTGAAATCGTGATCCACCCCGTGTCGCCGCGGGGCGGGCGCAAGATCACCGTGCACGCGCTGGGCGTGGACGCGGACCTTGGCCGGGCGTTCACACCCGCAGACGTGTCGGAGTTGCTGCGCCGGGCAGGCCTGGAGGACGTGGAGCTGTCCGAGGAGGGGCCGATCCGGTGGGAGGGCGGTGGCCCCGAGGTGTGGACCAGCGACATCTGACCCGCGGGCAGCCCTTGAGCGGACCGCGGGGCGCCCATCACGGTGCCCCCAGGGCCTGGCCGCCGCGAGCTGCGGCCACGTCGTCGGTCAGGACGGCCGGACCTTGCACGGAGGGGCCGGCCGTCGGCGGGCCGGGGCCGGTGTGGGCGCAGAGCCTGGAGGCCTGCGCAAGGGGGTTGCTGCGCGTGCGCGGTCCCGCAGTGTGCCGAGGGCGGGCGCCGAGTCCGGCCCGTCCGCAGAATCCGCCGTAGTTGTCTTCCTCTGCGCGCCGGAAATGGCAAAGGCAAGGAGAGAGCTCTCCTTGCCACTCTCAAGTTATAGCGCGCCAGGGGGCTTGCCGCAAGGCCCGGGGCAGGGCTCAGAATCGTCGACCGGAGCCACGACCGCCTCGGAGGTATCGCAGTGAACGAAGAGTACGTGTGGGACCTTCACACGCTGGACGAGTCGCAGGTCGCGCTCGTCGGGGGCAAGGCCGTGCACTTGAGTGCGCTGTCACGGATCGAGGGCGTCCGCGTACCGGAAGGCTTCTGCGTGTCGACGGAGGCCTTCCGGCGGGTCATCGCGGAAGCAGCCTCGCTCGACGACCTGCTCGACCAGTTGTCGCGCGTCAGCCCGGATGACCGGGAGGCGACCCGGACGCTCAGCGCGCAGATCCGTCGTACCGTCGAAGGGATCGCCGTCCCGGACGACCTCGCGGCGGCGATCACCCGCGCGCTCGGCCGGTTCGGCGAGCAGGCCGCCTACGCCGTCCGGTCCAGCGCGACGGCGGAGGACCTGCCGACCGCGTCCTTCGCCGGTCAGCAGGACACGTATCTGAACGTCGTGGGGCCGGCGGCGGTCCTGCGGCACATCAGCCGGTGCTGGGCCTCGCTGTTCACCGAGCGCGCCGTGAGCTACCGCCGGCGCAACGGTATCGACCACCGCGCGGTCCACATGGCCGTGGTCGTGCAACAGATGGCCTTTGCGGACGCGTCCGGGGTTCTGTTCACGGCCGACCCCCTCACGGGAAACCGGAACGTGGCCACGGTGGATGCCGGCTTCGGTCTCGGCGAGGCCCTGGTCTCCGGCCTTGTGAACCCGGACGCCTTCACGGTGCGGGACGACGAGGTCGTCGCCAAGGTGATCGCTGCCAAACGGTGCGCCGTGACCGCCCTGCCGGCCGGTGGTACGCGGGAAGTGGCGATCGACGCGCAGATGCAGGAGCAGCCGGCCCTGACGGATGAGCAGGTCGTGCAGCTGGTACGACTGGGGCGGCGGATCGAAGCGCACTTCGGCTGCCCGCAGGACATCGAATGGTGCCTCGTCGACGACGACTTCCGTATCGTGCAGAGCCGGCCGATCACGACGCTGTTCCCCGTTCCGGAGAGCGGCGATCAGGAGAACCACGTCTACGTCTCCGTCGGCCACGGGCAGATGATGACCGACCCCATGAGGCCGTTGGGGTTCTCCATGTGGCAACTGACGGCCATGGTGCCGATGCACCACGCCGGCGGCAGGCTGTTCGTGGACGTCACCCGGCGCCTGGCCTCCCCCGCCGGCCGCGCCGGCCTCCTGGACGCGATCGGGAAGGGCGATCCGCTGATCCGGGACGCGCTGGAGACCGTCCTCGACCGCGGCGACTTCGTCCCGTCGCTACCGGACGAGGGTCCAGGCGGGCCCCCGGTCGGCGGTACGCCCGCCCCGATCGAGACCGATCCGGCCGTTGTCACCGCGCTGATCGAGCGCAGCCGGGTGTCCATCGCCGCCCTGGAGCGCGACATCCGGACGAAGAGCGGACCTGCGCTGTTCGACTTCCTGCTGGAGGCCTTCGAGGAGCACAAGCGGGTCCTCGGTGACCCGCTGAGCACGCAGGCGATCATGGCGGGCATGGAGGCCACGGAGTGGCTGGCCCACAAGCTGCAGGAGTGGCTGGGCGAGAGGAACGCGGCTGACACGCTGACCCTGTCCGCCCCCGGCAACGTCACCTCGGAGATGGGACTGGCACTGCTCGACGTCGCGGACGTGATCCGTCCCGTGCCCGAGGTGGTGGCCTTCCTGCAGGGCGTCCGGGACGAGGACTTCCTGGACGGGCTGGCAAAGCTCGCGGGCGGGACCGAAGCGCGCGACGCCATAGAGGCCTACCTCGACCGGTACGGCATGCGCTGCGTCGGCGAGATCGACATCACCAGGCCGCGTTGGCGCGAGCGCCCCAGCTCCCTGGTGCCCGTGATCCTCGACAACGTGCGGAACTTCGAGCCCGGAGCTGCGGAGCAGCGCTTCGAGCAGGGGCGACGGAAGGCGCAGCAGAAGGAAGAGGACGTGCTGTCGCGCTTGCGGGCCCTGCCCGACGGGGACCGCAAGGCCGACGAGGCCAAGCGGATGATCGACCGGGTGCGCACCTTCATCGGGTACAGGGAGTACCCGAAGTACGACATCATCAGCCGCTACTTCGTCTACAAGCAGGCCCTGATGCAGGAGGCCGAGCGCCTCGTGCAGTCGGGCCTGATCTCCGAGCGGGAGGACGTCTTCTACCTCACCTTCCAGGAACTCCACGAGGTGGTGCGCGCGAACCGGGCAGTCGACCGGCATCTCATCCAGCAGCGCAAGGAGGTGTTCCGGACGTACCACGCGCTCACCCCGCCCCGCGTACTCACCTCGGACGGTGAGGTCTTCAACGGGGAGTACCGCCGGGACGACGCGCCGACCGGGGCCCTGGTCGGCGTACCGGTCTCGGCCGGGGCCGTCGAGGGACGGGCCCGCGTCGTCCTCGACGTTGCGGAGGCCGATCTGGAAGCGGGCGACATCCTGGTCACGGCCTTCACGGACCCCAGCTGGTCGCCGCTGTTCGTCGGAATCGCGGGCCTGGTGACCGAGGTGGGCGGCGTGATGACCCATGGCGCGGTGATCGCCCGGGAGTACGGCCTGCCCGCCGTCGTCGGCGTGGAACGGGCCACCCGGCTGATCCGGGACGGCCAGCGGATCCGCGTCCACGGCAGCGACGGGTACGTCGAGATCCTGCCCTGACCGACGACACGGCCATAACCCGGGCCGGTGGTCACCGGCCGGGGTTATGGCCGTGCCGCTGGTGCGGTCAGGCGTTCTCGGCCGCGAACATCCAGTGGTGCTTCTCCAGCTCACCAGTCAGGGCGATCAGGAGGTCCTGGGTGACCGGGTCGGGTTCGTCGGTGGACCGGATGCGCTCGCGCATGCGGGTGATCACCGTGCTGAGGGCGTCGACGAGGATGCGGACGGCGTCCACGTCCTTGACCCATCCCTTCGGCACGCCGGTGATCGCGGTGGTGGACGCCACCGTCCCTGCCCGGCCGTCGGGGGTGATCCCGAGGGAGGAGGCCCGCTCGGCGACCACGTCCGAGTGGGTGCGCGCCGTGGTGACGACCTCGTCGAGCTGGAGGTGTACGGACCGGAAGCGGGGTCCCACCACGTTCCAGTGCACCTGCTTGGCCACGAGCGAGAGGTCCACCAGGTCCACCAGAGCGCCCTGGAGCGCTTCACCGACGACCTTCAGGTCGGCTTCCGGGAGGGCGTTCTTGACGACGGACACAGGATCTCCATTCATATCGGCACATATACGGCATATATGTCTGCGAAACGTCGACTACCCGCTACGCCTATGACGAAACGGTCCTGTCGCCCCGACTGGCCCGTTTGGCCGAGCCGGGCGGCCACCGGAGGCACCGGTCGGGTCGAGGGACGTCGCCGCGGGCTGGACGCACTTCATGCCACCGCCTCTTTTTTGGCGAGGCGGCGGTGGCCGGCCGGGTGAAGTACATGCGTGACCGACCGTTTATCAGAGAGCAACGCCCGCCTCAACCGAAACGGCCTTCACGACATGATGAAACGACAATTAATCAGTACGGGGTGAATCGATGCGCATCCCCTATGACTTCGACATGCTGCACTGTCATATTCGTGCCAGATTTCCCGCTCATCTCGTTGCACCCGTCAGGGGGAAGGCAGGAACATGGGCAAATTCAGGTGCGGAGCTGCGGCGTCGGCCATCGTGCTGGCCGCCTTGGGATCGCTCGCGTCCGCAGGAGGAACGGCTCACGCGGAAGCGGGCCAGGACACCATCAGCATGTTGAAGCAGGAGAAGACCCAGTGGTGCTGGGTCGCCTCCGGGCTGACCATCGCCAAGTTCCAGGGCTTGGGGTCCACACAAACGGACTTCTGCAACCGGGCCCAGCCCTACTACGGTTGTAACAACCAGCCCGCCACGCTCGACGACATGGCCAGGGGCTGGAGCAGCCTCGGAATGGCCCACACCGGCTCGGCTCTGAGCAGTGCGGCCACGTTCAACCAGGTGTACACCGACGTCAAGGCGGCCCGCCCGATCGGCGCCCGCATCGGGTGGACGTCCGGCGGCGGCCACATGAACGTGGTCTACGGCTTCGACACGTCGAACAACACGATCGCCGTGGCCGACCCGTGGCCGGACACCACCACCTACACGTGGTGGAACTACAACGACTACGTGAGCAACAGCTCGTCCAAGTGGACCCACTCCCGCATCGGTATCTCCCGCTAAGGCAGGCGACATGCGCGACACTGAAATGTCCGGCAAGCGGGGGGACTCCCGCTTCTCCCGCCTGTCCATCGTCATCGCACTGAGTGCGTCCGCTCTGCTGTCCGTCGTCGGCCCGGCCCATGCGGCCCCGGTCAAGGACCCGCTCCCGGCCGACATCCCCGACTATCAGGCCGCCCTCGACGCGGTGAAGTCCACCGACGTCCGCAACGCCGTCTGTCGCTTCCTGCTCACTCCGGTGCCCGCCGACGGTACCGGCGGGCAGGTGCAGACGTTGCCCGACACGGCTGAACCGTGCCACGATTTGCCCGCCTTCACGATCAAGGACCCGGTGGCACGGAACGAGATCACCCCCGGGTTCGTCGCGGGCACCGCCAAGCCGCTGCCCACCGAGGCCATCAAACTGACCCAACTCGTGTCCTCGCTGAGCATCACCGTCAACGGCCGCAACGCAACGGTCATGCTCGCCCCCACCCAGGGCGGCGGCTGGCACCTGGCGGCCGTTCGTGACGGCGACAGCGACGCCGCGTACGCCAGCAAGGCCACCCTGGGGACGCTCGTCTTCACCGAGCCGCAGATCCGCGGCTGGTACCAGCTCAAGCTCACCACCGTCGAGCCACTCAACGACGAGGCCCGGCAGGGCCTGGGCGGACAGGCGTCGATGTCGCTCAGCGACTACCAGAAGCTGGTCAAGGCCCGTTACGCCGACAAGTTGCCCGGCTCGGAGTACGACACCAACGGTTACTCCAGTGGCTACAGTCCCCAGCACAAGGCGGACGGTGCCGCGGACTCCACCCTGCTGCTCGCCGGCGCCTCCAGCGCCGCACTCGCCCTCACGGGCGGGGCCGTCTTCCTCCGCCGACGCCGGCGCGTAAGCACCTGCTGAAGCCGACCCCGTAAGCCCGCCTCCATCTCGGTCCGGCCGGTTCCCACTCCGGCCGGACCGTGCCATGCGCCGCGGTCCACGGACCGGCACGTCGGCGTTCCCGGGGGGTACCAGCTGCGCACTGCCCGTCGAGCCGGCCGCGGTCTCTGTCGCCCGCCGGTGTGTGAGGGGGAGTGGTCGTCCTGACCGCCGTGCCGGGACGGGTGCCCCCAGCCCGGCACGGCGGCGGTGCTCAGGCGAGCGCCAGGCTGATCTGGTCGTTGAAGACAGCCCAGCTCTGCCCGCGGTCAGCGCGGTCGCAGGGCTTCGTCGAGAGATTGGGCGTGTCCCAGGCGTTGGCGAGGCAGTAGGCCGGGGCGAAGGCGAGGGAGATCTGCTGACCCGAGATGTTCCAGTACTGGCCCTGGTCGTTGGGGTTGCACGGCTTGACCGAAAGCTGCGGGGTGTCCCAGGTGTTGGCGAGGCAGTAGCCGCGCGCGTTGGTGAGGGAGATCTGCTGGCCCGACACGGTCCAGTGCTGGCCGGGGGCCGCGGAGTCGCACGGCTTGGTGGAGACGTTCGGCGTCTGCCAGGCGTTGGCGAGACAGTACCGGCCCGGGATGCGCGCGTTCTGCTGGGTGGGGTTCGCAGCCTCTGCCCCATTGACCGGCAGGAGGGCGGCCGTCACTGCCAGCGAGGCGAGGGCGAGGGTCTTGCGCAGGGCGATTCGCATCATGCGGATTCCATTCTCGATGCGGGTTGGCGCGATTCGTGCACGACTTGGAATGGGCGGCTATCCGACCTCGATCCAGTCGCCCGGAAAATTGATAACAGTAATCAGAAGCCGGTCGGCGTGGTTTCTGGAACCGTTCACCCGGAACGCCCAGTCGCCGGAAGATCTTATGATTGCCGAGAAACGATTCACTGACACGAACTGGTGACGACGTTTTCGGGCATGGCTGAAAGGCGTGGTCAATTCGCCGGGTGGCTTGTTTGGGGTGGCACGTTTGGGATGACCGGGAGGGGAAGCGGTATCGCGCCCCGGTGGATGTTCGCGACGCTCTTCATTGCTGAAAAATTCCGGATGGTTTTCCGTTCATTTCCGGCATAGCCGTATTCACCCGAAAACCTTCGACTGCGAGACCGGGACGGCCGCCGATCCTTGGAGGCGAGCAGGTCCCCTGCTGCGTCACGACGACCGGCCCGGCTGATGCCGCGCATACCCCCTGCGAAAGTCCTCACTCCGCGTCCTCCGCTTCAAGGAGCCCGTGCGGCAGGCAGACCCAAACGGCGGTGGGCCGCACCCCCGACGGGGTGCGGCCCACCATGGCGTATCGCCGGGTAGTGCGGGTCGGGCTACCAGCGGTACCAGCGCCCGCTGCCGTTCTTGGGACGGGCGACGAAGCCGATCAGCCACAACACCAGCACCGCGATGGCGATCCACCAAAGGATCTTCACCGCGAAACCGGCGCCGAACAGGATCAGGATCAGCAGGAGAACGAGAAGCAGGGGAACCATAGTTATCAACCTCCGAAGCGTCGACTGCCCGCCTACGCGACGGTCATGCGCTCGTTTTTTACACGGTTCTTATGCGCTTAGGTGGGTAGGAGTGGCGGCCCGCCGCTGATCGTCGTACAGGTTCCCCCGGTCGGCGGCCAGAGGGGGCCCACCTTCCGCCACTGACAGGCCTTCCGCCACGGACAGGCGCCCGTGGTGCGCTGCCCCGGTCGGGCCCCGACGCTCCAGCCGGGCCCCGATCCTCCAGCCGGGCCGATCGCCTACCGGGCGCCATATGCGCCGGTCGTGATCAGCGCCCTTCGATCCCGGACCAGAGTCTGTGGCGGGGCCGGGCAGCGAGGGCTGCCGCGCCGTGGGCACGCGGTGAGGTGCTGCCCAGGCACAAGGCCGTCGCATGGTCGGCAGGCGGGTGGTGGGTCCTTCAGTACCAGCGGATGCCCCTCACTGCTCGGGGTACTGGTGCTTCTCCTCGTTCCTCGCATGCTCCTGCGGTGTCTGCCAGGAGTCCTCGCGGCCCCGGGCCGCCGGATTCTGCTCGGCGGGGCGCGGCGGAGCCGTGAGGCGGCGCCTGCGCCGGCTGCCGAACCAGAAGGCGCCGATCAGGAGCAGGACCAGCACCACTCCGGCACTGATCAGGAAGAGTGATGCCTGACCTTCAGCTGCGAGAATTTCAGTAGCGATCATGCACTGCCCCTACCCACGATCCGCCCGACCACCGTCCCAGCCATCACTCGGTCGGTGCGTGCTGGGATTGGCCCAGCACGCACGACCCCCACTCTCCGCGACGCCGACGTTGGGGGCTCAGATCGTCGGGGGCTGCGATGACATTCTTCGCAGGTCGACCAGCTACAAGGCCTCAGCCAGCCGTGGAGCGGCGATAGCGAACCTCCTGCACGGCCGTCTCGCCGTACACGTCGCTCGCTACTGCACCGTCGCCCACGTAGCCGGCGGCAGCGTAGAACCTGCGTGCCCGAGCATTGTCACGAAGCACCCACAGCAGGAGCGTGCTGAACTGCTGGGCCTCGGCGTGCTGGTGCATCGCTTCGAGCAAGGCGCGGCCGATGCCGCGGCCCGTTAGCGAGAGGTCGACGTACAAGGCGTACACCTCGCCGGGAGCCGCGGCATCGGTCACGCCTCGATATGGACCGAAACAGATCCAGCCGGTGGTTCACACCGCGCACTGTAGGCAGATCCCGCGGAGAGCGGCGTGCGCGGTGTGTGGTTGTCGGGAGTCTCAGGATGAGCGGAATCAGCTGGGATTCGGTGGCAGCAGGCGGCGAATTGGTCGAGGATCTCGTCAGCGGTCTTCGTCAGACGAAGGGCCCGGGCAGGTCGTTCCAGTCGGTCCGCCAGGCCCGGATGTCACGCTCGCGGGCCTGGACGGAGCGGTGGACTCCCCGCGCTTGAGTTTCTGCTGGGTGAGCTCGGGGAACCGCCGCGCGTCCAGGTTCAGCCCCCAGCCCACGAGGCGTCACCGACCTCCGGGCAGCGGATGCGACCGCTGAGCCATGCCGCCCGGTCCGCGTCGTCGGCTCAGAGGGTGGCAGCGCGCAGCACGATCAGGGCGACGGAGGTCATGGTGAGTACCACCGCCGGAGACGCGCCTTTGCGGTCGCCGACGCGGAGGTGGAAGGCGGCCGCCCCAGCGAAATAGAGCGTCAAGCCTATCGCGGCGGCGACTCCGAGGGTTCCCCACCAGAGTCCCGCGATCGCACCGGCTGCGCCGGCGATCTGAGCACCGATCAGGAAAGCCATCATGTTCTGCGGTATTCCGAGAGCGGACATCTGCTCGGTGATGTGCCGCGTCCGCGCAGACTTGGCCCCGGCCGATGCCAGGAGAACCGCCGACATGAACACGGTGACGACGGCAAGGGAGACGAACATGGCTGAAACCTCAATCATGCGAGATGCGAGTACAGGGCGTGCGCACCTCGACGACGATAGGCGGCCGTCAGGTACCTCCAGGTAACCTTCGGGGCCATGAGCCTGCGACCTGGAATTGCCTTCCTTTCGGACTGTCCCGCTCTCCTGGCCATGGAGATCATCGCCAGCAAGTGGTCCATGGTCACGCTCTTCGCGCTGACCGATGGCCCGTTGCGCCATGGCGAGCTGGTCGAGCTGAGCGGTGGCATCTCGCGCAAGGTACTGACCCAGACGCTGCGCCGGCTCCAGGCCAACGGGCTCGTCGAGCGGCACGCGTACGCCGAGGCGCCGCCGCGCGTGGAGTACGCCCTGACCGATCTCGGGCGAACCCTGGAGGAGCCCATCAGGATGCTCACCGCATGGGCGCAGGAGAACGGCGAGGCGGTCGTCAACTTCCGGGAAGCAGCCGACGCAGCCAGGCCCTCGGGACAGCCCTCAGTGAAGACTCCTCCCGTTGATGCGAATCTGAACCGCTTCTGATTCTGATCAATGGGCCCCAGGTCAAGAAGCCTGCTCTCTGGTGCTCTCTGGGCATTGCCTCCTCGGTCGCGGCGCTGATCCGCTCCGGACTGAGGCAGCCGACTCCACGAAGCCGTCGCGGAGGAAACGGGATACCACCCGCCCTCCGCTGCCTCGACTGGGTAGACCCATTCCGCTGCATATCGGCCAACCGCTTCCGGACCCGCTGCGCGGCCCAATCCGCGATGCGTCCCGCGCTGTTGCCTTCGGGCAACGGCGTGGTGCGAATCACTGAACGGTTCGAAGCATCACGCGCTTCCGCTGCTCCCGCGAGCGCGCCGGCGGGGACGGTCGCGCCCGGCCGGGCTCTGAGTGAAAGCAGCCCGGTACGCGCTGGGTGTCAGGCCGGTGCGCCGTGACAGGTGCTGGCGCAGGGAGTCGGGAGTCGCCAGTCCGCTGAGCTGCGCGATGCGGTCCATCGGCAGTTCGGTCGTTTCCAGTAGTTCCTGCGCCAGGTTGACCCTCTGGTGCAGAACCCATTGCAGGGGGGTCAGGCCGGTCTCGGCGTCGAACCTGCGGGTGAGGGTGCGGACACTGATGCGGGCGTGAGCTGCCAGTGTGGCGCGGGTGAGCGGTTCGTGCAGCCGCTCCAGGGCCCAGGCACGGGTCGCGGCCAGCGAGGCTCCCGTTTCCGGCGGAACGGGCGCCTCGATGAACTGAGCCTGTCCTCCGGGTCTCACCGGTGCTGCGACGACCAGCCGGGCGACCGCGTTCGCCGTCGCGGCGCCGTAGTCCCGGCGAATCAGATGCAGGCACAAGTCGATACCTGCGGACAGTCCTGCGGAGGTGAGGATGTTGCCGTCTTCGACGTACAGCACGTCAGGGCGCAGCGTCACGGCGGGGAAGCGGCCGGCGAATTCCGCGGACTTGAGCCAGTACGTGGTTGCCTCGCGCCCGTCCAGAAGTCCGGCCTGCGCGAGGACGAACGCTCCGGTGCAGATCGATGCGACGCGTTTGCCCGCGGCCGCGGCATGGCGCAGCGCAGTGAGGATGCACGAGTCGACCTCCTCGCGGGCAGCGGTTCCGGTGACGATCACGGTGTCGGCGCCGTCGACGACGTCGAGAGCGTGGGCCACGGAGACTTGGAGACTGGCCCTTCCGTAGGTGGCGACCGGGCCGCGCTGAGAGCTGCAGACGAGGACCTCGTAGCCGAGCAGACCGTCGACTGCCGTCTGCCCCAGCACCAGTTCGGGGATGGACAGGCCGAAGGTGGTGGCGGGCGGAACAGCTATGACCACGACGCGATGCATGGCCCGAACCTCCGGTCATCTGGCATTCGGGTCACTACCTTAACGATCACCCCGGCCGCAGGGTAGAGATGTCCGGGGGCCCGCCCCGGCTGTGACCGAGGAGTGCACGGGTGTCTGAGTATGTTGTCGTGGGAGCCGGAGCCACTGGAGCTGCCACTGCCACACTGCTGGCAGATGCGGGGGCGCAGGTTCGGCTGGTGACCCGCCGCGGCAGTGGCCCGGCTCATGAACGGATCGAGCGCGTGGCGGCCGATGCTGCGGCTGCGGCTGAGTTCGCCGGGCTGACCCGGGGATCGAGGGTCTTGTTCAACTGCGCCATGCCGGCGTACGACCGCTGGCCGTCCGACTTTCCGCCGCTTGCCGCCTCGCTGCTGGCCGCGGCGGAACGCGCCGGCGCGGACTACGTCATGCTCGGGAACACCTACGGCTACGGTCCGGTGGACGGCCCGGCCGACGAGGACCTTCCGCTGCGGCCGAGCAGCGTCAAGGGTCGTGTTCGGGCGCAGATGTGGCGTGACGCCGAGGCCGCGCACCGCGCCGGGCGGGTAAGGGTGACCGAGGTCCGTGCCAGCGACTACCTCGGGAGGGGAGCCGTCTCGCCGTTCACGCTCATGGTGGGCACCCAGGCGCTGGCCGGCACACCCATCTCCTACCCGGGGGACCTCGACGCCCCGCACAGCTGGACGTACATCGGCGACGCGGCACGCACGCTGGTTGCCGCCGCCCACGGAGATCAGTCCTGGGGCCGGGCCTGGCACGTCCCCTCCACCTCCCACGCCCCGGTTCGGGAGCTTGCAACGCAGTTGGCGCGCGCAGCAGGCAGCCCTGAGCCACGGCTCGGACGGATGACGGTCGCCGAGCTGGAAGAGATCGCGCGGCACGACCCGATCATGGCGGAGGTTCCGGAAATGCTGTACCTGTACGACCGCCCCAGCATTCTCGACGCCGCCACCACCGCATCCGCTCTCCAGATCGTTCCCACCCCGATCGACGCCGTTCTGGACGAGATGGCAGCAGAACACCGCGGAGCTGGTCGCCGTCATCATGAGGAAGCGGTGGGAACTCGACTTCCATAATCGATGGGCTCCTCGTCCTCGTCCTCGGCCGCCACGACACCGGCGGCCGGCTACTGCGGCGGGAACATCCGGGCATGGTTGACCGTTCATCTATCTGTATGGGTCGGGCGAAAGGGGCTGATGTCCCCGGGCCCAACCATGTGCCTGTGGGGAAGATCGTTCGGCTGAAGCCCCTCAGTGCCCTCCGCCGCGAGGCGACCATCCCTTCCGTCCGCCCATACCTGCAAACGCCCGGCCAGCCTTCCCCCCCCGGCTGGCCTGGGCCCGCCCCGACTGGCCCTCCCCCCGGGCCGGTCGGGGTCTTTCGCGTACGGGGGCGGCAGGGCGGCTGCCGCTTTCGCCTGTCCTCACTGTCCTGCGCGGTTGCATGCCGTCGAGTGGACCGCACCGGCGCTGGGCCGCAATCTCCGGACCGGGGATCCGCCTGACGGCGGACGGGTACCTCACATGTGTCTCCTTCGTGATTGCGTCGTTCGTGGGAAGGAGAGCTCGTGACTTCTAGGAGGCTGATGTGGCGGATGATCGGATCGGGCTGGCCGAAGTGCTGGCCGCTGCGGAGGCCGCAGCGCCGGTGAACTCCCTTGACGTCGTGGCGCGCAACCTGCGTGACCGGTTCGGTGCCGCGTACGTGTCGTTCCTGTTCGTCGATGTCGTCGGTCGGCGCCTGCTGCGCGTCCATGACACGGCAGACCCGCATCGAGAGGGCCGCGCGGCGCAGGTGCCGCTCGCCGGCAGCAGCGCCTACGACGAGGTCCTGCGCCATCAGCGACCGCTCGTGGCAGCGGACGGCGGACTGGGGCAGCGCGTCCTGGCCCCGGTCACCAACCGCGGGGATGCCATCGGCGTCCTGGAACTCTTCCTCACCGACGTCACCGCGGACGTGCTGCAGCGGGTCCAGGAAGCCGCGCACGCGCTGGCGTACATCATCGTCACCGACCGGCGCTTCACCGACCTGTACCACTGGGGTAACCGCACGACGACCGTCAGCCTGTCCGCGGAGATCCAGCGCCAGCTCCTGCCCGCGGCCTCCTCCTGCGAAGCGCCCCAGTTCACGCTCGCCGGAGCTCTGGCGCCGGCCTCCGACATCGCCGGCGACACCTACGACTACAGCCTCGACCAGAGCACCCTGCACCTGTCGATCACCGATGCCATGGGCCACGACGTCAGCGCGTCCCTCATGGCCACCCTCCTGGTCAACGCCTCCCGCGGCGCCCGCCGCGCCGGAGAAGACCTCGCCGAACAGGCCCGTCAGCTCCACCAGGCCCTCCTCGACCACGGCAACCGCAGCATCGCCACCGGCCAGCTCCTGCGCATCGCCCTCGACGGCAGCAGCGCCCAGCTCGTCAACGCCGGCCACCCGTGGCCGTACCGGCTGCGCGACGGCGCGGTCACCGAACTCGCTCTGGCCGTGAACCTGCCCTTCGGCGTCGGTCTGCAGGGCCCCTACCGGGTGCAGGACCTCGACCTGCGCCCCGGCGACCGCCTGCTCCTGCACACCGACGGCATGCAGGAACGCGACGCCGAAGCCGTCGACCTGCCCGGTCTGCTCCGCAAGACCGCCGACGACCACCCCCGCGAAGTCGTACGGACGCTCGTCAGCGCCGTTTCCGACGCCTACGAAGGCCGCCCGCCCAAAGACGACGCCACCGTCCTGTGCCTGGACTGGCACGGCCCCAGGACACCAAACCCATGACCATCTGAAATCCGGATCGGCGGCGACGAAGCGCACGGTGGTGACTTCGTCGGAGGGCGCCGTCGACTGTGCTCCGGTCAGGTGTGGATGCGGCTGTTGGGGCCGTCCTGGCTGTCGGCGGTGGGGTCGTTGAACCAGTAGTCGCCGGCGGCGAGGTAGCGGAAGGAGTGGGCGCTGTGGGGTGGGAGCGCGACGGTGGCGGCACGGGTGCCGTCGCCCTGGTCCTCCAGCGGGTGGGCGGCGGGGTTCCAGTGGTTGAAGTCCCCGACCACGCTGACCGGCCCCTCGGGGGTGTGGTCGGGCAGGACGAAGGCGACCTGGGTGCGGCTGCCCAGCTGCTTGCGTTCGAGCACGGGAGTCTCCATCACGAAGTTGTCGAGGGGTGCGGGCATCCTCGCCTGCGCGCCGGTCGGCCCCGGCGGGACGTGGCGCGCGCGGCACGCGGCCACCCGGCCGGATCTTCCGCCCGCCATCGGCGAAATGTGCCACCGGAGGCTGGGGCAGGGCCCGCGCGTCCGTGGCGGAGCCCCGCCGGGGTGGCTTTCAACCGGCCGGGCCCCCGCCGTGCGAGGACTTCTTGTCGCCCTGTCACGGTGACATGGGCCCGCTGGATCTGCGCGGGGTATGGGCCAACCGGGGTACGGGCCACGCTTCGTCCGGCATTTTCCCCGAGAGGCGTCACACGTGACCCCGGTGGATCGGGCGGGCCCTCCATCAGCGCCTTGAAGGCAGCGACTCCGGCGCCGATCGTCTTGCGGATTGGGCGTACTTTCGCTGTGCGTAAGGCCTTCGTCCTGTATGGCGCCAGCAGAGGATGATCCTGCGCGACGGCGCGGTGTGCGTTGCGTTGTGGAGCGGGCGGTGCGCGTCCACTGCCTGCACGTGGTCGGCTGACCTGTGGGCAATCCGCCGTAGCCCATTGCCCCCGCTGGCCCGACGACGCCGCGTTCGGGAACCGCCACACCCGCTCACGCCGCCGGCTCCGACGGGGCGGTCTCGTCGCCGGCGTCTGGAACTTCACCTCCTCGGCCGTCCGCCTCGCCACCCCCGGTGGCCAGGGCGGCGTCGTTCAGGCGAGGTGTCTGCCTTGATGCCGATTCAGGCAGCTGACGTGGCCGTGGGGTTCGCGGACAGGGCCGGAACGGAGGCAGGCACGGCCTCCGAGTGATCATGAGGTGTCGAGTCCCTGATCACCATGTCTATGGCCAGTGGGAATCCTCCAACCGCGGCCCCCGACGGGGAGTCGGGTGGCCACTTGTTTCGCTACCGTCGGTGACGGTCTCCGGGAGCTCAGGCGCGTGCAGTCGTACTCGGCTGCGCTGAGGTCGTGCGGGCCCGGTTCTCACGGATCTCGTCGTGGTGGGCGGCGGCCCAGCCGACCAGGGACGTGGCGATCTCGTGGAGGCCACGGCCGAGCGGGGTCAGGGTGTACTCGACGCGCGGGGGCACTTCGGCGTAGGCGGTGCGGGAGATCAGGCCGTCCTGCTGAAGCTGGCGCAGGGTGAGGGTGAGCATGCGCTGGGAGATCCCGGGGACTTGGCGCTGCAGGTCGGTGTAGCGCAGCGGGCCCGGCTCCAGGACGGCGATCAGCAGCAGGCTCCATTTGTCGCCGACGCGGTCCAGGACCTCGCGGATGAAGGCCATGTGCTCGGCGGGGATCGCCGCGCACGGCCCGATCGCCGCCGCCCCGACCGCCTTCGCTTCACCGGTCGTCGCCACTTCGCTTGCCCGTTCCATCACGCACATTCCTCTCCGGCACGCACACGGATGTGCCTTTTGTGCCTCCTTCCATACTGGTCCACCATGGCGTTACGAACAAGTCGTAAGAATTGGAGGTGCGCGGTGAAGGTGGACATCTGGTCCGAGGTGACGTGCCCCTGGTGCGGGCTGGGCCATCACCGCCTGGAGCAGGCCGTGGAGCGGTTCGAGCACGCGGGCGAGGTGGAGGTGGTCCACCACTCGTTCCCGCTCAGCAGCAGCTTCCCCGAGGACCGCACCTTCTCCGTCCGCGAGGCTCTGCTGCGACGGCACGGTGTGGGCGGCGGTCAGGCCGAGGCGTCGACCCGGCGGATCGAGGCACTGGCCGCGGCCGAGGGACTGAGCCCCTACCGGGTGCTGGACAACCAGGTCGGCAACACCGACCTGGCCCACGAGTTCCTCGCCCACGCCTCCGCCCAGGGCAAGAACCGCGAAGCGTGGGACGCGATCTTCGACACCTACTTCGGCAAGGCCGAGCCCGTCTTCTCCGTGGACGATCTGCTGGCGCTGTCCGAAACCCTGGGCCTGGACCGCGAGCAGACCCGACAGGCCCTTGCCCCGCGCCGCTACCGCGAACAGGTCCGCGACGACGCGACCCACGCTCAGCGCCTCGGCGCGACCGGCGCCCCGTTCATCGTCATCGACGGCCGCTACGGCATCCCCGGCGCCCAGGACAGCGACACCCTGCTGGACCTGCTCCGCACCGCTTGGGACGACACCCACCCCCTCACCCCCGTCGCCGGTGGCGGTGACGCCCCGGTCTGCGGCCCGGACGGCTGTGCCGTCCCCGCACACGGCTGAATCCCCCCGTAGCCCCCGTGATCCAGAACCGAGGAGTCCGATGAACGTCCTGCTGTGGGTCCTGCAGGGACTGCTGGCCGCGGTGTTCGCGATGGCCGGCGCGATGAAGAGGACCCAGCCGATCGACAGGCTCGCCGGCACTCTTCCCTACGCCAAGGACCTCGCCCCGGGCACGGCCCGGCTGATCGGGGCGGTCGAGCTGGCCGCAGTGCTCGGCCTCGTCCTGCCCGCCGCCACCGGCGTCGCGGTGAGCCTCGCCCCGCTCGCCGCCGTCGGCCTCGCGGTGGTGATGGCGCTGGCCGGCACCTTCCACGTCCGCCGCCGGGAGTACAGCGCGATCGGTATGAACGCCGTGCTGCTGGCCCTGGCCGTCGTGGTGGCCTGGGGCCGCTTCGGCCCGTACTCCTTCTGACCTTCCGAATCCGTCCCCGGCCGGCGCCCGCCGCCCGCCCCTTTGCCCATGAATGGCGATGACTTCCCATGACCGACCTGCTCGTCCTCGGCGGCAGTGGCCGCACCGGCATCCACGTCCTGGCGCAGGCCGCCGAACGCGGCCACCGCGTCCGCGCCCTCGTCCGCGACCCCTCCGCCGTCCACGCCCCGACCGGCATCGAGCTGATCCAGGGCACGCCCGCGAACATCGACGACATCCGCAAGGCCGCCCAGGGCACCCGGGCGGTGATCAGCGTGCTGAACAACGCCCGCGCCTCCGACAACCCCTGGGCCAAGCCGGTCAGCCCGCCGATGTTCATGACCGACGCCGCCCGCAACACCCTGACCGTGATGGCCGAACAGGGCATCCGGCGGATCGTCCTGACCTCCTCACAGGGCGCCGGCGACGACTGGGCCCGCCTCAACCCGCTGGTGAAGGCGTTCATCAGCCTGTCGAACATCAAGGTCGACTTCACCGACCACACCGGCGTCGACCAGGTCGTGCGCGCCTCCGACACCGACTGGACACTCGCCCGCGCCGTCGCCCTCACCGACAAGCCCGCCACCGGACCCCTGCGCGCCGCCGACCCCGGCACCACCGCCCCCGGGCGCTGGATCAACCGGGGCGACCTCGCCCGCTTCCTCCTCGACTCCGTCGACGAGGAGACCTGGATCCGCCGCGCCCCGCTGGTGTGGAACGCCCGCGGCTGACCCACCCCACCTCGAACCCCTGCTGAACAGCCAGAACACCCCAAAAAGCCCGAGGAGACATCCCCATGCCCGACACGTCCAAGGTCATCGCCGTCTTCGGAGCCGGCACCGGGCTCGGCGCCTCCGTCGCCCGCCGCTTCGCCCGCGAAGGCTTCCGCGTCGCCCTCGTCGCCCGCCGCAAGGACCGCCTCGACGCACTCGTCGAACAGCTCACCGGCGAGGGCATCGACGCGGCCGCATTCACCGCCGACCTCTCCAAGCCCGCCGAGGTACCCGCCCTCATCGACGTCATCCGCGGACGGTTCGGCCGGATCGACGTCATCGAGTACGGGCCGATCAGCGGTGAGCAGAGCTTCGCCCCCGCCACCAAGTTGGACGCCGTCACCCTGCAGAAGGACAGCCCCCTTCTCCTGTTCACGCCGGTCGAGGTGGTCCGCGCGGCGCTGCCCGAGTGGGCCGAGCGCGGCGACGGCGCGTCGCGTCGGCCCGCTCGTAGACCCGGACGACCTCGCCGAGCACTACTGGCACCTGTACACCAAGCGCGACCGCATCGAGCAGATCCACCCCGAGCCGACCGCCGGGTAACCCAGCCCAGGCCCCTCGCCACCACGGCCCGGGTCATCCCTCGGCCATCGGCGCCCTCCGCCTGACCGGCTGCGACAACATCGCCGCCGACCTGCGCAAACACAGCCGAGACGCCACCCGACCGCTGGCCACCCTCGGCATCATGTGATCAAACCAGACAGGAGCCTTGAACGACGCCGCCCTGCATATTCGTGCGACAGAGCGCAGCAAAGCTTTTTAGTGCTTGTTCCAGTGAAAATTTGGGCGACAGCTATCCGAAACGGTCGGAATTTATTTGCGGGGACTACATGCTGTGGAGAAACCAGGCTATGAGTCGGTCGAATGGGTCTTCGTACGGCGTTGAGGCGGCCGGGTATGCGGTCGTCCGAGGATGCGCCGCGGGCCGTGGATACGGTCGTGCCGCAGTGCTCCCCGTGGACCTCACGCGCACGGGTATCCGTACCGAGTGGCCGGCGGGCCGGTTCTGCTCGCGTTCGGCGTCGTAGGCGGACCGTCGCAGTGGATCGTGCAGGGTCTGGTAGGCGTCGATGACTTCGGCGAGTTCCGCATCGGCCTGCGGCCCGCTTGGGCGGGCGTCAGGGTGCAGGGCGCGGATAAGCATGCGGTAGGCGCTGGTGATCTGCTCCGGCGACGCCTCGGCCCGGAGTCCGAGGACGGTGTAGTGGTCGCGCGATGGCCGCGAGCCGCTCATTTCTCTCACCTCCGGAATACCCGGAGCGGCCCCTCTCTTCCACCCGTCTTAAAACCTCAAGGGAATGTTGTCAAGGGAATCCGGTACGGATATATCGCACCACTGGAGTATCGACCACGACATCCAGCAGTACAGCGACGAAGAAGGCGGGGTCGGGGAGTACGTCTCTACGACGGCAGCCACGCCGCGCCCGCCGGTACACGGGTGTCGGCGCCTCACCGTGCCCGGTGTGCGGCCGCTACCGGGTGGGCCGCCTTCTGGCTCGCAGGCTGGTTCCTGCAGCACCCGAGAGCAGGGCCCGGACGGAGCGGCGCGCCCCAGCTCGGCTTCACAGCGCACACCCAGCCGGACCAGCTCGGAACCGACCAGCTCCATGAGCGAGCGTCTCCTGGCTGGCTGAGCTGGCTGACTGCCTGACTGAAGGCGGTCTGCCGGCTCAGCCGCGGTCTTCCTGGTCGGGCGGTTCGCTCACCGTGACCTGGGCCGGACGCAGGAGGTGGTGCCCGACACGGTAGCCGGGCCGGTGCACGGTGGTGCAGGTGGGCTGGTCGACCTCGTCGGACCGCTCGTAGGAGATCGCTTCGTGGCGGGTGGGGTCGAAGGGTTCTCCCGGAGTGCCGACCTCCTGAAGGCCGAGCGTGGCGAGCTGGGTTTCCAGTACAGCGGCTACCGCTCGCAGACCGGGGTCGACGGTGCCGTGCTCGCGGGCCTGGTCGATGGCGTCCAGGACGGGCAGCAGCCCGCCCAGGACGTTGGCGACAGCGATTTCCCGTACCGCGAGGCGGTCACGCTGCACCCGCTTGCGGTAGTTGTCGTACTCCGCTTTGAGGCGCTGCAGGTCAGCGGTCCGTTGGGCGAGCTGGCTGTCCACGAGCTGGCTGTCCACAGCGTCGGCCCCGGCGGCAGGGGCGCCGCCGCGCGTTCCGCGATCACCGTCCCCGGCCGTGTGCCGGGCAGGGTGGCCGCCTGCCCTGAGCTCAAGGGTGACGGGGTCGATGCGTCGTTTGTCCCTGATCACGATGGGGGGCGGCTGCTTCCGCGGTCCGTTGGGATACTTCGGTGGGCTCATCGGGCGTCTCCCTTCGGGCTCTCGTCGTCGACGATCTCAGCGTCGACGACGTCCTCGTCCGCGCCGGACGACCCCGCTTCGGATGGTGATCCGCCAGCGCCTGCTGCGGCGCCTTGGGTGTCGTAGAGGGCCGTGCCGATCTTCTGCGCGACGCTGCCGGCTCGCTCCGTCGCCGTGCGGATGGCTGCCGCGTCCTGGCCCTTGAGCTTTTCCTTGAGGTCGGTGATCGCGTTTTCGGTCTCGCTCTTGAGGTCGGCCGGGATCTTGGCCTCGTTGTCGCTGAGCAGCTTCTCGGTCTGGTAGACGAGCTGTTCCGCTTTGTTGCGCGTCTCGGCCTCCTCCTTGCGGCGGCGGTCTTCCTCAGCATGCTGCTCGGCCTCGCGGACCATGCGGTCGATGTCCTGGCGAGGCAGGGAGGAGCCGCCGGTGACGGTCATCTTCTGCTCCTTGCCCGTGCCGAGGTCCTTGGCCGTGACGTGCATGATGCCGTTCGCGTCGATGTCGAAGGAGACCTCGATCTGCGGGACGCCACGCGGGGCCGGCGGCAGGCCGGTCAGCTCGAACATGCCGAGCTTCTTGTTGTACGCCGCGATCTCGCGCTCACCCTGGTAGACCTGGATCTGCACGGACGGCTGGTTGTCCTCGGCCGTCGTGAAGATCTCGGACCGCTTGGTCGGGATCGTGGTGTTGCGCTCGATGAGCTTGGTCATGATGCCGCCCTTGGTCTCGATGCCGAGGGACAGCGGGGTCACGTCGAGGAGCAGGACGTCCTTGACCTCACCCTTGAGGACACCGGCCTGGAGGGTGGCGCCGATCGCGACGACCTCGTCCGGGTTGACGCCCTTGTGCGGATCCTTGCCGGTCAGCTCCCTGACCAGCTCCGTCACCGCCGGCATGCGGGTGGACCCGCCGACCAGGATGACGTGGTCGATGTCCGAGACCTTGATCTTCGCGTCCTTGACCGCGTTGTGGAACGGCGCCTTGCAGCGCTCCAGCAGGTCGGCGGTCAGCTGCTCGAACTGGGATCGGGTGAGCTTCTCGTCCAGGTGGAGCGGACCCTCGGAGGATGCGGAGATGTAGGGCAGGTTGATGTTGGTCTCGGTGGCTGCGGACAGCTCGATCTTCGCCTTCTCGGCGGCCTCACGCAGACGCTGGAGCGCCATCCGGTCCTTGGACAGGTCGATGCCGTAGGCGTTCTGGAACTGCTTCACGAGGTGGTCGACGATCTTCTGGTCCCAGTCGTCGCCGCCGAGGTGGGTGTCGCCGTTGGTGGATTTGACCTCCACCAGCCCCTCGCCGATCTCCAGGAGCGACACGTCGAAGGTGCCGCCGCCCAGGTCGAAGACGAGGATCGTCTGGTCGTTCTCCTTGTCCAGTCCATACGCCAGCGCGGCGGACGTCGGCTCGTTGATGATCCGCAGCACTTTCAGGCCTGCGATCTCGCCGGCTTCCTTCGTCGCGGTGCGCTGGGAGTCGTTGAAGTACGCCGGAACGGTGATCACGGCGTCCGTGACGTCCTCACCCAGGTAGGCCTCGGCGTCACGCTTCAGCTTCTGCAGGACGCGTGCCGAGATCTCCTGCGCCGTGTACCGCTTGCCGTCGATGTCGCCGGCATCCGGGAAACGCCAGTTCGCCTCGCCGATGTGGCGCTTGACGGACCGCGCGGTGCGGTCGACGTTCGTCACCGCCTGCCGTTTGGCGATCTCCCCGACCAGGACCTCTCCGCCCTTTCCGAAGGCCACCACGGAAGGGGTGGTCCTATTGCCTTCGGTGTTGGTGATGACCGTGGGCTCGCCGCCCTCCAGGATTGCGACGACGGAGTTGGTCGTGCCCAGGTCGATTCCGACTGCGCGTGTCATCATCCGCTCCTCTCAGCTCCATACGGCTTTCGGCTGCTGACTTCGTCGGGTGGCCGGAGCAGGGCCGCGGCCGTACCGGCCCGCCGCGCTCCTCCAGGGCTATGCGGAGCTGCGGCGCGCTCAGGATGTCGATCTCTCCCCGAAGAGCGAGCCCGTGGTGTGCTCGCCGGCGCGCTGTTGGATCGCGGCCGCGAGTGGCGGTGTTTCGGCCATGACCGCACACCTCGCTTTCGTCCCGGCCGAGCTTCGCCAGCTGCGTACCCCCAGGATGGTGGGCGGTTCAGGGGAAGGCCGGCCCGCCCACCGCTTCCTGCCGGGCGTCCGTCAGGCGTTGATCTCCTTGCATGAGCCGTCTGCGGCCCGGATCTCGATCTTCCGGGGCTTCGCCTCCTCCGCGACCGGAATGCTCAGCCGCAGCACACCGGCTTCGTAGGAGGCCTCAATACGGTCGGCGTCCAGCGTCTCGCCGAGGAACAGCTGGCGGCTGAAGTTGCCGGAGGGGCGCTCCGCGATCAGCACCTCGCTGGTGTCTCCGGAGACGGTGGTCCGCCGCTCCGCCCGGACGTTCACGACGTCCCGTTCGACGTCCAGGTCGATGGACTCGGGGTCGACCCCGGGCAGGTCCAGCTCGACGACGAAGACATCTCCCTCGCGGAAGGCGTCCATGGGCATGGCCGCCGGCCGGGCCGTGGTTCCCAGAACCTGCTGCGTCAGCCTGTCCAGTTCACGGAAAGGATCGGTTCGCATGAGCATCATCGTTCACCCTCTTCCTCTCGTCACAGATGCACATGGCGACACCACCTATATAGCGCGCAGCAACAAACTTGACAAGACCAGACTCAAGGTGTCGCCGTGGCGGGTGCGAGCGTCTGCCACGCACGGATGAGATTCACGAGGCGGGCGGCAGGCACGCGGTCAGGACCGGCGCTCGGCCCCTTCGAGGGGCACCGAGCGGCGCTGTCTGTTCACGTCCCCCGGGCAGGCCTCGCTGGGTCGCCCGGGCCGCTCGGCCAGGGGCGATCTTCCGTACACGCTCCGCCACCGCCGCCTTTCCGAACAAGCGCCGCGGGCCCCGGCGAGCGTAGCGACCGCACATGCCCGGAACATGGGCACGGCCGGAAGCAACCGGAGCAGCTGAGCAGGGGGCGTCGTCAGCCACGGCGCAGTGCGAGCGCCACTCCGAACGCGGCGGTCAGTGCGGAGGCCGCTGCGCCCACCGTGCCGATCGGCCCGGTCAGCGAGGGGCGGACTACGCACAGGTAAAACGTTGCACCCAGGACCAGGGCGACGACGATGCCCAGGAGCAGCAGCACCACCGGATCGGTGCCTGGAGAGTGCTGGGGCTGCTGGGGCTGCTGGGGCTGCCGGGGGTGCTGGCCGGTGGCGGGCATGTGGGTTCCCTCCCGTCAGGGCCTGCGGACGGGCAGGACTGCTGTAAGCACCGCTCGCATCCAGGCATCCGGTCCGTCACGCTGCTTTCGCGTCCTCACCGGCCAGGAACGGATGCAGCAGCGCGAGCAGGGCGTGCGGCCGGTGCAGCGGGATGATGTGGCCGCAGTCTTCGATGACGTGTCCGGTGAGATCGTCGGTGACCGGGCGGAGTTGGCGTTCCAGCGCAGCACCGACGGGCCGGGCGCCCAGCGCCAACGTGGGCACCGTCAGGCGGGCCGTGGCCACTGCCTGCTCGATCTGTACTGCGCTCTCGGGTAGGGCCCGGTAGTACGAGAACGCGCAGCTCAGCGCCTGGCGGCCGGTGTATGCGCGGACGAACGCGTCCCGGAGGGCGGGGCGCACCCCGTCGCCGAGTGTGCCGGCGTTCAGAAACCAGTCGACGTAGGCGGCCTCGTGGCCCTCCAGCACGGTCTCGGCGAGGTGGGGCGCGGCGGAGTGGAAGCCGAACCACCACGGCTGCCCGTGGGCGAGGAAGTCCTCGGCGCCGGGCAGCCTGCCCAGAACGGACTCCATGACGACCAGGCGCCGGACCAGACCGGGGCGGCGCAGGGCGAGGAGGAAGGCCGGCGCGGTGCCCGCGTCGATGCCCACCACAGCGGCCGAGGACACGCCGAGCGCGGCAAGAAGCGCCTCGGCGTCCTCGGCCAGGGTGCCCGCGTCGTATCCGGAGGCGGTCCGGCTGCTCGATCCGAACCCGCGCAGGTCGGGCGCGATGACGCGGTAGCGGCTGGACAGGCCGTCCATGACGTCCGTCCACAGCTCCCAGGTGTGCGGGAAGCCGTGCAGCAGCAGGACGGCCGGGCCCGATCCGGAGAGGGCGACGTTCAGTTCGACACCGTTGGCGAGGACGCGTCGCAGCTCGGGCATGGAGGGGCTCCAGGTGCTTGGTGACTGATGGTGACCAGGTCACGGTAGGGAACTATCCTGTTCTTCCCAAGACGGCACTTTCCCTTCAGGTGGTGAGCCCCGGGTGACCACGTCGAGGCCCGGCGAACCCGGTCGGCGACCCGGTAAACGGGGGGACCTGCTGGATCCGCGCTGTCCGACCCGCCAGCTGCTCGACCGGATCGGCACCAAGTGGACGTCGATGGTGGTCAAGGTGCTGGCCGAGGAGGGTCCGGGTGAGCTCCGTTTCGCGGAACTGCGGCGCCGTATTCCGGGCATCTCACAGAAGATGCTGTCCGTCACGCTGCAGAGCCTGGTCCGTGATGGTCTGGTCGCACGCCGCGTGGAACCCACCGTGCCGCCCGCCGTCCACTACCTGCTCACCGAGCTCGGCCTGTCCCTCGAAGTACCGCTCTCCGCCCTGCGGGTCTGGGCCGAGACGCACATGCCGGAGATCGACCGCAACAACCAGCTCGCCGACGAGTCACCTCCCCATTAGCCGTGGATCGAATGCGCTGGTCACAGCCATTTCACCGCGAGGAGCGAACGCAAGTGCACTTGTGGCTCCGAGGGTGCAGGCAGGTGTGATGGACTGGGCCATGGGCCGCTTCAGGGTTGGGGGCGTGCCATGAGCGGAATGAGAGATGGGGACTGCGATGGCCAAGACGGCTGATTCGTCGAGCGCGGAGGCGACGGGGGCGGGGGCGGTCGGTGAGCCGGAGCTGCGGCAACTGCTGGCCGGGCTGACGGCCGTACGTGACGGTGACTTCGGTACTCGGCTGCCGGACGAAGCTGACGGTCTTCTCGGGGAGATCGCCACGGTCTTCAACGGGATGGTCGACCAGCTGTCGCTGTTCACGTCCGAGGTGACCCGGGTCGCCCGTGAGGTCGGTACCGAGGGGACGCTGGGCGGCCAGGCCGAGGTCCCGGGCGTCTCGGGCACCTGGGCGGACCTGACGGACTCCGTGAACGCGATGGCCGGCAACCTCACGACCCAGGTACGGGACATCGCGCAGGTGGCGACCGCGGTGGCGCGTGGCGACCTTTCGCAGAAGATCGACGTGGCTGCCCGGGGTGAGATCCTGGAGCTGAAGGACACCGTCAACACGATGGTGGACCAGCTGTCCTCGTTCGCCGCCGAGGTCACCCGTGTCGCCCGTGAGGTGGGCAGCGAAGGCCGGCTCGGCGGTCAGGCCGAGGTGCCCGGAGTGGGCGGCGTGTGGCGCGAGCTCACCGATTCGGTGAACTTCATGGCCGGCAACCTCACCGACCAGGTCCGCAACATCGCTCAGGTGACCACCGCCGTCGCCAAGGGCGATCTCTCTCAGAAGATCGCCGTGGACGCGCGCGGGGAGATCCTGGAGCTGAAGAACACCATCAACACGATGGTGGACCAGCTGTCCGCGTTCGCGGGTGAAGTCACCCGTATGGCGCGCGAGGTGGGAACGGAAGGCATCCTCGGCGGGCAGGCGGACGTGAAGGGCGTCTCCGGTACGTGGCGTGACCTGACCGACTCGGTGAACTTCATGGCCGGGAACCTGACCTCCCAGGTCCGCTCCATCGCCCAGGTCGCCACCGCCGTGGCGCAGGGCGACCTCTCGCAGAAGGTCCGCGTGGACGCGCGCGGGGAGATCCTGGAGCTGAAGACCACGATCAACACGATGGTCGACCAGCTGTCCGCGTTCGCCGACGAGGTCACGCGCGTGGCCCGCGAGGTGGGCACGGACGGCCGGCTCGGCGGCCAGGCGGACGTCAAGGGCGTCTCCGGTACGTGGCGTGACCTGACCGACTCGGTGAACTTCATGGCCGACAACCTGACCGCCCAGGTCCGCTCCATCGCCGAGGTCACCACCGCCGTGGCCCAGGGTGACCTGACCCAGAAGATCCGGGTGGACGCCCGCGGGGAGATCCTGGAGCTGAAGGAGACCATCAACACGATGGTCGACCAGCTCTCCGCGTTCGCCGACGAAGTGACGCGGGTCGCCCGCGAGGTCGGCACGGAGGGCAACCTGGGTGGCCAGGCCACCGTCCGTGGCGTGTCCGGCACATGGAAGGACCTGACCGACAACGTCAACGTCATGGCCTCGAACCTGACCGGACAGGTGCGTTCCATCGCCCAGGTGGCGACGGCGGTCGCCCGCGGTGACCTGTCGCAGAAGATCACGGTCGAGGCGAAGGGCGAGGTCGCCGCGCTGGCCGGCGTCATCAACACGATGGTCGACACGCTGTCCGCGTTCGCCGACGAGGTCACCCGCGTGGCCCGCGAGGTCGGCACCGAAGGCCGCCTCGGTGGCCAGGCCCGGGTGCCCAACGTGGCGGGCACCTGGAAGGACCTCACGGACAACGTCAACTCCATGGCCAACAACCTCACCGGCCAGGTCCGCAACATCGCCCTCGTCACCACCGCCGTCGCCAACGGCGACCTGTCCAAGAAGATCGACGTGGACGCCCGCGGCGAGATCCTGGAGCTGAAGACCACCATCAACACGATGGTCGACCAGCTGTCCTCCTTCGCCGCCGAAGTCACCCGCGTCGCCCGCGAGGTCGGCAGCGAGGGCCGCCTCGGCGGCCAGGCCGAGGTCGAAGGCGTCTCCGGCACCTGGAAGCGGCTCACCGAGAACGTCAATGAGCTGGCCGGAAACCTCACCCGGCAGGTCCGGGCCATCGCCGAGGTCGCCAGCGCGGTCGCCGAAGGGGACCTGACCCGTTCGATCACGGTCGACGCCTCCGGCGAGGTCGCCGAACTCAAGGACAACATCAACTCCATGGTCGGCTCGCTGCGGGAGACCACGCGCGCCAACCAGGAGCAGGACTGGCTCAAGTCCAACCTCGCCCAGATCTCGTCCCTCATGCAGGGTCACCGCGACCTCGCCGTCGTCGCCGAACTCGTCATGGACGAACTCACTCCCCTCGTCGACGCCAGCTACGGCGCCTTCTACCTCGGCGAGGAGATCGACGGCCAGGCGGGGCTCACCCTGATCGGCTCCTTCGGACGGCCGGTGGAAAGCCCCGCCGCCACGCGGGTGCGGCACGGGGAAACCCTGGTGGGGCAGGCGGCGCGCAGCCGCCGCATCCTGACCACCAACAACGTTCCGGCAGGCTATCTGATCTCATCTGGCCTCGGACAGGCCGCGCCGGCCCACCTGATCGTTCTGCCCATCGTCGTCGAGGACCAGGTCCTGGGCGTCATCGAGCTTGCCTCCTTCGCACCCTTCACGGCCGTGCACCGCGATTTCCTGGGCCGGCTGATGGAGACCATCGGCGTCAACGTCAACACGATCGTCGCCAACGCGCGGACCGACGAGCTCCTCGGCGAGTCCCAGCGGCTCACGACAGAGCTCCAGGCCCGCTCGGAGGAACTCCAGGTCCAGCAGGAGGAACTCCAGCGCTCCAACGCCGAACTGGAGGAGAAGGCCGCCCTCCTCGCCAGCCAGAACAGCGACATCGAAGCCAAGAACCTGGAGATCGAACAGGCCCGGCAGGAGCTGGAGGACCGGGCGCAGCAGCTGTCGCTGGCTTCCAAGTACAAGTCGGAGTTCCTGGCGAACATGAGCCACGAACTGCGCACCCCGCTCAACAGCCTCCTCATCCTCGCTCAGCTCCTCGCACAGAACCCCACCCGCAACCTGTCTCCGAAGCAGGTCGAGTACGCGGGCATCATCCACTCGGCCGGTTCCGACCTGCTTCAGCTGATCAACGACATCCTCGACCTCTCCAAGGTCGAGGCGGGCAAGATGGACGTGAACCCGGAGCGGGTCTCGCTCAAGCAGCTCCTCACCTACCTCGAAGCCTCCTTCCGGCCGCTGACCAGCCAAAAGGGACTCGAATTCGACATCACGACGGCCCCTGGCGTGCCGGTGGACCTCCTCACCGACGACGCCCGCCTCCAGCAGATCCTGCGCAACCTGCTCTCCAACGCGGTGAAGTTCACCGAGCAGGGCAGCGTTCACGTCAAGATCGAACCTGCGGCGTCGGCAGAGCTCCCCGACGAGCTGAGGCGGTCGGGATCCGTGGTCGCCTTCCGCGTCATCGACAGCGGCATCGGGATCGCCGAGCAGCAGCTGGAGTCCATTTTTGCCGCGTTCCAGCAGGCCGACGGCACCACCAGCCGCAAGTACGGCGGCACCGGCCTCGGTCTGTCCATCACCCGGGAGATCGCCCGCCTTCTCGGCGGCGCCGTCACGGCGCAGAGCACCCCGGGCCAGGGCAGCACCTTCACCCTCTACCTCCCCGTCTCAGGACCCGCCGACGGCGGTACGGCCGCCCTCGAAAGCGCGGAGTCGGCCGGCTCGGAGCCTGCGCAGTCGGACGGCCCTGCCCAGACGGTCCTCGAAGAGGAGCGCCACCCCCGCCGCATTCTGGTCATCGAGCAGCGCAGCAACGGTCTGCTCAGCCTGGTCGCCGAAAGCGCAGCCGGGGACCTGGCCGCAGGACGCGCAGTCACCGTGCCGATGGACCGCGCCGAGGTCGTCACCGCCGTCACCGCGGCGGACGCAGCAGCCGTACTCGCCCAGGCACCTTTCCACTGCGTTGTTCTCGAACTCGGATCCGACGGGGAAGGACTGCAGTTCCTCCAGGCTCTCGCCGGCGACAGCGCGCTGGCCTCCCTGCCGGTCCTCGCCCACGACAACCGGCGCATGACCCGGGAGCAGCAGGCAGAAGTCGCCGCGCGGGCCGCCGCTCTGCCGCTGGAAGTCCTCTCCAGCCTGGACGAACTCCGCGAGCGGATCGCCCTGCACCTGTCGGCGGACCGCCCGGGCGACGTTCCCACCCTCGTGCACGCCGAAACCCACTCGGCCGGCCCCGACCACGCCGTCGTCGACGCCAGCCTCGCCGGCCGGTCGGTCCTCGTCGTCGATGACGACCCGCGCAACCTCTACGCCATCAGCGGGATCCTGGAGCTGCACGGAATGCACGTCCTGCACGCCGAGAACGGCCGCAGGGGAATCGAAACCCTCACCGAAAGCCCGGGAATCGACTTGATCCTGATGGACGTGATGATGCCGGAACTGGACGGCTACGCGGCCACCAGCGAGATCAGGCGCATGCCCGCGTACAAGGACCTCCCGATCATCTCGGTCACGGCGAAGGCCATGCCGGGAGACCGTGAGAAGAGCCTGGCCTCGGGGGCGAACGACTACGTCACCAAGCCCGTCGACGCCAACGACCTCATCGCCCGACTCCGTCGGTGGCTGCCGACTCAGAACAGCTCGGGCAACACCCCGGCCTGACGACCCAAGCCACCCCACGGAGGAAAAGCGGCACACACGTGAACACCACTTCTGACGAAAACGAAGCAACCCGGTCCCCGGCCCCACCTGCCGCCGTGGGAGACCACGCCATGATCGAGGCAGCTGCGGCAGCCGCACACGGCGAAGCGCAGCCAGGCCGGCGCCCGAGGTCGAACACACCCTCGGCTCTGGAGGCCGGCCGGCTCGCGGCAACCGTGGAGCGCCTGCGCGAGGAGGCTCTGGAGGCCCAGTCGGCGGCCGACGGCCGCGCTCTCGTGGAGCTCGCCAAAGGCATCCTTGTCGGCCAGCTCGGATGCGGGCCCGCTGAGGCATCGAGGCAGCTGGTCAAGCTCGCCGAACAGTCCGGCACCACTCTGCTCGCCCTCGCCGTCGACATCATCAACCAGGCAGCCCGTGACCGCGTCAGCGAGGTCACGCAGGAGTTCCTCGCCACCGCTGTCGCCGAACCTGCCGAACCGGCGCCGACCGTCCGGCTGCGGGCAGCGGAAAGCCGCGTCCTGGCGGCGGGTGATACACAGGCCGTCGCCGCGGCGCTCCTCGAAAACGCGCTCGCCCCTCTCGGTGCGAACGGCGTCGCGATCTGGGTCACCGGAGCCGACTCCTCGCTCACCCTGGCCGGCCAGGCGGGCTTCGCCCCGGAGGATGCCGACCGCTGGCGCTATGTCCCACCCGAGGTCGCCACGTGCGCCCGGCTCGCCCTCACCCACCGCGAGCTCTCCGTCGTCACCAGCCTGTCCCAGGCCAGTCTGCCGACCATCGGGCGGCGCCAGCACCCCGACGGCGGCCGCGTCGTCATCCCCGCCGGGACCGGGGGCCGCATCCACGGCGTCCTGGAGATCGCCTGGCCCCAGCCCCTGGCCCCGCAGCCCGTACAGATCATCCGCCAGCTCGAAGCGCTGGCCGAACTCTGTGCCCACACCCTTGAAGAGCAGTCCGCGCACCACACCTCGGATGCCTCCGGCGCCGCATACCACGCCGCTCTGGCGGAACTCACCGACCTCGCCGGCCATCTCGACGACACGGTCCTCGTCCTCGCCCCCGTCCTCGATGCCGACGGCCGACTCGCGGACTTCCGCATTCACCACGTCAACAACAGCTTCATGGACCCGGCCGGACGGCCCCGCTCCATGGTCACCGGCCGCCCTTTCCTCGAGATCTACCCGGCGGCAGCCGAGGACGGGGGCCTCTTCGACAAGCTGGTGAGGACCTACGCCACCGGCGAAGCCTGCCAGGCGCTGCGCACTGCGCTGACCACCTTCGTCGGAGAGGTGCCCCTCACCACCGTCGCCGACGTGCGCATCAGCCGGCACGGCCCCGCCCTCCTCCTCATCTGGAAGATCGAAGACGAGAAGGCACGGCTCGCCAACCTGCTGCAGCACGCACAGCGACTCGGCCGTGTCGGCGGCTTCGAACAGAACATGCGCACCCGGGAGATCAGCTGGAACGAGCAACTGTTCGCCCTGTTCGGGTTGCCGGTGACCGCCGCCCCCGTCCCCCTCGAGGACCTTGCGGCGCACGCCCACACCCACGACGTCAATTCCATCGGACGGTTTCTGCGCACCCTCATGCACAGCCGGCGCGAATCGGCCGTGGAGTTCCGCCTCCAGCGGCCCGACGGGATTACGCGTCACATCCGCATGGTGGCCGAGCCGGTCCTGGACGCCCGGGGCCGCCTCTACTCGGTGCGCGGCGCCTGCCAGGACGTCTCGTCCCAGCATTGGACCGAAGTCGCGCTCGCCGCCACCCGCGACCAGCTCGCCGACACCGAGGCGGAATCCGCAGACCGCAGCCGCCTCGCCCTCCAACTCCAGCACGCCATCATGCCGCCCGCGCCAGCGCCCCTCGAAGTACCGGGTATCCGGATCGCGGTGCGCTACCGACCGGCCGAATCGGAATCCCTCGTCGGCGGCGACTGGTACGACTCCGTGGTCCTGCCCAACGGCGAGATCCTTCTCAGCGTGGGCGATGTCGCAGGACACGGCATCCAGGCGGCCACCGGCATGGTCGTGCTGCGCAACGCCCTGCGCGGCCTCGCCGTCACGGGCGCCGGCCCGGCGCAGCTGCTGGCCTGGCTCAACCGGGTCGCCTTCCACCTCACCAGCGACGTCACCGCCACTGCCGTCTGCGCCCTCTTCGACCCCAAGACCCGAACCCTGCGGTGGGCGCGCGCCGGACACCTGCCTCCTGTCCTGGTCAGGGGCCCGCAGGCGCAGTCCTTCCCCCTCAACGCCGGACTGCTGCTCGGAGCACTGCCGGAGACGACCTTCGTGGAAGAGGAGGTGCAGCTCGAAACCGACGACATCCTCCTCATGTACACCGACGGGCTCGTCGAACGCAGGGACATCGCCGTGACCGACTCCCTCGCGCAGCTGCTCACCGTGGCCTCGCGGCCCGCGAGCACCCTGGAACGGCGGCTGGACAGCATGCTCACCTACAGCGCATCTGACACCGACGATGACACTTGCCTCATCGGAATCGAGGTCCGCTGACCCCGGACTCCTTGACGCGGCGCAGTCACACGCTGCGCCACAGCCCACCGGGCCCTATCGGCCGGCAAGGCCGGGGCGGCGGCGACGCGGACGGGCCCTGGCCCCGGCCGGTCCGTCTGCCGGAACTCCTGCAGATAGAACAGAGATAGCGCGCCGCTAGAACAGAGATAGCGCGCCGCGCATCCCAGGAGTTGGCGGGCTGACCCGCCACGGGCCCGCACGGGACGAGTGGACGGGGCCGGCGTACGGATGCGCTTGTGGAGCAGCCCCGCCCGTTCTGTCCGCGGGGGCTGCCGTTGCTGCGGACGCCCTGTCCCGGGGCGACGGACCGAGAACCTCAACGGTGGTTCCCCTGGCGCCGGATGGACGGACGGGGAGGGCTGCGCAAGCCCGTCCGGCGCAGTTCCCGACACGCATCCGTCGATCCGTCATGCATGCGGGCGGTAGGGGCGGGCAGGCGAACGTGAGTCCACACGGCGCTGGAGCTCGACTGCAGAGCCGTCGTCCATGCCTCACAGGCGGGAACATGAGCGCGACTGACGACGAGACACAGAAGACGTCCAAAAGACTCGACATCCCCACGGCGATACGCCTCGCCACCGAGCAGCTCGCGGAGCTCCTGCGGTGCGAACCGGCGTCCGTTTCGGCGGTGAAGGCCACCGAGGACGGGTGGACGGCGGAGGTGGAGATCGTCGAGCTGGAGAAGGTCCCGGACACGATGAGCGTGATGGCTTCCTATCACGTGGCTCTCGACGCCGAGGGCCGGCTCGTGGGGTACGAGCGCACACGGCGCTACGCCCGGGGCCAGATCGACCGCCGCTGAGGCGGTGGCGGCGTCCGCGCTCCCCGCAGGAGCCGTGCGCCCGTACGCGTCGACAGACGCCGAATCGAAAGGAGTTCACCGTGACACTCGTCCAACAGAGCAGTGCAACGAGCGGCGGAAGCGGCTCGGGAAATCTCTACGACGTACTGGAACTCATCCTCGACAGGGGCCTTGTGATCGACGCGTTCGTGCGCGTCTCCCTGGTCGGGATCGAGATCCTCAAGATCGATGTCCGCGTGGTCGTCGCCAGCGTGGACACCTACCTCCGCTTTGCCGAGGCGTGCAACCGCCTCGACCTGGAGTCAGGGCGGAAGGCACCCACGCAGCTCACCGACATCGTGGGCGAGATGACCGAGAACGGCGCCAAGGGAAAGTCGAAGGGCGCCCTGACCGGCGCCGTCGAGGCGATAACGGACTCCCTGCAGAGCAAGCGCGAGGAATCCGAGGAAGAGCCCCGTAAGCGGCCGGCGCGCAAGTCGACGTCCAGCCGTTCGTCCGCCGCCCGCCGGGAGGAGTAGCAGGTGCCCACCTACATCTACGCCATCACCAATAAGGACCACCCTCTGCGCCTGGACGACCTCCAGGGCGTGGGCGAGCCGGCGACACCCCTGCGCACGGTCCGCGTCGGCGAGGTCGCCGCGGTCGTCAGCGATGCCCCTGAAGGCCTGCGCGCCAAGCGCCGCGACGTGCTGGCCCACGAGGCCGTCCTGGAGTCATTGATGGCGGACGGGGCGACCCTGCCGATGCGCTTCGGACTGCTCGGCCCGGACGACGACCAGGTGGCCCAGGCGCTGGAGCAACACGGCGCCGCCTACCGCAGCCGCCTGGCCGAGCTCGCCGGGCACGTCGAGTTCAACCTCAAGGCAGCCCGCGACGAGCAGGATCTGCTGCTCGAAATCGTCTCGGAGTCCGACCAGATCAGGGAACTCAACGAACGCACCAGGTCGGGATCGGCCGGGCAGGACGACCGCATCGCCCTCGGCGAGCTCGTCGCGGGCCAAGTCGCCGAACGCAACAACGAGCAGGCGCAGAAGACCCTGGAGAAGCTGCTGCCGGCGGCGGCCCGGGTCTCGCGCGCCGAGCCGGGCGCCAGCCACTTCCTCAACGCCTCCTTCCTCGTGTCGGCGCAGAGCGCGGACGAGTTCGTGAAGGCGGTCCGTGAGGAGGCGGACCGCCGGGGCGAGACCTACACCCTCACCCTGACCGGACCGCTGCCCCCGTACAGCTTCGTCTGACCGGTACGCCGGCACCCCGGCGCCAGGCGTCGAGGCCGGGCCCGGCGACTCAGGAAGGAGGCCGGCCCATGGGGCTCCTCAGCACGATCCTGACCCTGCCCATCGCACCGCTGCGCGGCACGGCCTGGGTGGTCGACCAGGTACTGCTCGCCGCGGAACGCGAGTACTACGACCCCGCCCCCGTCCGGGAGCAGCTGGCGGCGCTCGTGGAGGACCTGGCCGAAGGCCGCGTGGACGCGGCCGAGTTCGACCGGCGCGAGGACGCTCTCCTGGACCGGCTCGACGCAATTGAGGCCTACCGAAGCCAGACGGGAAGCGGCTCATGACGAAACAGAGTGATCAAGCGAGGCGGAACGAGGTACACCGGTGATACCGAAGAACACCACGACGGCAGCCGCCCTCGTCGGGGGCTATCTCCTGGGGCGGACGAAGAAGGCCAAGATGGCCATCGGGGTGGGCATGTTCCTCGCCGGCCGCAGACTGGACCTCGACCCCCGGCGCCTCGGAAAGCTGCTGGCCGCCTCGCCCGTGACGGGCGCCCTGAGCGATCAGATCCGCCGAGAGCTGTTCGAGGCCACGAAGTCGGCCGCAGCCCAGGCCCTCACCCAGCGCGCCACAGGCCTTGCCGACTCACTGCAGCAGCGCACGCGGGCGCTCGGCGGCGACCACGCCTCCGAGGCCGACGAAGACGACGGACCCGAAACACGAAAGCGGGAAGCCAAAGTCGAAGCCGCAGACGACGGCTCGGACGTAGACGACGGCTCGGACGCAGCCGCGAACGATGACGAGGAGGCGGACGACGCAGCCGACGACAGCCGGCGCAGGCGGACACGCTCCGCGCCTGCGGCCAAGACCGCGGGCAAGAAGACCACCAGCCGTGCTCCTTCGTCCGGCGGCGGTACCTCCGGCCGTCGAACCGGCAAGTCGACGGCAGCTCGCAAGCGTACGAGCGCCCCCAGGAAGGCCACGGCCTCCCGTACGCGCAAGAGCAGGGGGGACAGCGATGAGTGATTCCACGCTCAGCAAGATCAAGAAGGATGTGGTGGGCAATCCGGCCACCGACCGGCTGAAGGAGGAGCTCCGCCTCTACCTCGCGGCCCGCGCCGAAGACGCCGTCACCCGGCTCGGAGAGCGCCTCGGCGACCGCGTCGCCCGGCTGGGTGAGCCCGGTGCCGCGAAGGGGAGCCTCGGAAAGGGCATTGCGGAGGGGGGCAAGGCCCTCAGCGAGGGGAAGTCCCCCGCGCGGGCCGCGCTCGCGGCGGGGACGTCCGCCGTCAAGGACACCTTGAAGAAAAGGGCCAAGAGCCTTGTCGGCGGTGGCCGCACATCCGGTGGGGGCACAACCGGGAGCGTGACGATCGTCGAGGACATCGACGTCGGTGTCCCCGTCCGCGAGGCGTACGACCAGTGGACGCAGTTCCAGGAGTTCAGCACGTTCGCCAAGGGAGTCGTCAGCGTTGAGACGGCGGACGACACCACCACCAACTGGAAGGTGAAGGTCGCCAAGTCGACTCGAAGCTGGCAGGCGAACGTGACCGAGCAGATCCCCGACGAGCGCATCGCCTGGACCACCCAGGGCGCGAAGGGGACGGTCCGCGGGGTGGTGACCTTCCACCGGCTCACCGACGACCTCACCCGCGTCCTGCTCGTCCTGGAGTACTTCCCGAAGGGCCTGTTCGAGAAGACGGGTAACCTCTGGCGCGCGCAGGGCAGGCGGGCCCGGCTCGATCTCAAGCTCTACCGCAAGTTCCTCATGCTGCGTGGAGAGGCCACCGACGGCTGGCGGGGCGAGATCCACGGCGGCGAGGTCGTCGTCAGCCACGACGAAGCGGTCAGGGAGGAGGACGACACCGACGGCGATGCGGAGGACTTCCAGGACGAAGACGCAGACGCCGAGGGCGCATTCGGGGACGGCGAGTACGACGAGGCCGCTGACGAAGCACCGGACGACGACGAGTTCGAGGAGGACCCCGAATACGAGGCTGAGACCTCCGACGAGACGGCCTCGGACGAACCGGACGCCGAGTTCGACGACGACGAGTTCGACGGAGCCGACGACGAGTTCGACGAAGCCGAGGACGAGCCGGCCGCCTCGGAGGAACCCCGGCCGCGCGGATCCGGACGCCGCACCCGCCGTCGCACTCCCGTCGGCAGCTGACCGGTATCAACAGAGCACACCAGAGAACAGGGGCGCCAACGTGTCCGAGTCCTTCGCAGGACGCCTTCCGGCCGCACCGCACGCCGCCGTGCCCAGTCACCACCAGGGATCTTCCGCGAACCTCGCGGACATCCTGGAACGCGTACTGGACAAGGGCATCGTGATCGCCGGAGACATCCAGATCAACCTGCTCGACATCGAGCTGCTGACCATCAAGCTCCGCCTGCTGGTCGCCTCGGTCGACAAGGCGAAGGAAATGGGCATCGACTGGTGGGAGCACGACCCCTCCCTCTCCTCACGCGCCCGCCACTCCCGTCCCGTCGGCAGTGGTGACGGGGGTGGCAGCCGGGAGGAGCTCCTGGCCCAGGAGAACGAGCGCTTGCGCGGCGAACTCGAGCGCATGCGCTCCGGCCCCTCCCACGACCAGCAGGCGCAGGCCGACATCCGCGACCGGACGGAGGAGACGCGGTGAGCACACCGGACCCGACCTGGAACGTGGCCGACGCCCCTCCCCGCCAGACCGACACCCGGCCGGTGGGGGAGTGGGTCACCAGCCGCCCCCCGATGGCCTACGTGTACGGCGTCGGCCGGGACGGGGAGAAGCTTGGCGCTCTCGCCCGCTCGGCGACCGGCGTCGACGGCCACGCCGTCGCGACCGTTGCCGCGGGCGGCCTCGTCGCCCTGGTGTCGGCCGTGCCGGCCGACGCCTTCGACGAAAGCGCCTTGCCGCACCGCCTGGGCGACCTCACCAGGCTGGAGGAGCTGGCCCGGGCTCACCATGCCGTGGTGGACGCCGCGTTCAGCGAGGCGGTGTTCCTCCCGCTCCGGCTGGCCACCGTCTACCTCGACGAGCCCCGGGTGGCCGACATGCTCCTCGAACACCGCGACCGGTTCGCCCCCCTGCTGGCGTGGCTGGACGGCCACGTCGAGCTCGGAGTCAAGGTCCACGTCGATCCGGCCGCCGCCGCGGCGCAGGCCACCCCCGCACAGTCCGCTGAGCCGCCGACGCCGAGCCCGGGCCGCGCCTACCTGCAGCAGCGCAGGCAGAAACGGCACAGCACCGAAGCCCTCTACCGCGCCGCCGCCACGGTCGCGGACGAGGTCACGCACGCCGCGCGGACCCTCGCGACGGCAGCTGTCGTCCACCGTCCCCAGCAGGGGGAGCTGTCCGGCCGACGGGAGGCCAACATCGCCAACCACGCCTATCTGGTGCCCGCGGATGCCGAAGAGCGCTTCCGCCAGGCAGTGCACGCGGCGACGCGGCCTGCGGCCGGGGTACAGGTGGAGGTGACCGGTCCCTGGGCACCGTACTCCTTCGCGACTCCCGCCCCGAACCCACCGGCGGACGGGGCGCCGCGATGAGCACACCGTTCCTGAACGACGGTTCCCACGCCTCGCCGGAGCGGCTGTCCGGTCCGCCGGTGGCACTCATCGACCTGCTGGACCGCCTGCTGACCGGCGGCGCCGTCCTGACCGGGGACCTCGTCCTCTCCATCGCCGACGTGGACCTGGTCCACATCAACCTGCGCGCGGTCATCCGGTCGATCACCGGCGACGAGCCCGCCCCCTGGGCGCGAGCCCTCGGCCCGGACGCCTCCTTCGCCGACCACGCCACAGCGCCCAGGGGGTGACCGACGTGCAAGACCCGCACACCACCGCCGGCGGCAACGCCGTGGCACAACGGCTGTCCGTGGACCCCGACACGGTGGAACGCGACCTGATCAAGCTCGTGCTCACGATCGTCGAGCTGCTGCGCCAGCTGATGGAACGCACCGCGGTACACCGCGTCGACCAGGGCGATCTAGCCGAGGACGAGGAAGAGCGCATCGGCATGACCCTGATGATCCTGCACGAACGGATGGAAGAACTGTGCGAGCGGTACGGCCTGACCATGGACGACCTCAACCTGGACCTGGGCCCTTTGGGTTCGCTCCTGCCCCGCGATTTCCCCCGCCCGTGAAAAACGGACCGCAGACCGTTTCAGCGGAACGCTCCCCGTTTCACCGGCCCGACACAGGCAAGAAGGAAAGTCATGACTGAATCCAACGGAAGTGCCAAGGCTGCTAGCAATACCACCACCCGGAAGGCGCCCGCCAAGGGTGCCGCGTCGGCCGCCAAGCGCGCCCGGTCGGCCCAGTCGCAGGCCACCACTGCGGCAACCGACACCGCAACGGCTGCCCGCGACGCCCAGGAGACCGCGACGGCGGGCCTCCAGTCCGCGGGCGAGGCCACCAAGAGCGCCGGCCGAGCGGTCGCGAGCGGTCTGCAGACGGGCCAGAAGGCCGTGACGGCCAACGCCGCCAAGGCAGCCGCCGCGGCCACGGCTGCATGGACGGTCGTCAAGAACAGGAAGGTGATCGCTGCGAGCGCGGCCGCGGGCCTCGTCGGTGTCGCCGGCGCTGCGTTCGCGGCCGGCCGCTCGACGGCCAAGCCCCAGGTCGGCCCGCTGACCAAGCTCATGGGCGGCCGAATCTGACGAGACCGCAGGCCGGTGCACGCCGCCCCACGCCTACCGATCCGCTCCGTTCCTCGGAGCGGATCGGCGTCGTCTGCGCAGTGGCTTTCCAGCAGCCCCAGGTGTCCGGCACCCCTGGGGCCGGGGCCGTGCCGATCAGGCCGGGACCCTGTGCCCTGATCCCGTCTGATCGACAGCACACCGCTCAGCAGGGTCCGGTCTTCCAGTAGTACTCCACGATGTCCTTCCGGTACTCCCGGTCCGCGCGGTGCTGGTCGGGCAGGAACTGAGGCGCGTCTTCCACCCGCCCCCTGCTCAGGCTCAGATGGAGTGTGCGCCTGTCACGGTCGATCCGCTTCACCGCACCCGCCGGAATCAGGAGCTTGCCGAAAATCCAGCCGCCCGCGTCCACCACCAGGAACGCGTTGCCCGCTTCGTAGGAGTGCTCGTCCACTTCCCCGACGTGCCCGTCAGCGGCCTCCACCCGCCATCCGGTCAAGTCGATGCCAGCCAGTTCACCGCACGAAGAGTCAAAGCTCCACGGGTCATCCACCACTGCCGATACTCCTCTGCTTCTCGATGGGACGTGACGCGCAGGACATGACGGATGCCTCCGGGATCGGCGGTACGGCGCGCCCCTCGTGTGCCCTTTTCCGCCGTGCCCACGCGCCGGAGCGAAGGCCCACATCTCCGCGCCGCGCGCCCAGCCCGTGCAGCGTCGAGGCCCCGGGGCTGGTCGCACGAGGCGGGATTGTCGCCGAGGGGGAGGCGATGCACATGCACCGGCCGGGCCCGTGCACCGGGTCGTCCGGGCCCGATCACGTGCGACATACCGCTTTCGGTGGAATGCCCGACGCTGCGCCGTCGGCGGGTCATCCTGCGGGCTGTTGATCACGGCCGGGTCTGGAGTCCGTGGGTGTACCGATGGCTTGAGCGGCTTGATGAGCAGGTCCGGCGGGATCGCCGGGTAGGCCCCAGGGGTGCGCGCCGGGCACCGGCTCGGCAGCACGGCGGCCCGGTGGCCTACGACGCCCCGTGCGGCGAGTGGGCGAGAACGCACACCGACTGCCGCCGCTGCATGGCCGGCGCCGACCGGCTCCGTTTCGAAGGCACCGTGGTCCAGAGGGCCACCCGTTCGCGTCGGCCGGGGGCCACCGTGCACGTGCTCCGGTCCACCCGGCGATCGTGATGGTGGGCGGCAGGGGGGAGCGGGGAGGGAAGCGGCAGCCCAGGTCAGACCCGCTGCTGCGCCTGGAGGCGGAGCTGGGCCGCATGGACGAGCAGCTGCAGGCCCTGGCCGCGGCGAGGGCCCGGATCGAGGGCCTGCTGGCCGCGGTGGTGGCCATCACCCGGGAGGTGGAGTTGCCGGCGGTGCTGCACCGCATTGTGACCACTGCCATGGACCTGGTCGGCGCCCGCTTCGGGGCGCTCGGCGTCCTGGACGATTCCGGCGAGAGCCTGGCGCAGTTCATCGCCGTCGGCCTGTCCGATCAGGAACGTGCGGCCCTGGCCGACGTGGGGTTTCCCCGCGGTTTGGGCGTGCTCGGACATCTGATCCGCCACCCCGAGCCGCTGCGGTCCGACGACATCTCCGCCCATCCGTCCTCGGTGGGGTTCCCGCCCGGCCATCCACGGATGAGCACCCTCCTCGGCGTCGCCATCAGCGTTCGCGGCGAAACCTACGGTGACCTCTACCTGTCCGAGCGGGGCGACGGGCGTGCCTTCGACGTGCACGACGAGGCCGTCGTCGTCGCCCTCGCCAGTGCCGCCGGCATCGCGATCGACAACGTACGCCTCCTCGAACGGGTCCGTGCCGGATCCGAACAGTTCCAGCGGCTCCTGCTGCCGACGCTGCCCGACCTGGGGCCCTTCGCCGCCGCTGCCATCTACCGGCCCGCCGCCGAACCCAACGCACTCGGCGGGGACTGGTACGACGCCATCCCCCTGCCCGACGGAGCGGTGGCACTCGTCATCGGCGACGTGATCGGCCACGACCTTCAAGCAGCGGCGGCCATGGCCTCCACCCGCAACATGCTGCGCTCTTTGCTGTTCGAGCTGCGCACTCCGCCCAGCGCGGTCCTCTCCCAGCTGGACCGCACCCTGCAGGCCATCACCGACAACCCGGTCACCACCACCAGCCTGGCGCGGATCGAACCCGCGGGGGACGGCTGGAGCATGCACTGGAGCACCGCGGGCCACGTCCCCCCGCTGCTGATCACTCCCGGAGGCCGGCCCCGGTACCTCTTCGCCGAACCCGGACTGCCACTGAGCGTCGACAGCGAGCAGCGCCGCCCGGACCACATCCGCCCGCTGCCCCCCGGCTCCACGGTGGTCCTGTTCACCGACGGCCTCATCGAACACCCCGACCATCCCATCGACATAAGCATGGACGCACTGGTCGAGCTCGCCGACAGGCACGCCGCCCTGCCCCTGCAGGACTTCGTACGAGCCTTGGCCGACGGCCATCCGAGTGACGGGCACGACGACATGGCCGTGCTCGCCCTGCGCATTCCGAGCTGAGGCCGCCGACAGCCGCCACTCCGCGTCAAGGCGTACCGGACGGGTCACCCCACGCGGGCCCGGCCGACCACTACGCGAAAGGCACAGGCGTGAGCAGCGGCCTCGTAGGGCCGGCAGGGGTGCAAGATGGATGGACCAGCGAGGGGCGAGAGCAGGGATGGATGTCCCGATGATCGTGGCGCGGCGTCACATGCTCCGGAGCGCCGGCGCGGCAGCCTTGAAGATCGGCGCCGTTGCCGCGCTGTACTACGTCGGCGGTGAGCTCGGCCTGGGGCAGCAGCTCGTGCGCGGCCAGGTGACACCGCTGTGGCCCCCCACCGGCATCGCCTTGGCGGCCCTGCTCCTGTTCGGCCCGTGGGTCTGGCCGGGCATCGCGCTGGGCGCGTTCCTGATCAACGTCTCACTCGGGCCCTCGCTCCCTCTCGTGCTCGCCATCACGGTGGGCAACACCCTCGCCGCCCTGTGCTCGTACTGGCTCCTTCGCCGCGTCGGGTTCCGCACCCGGATGAACCGGTTGTGGGACGCGATCGCGCTGATCTGCCTGGGCGCGTTCACCGGCATGCTCGTCAGCGCGACGGTGGGCGGCGTCGTGCTGTCCCTGGCCGATGCGCTGCCCGTCGGCGGGTTCTGGCCCACGTGGTGGGTCTGGTGGACCGGGGACGCGATGGGGGTCTTGCTGGTCGCGCCGGTCCTCCTCGTCCTCAGCTCTGCGCGTCGGCCGAAGGACGTGCCGGCGGCCCGGTGGGCGGAGGCGGCACTGCTCGTGGCCGCCACGATCTGCGTCGGCATCCTCGAAACGTCCCCCACGCCTCTGATCTTCCTCGCCTTCCCGCTACTGACCTGGGCGGCGTTCCGCTTCCAGCGCGCCGGAGCCGCGCCGTGCGCGCTGGCGGCATCCATCTTCGCGATCTACGCCGCCACCCACCGAACGGGCCCCTTCGCCGGGCACACCCTCCTCACCGCCATGATCTCGCTGCAGGCGTTCAACGGCGCTGCGGCACTGACCGCGCTGCTGCTCTCCGCAGTCGTCACCGAGCGGAACCAGACCCTGGAGAGGGTCGAGGAGGCGTGCAGGCGGCTGGCCGACATGGCCGAGAGGTCCGCACTGGACACCGGCAGCCTGCCAAGGGGCGTCGACGAGCACGGTGACGAGCAGGGGGAGCGGGGCGGCGGTCGCCGAGGCTGATCCCCAGGGTGGTGCGCCGACCGGGCCGAGACAGCCGAAGACCGGAAACACGATCCTCCGGTCCTGAGGCAGGGCCTGCGGAGCGGTCCCCCGTCCCGGGCGGGACGGGGGACCGGAGTCATACGCGGCAGTCGCTCATCGTTCCTGGACGAACGTGCTGCCCCTGCGGGACCCCTCGGAGCAGGAACGCTTCTCCGCGGCGGTCATCTTCCGGCTCTTCACTACGACGGCGTTGCTCTTGCCGTCGGTGCCGTTCTGGACCGGACCGGTGATGGTGTCCTGGAAGTACCAGTAGTAGTGGCCCCACTTGGGGCTGTCGTAGTGCGTCTGCCAGGTGCCGGAGACCTTCTGCATCACCTGGGCGCGCGAGATCCAGCCCACCTCGCCGGGCTTGACCGTCATGTTGAGCGAGCTGCTCTCCGAGTGCGAGCTCGACCAACTGTGACTGTAACTGGCGGTTATGCTCAGGTCCACGATGCCCGCGATCTTGCCGCCGGCGGTGACGGAGACCCCCAAGGAGTCGGTGGATCCCACCGTGTCGTCCCACGTCATCGCCTGAGTGGCATCGGACGTACTGCAGTTGAAGAGGGAGTTCGACACCTGCCGGAACTCGCCCAGGTACGCCTCCTCGAGCCGGGGCGAGTTGAACGTGCACTTGCCTTCGCCCGAAGCGCAGTCCGCCATGAGCTGCTGCCGTGTGGGCTGGTCGGCGGCGGATGCCGGAAGGACGGCCGCGGCCGCGACCGCGCAGGTCGCGATCGTCATGGTCAGTGCACGCGCTGCGTAGCGCCTGACACGGTTCTTTGTCATCGTGGAGCCTCTCGCTGTGGTGGGGGGACGGTGAACCGCCTTACGACGGCCGTGAATCCAACCGCCGCCGACGGAACGTTCCATCACCGCCTGTTGCTTGTGAGATTCTCCGGGCCGGTTTGAGGCGTACGGCGTAAATGAGCCACCTGCGACCCTCCTTTCCCATATACGGCGAGCGTGCGGACCGGGACGCTCAGTTGCCCCCCGCGGCCGCTTGGCCACAAACCGAGGAACACCGGCCTAGCCGCTGCCGCCGCCACGCCCGTCGGCAGTTCCCGCCTGCGGGAGAACTACGAGGCGAGGTACGCGCCGCTGAAGATCCGCACGGTGACGCGGGGACCGAGGGGCCTGCGCGGCGCCGATGCGCGAGTCGGCCGACCGCATTCCCCCTTTCCCTCCTTCCGCACCGGGTACAAACGCGCTGCTGGAGCTTCGCCCTGAGGCGACGCGCCCCCCGAGGGCTGGTCGTCGTCGGGAGGGGCGGTTCGCGCTAGCGGGGGTCTTCTCCTGCTCACCACGTCCCCAGGGGCCCCTCCCGTCCGCTCGTGGCCGTCACCCTCGGCGAGCGGCCACGGCGACCGCTCGCCGAGGGCGCCTCGGCGCGGGTGCGCGAAGAGTCAATCCCGGCAGGACGGCCGGACGCGGAGCAGCTCGGTCCGCAGCAGGGGAGTGCCGTCGACCGGTGCCGGGTTCTCCGCGGTCGGTTCGATGCCTCCGGCGGCGGTCTTGTCGAGTGTTGCCAGGCCGTCGGGGCCGACCGTGCCGAACACCGTGTAGTTCGGTCGCAGTGCGGAGTCGCCGTAGACGACGAAGAACTGTGAGCCGTTCGTGTCCGGCCCGGCGTTGGCCATCGCCAGCAGGCCGCGCCCGTACAGGCGGCGCGCGCCGGTCGGATCGGTCGGTGCGGGTGGCAAATCCACCGGCAGTTCGTCCTTGTACTTGTACCCGGGGCCGCCCTCGCCGGTACCGGTCGGGTCGCCGCACTGCAGGACCTTCAGCGTCGGGTACGCCGTCAGACGGTGGCACACCGTGCGGTCGTAGAACCCATGCCGTGCCAGGTGCAGGAAACTCTGGACCGTGCAGGGCGCCTTGGTCTGGTCCAAACGCAGCGGGAGCGGGCCCTGGCTGGTCGTAATAGCCATGTCAACCGTGCCACGGCTGGGGGTGCGCCGTGGGTCAGGCGGCAGCGGAACAGGACGCGCGGGCGGCTCGTCCGGGGTCTGTGTGTACTGGCAAGGGCCGTGTGTGGTGCGCGGCGGAGCGCCGTCGGAGGCGCTGGCGGCACTTCCCCCGGACACGACTAACGTCACGGCTGCGAGTGTGCTGATCAGTGCTCGGTTCATTTTCCGTGCCCTCCTGATGATCGCCAGGTTTTGGAGCGGTCGCAGTCTAGGGCGTGGTTCCGTCGGCGGGAATGGTCCGTGACGACAGGAGGCCGGAGGGGCGCCAGTTCAGGACGGTCGGCCGGACTTGGGGGGCGGCTGCCGGAGCAGTTGCCGCACCGGCTGGTACTCGATGGCGAGCTGTTCGTCTGGGACACCAGGGATGGCCCGGTCCCGGCTTGGCCCTTCGGTTCATCCGCCCGGCCCGCGTCCGATGGGGTGTTGGAGCGGGTGTGGCACTTGAAGGCGTAGACGTCGATACCGCAGAGATCCGGGTCGCGGAGGAAGGCTGACGGACTCACGCCGGATGGGATGCAGCCTCTCCACGGGGTGAGCCGGATCGGATGCGAGCGGCTCTGCAAGGTGAAGCAGCAGTGTGCTTGCGGCAGTTGAGGTGGATCGGCGCCCTCAGCGATTCTTGATGTGCGTGCGATACGTCTTGACGCCGCGTCAGTGCGTGGCGATAGTGAGTGCCACTTGGCGTGGGCAGCCGCGCACCTCCCTCGAAATTCAGGTCTGCCATCGCTCGCAAGCAAAATTGTTAGCGCTAACAAAGCTCTCCTCCCTCCCGACGTGCAGGAGCTCTTTATGGCCTTCCATCAGTTGATCAGCCGTGCGCGGCGTACCCTTCTCGCCGCCGGAGCGACGGTCGCACTCACCGCCGGTGTCATGACCGGTACAGCTGCCACCTCGCAGGCGGCCACGCAAGGGCCGTGCGACATCTACGCTGCGGGCGGTGCCCCCTGCGTTGCGGCGCACAGCACCACGCGGTCGCTGTATGGTTCGTACGGTGGTGCGCTCTACCAGGTCAAGCGCGCTACGGACGGCGCCCTCAAGGACATCGGCGTGCTCAGCCCCGGCGGCTACGCCAACGCCGCCGCACAGGAGGCCTTCTGCGCCGGCACCAGCTGCGTCATCACCGTCCTCTACGACCAGTCCGGCAAGGGCAACCACCTCACCCAGGCGCCCGCAGGCGGGGCGGCCGGGGGGCCGGACAACCTGGCCAACGCGGCCGAGGCTCCGGTCACGCTGGGCGGCGGCCACAAGGCGTACGGCGTCTACGTCGCACCCGGAACCGGCTACCGCAACAACCACACCAACGGCATCGCCATCGGCGACCAGCCCGAAGGCATGTACGCGGTCCTGGACGGAACGCACTACAACGGCGGCTGCTGCTTCGACTACGGCAACGCCGAGACCAGCAACAATGACACTGGCAACGGCCACATGGAGGCGATCTACTTCGGCGACATCAAGGTCTGGGGGTACGGCTCCGGCGCCGGGCCGTGGGTGATGGCGGACCTGGAGAACGGCCTGTTCTCCGGGGTCAACACCCGGTACAACGAGAACGACCCGAGCGTCAGCCACCGCTTCCTTACCGCGATCGTCAAGGGCGCGCCGAACCAGTGGGCGATCCGAGCGGGCAACGCCCAGGCGGGCGGCCTGTCTACGTACTACAGCGGGCCGCGCCCCAACGCCGCGGGCTACAACCCGATGCACAAGGAGGGCGCGATCATCCTCGGCATCGGCGGCGACAACAGCAAGGGCTCGGCGGGCACCTTCTACGAGGGCGTCATGACCTCCGGCTACCCCTCGGACGCTTCGGAGGATGCTGTTCAGGCCAACATCGCCGCCGCCGGATACAGCAGCGCCGCCACCGGAACCGGCACCCTTTCACCGGGTTCACGCGTGTCGCTGCGAGCCACGACGACGTGCTGCGACCGCGACTTCCTCACCCACGCCGATGCGAACGACAAGGTCACGATCTCACCCGTCGATTCCGCAAGTCCGTCCGCCCTCAAGGCTGATGCGACCTGGATCGTCCGCGCCGGCCTGGCGAACAGCTCCTGCCTCACCTTCGAGTCGCTCGACAAGCCCGGCCGGTTCCTCCGGCACTACAACTTCGAGCTCCGCCTCGGCGCGGACGACGGCGGAGCTCCTTTCGCGCAGGACGCCACCTTCTGCCCTACCGCCGGCAACAGCGGGACTGGCTATTCCTTCCAGTCGGTGAATTACCCGACGAAGTACCTGCGCCACTACAACTACTCGGTCTTCCTCGCCGGCAACGGAGGATCGAACAGCTGGGACAGCAGCACCAGCTGGGCCGCGGATACCAGCTGGATGGTCGCCCAGCCCTGGAGCTGAGCCGCCTTGCTCGGCGGGCGGGGCCGGGGGCGGGGGGCGGAAACCGGCTGGCCTCCGCCCCCGCCCCGTACGGGTCTGCCGCAGGATCGGGTGATGTCTGAAGTGGGGCCCGGTGGGGAAGCGACGGGCCCGTGTTCGTCGTCACCTTGCGGCCCGTCGTCGCTGGTGACTCAGCGGTTTACGCGGCGCCTGTCTGGCGGGCGGTCTGGAAGGTGATGACGTCGACTTCGTCGGTTCCCGCCAGCTCCGGGTAGTGGCTCTTGAGGATTTCCCGGAGTTCGGCTGCGGTCGTCAGCCCCTCGGCTTGGGCGTCCTGGTCGGTGAGGTCGCGGACCAGGCAGTGCCTGATGTCGGTCACGTCCGCCGGCAGGACGACTTCGGGGTCGCTCTCGAACACCAGCCGTGCCGGTCCGAGCTGGGCCGGGTCCCGGAAGCGGGTGGTCTTGGTCTTGGCGCCGGAGCGGACGCCTTCGAGGTAGCGGGGGTTGAACCGGATGATCGGGGGGCCGGCCGTCTCGGGGTCTTGGTAGATCGATGGGTCGAGACCGTTCATGCCTTCCGGTGTCCATCGCTGAGTCAGCGGCATCAGGTCGGCGGCGAGAACGGACCGGGGCCCCGCAGGCGTGGGCACGATGACGCGCATGGTGGGGTAGTAGTCCACGAAGACCTGCCGGTCACGCCCGCACGGGCCGATGATGCCCCGGCCGTGGTTTCCCACGGCGACGATGCAGCGCATCTGGCGGGCACCCTGGGCTCGTGCGGCTCCCAAAGCCACGAGTTCGGCGCAGGGGCCGCCGGTGAAGTGGTAGAGGTTCACGCTGGCGAACATCCGGTAGTCGGCGGCCATGACCGCGGCGCCCATCGTGTGGATCCCGTCTTCGTCGGGCCCGGCGTCGGTGTGCGCGTCTATGGTGCGGCGTGCCAGCTCCACGAGCTCACGCTCGTCATCATCGAGAGCTCGTGCAGATGCCGGTACGTACACGTTTTCAGCCTTCTCTTCAGTCAGCAGTCGCAGTCGCAGTCGCAGTCGCAGTCGCCGAAGAGCATTTCACGTCAGGCAGGTGGGCTCCACGGAATTTCGGGTGCCTTGACCGGGACCCTGTGGTGGTCCGGCAGGCAGGGCTGGAGCGCCCTGACTGAGGCTGATCGTGCTTACGGATGACGGCGCCGGGCCGCGGCTCAGCCGTGGTCGTGGTGGCGGCGTCGCGCGGGCTGGACAAGTGGAGCAGGGCCGACTCCGCGGCGGCGTCGGCGTCGTCCTGCTCCTGGTCGTCTTCGCCACCGGCGCCGAGGACCTGCACGTCCTCGCCGCGCGCAGGTGGACCTTGCGCTTCCCGCTGGTGAGGGCGCGGGAGGCGAGCTGCCCGACACGGCGCTCGTCATGACTGCGGAGTCCCTGGAGCACGGCTACCAGCCCGGCATACGAGGCGGAGGCGACCATCTCGGTGGGGTCCTCGCCGGGCTCCAGGAAGACCGCCCGAGGATGTGGGCGGTCCTGTGGGCGGTCCTGGTGGTGCCGTCGCGGTTGTGGCGGAGGGCGTGGCCGATGTTCCGGACGATTCGGTGATCCAGAGGACGGGCCCCGTACGGGGTGGGACCGGCCGGCCGGGACGAAGTCAGGTGGCAGTGCGGACGGCTGCCGGCCCCGGTCCGGCCGGGGCCAGGACGGCGGCTGCCAGGTGTTCGCGGAACCAGCGGTGCCCCGGGTCGGCCGAGTTGCGGGGGTGCCAGGCCATCCCGAGGTCCAGGGGTGCCAGGTCGAGGGGGATGGCAAACGTCCGCAGTCCCATGGCCGCGATGGTGTCCGGGAGCCAGTCGGCCAGGCTGAGGGCGACGAGGTCGGTGTCCCGGGCGAGCATCATCGCGGTCGTGTGACTGGGGACCACGACCGCGGTCCGGCGTTGCAGCCCGAGTTCCGCGAGCGCGCTGTCGATGGGCCCGAGGCGCTTTCCGAGCCGGGAGATGCCGATGTGGTCGGCCGCGGCGAAGCGGCGGGGGTCGATCGGTGCGTCGAAGAGGGGATGGCCGCTGCGGGCGATGCCGACCAGCGGCATCCGGGTGAGCTGCCGGGTCCGGATCTCGGGGTCCAGGTGTCCCAGGACACCCAGTTCGACGTCCACCCAGCCCTGGCGCAGCCCGGGACCGCCCTCCACCGCCTCCGGCAGGAAGACGACGTCCACCCGTGGGGCCTGGGCGTGGATCCGCTCGGTCAGGCTGCCCGCCAGTCCGACCAGGAGGAGGTCGGTGGCCTGGACGGTGAAGGTCCGCTGGAGGTGCACCGCGTCGAAGCCGGCACCGGGCCGCAGCACGTCGTCGCAGCCGCGCAGCAACGCGGCCACCTCCTCCCGGAGTTCCACGGCGCGCGGCGTGGGCACCAACCCCTGGCCGGCGCGGACGAGCAGCGGGTCGCCGACGGCGCGGCGGAGCCGGGCCAGGGTACGGCTGACCGCCGCGGGCGAGGTGCCGAGCCGCTCCGCGGCGCGGGTGACGCTGTTCTCCTGGAGCAGGGCGTCCAGCACGCGCAACAGGTTGAGATCCACCGGCACCAGACTCCTGAACTGCGGTTTTGCGTCTGCGGCAATGATGAGATGACAATCTTTGCATTGCTGCCGGCCCCTTTCGACACGGAGGGTGGAGAGGCCCGCGAAGACGCGCGGCATTCCCTTCACCTCTTTCAAGGAGACGCCGTGCAGCAGTCCCCCCGCGGTCGGGAAGGCGACGTCCTGGCCGTCGTCAGTCAGAGCGGACCGACCGTCTCGTTCTTCGACGCCGCCTCCCACCAGCACCTCGGAGCCGTACATGTCCCCGCCGAGCCGCACGAGTTGTGCTTCGACCCGACCCAGCGGTTGCTGTGGTGCACCCTGACGTACCACTCGGGCTACTACCACGCGAACGGCGGCCGGCGCACCGAACTGGCCGTCATCGACCCCGACACCCGCCGCATCGTCGAGGTCGTCGACCTCGCCCCGGAACACGGGCCGCACGGACTGGCGCTGGACCCGGTACGCGGTCGCCTCTACGTCAGTGTGGAGAGTTCGGACGACCGGCCCGGCGGTGTCGTGGTGGTCGACACGCACACCCGTCGGCCCCTGGGCAGGATCGACACGGACGCGCCCGGCCCTCACTGGTTCGCCATCGATCCGGCGGGGCGGACGGGCTACGCCACCAACAAGGAAGCGCCGTTCGTGTCGGTCGTCGACCTCGAACGGGGCACCCTCACCGCAAAGGTCGAGGTACCGGGCAGTGAGGGCCTCGCCGTCTCCGCCGACGGCGCGTACGTCTTCGTCGCCGCGCCCTACGGCAACTTCTCCGGCACCGCCGAGGAACGGCCGCCCACCGGAATCCGGGTCATCGACACCCGGACAGCGACCGTCGTCGACACCCTTCCCACAGGGGACATCGTCCTGCCGGTGCACTTGACCTCGACGGGCAGGCTGCTCGCGGGCGAAGTGCGCATGGCGCCCGACGCGGGCTCCCGACTCGGGCGCCACGCACCGGGCCGCCTCGCCGTGTTCTGCGCCGACACCCGCAAGCAGCTGGGCGACGTCGAGGTGGGCCTCTTCCCGCTGACCATCACCTCGTCCCCCGACGGCCGCCTCGCCTACGTGTCCTGCGTCATCTCGTCCACCGTCGACATCGTCGACCTGGAGACGCTGGAGCGCCTGGCCCGGCTGGACATCGCCAAGCTCGGCGAGCCCGGCGCCCACGGCCTCGCGTACCTCCCGCGCCCGGCCTGACCGCCGCCCGGCCTGCTCGGGGCGTTCCCGTCCCGCGTCGTACACCGTCCGTCGTGGACGTGGCAGTGCGCCTGATCTCCACCTGCCCTGTTGACCATGGACACGTGGTGCCTAAGGGCTGTCCCGTAATCCCCGGCGGGCGCGCGACGCCGGCTACGGCACCTCGCTGCGTTGTCGGAACGCCCGGATACGCCCAGTATGCGGACGTCCCTCTGCCTTGCGATGCACCGCATCCGACGCCGCGCGCTGATCCACCGGGGATTACGGGACAGCCCTTAGTGAGCTGCAGTTCCGGGCGCCGGGTCTTCTCGCCCGGGCGGGGCAGTGGCTGGGTCGCCGGCAACACCACCGCCGTCGCGGGTGCTACGGCATGGCGACGTCGCGGACGTTCCGCTTCACATTCGGCCCCGCGGTCCCGGCTGAACCGGTCGGCCGGGTCACCGGCTTCGGGAACAAGTGCCTGGACGTCCAGGGTGGCGGCACCGGCAACGGCACCCCGGTGGAGACCGACGCGTGCAACTGCGCCACCGCACAGCAGTGGCAGGGCCGGGCCGACGGCTCGGTTCTCAACCCGTGGTCCGGCCGCTGCCCGGACGCCCGGGGCGTGGTCGACACCAACTGCACGGCCGTGCAGCTCGGGGACTGCTACGGCTCCGCCAACCAGTTCTGGCACGCGCCCGCGTGACGCGCGTGGCAGTCCCCTCAACCGACTCCCCCTCAACCCCAAGGAGCTCATGTCACGTGAACAGGGGACCGGAAACAGGCGACTTCACCCGAATCGATGGTGTTCCTAGGCTGGACGGGCAAGCAAGCGGAGCATGCGTCGCGGGCCGGTCACCGGTGCGGCGCCGAGGGAGTTGTCTTGGCCAGTCACGATCCGATCGAACGCCCTGCGGAGCCGTCGTTCAGCGCGTTCCGCGCGTCCGGAGCGCAGCAGCGGATGTACTTCCTCCAGCAGCTGGAGGAGGGCAGGCCGACCTACCACATGCCCGTCTTCTACGGCCTCGAAGGCCCGGTGGACGAAGCCGCGCTCCGCGCCTGCGCCCAGGGTCTGCTCGACCGGCACGAGGCGCTGCGCACCCGCTTCGTCCTGCGGGACGGCGAGCTGTGGCAGCACATCGACACCGAGGCCGCGCTCGTCTGGTCCTCCGCCGCGGCGAGCGGAGCCGGGGACGTCGAGGAGTGGATGGCCGCCGAACACCACCGGCCCTTCGACCTGGAGTCCGGACCGCTCTTCCGGGCGGCCCTGCTGCACACCCCCGAGGGCGCGGTCCTCGCGCTCGCCATGCACCACATCGTCGCCGACGGCTGGTCCGTCGGGATCCTCGCCCGCGAGCTCCTCGCCGCGTACGCACAGTACGGCGACGGGCCCGACGGCGGCCCTGACGGCACCGACCGTCGGCACCCGGCCGGCATCGTGGCCCCGCAGGCCCCCGAGTACCAGTACGCCGACTTCTCCGACTGGCAGGAGGAATGGCTCCGCGGCCCCGCCGCCCAGCGCCAGCTCGCCTACTGGGAGAAGCAGCTGGACGGCGAACTGCCCGACGCGCCCCTGCCCCGCGACGGCCGGCCCGCGGCAGGAGCGGCCCGCGGCGCGGCGGCGCTGCACTCCTTCGAGGTGCCGGCCCCGGTGCTCGCCCGGATGGAGCGCCTGTGCCGTGACACCCACAGCACCCCGTACACGCTGATGCTGGCGGCCTTCCAGATCGTGCTGGGCCGCTACACGGGCACCGACGACGTACTCGTCGGGACGCCGGTGGCGGGCCGGGGCCGCAAGGAGTTCCAGGACACCGTCGGCCTGTTCGTCAACACGCTGGTGATCCGTGCCGACCTGTCCGACGATCCCGCCTTCCGGGTCCACCTGGAGCGCGTACGGGACACCGTGCTCGACGCCCAGGACCACCAGGACCTGCCCTTCGAACGCGTCGTCGACCGGATCGCCGCCGGACGCACCGGCGATGAGGCCGCCCCCTTCCGGGTCATGTTCGGCCTGCACGACGAGGACGGCATGACCGACGGCCTGCCCGGCCCGAAGGCCACGCTGCTCGAAGGACCGGCCGGAACCGCCAAGTTCGACCTGACCTTCGACGTCGTACGCACCGGCGGCGCGCTGATCTGCCGACTGGAGTACCGGGCGGACCTGTTCGACGCCGCCACCGTCCGACAGTTCGGCCGGCACTTCGCCCGCCTCCTGGACGCCGCAACCGAGAACCCCGAACTGCCGATCAGCGGACTGCCGATGCTGTCGGCCGACGAGCGGACCGGCATCGGCTCGCCGCTCCCGGACCGCGCCGCCCTCCCGCACACCCCGGGCGAGCCGACCTGCGTCCACGAGATCTTCGCCGGACACGCCGCCCGCACTCCCGACGCGGTCGCCCTCGTCCACGAGGGCATCTCCCTCACCTACCGCGAGCTCGACACCCGCGCCAACCGGCTCGCGCACCGGCTGCGCGCCCTCGGCGTGGGCCCCGACACCCTCGTCGGACTGTGCCTGCCCCGCTCCGCCGACCTCGTCGTCGCTCTGCTCGGCATCCTCAAGGCCGGCGGCGCCTACCTGCCTCTCGACCCCGACAACCCGCCCGAGCGGCTGCGCCACATCGTCCAGGACGCCCGCCTGGAGCACGTCGTCGGCACCACCGGCACCCGCGCCCTGTGGGACGCCCCCGGCCTGCACACCGTCGACCTGCTCGCCGACGCCCCGCTCCTGGCCGCCGAACCGGACACCGCCCCCGACACCGGCGTGACCCCGGACAACCTGGCCTACGTCATCTACACCTCCGGGTCCACCGGCCTCCCCAAGGGCACCCTGGTGCCCCACGCCAACATCACCCGGCTGTTCTCCGCCACCGACCACTGGTTCGGCTTCGGACCCGACGACGTGTGGACCCTCTTCCACTCCATCGCCTTCGACTTCTCCGTCTGGGAGCTGTGGGGAGCCCTCGGCCACGGCGGCCGCCTCGTCGTGGTCCCGTACGCGACCAGCCGCTCGCCCGAGGAGTTCCACCGGCTGCTGCGCGCCGAAGGGGTCACCGTCCTCAACCAGACCCCCTCCGCCTTCTACCAGTTGGCCCGGGCCGACGAGGTACACCACCGCACGGCCGGACCGGCCGGCTCCGGCCTCGCCCTGCGCCACGTCGTCTTCGGCGGGGAAGCGCTCGACGTCGCCGCCCTCGCCGGGTGGTTCGCGCGGCACGGCGACACCGCACCCCGCCTGGTCAACATGTACGGCATCACCGAGACGACCGTGCACGTCACCTACCGGCCGCTGACCGCCCGCGACGCCGAGGAGGGCCGGGGCAGCGTCATCGGCGTGCCCATCCCCGACCTGCGCCTGCACCTGCTCGACGCGCGCGGCCGGACCGTCCCGCGCGGCGCCGTCGGGGAGCTGTACGTCGCCGGAGCGGGCCTGGCCCGCGGCTACCTGCGCCGGCCCGAACTCACCGCCGAGCGCTTCCCCACCGGGCTCGCCGACGGTGTCGCCGACGCACCCACCGGGCCCTCGGCCGGTGAGCGGCTCTACCGCACCGGAGACCTGGCGCGGGCCTTGCCCGACGGGGACCTGGAGTACCTCGGCCGCATCGACCACCAGGTCAAACTGCGCGGCTTCCGGATCGAACTCGGCGAGGTCGAGGCCGCCCTGGCCGCCCACCCCCTCGTCGACGCCGCGGTCGCACTCGTCGCACCGGACCCCGCGGGGAGCGACGTCCTGGTCGGCTACCTGGCCGTGACCGGGGCCGACGACGGGGCGGGCCCCACCGTCGAGGAGATGCGCGAGCACCTCGCCCGGCGGCTGCCCGGCTACATGATCCCCGGTGCGTTCGTCACCCTGCCCGCCTTCCCGCTGACCGCCAACGGCAAGACCGACCGCCGCCGGCTGCCGGCCCCCGGCTCGGCCGGCCGCACCCCCACCGCCGCCTACGAGGCACCCCGCGGGCCGGTCGAGACCGCGCTCACCGAGGTCTTCGCCCAGGTCCTCGGGCACGAACGGGTCGGCGCCCTGGACAACTGGTTCGCCCTCGGCGGGGACTCCATCCGCTCCCTCCAGGTGCTCGCCCGGGTCCGCGAACGAGGCCTCGACCTCACCGTCGCCGACCTCATGAGCTCCTCGACGGTCCGCGCCCTCGCCCCGCACGTCACCCCGCGGGACCGGGCCGCGGCCGCCGCCGAAGCCCCGTACGAGCCGTTCGCACTCCTGACCCCCGCGGACCGTGCCGCCCTGCCCGAGGGACTGGAGGACGCCTACCCGATGACCCGGCTCCAGGCCGGCATGCTCTACCACAGCGACCTGCCGTCGGCCGGCGGACGCGTCTACCACAACGTGGCCTCGTACCTGATCGAAGCGCCCTTCTCCGAGGACGCCTGGCGGACCACCGTCGAGGTCCTCGCGGCCCGGCACGAGATGCTGCGCACCTCCTTCGACCCGCACGGATTCACCGAGCCCCTCCAACTCGTCCACCGCGGCGCCCGCCCGGAGCTCACCTTCGAGGACCTGAACGGCCTCGACGCCGAGGCGCAGCGCACCGCCGTCGCCGCCCGCTACGCCGCCGAGCGCGACCGGCCCTTCGACTGGGACCGGCCCCCGCTGATCCGGTTCCACGTCCAACGGCTCTCCGACACCCGGCTCCAGCTCTTCGTCTCCGAGCACCACGCCGTCCTCGACGGCTGGAGCGAACGTTCGCTCCTCACCGAACTCGCCTCCTGCTACACCGAGGCGCTCGCCGCCCGGACCCCCGCGGACGGCCCCTCCCCGCAGGCCGGCCCCCGCTCCCGGTTCGCCTCCTTCGTCGCACTCGAACGGGCCGCGCTGGCCGACCCCGGGCAGCGCGCCTTCTGGACCGGCAAGGCCGCCGACGCCCCGGCGACCAAGCTGGCCCGCCCGGCGGCGACCGGCGGACCCGCCCGGATGTCCTGGTACCTCGCGCCCCTGCCCGAGGAACTGCACGCCCGGCTCACCAACCTGGCCGCCGCATGCGGGGTACCGCTGCGCACCGTCCTGCTCGCCGCCCACCTGAGGGCCATGGCCCTGCTGGGCGGCGGCGACGCGGTCACCACCGGAGTGGTCCACAACGGCCGCGCCGAGGAGACCGACGGCGACAAGGTCGTCGGCGTCTTCCTGAACACCCTGCCGCTGAGCGTCACGGTGACCGGCCTCAGCTGGCGCGGCCTGGTCGGGCACGTCGCCGCCGTGGAGGCGGAACTGCACGCGCACCGCCGCTTCCCGCTCGCCGAGATCCAGCGCCTGTCCGGGGGCGGCCCGCTCTTCGAGACCTTCTTCAACTACACCCACTTCCACGTGGAGCAGGAGGGCCCGGCCGACGGCGCGTTCACCGTGCTGGAGGAGATCGGAGAGGCCGGCACCGACTTCGCCTTCGGCGCCGAGTTCTCCCGCAGCCCCGACGGCGCCCTGCTCGAACTCGGCCTGCGCTACGACGCGGCCCAGTTCTCCGAGGAGCAGATGGCGAGCGCGCACGCCTCCTACACGGCCGCCCTGCGCGACCTCGCCGAGTCCCCGGACCGTGACTGCACGGCCGCCGACCTGCTGTCCGAGGCCGAACACCACCGCTACGCCGACTGGAACCGGACCTCCGTCGACCACCCGCGGCCGCACGTCCTGACCCGGCTGATCGACGCGCAGCGCGACCGGACCCCGGACGCCCCCGCCGTCCGCTTCGAGGGCGCCGAGCTGACCTACCGCACCCTCGACACCGAGGCCGAGCGGCTGTGTGCGGCACTGCGGGAACGGGGCGCCGGCCCCGGCACGTTCGTGGGCCTGCTGCTGGAACGCTCCCTGGCCCTGCCCGTCGTACTCCTCGCCGTCCTCAAGTCCGGCGCCGCCTACGTCCCGCTGGACCCGGAGCACCCGGCGCCGCGCGTACGGTCGCTGCTCGCCGAATCCGGCATCGGCCTGGTGGTCGCCGAGGGCGCGTGGGCTGAGCGGCTTGAGGGCTCCGGGGTCACCGTCCTGCGACCGGAGGAGAGCGCGACGGGCACCGCGGGTCCCGCCCGGACGCCCGAGCCGTCCGACCCGGCATACATGATCTTCACCTCGGGATCCACCGGCAAGCCCAAGGGGGTCGTGGTCTCGCACCGCGCCATCGCCAACAGGCTGCTGTGGATGCAGGACGAATACGGGCTGACCCCGGGGGAGCGGGTGCTGCACAAGACGCCGTACACCTTCGACGTCTCCGTGTGGGAGCTGTTCTGGCCGCTGCTGACCGGCGCCACCCTGGTCCTCGCCCGCCCCGGCGGCCAGCGTGACCCCGGCTACCTCGCCGGACTGATCCGGGCCGACCGCGTCAGCACGGTGCACTTCGTCCCGTCGATGCTCAGCGTCTTCCTCGACGACCCCGCGGCCGTGGCCGGTGCGGCCGGCCTCACCCGGGTGGTCTGCAGCGGCGAGGCCCTGCCGTACGAGGTCCAGCGCAGGTTCTTCGAGCGGCTGCCCGGCGTCGAGCTGCACAACCTCTACGGGCCCACCGAGGCGGCCGTCGACGTCACCCACTGGCAGTGCCGGCCGGACGGCGGCGACACCGTGCCCATCGGCCGGCCCATCGCCAACATGCGCACCCACGTCCTGGACCGCCGCCTGGCCGAGGTCCCCCTCGGTGTCACCGGTGAGCTCTTCCTCGAAGGCGTCGGTCTCGCCGACGGCTACCACGGACGACCCGAGCTGACGGCCGAGCGGTTCATCGAGCACACCGGCCCGGACGGCACCACCCGGCGCCTCTACCGGACCGGCGACCTCGCCCGGCACCGCCCCGACGGAGCCCTGGAGTACGCGGGCCGCACCGACCACCAGCTCAAGATCCGCGGATTCCGCGTCGAGCCCGGGGAGATCGAGGCCGTCCTCGCCGAACACCCCGGCGTGCGCGACTGCGCGGTCCTGCCCCGCGGCGAACGCCTCGTCGGCTACTTCGTCCCCGAGGCGGCCGCCCCGGAGACCGCCCCGGCCCCCGCCTCCGCGCCCGAACCGGGCGAACTGGCCCGCCACGCCCGGGAGCGGCTCCCCGAGTACATGGTCCCCTCCGCCTGGGTGTGCCTGACGGCCCTCCCACTGACCGCCAACGGCAAGCTGGACCGTGCCGCGCTGCCCGATCCGGACCCCGCCGGCCTGCGGGGCGGCGTCGAGCCGACCCCGCCCCGCGACGCGCTCGAATCCCGCCTCGCCGGGATCTGGGAGCACCTCCTGGCCGCCGGCCCGGTCGGTGTCCACGACGACTTCTTCGATTCCGGCGGGCACTCCATCGACGCCCTGCGCCTGATCGGCCGGATCAACCAGGCCTTCGGCGAACGCCTCGGCGTCTCGGCCGTCCTGGAGCACCCGACCGTCGCCCGGCAGGCCGCGCTGCTGCGCGGCCGCCACGTCGAGGCGGCCGCGGACCCGGTGGTGCACCTGCGGACCGACGGCACCCTCGACCCGCTCGTCCTGGTCCACCCGATCGGCGGGAACGTCTTGTGCTACCGCGCCCTGGCCGCCGACCTGGGCCCCGAACGACCGGTGCTCGGGCTGACCGCGCCCGGACCGACCGACCCCGAACCGACCTCCGACGCCACGCCCGACGCCACCGTCGAGGAGCTGGCCGCCGCCCACCTGGAGGCCCTGCGCCGGATCCGCCCCACCGGCCCCTACCACCTGGCCGGATGGTCCTTCGGCGGGCTCCTCGCCTACGAGATGGCGGTCCAACTGCGCGCCGCCGGACAGGAGGTGGCGACCCTCGCACTGCTGGACACCGGCTACCCGGAGCCCGGCCACGTCCCCGACGACGAGAACGAGCTGCTGGAGTGGTTCCACGAGGACCTGGCCCGCTCCGCAGGGTTCGACCCCACCGACGAGAGCCTGTCCGTGCTGCAGAGCGCCCTGCGGAGCGTCGCCGACACCCCCGCCCGGCTCGCCGTCCTCGCCGGGCACGTGGAACGCGAGGGCTTCGCCCCCGGTCTGGACCCGCGAGACCTCGCCCGGCACTACGCGGTCTTCCGCACCGGGATCCGCGCGGCCGCCGCGTACGAGCCCCCGGCCGCCCCCTGCCCGGTCCTCTTCCTCCAGAGCACGACCGGGGCCCGGGAGCACGCCGCCGACCGATGGGCGGGCCGGGTCGAGGCGGGCCTCACCCGCCACGACGCCGCCACCGACCACTACGGGCTGATGCGGCCACCGCACAGCACCGCGGCCGCCGCCCTGCTGCGCACCGCCCTCGCCGAGGCCGACCACCGCTGAAGAGCAGCCCCGGCCCGCCCGGGGCGCCCGTAGGGAGTGTCTTGTCGGTCCGGGCTCGCCCCGACCGACAAGACACCCCCGGCCCTCCCACCCCGCCCCAGCCCTTCGCGCGCCGTGCGCCGACGAGGCGTGCCCCGGCATGCCCCCGCACCCCGCACCAGAACAGGAAACGGAACACACCACGTGACGAGTGACACCCCGGGGCCCGCCCCCGAGCTCAGCGGCCGGATCCGCGGCGGTCCCGCCGAACTCCTCCACGACGAAGTGCTCGCCCCCCAGTTCGGGTTCGAGTCCCGCCATCTGCTGCGCCACTACGTCGCCATCGAGAAGACCCTGGCCGCCGAGTACGTCCGCATGGACCTCATCACCGCCGAGGAGGCCCACCGGATCGCCGCCCTGCTGGACGGCGTCGGGTCCGACACCCTCAGCGCGCAGCCCGGCGCCAACATGTCGGACATCGCCTTCGCCCTCGAACGGCACGTCGAGGCGGGCCTGCCCGCCCCGGTCACGCACTGGCACGCCGACCGCAGCCGCAACGACCTCCAGGCCTGCGCCCAGGTGATGTACGGCCGCGACCAGCTCGCCCGCTTCGCAAGTGCGCTCCTCGAACTCGGCTCGGTCGTGCAGAAGTTGGCCCAGGAGACCTGCGACCTGCCCATGCCGGGGTACACCCACTTCCAGGCCGCCCAGATCATCACCCCCGGCTTCCACCTCGCCGCGCTCTCCGAGCACCTGCTGCACACCCACGCCCGGCTGCTGAACGCGTACGACGGCATCGACACCTGCCCGCTCGGCGCCGGCGCCATGGCCGGACAGGAACTGCCCTGGGACCGCGACCGGATGGCCCGGCTGCTCGGCTTCTCCCGGCCGCAGCCCCATGCCCTGACCGCCGTGGCCTCGCGCCGCTGGAGCGCCGAACTGACCGCGGAACTCAGCCTGCTGGGCACCGCGCTGAGCCGCTTCACCACCGACCTGCTCACCTGGGGCGGCAGCGAGTACGGGTTCATCGAACTGCCCGACGAACTGTCCGGCATCTCCTCCGCCATGCCGCAGAAGAAGAACTACCCGGTCCTGGAGCGCATCCGGGGGCGCACCGCCCACCTGACGGCCTTCCACTTCGACGTGCTCCTGGGCCAGCGCAACACCCCCTTCTGCAACCTCGTCGAGGTGTCCAAGGAGGCCGGCACCCACCTGTTGAACGCCTTCGACTCGGCCCACGGCACCGTCCGCCTCCTCACCGAGGTACTGCGCAGGCTGGCCTTCCGCGCCGACCGCATGCGCCAGGTGTGCGAGCGCGAGTTCCTCGGCGGCTTCAGCCTCGCCAATGCCCTCTGCCTCACCGAAGGGGTGCCCTGGCGCACCGCCCAGGTCGTCGCAGGGAAGTACGTCGTGCTCGCCGCGACGGCGGGCGCCGCCCCCGCCCCCGGCGAACCCGCCCTGCTGGCCGAGGCGGCCGCCGGACACGGCATCACCCTCGCCGACCCCGCCCGGCTCCTCGACGAGGCCTTCGACGTCGACCGGGGCCTGGAGCGCATGGTGTCCGCCGGGTCGGCCCGCCCCGACGCCGTCCGCGCGGTCCTGCGCAGCCAGCAGGAGACGTACGAACAGCTGCGCGCCGACTGGCAGGCGCGCGCCGCCGCGCTCCGCGCGGGCGCCGAGGAGGGCGACCGTGCCCTGTACGGGGCGCCCGACGACAAGACCCGTGAGGAGGACGGCGATGACACCCGCACCCGCGTACAGCACGCCCACTGACACCGTCGCGGGGACGACCGCCGTCCCCGTCGGCCCCGGCTCCGGCAGCGCCTTCGGCACCTTCGGCGAACTGCTCCAGGGCGCCCTGCCCCACCCACAGGGGGACTTCCTGGTCACCTTCCCCCTCGCCCGCTGGGCCACCGCCGTGTTCCACCCCCGGCCCGGCCGCCGCGGGGTCCAGGTGCGCCCGGCGCACAAGGCCAAGTCCCGCCGTGTCGCCGAGGCCGTCCTGGCCGCCCTCGGCACGGCGGACGGCGGCCTGCTGGAGGTCGCCGGGGACCTGCCCGAGGGCAAGGGCCTCGCCAGTTCCTCCGCCGACCTGGTCGCCACCGTACGGGCCGTCGGGGCCGCCCACGGACGCGCCTTCACCCCGGCCGAGACGGAGGACTTCCTGCGCGGCATCGAACCGGCCGACGGGGTCATGTACGACGAGATCGTCGCCTTCCACCACCGAGAGGTGCGCCTCGGCCGCCGCCTCGGGGTGCTGCCGCCCCTCACCGTCGTCGCCCACGACGAGGGCGGCCAGGTCGACACCGTCGCGCACAACCGGGGCGCCCGGGCCATCGACGCCGCCGACCGGGAGGAGTACGCACGCCTGCTGGCCCGCCTCACCGACGCCGTGGCCAGCGGCGCCCTCACCGAGGTCGGCGCCGTCGCCACCCGCAGCGCCGAGATGAACGCCCAGCGCCGCCGGCGCGCCGGATTCGCGCAACTGCACGCCCTGTGCCGCGAGGTCGACGGGCTGGGCCTGGTCCTCGCCCACAGCGGCACCATGCTCGGTGTCCTCCTGGAGGCGAACGATCCCGCCCTCGCCGGCAAGACCGAGCACATCCGGGCCGGCTGCGCCACTCTCGGCGGCGAGGTGTCCGTACACCGCTCCCTGGGCGCCGACGACAGCTGGAGCCCGCAGGCCCCACCCGCCCACCCCACCGAGCTGGAGATCTGAGCATGCTGTTCGACACCGTGACGGACGCGATCGGCGGGACCCCGCTGGTCCGGCTGCGTCTGGGCGAGGCCCGGGGCGTGGAGGTCTACGCCAAGCTGGAACTGCAGAACCTGTTCGCGATGAAGGACCGCGTCGCCCGCAACATCCTGCTGGAGGCCAGGCGGCTGGGCACCCTGAAGCCGGGCGACCCCGTCATCGAGAGCTCCTCGGGGACCATGGCCCTCGGCGTCGCCCTCGTCGGCCGCTCGCTGGGCCACGAGGTGCACATCGTCACCGACCCGCGGATCGACCCCGTCACCCTCGCCAAACTCCGCGCCCTGGGCTGCCGGGTGCACGTCGTCGAGGCGATGACCAGCCACGGCTGGCAGAGCGCCCGCCTGGAGCGGCTCGCGGAGCTGCTCGCCGAACTGCCCGGCGCCTTCTGGCCGCAGCAGTACACCAACCCCGACAACCCCGGCGCCTACCGCACCCTCGCCGGTGAACTCCTCGCGGACCTCGGCCGGTTCGACACCCTCGTCGGCGCCGTCGGCAGCGGCGGCTCCCTCTGCGGCACCGCCCGGGCGCTGCGCGAGCGGCTGCCCGCCCTGCACGTCGTCGGCGTCGACTGCGTGGGCAGCGCCCTCTTCGGCCAGCCCGACGTACCGCAGCGGCTGCAGAGCGGGCTGGGCAACAGCCTGCTGCCCAAGAACCTGGACCGCACCCTCGTCGACGAGGTGCACTGGCTCAACGACCACGAGGCCTTCGCCGCGACCTGGGACCTCGCCCGCGAGCAGCAGATCTTCGGCGGCAACACCTCGGGCTCCGTCTACCGGGTCCTCACCGGCCTCGCCGACCGCGCCGAACCCGGGACCCGGATCGTCGGCATCCTCCCCGACCGCGGCGACCGCTACGCCGACACCGTCTACAACGACGAGCACTGGGACGCGAACCGGCTGCGCGAGGTGCCCACCGCCACCGCGCCGGCCGCCCTCGGTCCCGACGGGACCGCCCGCACCTGGTCCACCGTCGCCTACAGTCCGCCCGCCGGGATCGGCCGGCACCTGCTGTTCGTCGAGTCCAACACCACCGGCACCGGCATGCTCGCGCTGGAGCGGGCGCGCGAACTGGGCACCGTGCCCGTCCTGCTGACCGGCGATCCCGACCGCTACCGAGGACTCGCGGAGACCGGCGCCGAGGTGGTGCGCTGCGACACCAACTCCGACGCCGCCCTGCGCGCCGCCGTACAGGAGCGGTTCCGCCGCGAGGAGATCGTCGGGGTCACCACCACCAGCGACTTCTACGTACCGGCCGCCGCCCGGATCGCCCAGTGGCTCGGTCTGCCCGGCAACGCGCCCGAGGCGGTGGCCGTCTGCCGCGACAAGTCCGCCCTGCGCGAGAGACTGCGGGCCGCGGGCGTCCGCCAGCCCCTTTACTCCCTCGTCCGCGAGCCGGCCGGAGCCGCGGCCGCCGTCGCCCGCACCGGACTGCCGTGCGTGGTCAAGCCGGCCGACGACTCGGGCTCCACCAACGTCCTGCTCTGCGCCGACGAGGCCGAGGTCCGCGCCCAGATCGAGCGGATCCTCGCGATCGACACCAACGTGCGGGGCATGCCCACCGCCCGCACCGTCCTCGTCGAGGAGTACCTGGACGGGCCGGAGTACAGCGTCGAGATGTTCGGCGGCGACGGGCAGGCCGTGTGCGTCGGCATCACCGCCAAGTCCGTCACCGCCGGACCGCACTTCGTCGAGCACCGCCACCTCTTCCCCGCCCCACTGCCCGCCGCCACCGCCCAGCTGATCACCGACACGGTGACGGCGGCCCTGGACGCGGCCGGGATCCGGCTGGGCGCCACCCACACCGAGGTCAAACTGACCGCCGACGGGCCCGCCCTCGTCGAGATCAACCCGCGCCCGGCCGGCGGCATGATCCCCGAACTGATCCGGCTCGCCTCCGGCGTCGACCTCCTCGACGCGCAGCTGCGCGCCGCCCTCGGCCTGCCCCCGCACCTGAAGGCCGAGGAGGCCGGTCACGCCGGGATCCAGTTCCTCCTCGCCGACACCGACGGCACCCTCACGGCCGTCCACGGAGCCGAGGCCGCGGCGGCCGTGGAGGGAGTCGAATCGGTGCTGGTCACCGCCGCCCCTGGAACTCCCGTACGCACGCCCCGCAGCGCCTCCGACCGGCTCGGGCACGTGATCGCCCGCCATGCGGAGCCCGCCGGCGTGCACGCCGCCCTCGACGCGGCGCGCGCCCTGGTCCGCCTCGACATCGAGGCCGCCCCCCGCTCCTGATCCTCCGCCGTACCCGTTCCGACGACGCGCCGTACGACCCGTACGGCCGCACCCGACCCGAAAGGTGAACCGCCATGAGCAACCCCTTCGAGAACGACAACGCCTCCTACGTCGTGGTCCGCAACGACGAGCTCCAGCACTCCCTGTGGCCCGCGACCAACCCCGTCCCGGCCGGCTGGACCGTCGTGCACGGCCCCGACGGCCGCCAGGCCTGCCTGGACCACGTCGAGCGGGTCTGGACCGACATGCGCCCCGCCTCCCTGGTGGCCGCCCTCGCCGGGGACGCGCCCCGTGGCTGAGCCCGTCCACCGCACCGGGCACCCGGCCGGATCCGACCCCGTACGAACCCTGCGCACCCTCTTCGCCGAGGTCCTCGGCCGCGCCGAGGTCGACGCGGGCCACAGCTTCACGGGGCTGGGCGGCGACAGCATCCAGGCGATCCAGGTCGTCAGCCGTGCCCGCGCGGCCGGCCTGGTCGTCAGTACCCGCGACGTGCTCCGCGCGGAGAGCGTGAGCGCGCTCGCCGCCACCGCCCGCGCCCAAGGCCGGGTGGGCGCGGACGCCGGACCGACCACGCCCCCGCGCCGTCTGGGCCCGCTGGCACCCACCCCCATCATGGGCTGGCTCGCCGAACTCGGCGGTCCCGTCGACACGTACAACCAGTCGCTGGTCCTGCGCACCCCGCCGGGCTTCGGGGCGGCCGCCGCCGAACGCACCGTCCAGGCCCTCCTGGACACCCATGAGATGCTCCGCCTGCGGCTGCCCGACGGCATCGGGCCCACCGGCGCCGAACCCGTCGTACCACCCGCGGGCTCCGTCGCCGCGGCGGACCTGCTGGAGCACGTGGACGCCCGCGGGACCGCCGAGGGGGAACTCCCCGCCCTGACCCGGGAGCGGATGCGGGCCGCGCGGCGCCTGCTCTCGCCCCGGGACGGCCACATGCTGCGCGCCGTACTCCTGGACCGGGGAGCCGGACAGCAGGGACGGCTCGCGCTCGTCATCCACCACCTCGTGGTCGACGGCGTCTCCTGGCGGATCCTCCAGGACGACCTGCGCAGCTGCTGGTCGGCGCTCGACGAGAGCCGCGAGCCCGTCCTGGAACCGGCGGCGACCCCCTTCGCGCACTGGGCCGACCTGCTGCGTGCGGAGGCCACCTCAGGCCGCCGGACCACCGAGGCCGACCGCTGGGCGGCCGCCCTGCGGGAAGCCCCCCAGCCCTTGGCCGGGGTCCGCGCGCCCGGTGGGCTCGACCCGGAGAGCCCGGAGAACACCCTCACCCTGACCCTCGGGCCGGACGTGACGGGCCCCCTGCTCACCACCGCGCCCGGCCTCGTCAACGGCACGGTCAACGACGTGCTGCTGACCGCCCTGGCTCTCGCCGTGCTCGGCCGGCGCGGTGCCGACGGGGCGGACGGGGCGGACCGGGCGGACGAGGCGGACGGGGCGGACGAGGAGGGCGCCGTCCTCATCGACGTCGAGGGCCACGGCCGGGAGGACGTCGCCGACGGCACCGACCTGTCCCGCACCGTCGGCTGGTTCACCACCGTGTTCCCCGTCCGCCTCGCCCTCGGCCGCCCGGACCTCGACGAGGCCCGCCTGGGCGGACCCGCGGTCGGTGCCGCCCTGCGGCTGGTCAAGGAGGAGCTGCGCGCCGTACCCGACAAGGGAATCGGCTTCGGGCTGCTGCGCCACCTCAACTCCCGTACCGGGCCCGATCTCGCCGCGCGCGGCATCCCCCAGATCGGCTTCAACTACCTCGGCCGGTTCCCGATGGGCGGCGACGCCCCCTGGGACGCCGCGCCCGGCCACGACTTCGCCCTCGACGACGCCGACGAAGGCCTCCCGATGGCCCACGCAGTGGAGGTCAACGCGGCCGCCCACGAGGGCCCCGACGGCCTGACCCTCAGCGCCACCTGGACCTGGGCGGGCAACGCCTTCCCCGGGCCGTGGGTCCACGACCTCGCGCAGGAGTGGTTCACCATGCTGCGCGCCGTCGTCACCCACGCCGCCCGCCCGGACGCCGGTGGGCTGACCCCCTCCGACGTCTCCCTCGCCCAGGTCAGCCAGGCCGACCTCGACACCTTCGAATCCCAGCTCGGAGCACTGCTGTGATCCCTCTGTCCCACGCCCAGCAGCGGCTGTGGTTCCACGCCCGGGACGGCGCCGACGGCGCTCTGTACCACATCCCCGTCGGACTGCGGCTGCGCGGCGCCCTCGACCGCCCGGCCCTGCGCGCCGCGCTCGCGGACGTGAGCGGCCGCCACGAGGCACTGCGCACCGTCTTCCCCGACGAGGCGGGCCGCCCCCACCAGCGGGTCCTGGACCCCGCGGACGCCGCCCCGGTGCTCACCGTCACCGACTGCCCCCCGGCAGAACGCGCCCGGCGGGCCGAGGAAGCCTCGTCCCGGCCCTTCGACCTCCGCACCGAACCACCGCTGCGCGCCGACCTGTTCACCGACGGCGCCGAGGACCACTACCTGCTCCTGGTCCTGCACCACATCGCGGGCGACGGCCACTCCGTGAACATCCTCGTCCGCGACCTCGCCGCCGCCTACACCGCCCGGTGCGCCGGCCGGTCGCCCGAGTGGCCCGAACTGCCCGTCCAGTACCCGGACTACGCATTGTGGCAGCGCGAACTCCTCGGCTCGGCCCAGGACCCCGACTCCCTGCACGGCCGACTGCTCACCCACTGGGCGACCGTCCTCGACGGCCTGCCCGAGGAACTGGCCCTGCCTGCCGACCGGCCGCGCCCGGCCGTGGCCGGCCACCGGGGCGCGCTGGTGGAGGCACGGACCGACGCAGCCGCCCACGCCGGACTGGCCGCGCTGGCCCGCGGCGCCCGCGCCACCCCGTTCATGGCCGTCCAGGCCGCCTTCGCGGCCCTGCTCACCCGCCTCGGTGCCGGCACCGACCTGCCGCTGGGCTGCCCCGTCGACGGCCGGGACGACGAAGCGCTCACCGACCTCGTGGGCCTCTTCGTCAACACCCTGATCGTGCGCGCCGACACCTCGGGCGACCCCACCTTCACGGAAGTACTGGGCCGGGTGCGCACCGCCGCACTGGAGACATACGCCCACCAGGAACTGCCCTTCGAATCGCTGGTCGAACGCCTCAACCCGGCCCGCTCGCCCGCCCGCCACCCGCTCTTCCAGGTCGCCGTCTCCGCCCAGCGCGGCGAGCCGGGGACCCCCACCTTCGCGGGCCTGCGGGCCGAGGTGGAGGCGGTGCGCACCGACACCGCCAAGTTCGACCTCACCCTGGAGGTGGAGGAGCTCCACGACCCGGCCACCGGGCAACCCCTGGGCCTGGCCCTCGGGCTGGAGTACGCGAGCGACCTGTTCGACGGGACCACGGCCCGGCTCCTGCTGGACCGTCTCGTCCACCTCATCGGCGCCGTCGTCCGCGAGCCCGGCGTCCCGCTGTCCGCACTCGACGTCCTGCTGCCCGGGGAGCGCGCCGACCTGCTGGAGCACTGGCAGGGCGCGCCCGTCACCCCCGACGCCCGGACCGTCCACGGCGCCTTCGAGGAGCGCGCCTCCGCCCACCCGGACCGCCCCGCGGTTCTCTGCGCCGGCCGGGAGACGACGTACGGCGAACTCGACGCCCGGGCCGCCCGGATCGCCGGCCGGCTGCGCGCCCTCGGCGTGCGACCGGGGGAGTCCGTCGCCGTACTGATGGACCGCTCCGCCGACCTCGTCGCCGCCTGCCTGGGCATCCTCAAGGCGGGCGCCGCCTACCTGCCGTTGGACGCGCGGGCTCCGCGCGCCCGTACCGAGGCCGTGCTCACCGCGGCCGGGGCCGCCGTCCTCGTCACCGACGTCCCGGAGGGGGAGCCCGTACCGGCGGGTCCGCGCCATGTACTGCGTCCGGACGGACGGCCCGCCACGGAGGCCGGGACGGCCGGGAGCGTCGGACCGAGCGGACCGAGCGGACGGAGCGGACCGAGCGGGCACGCCGACGCGCTCGCCTACCTGATGTACACCTCCGGCTCCACCGGCACCCCCAAGGGCGTGGCCGTCTCCCACCGCGAGGTCGTCGCCCTCGCCACCGACCGGCGCTGGCGCGGCGGCGCGCACGAGCGGGTGCTGTTCCGCTCACCGCACGCCTTCGACGCCTCCACCTACGAACTGTGGGTGCCGCTCCTGAATGGCGGCCTGGTCGTCGTCGCGCCGCCCGGCGAACTCGACGTCGACGCGCTGGCCCGGCTGATGTCCGAGGAGAAGGTCACCGGGACCTTCCTCACCGCCACCCTCTTCAACGTCCTCGCCGACCGCTGCCTGCCCGCGCTCGGCACGCTGCACGAGGTGATGACCGGAGGCGAGGCCGCCTCGCCGTCCATGGTCCGCCGGGTCCGCGAGGCCTGCCCCCGCACCACCGTCACCAACGCCTACGGCCCCACCGAGACCACCACCTTCGCGGCGACCTTCGCCGTCGGCCCGGGCCAGGAGGCCCCCACCGGACAGGTCCCGATCGGCCGCCCCCTCGACGGCACACAGCTGCACGTCCTGGACGAACGGCTCGGCCTCGTGGCGCCCGGCGTCATCGGCGAGCTCTACATCGCGGGCGCCGGACTCGCCCAGGGCTACCTCGGCCGGGCCGGGCTGACCGCCGAACGCTTCGTCGCCTGCCCCTACGGCCCGCCGGGCAGCCGGATGTACCGCACCGGCGACCTGGCCCGCTGGAACGCGGACGGCCAGGTCGAGTACCTCGGCCGCGCCGACCGGCAGGTCAAGATCCGCGGACTGCGCATCGAACCCGCGGAGATCGAGCACGTCCTGGCCGGCCACCCGGCGGTGGGCCAGGCCGCCGTCACCGTCGTGGACACGGCCGCCGGTCCCGCGCTCGCGGGCTACGCCGTCCCCGCCGAGGGCACCCCCGCACCCGACCCCCGGAAACTGCGCGAGCACCTGCGCGCCCGGCTGCCCGACTACATGGTGCCCGCCACCCTCACCCTGCTCGACGCCTTCCCCGTCACCGCCAACGGCAAGACCGACCTGGCCGCCCTGCCCGTGCCGGGCCCGGCGACGGCCGGCACCGCGGGGGCCCGCCAGGAGCCGCGCACCGACGACGAGCGCGCCCTGTGCGCCATCTGGGAAAAGGTCCTGGGCGTACCGCACATCGGCGTCCACGACAGCTTCTTCGACCTCGGCGGCCACTCCCTGCTCGCCACCCAGCTGCTCGCCGAGGTCCGGGACCGCTTCGGCGCTGCCATCACGATCCGCCAGTTCTTCACCGGCCCCACCGTCGCCGAACTGGCCGCCGCCCTGCCCTCCGCCGCGGCCGCCGGCGCCGGCGCCGAGGACCCGCCGGTCGTCCGCCGGGCCCGCCGCACCCAGACCGCCTGACCACCGAAGGAACACCGCCGTGAACCACCCGCCGTCCACCCCCGCCGCACCCGCCGCCGCACCCGCCGCCGCCCCGGCCGCCCGCTCCCTGGTCGAGGACGTCCTGCCCCTGTCCCCGCTCCAGGACGGCATCCTCTTCCACGCCCTCTTCGACGAGGAGGAACGCGACGTCTACGTGGCCCAGCTGCTCCTCGACCTCGACGGCCCCCTCGACGCGGACCGGCTGCGCGCCGCCGCCGACACCGTCCTGGAGAGGCACGCCAACCTGCGCGCCGGCTTCCTGCGCCGCGCCACCGGCGAACCCGCCCAGGTCGTCCAGCGCGGCGTACGGGCCCCCTGGCAGCAGGTGGACCTGTCCGGGCTCGGCGAGAGCGAGCGCACCGCCGCCGTCGACACCCTCCTCGCCGAGGACCGGGCCACCCGCTTCGACCTCGCCCGGCCGCCGCTGCTGCGCTTCACCCTCGTCCGCACCGGCCCGCTCTCCCACCGACTGCTGCTGACCTACCACCACATCGTCATGGACGGCTGGTCCTGGCCGGTCCTGATCCGCGAACTCCTCGCCCTGCACGACGCCGACGACGCCCCGCTGGGACCCGTCACCCCCTACTCCGCCTTCCTGAGCCGGCTCCACAGCCGCGACACGACCGCCGCCCACGACGCCTGGACCCGCGCGCTGGACGGCCTGGCCGGCGGAACCCGAACCGCGCCCGTGTCCCCGCCGCCCGGCTCGGTGCTGCCCGACCGCGTGGAGACGTACCTCCCCGAGTCCCTCACCGAACGGCTCGGCGCCCTCGCCCGCGCCCACCGGATCACCTCCGGAACCCTGCTCCAAGGCGCGTGGGCACTCCTGCTCGGCCGGCAGATCCGCTCCGAGGACGTGGTCTTCGGCGCCATCGTCAGCGGCCGCGACCCCGAACTGCCCGGCGTCGCCGACATCGTGGGCCTGTGCATCAACACCGTGCCGGTCCGCGTACGGATCGACCCGACCGAGTCCCTCGTCGCACTGTTCGAGCGGCTCCAGGACGAGCAGGCGCGCCTGATCGACCACCACCACCTGGGCCTGGTCGAGATCCAGCGGCTCGCGGGAGCGGGCGAGCTCTTCGACTCCTGCGTCGCCTTCCAGAACTACCCGGTCGACGCGGCCGGCCTCGCCGCCCTCGGCGCGGGTGGGCTCCAGGTCACCGGAGTGGACCCGTACGACGCCGCCCATTACCCGCTCTCGCTGACCGCCATCCCCGGCGACCGGCTGCGGCTGCAGATCGACTACCGGCCGGACGTCTTCGAACGTGACACCGCCCAGGCCCTGATCGAACGGCTCGCCCGGCTCCTGGAAGCCGTCGCCGAGGACCCCTCGTGCCCGGTGGGCACTGTGGACCTGCTCTCGCCCGCCGAACGCCACCGCGTCCTGGTCGAATGGAACGACACGGCCCGCGACGAGGAGTACGCGGAGGTCGTCGAGCGCGTCCGGCAGCAGGCCGGGCGCCGCCCCGACGCCGTCGCCACCACCGACGAAACCGGCCGCGAACTGAGCTACGCGGACCTCGTGGCCCGCGCCGACGCCCTCGCCCTGGCCCTGCTCGCCGACGGAGTGCGCCCCGGCGACCTGGTCGCCGTACTCAGCGAGCCCACCGCCCGCGTCCCCGTCGCGATGCTCGGCATCCTCGGCTCCGGTGCGGCCTACGTCCCCCTCGACCCCGAGGGCCCCGTCACCCGTACCGCCGACCTCCTGGCGAGCGGCGGGATCGCCCGCCTGCTGGCCGCCCCCGAACAGCGGGCGCGTGCCGAGGAGATCGCCGCCGCGGTCCCCGGCGGGCTGCCCGTCCTGGTGATCGACGACGCGGCCGCCGCAGCCCCGGGCGAGCGCCCGGCACCGGCCGGCGGACCCGACGCCCTCGCCTACGTCTGCTTCACCTCGGGCTCCACCGGCAAGCCCAAGGGCGCCATGGTCCACCGCCGGGGCATGAACAACCACCTCCTGGCCAAGGTCGAGGACCTCGGTCTCGGCGACGGCGACCGCGTGGTGATGAACGCCCCGCTCACCTTCGACATCTCCGTGTGGCAGATGCTCGCCCCGCTGATCACCGGCGGACAGGTCCACCTGGTCACCCGGGACACCGCCCGCGACCCGGCCGCCCTGTTCGACGACGCCGCCCGCCGGGGGATCACCGTCCTGGAGACCGTGCCCTCCTTTGTCCGCGCCGCCGTCGACCTGTGGGACACCGGTGTGCTGCCGCCGGCCCTGCCCGAGCTGCGCTGGTTCATCGTCAACGGCGAGGTGCTGCCGCCCGAACTGTGCACCCGCTGGTACGCGCGCCACCCGCAGGCCGCGATCGTCAACGCCTACGGCCTCACCGAGTGCTCCGACGACAACACGCACGCCTTCATCGGCCCCGACGTGCACACCCAGCTGGAACACGGCCGGCTGCCCGTCGGACGCCCGCTGCGCAACAACTCCCTCTACCTGCTGGACGCCGCGCTCGCCCCCGTGCCGCCCGGTGTGCCCGGCGAACTCTTCATCGGCGGCACCGGCGTGGGCCCCGGATACCTGCGCGACCCCCGCCGCTCCAGCGAGCGCTACGTCCCCGACCCGTTCTCCGCCGTGCCCGGCAGCCGCATGTACCGCACCGGCGACCTCGCCCGGATGCGGGCCGACGGCCAGCTCGACTTCCTCGGCCGCCAGGACCACCAGGTCAAGGTCCGCGGCAACCGCATCGAACTGGGCGAGGTGGAGACCGCGCTGCGCGCCGTGCCGGGCGTCGGCGAGGCCGTCGTCGCCGTCGACCGCGACCACGCGGGCCAGCAGCGGCTCGTCTGCTACTTCACCGGTACGCCCACCGCCGATGAGGTCCGCACGGAACTGGGCCGGAACCTCCCCAACTACATGGTCCCGTCGCTGTTCCTGCACCTGCCGCAGTTCCCGCTCACCGTCAACGGCAAGCTCGACCGCAAAGCGCTCCCCGACCCGGCCACCGTGCACCGCCCCGCCGGACGCCTGCCCGCCACCCCCACCGAGAAGACGGTCTGCGAGATCTTCGCCTCCGTCCTGGGCCTCCAGGAGGCCGGGATGGACGACGACTTCTTCGCCCACGGCGGCCACTCGCTCCTCGCCACCCGGCTGGCCGGCCGCATCGGCACCGAACTCGGCGTACGGCTGGGCATCCGCGATCTCTTCGAGACGCCCACCCCCGCGGGCATCGCCGCCCGCCTGGCCGGGGCCACCACCGCCCCCGCCCGCCCCGCGCTGCGCCCCCGCTCCCGCGAGCGGGCGTAACCGGCCCCAGCCGGTCCGACCAAGTCGGACCCCGCCGCGAAGAGCCCGACCGCACCCCCAGGAGACACCACCACCATGAGCCCGACCGAGACCACCCCCGTGCCCCTGCGCATCGCGCACCGGGCGGGGCTCACACCCGAGGCCACCGCGGTCCGCGCACCCGAGGGCGAGCTGACGTACCGCCAGTTCGACCGCCGGGCACGCGCGGTGGCCGAGGAGCTTCGCGCCGCCGGCGCCGGGCCGGAGGACACCGTGCTCCTGGGGGTGCGCCGCGGCGTCCACTGGGCGGTGGGGCTGCTGGGCATCTGGTACGCCGGCGCGGCCCCCCTCCTGGTGGATCTCGACGCCCCCGACGAGCGGCTGCGCACCCTGCTGCGGGCCGCCGGCACCCGGCACGCGGTCGCCCCGGACACCTACGCCGCCGCGACGCTGCAACGCCGCACCGGGAGCGAGCTGTTCTGGGCGTCCACCACGACCGCTGCGCCCACATCGGCGGTCCCGCCCGCCGACATCGCACCGGGGTCCCTGGCCTACGTGCTCTTCACCTCCGGATCCACCGGGCAGCCCAAGCCCGTGGCGGTCGGCCACGCCGGACTCGCCGCACAGGTCGCCACCCTGGCCGAACGCTACGGGCTGACCGAGCAGGACGCGGTCCTGCAGTTCGCGGCCCCCGCCTTCGACGTCAGCCTGGAGGAGGCCCTGCCCACCTGGTGCACGGGCGGCGCGGCAGTCTTCGTCAAGGACAACGTCCTCTCGCCCGCCGAACTGGAGCCGTTCCTGGCCGCGGAGCGGATCAGCGTCGTCAACCTGCCCACCCCGTACTGGTCGCAGTGGGCCAAGGACCTGGAGCGCGCCCCCCGGCCGCTGCCGTCCGCACTGCGCCGCGTGGTGATCGGCAGCGACGCGGGCCGCACCGCGGACCTCACGCGCTGGACGACGGCCGGCCACCCCCCGGTGATCAGCTGCTACGGCCTCACCGAGTCCACGATCACCGCCACCTCCTACGAGCCGGCACCGGCCGAACTCGCCGCCTTCACCGGCGACGAGCTGATCCCGCTCGGCGAACCCCTGGCCGGCGTACGGGCGTACGTCCTCGACGAGGAACTGCGCGAGGCGCCCCCCGGCGCAGCGGGCGAGCTGTACCTGGCAGGTTCCTGCCTGGCGCGCGGCTACCACGGCCGGCCGGGCCTGACCTCCGAGCGGTTCGTCGCCGACCCCTTCGCCGACGCCCCGGGCGGGCGCATGTACCGCACGGGCGACCGGGTCACCCGCGCTCCCGGCGGCCCGCTCGTCTTCCTCGGGCGCGCCGACGACCAGGTCAAGATCCGCGGCCACCGCGTCGAACTCAAGGAGGTGGAGGCGGCCGTGGCCGCCCACCCCGACATCGTCGACGTGGTCGTGCGCGCCGTCGCGGCGGCCGGCGGACCGCAGCTCGCCGCCTGGGCCGCCGTCACGGCCGGCAGCACCCTCACCCCGGACGAACTGCGCCGTCACCTTCTGGCCACCATGCCCGGGTACCTCGTACCCGCCGTGGTGACACTGATGGAGCGGCTGCCCCGTACCCCGGGCGGCAAGCTCGACCCCAAGGCGCTCCCCGCGCCCGCCCTCCGATGAACCCGCACCCCGCGGACCCCGTCCGCGAGCAGACAAGGAACGCACCCGTGTCCGTCACCACCGACGAGTCCACCGAAACCGGTCAGGCCGTGGAGCGCCGGCAGCGCAAGGACTTCCGTCTCTTCATGTCCTCGCACATCTGCAACGAGCTGGGCGGCAGCATCACGTACGTGGCCCTGCCGCTGTTGGCGGTGCTCACCCTCGACGCCTCGGCGATGCAGGCGGGTCTGCTGTCCGCCGCGGAGCACGCGGCGTTCCTGCTGCTGGGCCTGCCCGCCGGGGCCTGGGTGGACCGGATGCGCAAGCGCCGCGTGATGATCGCCGCCGACCTCGCGCGCGTCCTCCTGCTGACGGCGCTGCCGGTGGCCTACCTGTTGGGCCTGCACTCGATGCCGCTGCTGTACGGGGTCGCCCTGCTGCTGGGCTGCGCCCGGCTGTTCGGCGACGTCGCCGATCAGAGCTATCTGCCGAGCCTCATCGGCAAGGAGACCCTGATCGCGGGCAACTCGAAGTTGGAGACCGTGCGTTCGGGGGCCGAGTTCGCCGGCCCCGGTATCGCCGGCTTCCTGGTGCAACTGCTGGGCGCGGCCGGGACGCTGGCCGGCCAGGCCGTCACCTCGCTGGTCTCCGTGGTCCTGCTGGGCCGGATCGAGGCCCGGGAGGAGAAGCCGGAACCGGCCCCGCGCCGGCACCTGCTGCGTGACATCCGCGAGGGGCTGAGCTATGTCCTGAGCCACCGGATCCTGCGGCTCATCGCCCTGAACACGGCCGCCGTGAACCTGTTCCTCAGCGCGGTGATGGCCATCGAGGTGCTCTTCCTGACCCGGACCGCGGGGCTGCCGCCCGCGGCCGTCGGCTGGGTGCTGACGACGGCCACGATCGGCTCGGTGCTGGCCGCCACCGCCGCGGACCGGGTGACCCGGGCCGTCGGCGCGGCCCGGCTCACGTGGCTGTCCCTGCTGGTGACCATGCCCTTCGGGCTGCTGCTCCCGCTGGCGGACAAGGGCTGGCGGATCGGCCTGTTCGTGCTCGGCTCGCTCGTCCAGTCGGCCGGCGTCACCCTGTACAACATCTGCCAGGTCACCTACCGGCAGACGGTCTGCCCGCCGCACCTGCTGGGTCGGATGACCGCCACCATGCGCTTCCTGGTGTGGGGCGTACTGCCCCTGAGCGGCCTGCTGGCGGGACTCCTCGGTGAGCTCCTCGGCGTGCGGGACGCGCTGTGGGTGTGCGCCGCGGCCCTGTCGGCGGCCCCGCTGGTCCTGCTCTGCTCCCCGCTGAGGCGGATGCGCACGTTCGAGGACGCTGCCCCGGTGGTCGGGGCCGAGGCCGGGGCAACGGGCGTGCGGTCGGCTCAGTAGCCCATCCGGAAGGCGATGTGGGTGAGCTGGGTCCGGTTCACCGCACCGGTCTTGCTGCGCAGCCGGCGCAGGTAGGTGTCGACGGTGTGCGGGCTCAGCCCCATCCGGCACGCGATCATCCGGTAGGTGTCCCCCTGCGCGAGGTAGGCGAGGACCTCCTGCTCGCGGGGGGTCAGGGCGGGCAGCTCCGGCGAGCGGGCGGTGAGCGTGGTGTGCAGCATGTGGGGCTCCGGATTCCGGATCGAAGGAGAAGGGAAGCGGCGGGGTTCGGCACCCCCGGTGGCGGTGCGATCACTTTGGGCGTGATCGCACCGTTTCGGACGTCCGGGGCCTGAAGTGGCCGGACACCCGCTGCTGTTCGTGGGGTCCAGCCTTTCGTCCTGCTTATCCTGGCGCCAGGGGGCGGGCACCTCACCAAAGTGCCTGGCAGTAAAGCGACCAGGGGCGAAAAAGGCAAAGTGGGACAATGCAGACATCTGACGTGGTGCCGGATCCGAACGACGCCGATGTTGACATCGATATCTACGGGTGGGTGCTCGAACACCGCACGGTGGACGTGGACGCGGTGGCCGCCGGTACGGGGCGCGAGGTGGAGGAGGTCCGGCGCAGTGTGTCCCGCCTGCGGGCCTCACGTCTGCTGCACGTGAGCCCGGTCGACCCGACGGTCGCCTTCGCGGTGGCTCCGGACACGGCAGCCGAGCAACTCGTCGCGCCTCTGGAGGCGCAGATCCGCGACCAGCAGCGGGCGATCAGCGGGATCCGCGAGGACCTGGGCCGCTTCCTGCCGCACTATCTGGGCCGCCGCTCCACGGGGGAGTCGCTGGAGGTCCTGGAGAGCCTGGAGGACGTGCGCGGGGCACTCAACCGGGCCTCCCTCAACTGCACGACCGAGATGCTCAGTTCGCAGCCCGGGGGCGGCAGCAGGGTGCCGGAGGCGATGCAGGAGGCGCTGCGGCGGGACGAGACGATGCTCCAGCGGGGGATCTCGATCCGGACCCTCTACCACCACACGGCCCGCTTCAACGGGCCGAGTCAGGCCTACGTCGCGGCCACGTCCGTACTGGGGGCGCAGTACCGCACCGCGCACGAACTGTTCGGCCGGCTCATCGCCTTCGACCGGGAACTGGCTTTCATCCCGGTCTCCGACGGCAGTTGGGGCGCCGTGGTGATCCGCGAGCCGTCCACCGTCGACTACCTGTGCAACATCTTCGACCAGACCTGGGACCTGGCCTCCCCGTTCTCGCCCGCCGCGGGTCAGGGGCTCGAGGAGGTGGCCCGGGAGATCCACGAGACGATCATCCGGCTGCTGGCGGCGGGGCTGAAGGACGAGGCCATCGCCCGTCGCCTGGGGATGTCGCTGCGCACCGCCCGGCGCCACATCGCTGACATCATGCAGGAGCTGGGTGCGGGCAGCCGCTTCCAGGCCGGTGTGGCCGCCGCCGCGCGCGGACTGCTGGACCCGGAGGTCGAGGTGGACGGCGACCCGGTACAGCCTTCCTGAGCTGGTGTCACGCGTTTTCGTGTCTGTCGCGGTCGGCGGGCGTGTCGCATGCTGCTGTGATGGGAGCTGTGGAGCCGCCGAACAAGAGGGGCGCGTGATGGACATGCCGGATGAAGCCTGGGAACGGGAGGCCCCGCACCTGCGGGAGATCGTCCTGTTCCTCTCGGTCCACCTGGACCGGGCGCCGGGTGTGCTGTGGCCCGAGTACGACAACCCGGCGTTCGGTGACATCGACGGTGACGACACCGTCGACACCGAAGAAGTCGACGAGGTCGAGGACGCCTACGACACCGGGGCCGGCCCGGCGGGCGGCGGTGTGTGCCCGGCGCTGGTGGACCGGTTCACCGCCGAACTGGCCTCGCTCACGGGCCTGTCCGTGCGACTGGACGGGGTGGAGACGGCCGGGGCCGCCCCGGGCGTCGGTGTGGACGCGGCCTGGACCCGGCAGCCCGGCGGCCGGGAGCACCTGCTGATCCACCAGATCGCCGGCGCCGTGACCTGGCAGCTGACCGGGACCGGCGAGAGCGGCCGGCCGGAGTCCTTCCAGTGCCGGCTGCTGCCCGGAGAACTGCTGTACGTACCGGCCGGCTGGTCGCGTCGACGCGTCGGCGCCCCGCAGGCCCGCTACGCGGTCATCTGCCTCGGCAGTAAAAGCGATTGACGGCGCGACAGGTGAAAAAGGGGGGAGGGAGGACCGCATCGCGCTCCTCCCTCCCCCCTTTCGGCGGCCCCTACGGGCCGGTGGGGTCAGCCACCCCAGGAGCTGTCGGTCGTGTCGCGGTTCCGGGTGCCCGGCGTGATGCCGACCGTCACCACCCGGCCGTTGGGCATGACGATCTGACGCGGCGTCTGGGTGGTGGCGCCGCCCTCGCCCCCGGTGGTGGTCGTCACGGTGGTCGTGGCCGTGTCGCCGTCGGCGGCCTGTGCGGCGCCGGCGGCGGGCAGCAGCAGCGCGGACGCGGCTACGGACAGGGCGAAGACGTAACGCTTGAGCATGGGATCCCCAGTAATACGAGCGGTCTGGTCCGGGCGCGGGCCACTTCGTGGGCCGTCCGCGCCGGTCGGTGCAGGACCAACCTTGCCGTGCAGAAGGCCCCTCGGTGATCGATCAGACTGCTCATCAAGCTGCCTGGCGCGATGGTGAGGGGCCGCATAAGCGGATGGATCCGGGCTATTCGGACATGATTCCGGCGCCTACAGGGGTCGCAGACTCCTGCTCCCGCTCGGCGGGCGGCTCCGCGCGCTCCGCAGGGCCCCGGCCGTCGAGCTCCCGCCACACCGGGAAGACCAGCGGGGCCAGGGTGACCGTGAGGTATAGCGTTCCCGTCCCCAGCAGCGCCGGCACCAGCCCCGCCGCGTCCAGGGCCAGCCCCGCACCGAGCATGCCCAGCGGCGTCGCCGCCAGCGCGGCGGCGACCAGCAGACCGAACACCCGCCCCCGTACCGCCTCGGGTACCCGCTCGTAGGCGACCGACATCATCAGCGGGCCCACGATCCCCGACCCGATGCCGGACAGGGCCAGTGCCGCCAGCAGTACCGTCGCCCGGGGCTCGGCGGCCAGCGCGGCACACCGCACCGCCCCGACCAGGACGAAGGCCCCGACGAAGACCGCGCGCCGCGGCATCCGGTGCCCCGCCCAGCCGTACAGGGCCGCCCCGAGCAGCGCGCCGGCCCCCATGGCGGTCACCATCGCCCCGAACAGGGCGCTGCTGCGCAGCACCTGGGTGCCGTACGCCGGGTAGAGCACGCCGTTCAGCGCCCCGTCCAGGGCGTTGGTCAGCATCAGGACCCCCACCATCGCGCCCAGGAGCCGGTCCCTGCGCAACTGCCCGATTCCGAAACGCAGTTCCTGCGTATAGGAACCGCGCGGTTGTCCGTCCCCGACCGGGCGCGGACGGGCCGTCGCCGGTACCAGGATCAGCACGACGAGGGCGCACGACGCCATCGCCGCCAGGTCCGCGAACAGGGTGCGCACGGGGCCGACGGTCGAGATGAGCAGGCCGGCCAGCGGCGCGCCCGCCATCATGCCGATCCGGCGGGCCCCCTCGACCGCTCCGGTGGCCCGCTCCGCCGTCACGCCCGCGCGTTCCATCGCGTCCGGCAGGAGCAGTTGCTTGGAGGTGTCGGACGAGCCGCGGGCCGCCCCGACCAGGAAGACCAGGACGATCAGGACGGGCAGCGGCAGGGCGCCCCAGGCGTGCAGGAGCGGGATCAGGCCGATCGCCGCGGCCGTCAGCAGATCCGCCCCGACGCTGGTGGCACGGACGGGCAGTCGGTCGACCACCGGACCCGCGAGTACCGCGGAGCACAGCAGCCCCAGCACCTCGGCGGTGGCGACGAGCCCCGTCCGGGTGCCGCTGCCGGTGCTGTGCAGGACGAACCAGGGCACGGCGACCAGGGTCGCCGCCATGCCGAGCGAGGAGATCCCGGAGGCCGCCACCAGGGCGCCCAGCGGGGTGCGGCGGCGCGATGACGCGGAGCCGCCGGGGTACGAGCTGGTCATGCGGGGTTCCTTCCGGCACCGCCGCGCCGCCCGGCAGCCCGCGGTGGGGTCTGCCGGGCGGCGTGGTGCCCGGGGATCGTCGGGTCAGCCGGCCATGCTCACGCGGAGGCTGAGCGGGCGCATGTCCGTCCACACCCGCTCGATGTGCGCGAGGCACTCCTCCTTGGTGCCGCGTACGTCCTGGTCGTGCCAGCCGAGCGGGACGGGCCGGCCGGCCTCCCAGAGGGAGTACTGCTCCTCGTCGTTGGCCACGACCAGGTACTGCTGCGGGGACGCGTCGTTCATGGTGTTCTCCTCGAAGGATCAGGAATGCGGAAGGGTTGGTGGGGGAGCTGGGTGGAGCGGGGGATCGGGGGAGCGGGGTGGAGCGGGTCAGGAGGGCAGGGCCGTGGCCAGCAGCCCGGCCAGCGCGGCGCAGTGCGGGGGGTCCACCAGGTCGTGGTGGTTGCCCGGGACCGCCGCTCGCACGACGTCGCCCGCGGTGCGCGGATGCCAGGCCGTCGGGTCCACCAGCGGGGTCCCGAGTTCCGGGTGCCGCTCGTCGACGGTGAAGAGGTGCAGGCCGACGGCGAGGACGGCGTCGGTGCGGTAGGCGGCCGAGGCCGCTCCGTTCGCCTCGGCGACCCGCAGCACTCTGCGCAGTGCCTCCGTGGGGGCGGTACGGGGGAGGGTGCCCTCCGCGCGGCCCCAGCGCACCAGGACGTCGAGCAGTTCCTCCTCGTCCAGTTCGCGCGCCGAGTCGGCGTCGATCCCGGCGGCGATGCCGTACCGCAGCAGGTCCGGATCACCCGGCCCCGCAACCGAACCGGCCCGGCCTCCGGGAGCCGCTCCCGGCGCGGCCGTGTCGATCAGGCCGAGGAAGGCGACCTCCTCGCCGGCGGCCTCCAGCCGGGCGGCCATCTCGTAGGCCACCGTCCCGCCGAAGGACCAGCCGGCCAACAGGTACGGGCCGTGCGGCTGCTCCTCGCGCAGGGCGGCCAGGTAGCGCTCGGCCATCTCGGGCACGGTCTCCAGCGGCCTCTCGTCGGTGTTGTAGCCCACCGACTCCAGACCGAGGATCCGCCGGTCGCCCCCGGGACGGGCGGACAGGTCCCGCACCAGGTCCCGGTAGCAGACGACATCGCCGCCCCGCGGGTGGACGAGGACCAGCGGCGGCCTGGACGGGTCACCGTCGGCCAGCGGGACCAGCAGCCTGGCGGCGGCCGCCCCCGCGTCCGGCAGCGCCTCGCACAGCAGCTCCACGGTGCGCCGACGGAACACCAGGTTCAGCGGCAGCTCCACCCCGAACTCCCGTCGCACGGCCGCCATCAGGGCGAACGCCTTGAGCGAGTGGCCGCCCAGCGCGAAGAAGTCGTCACGCACCCCGATCGGGGCCGTGCCCAGGGTCTGCTCCCACAGCCGCGCCATCCGGAGCTCGCTCGTGTCGCGCGGGGCGATCCGCCCCGCGCCCCCGCCGCGCGCCGCGTCCGCCGACGGCGCGGGCAGCGCCTTGCGGTCGAGCTTGCCGTTCGGGGTGAGCGGGAGTCGCTCCAGGGCGGTGAGGACCGCCGGGACCATGTACTCGGGGAGGTCCTGGCGCAGGAAGTCGCCGAGCTCGCGCACGTCACCCTCCTCGTCCCGCCAGGTCACGTAGCCGGCCAGGACGGCGTCCACCCCCGCGCCGTGGACGGCCACGGCCGCCGCCAGCACCCGCGGGTGGCGGGCGAGCGCGGACTCGATCTCGCCGAGCTCCATGCGGTGGCCGCGCACCTTCACCTGCCCGTCGGCCCGGCCCCGGTACTCCAGCGTGCCGTCCGCGAGCCGGCGTACGAGGTCACCGGTGCGGTACAGGCGTTCGCCCGCCCCGTACGGATCGGCTACGAACCGGTCCGCGGTCAGGCCCGGCCGTCCGTGGTAGCCGCGGGCCACCCCGTCACCGCCGATGTAGAGCTCGCCGAACACGCCCACCGGCACCGGGCGCAGCGCCGCGTCCAGTACGTGCAGCCGGGTGTTGGCGAGCGCCGTGCCGATGGGCACCGGCCCGTCGCCGACGGGGCCGGACAGCCGGTGCGCCGTCGACCAGACGGTGGTCTCCGTCGGCCCGTACACGTTCCGGACGGTGCCCAGCGCCGTACGCATCCGCTCCGCCAGAGCCGACGGCAGCGCCTCGCCGCCGCACAGCGCCCGTACGTGCGGTGCCCGCCACCCCGACTCCATGAGTTGGTGCCAGGTCGCCGGAGTGGCCTGGACGACCGTGACCGGCGCCGCGTCCAGCTCCTTCGCGAGCAGGGTGCCGTCCCGCGCGGTCTCGCGGTCGACGACCCGTACGGTCGCTCCGCACACGAGCGGGACCAGGAGCTCCAGCACGGCGATGTCGAAGGAGGCGGTGGTGACGGCCGCGACGGTGTCACCGGCCGTCAGTTCCAGCCTGCTGACCATGTCCCGGCTGAAGTTGGCCAGCGCCCGGTGCGGGACGGTGACCCCCTTCGGGCGTCCCGTCGAGCCCGAGGTGTAGAGGGCGTACGCCAGCTGCTCCGGCTCCAGCCGCACGGGTGCGGGGTCGGCCGGCGCGCTGCCGTCCGCGGCCAGGGCGTCGAAGTCCACCACGGCGACCCCGTCCGGGGCCTGCGCGGGGCCGGACAGCCCCGACACCACCATGATCCGGGCGCCGCTGTCCGCGAGCATGTAGCCGATGCGGTCGGCCGGATAGCCGGGGTCCACGGGCACGTACAGGCCGCCGGAGCGCAGCACGCCCAGCAGCGCCGCGGGGAGCAGCACGGAGCGCTCCGCGCAGACCGCCACCGCGGCCTCCGGACCGACGCCGAGGCGGGTCAGCTCCCGGGCCAGCCGGCCCGAGACCTCCCACAGTCCGGCGTACGTCAGGCTCCGGTCGCCGTCGTCCACGGCTACCGCCCGCGGCGTACGGGAGGCCTGCTCGCCGACGAGTACGGGCAGCGGCCGGTCGGCGGCGGGCTCGACGGAGCCGATGCCCTCACCCAGGATCCGGCGCTCCTCGGCCGGACCCATCAGGGGCAGGGCGCCCAGCGGGGTCGTGGGATCGGCCACCGCGGCCGTGAGCAGTTCGGTCAGCGCCGAGGTCATGCGCTCGACGGTCGCCCGGTCGAAGAGGTCGGTGGCGAACACGGCCTCACCGCGCAGCGCGCCCTCCTCCTCGACGAAGTACAGCGAGAGGTCGAACTTCGAGGCGCCGCTGGCCAGCGAGAGCGGTTCGACGTCGAGGCCGGCCGGCGCGGGCGGTGCGGCGGCCTCCTCGTCGAGCACCAGCATCACCTGGAACAGCGGGTTGCGGCTCAGGTCGCGCTCCGGCCGCACCTCCTCCACGAGACGCTCGAACGGCACCTCCTGGTGGGCGTAGGCCCCCAGCGCCGTCTCCCGTGCCCGGTCCAGCAGCTCGCCGAAGGCCGGGTCGCCGGACAGGTCTGTACGAAGCACCAGGTTGTTGACGAAGAAGCCGATGAGCGGCTCCAGTTCGGTGCGGTCGCGGCCGGCGATGGGGGAGCCCACGGCCACGTCCTCGCCACCCGACCAGCGGGCCAGCAGGGCCTGGAAGCCCGCCAGCAGCACCATGAACAGCGTGGCGTCGTGCCGCCGCCCCAGGTCGCGCAGCTGCCGCAGCAGCGGCTCGGGCAGCTCGAAGGAGAACTGCTCGCCGCGCCCGGACGGGGTGGCCGGCCGGGGCCGGTCGGTGGGCAGGTCCAGCGGGGCGAGGCCGCCGAGGCGGTCGCGCCAGTACCCCAGGGTGTCCGCGAGGGCGTCGTCGCCGAGGCGGTCGCGCTGCCAGGAGGCGAACTCACGGTAGGAGACCGCGAGTTCCGGCAGCGGCTCGGACCCTTCGACGGTGCGGGCCCGGTAGGCGGCGAAGAACTCCCGCCAGAACACCCCCACCGACCAGCCGTCGAAGGCGATGTGGTGGGCCACGATCACCAGCAGGTGTTCCCGCGCCGCGATCCGCACCAGCCGGGCCCGCAGCGGGCCCGCGGCCGTCAGGTCGAAGGGCAGCGCGGCGTCGTGCGCGGCCAGCTCGCGCGCCCGCTCCTCGGCCGCCGGCGCACCGAGCTCCGAGAGGTCGGTGAAGTCGGGGGCGAACAGGGAGGCCGGGCCGGGCACGGCACGGGCCGCGAAGGCCCCCCCGTCGCCGCCTTCCCCGGTCTCCTCGATCCGGGAGCGCAGCACCTCGTGCCGGGTGACGACGTCCGTCAGCGCGCCCAGGGCGGCAGCGGTGTCGAGCCCCCCGGTCAGCCGTACGGCACCGGGCATGTTGTAGTCGGGCCGGCCCGGCTGGAGCCGGTCCAGCAGCCACAGCCGCTGCTGCCCGAAGGACAACGGGCCGGGCCCCTCGGGCAGCGCGGGGATCGTCGCTCCCGGCGCGTCCGCCGCGACCGGTGAGGCAAGCGCCCGGGCCAGGTCCTCGGCCACGGGGTGCCGGAAGAGCAGCTGCATCGGGATGTCCAGGTCCAGCAGGGCGCGCAGCCGGGAGATGACCCGGGTGGCGCGCAGGGAGTGCCCGCCGCGCTCGAAGAAGTGGTCACGGACACCGATCGGGCCCTCGCCGAGCACCTCCTCCCAGACCTCGACGACCGTCCGCTCCAGCGGGGTGCGCGGGGCCACGTGCGCCCGGTGCCCGCCGGTCGTGCCGGCCTCCGGCGCGGGCAGCGCCCGGCGGTCGGTCTTCCCGTTCGGGGTCAGCGGCAGCGCGTCCAGCACCACCAGCGCGGACGGCACCATCGCCGCCGGCAGGGCCGCGCGGACGAAGTCCAGCACGGCGGCCGGATCACCGCCGCCCTCCCGCCACACCACGTACCCGGCGAGCAGCCGGTCGCCGCCCTCGCCGTGCGCGGCGGCCACGGCCCGGGCCACGTCCGGATGACGCAGCAACGCGGCCTCCACCTCGCCCAGTTCGATCCGGTGGCCCCGGACCTTGACCTGGTTGTCCCGGCGGCCGTGGAACTCCAGCACCCCGTCGGAGCGCAGTCGTGCCAGGTCGCCGGTACGGTACATGCGCGCGCCGGGCGGCCCGTACGGGTCCGGCGGATAGGCCTCGGCGGTGCGCGCCGGATCGCCCAGGTAGCCGCGGGCCACCCCGCGTCCGGCGATGAACAGCTCACCGATCGCGCCCCGGGGGAGCGGTTCGAGGTGCTCGCCGAGCACGAGGACCCGGGCGCCGGGCAGCGGCCGCCCGATGGGGATGCGGCCCGCCTCGATGTCGGCGTCGGTCACCACGTGGTACGTGGTGGTGTTCGTGCACTCCGTCGGACCGTACTGGTTGACCAGCCGCAGCCGGCCGGGCACGCCCAAGGTGTGGGCGGCGCGCGCCAGTCCGGGCGTCAGCGCCTCGCCGGTGGTCATCACCAGCCTCAGCGCGGCCGCGGGTTCGGTGACGGCGGCGACCAGCGGTTCCAGCATCGACGGGACGATCGACAGCAGCGCCGTCACACCCTCGCCGTGCAGCAGCCGGGCCAGCGCCTCCGGGTCCGCGGCCTCGTCCTGCGAGGCCAGCACGATCCGCCCGCCGGTGGTCAGCGGGGCGAACAGATCACGCACCGAAGGGTCGAAGGTCAGCGCGGTACGGGCGAGCACCGCGTCCTGGGGCCCGAGCCCGAAGGTGGCGGTCAGCGCCGCCAGGTAGCCGGTGATGGCGCCGTGTGTGACGGCCACGCCCTTGGGGCGGCCGGTGGACCCGGAGGTGTACAGCAGGTAGGCCAGGTGCGCGGGGGAGGCCGGGACGGGCGGCTTCGTGGCGGGCAGCGTGTCCACCACGTGCTGCTCGGCGTCCAGGTCCAGGACCGGTACGTCGCCGGTCAGGTCCGTGGGCGGGCCGGCGGGCAGGCCCGCCGTCAGCACCAGGTGGGCGCCGCTGTCGGCGAGGACCGTACGGACCCGCTCGGCCGGGTGGCCCGGGTCGAGCGGCACGTAGGCGCCGCCGGCCTTCAGCACCGCGAGGACGCACACCAGCATCCGCGGGTCCCGGCCGGCCAGTACGGCCACCCGGGTCTCGGGGCCGGTGCCGAGCTCCCGCAGGCGGTGGGCCAGCCGGTTGGCGGCCGCGTCGAGCTCCGCGTAAGCGATGGTGCGGCCCTCGCAGGTCACGGCCGGGGCGTCCGGCCGCAGCCGGGCCTGTTCCGCCACCAGGGCGTGCAGGGTGCCGGCCGTCGGCACGTCCTGTCCCCCCGGGCCCTCCCCGAGCAGGGCGGCGTGTTCCCGCGGGGACAGGACGTCCAGTCGGGACAGCGGCGCGTCGGGGGTCTCGGCCGCACCGGCCAGCAGCCGCAGGTAGTGGGCGCCGAACCGCTCGACGGTGGCCCGGTCGAAGAGGTCCGTCGCGTACTGGACGGTGCCGGTCAGACCGCCGGGGTGCTCGGTCATCGCGAGACTGAGGTCGAACTTGGCCGTCCCGTTGGAGGTGTCGAGGCTCTCGACCTCCACACCGTCCAGCGGCAGGGCGGCGAGCTGCTCGGGATGGAGCTGGAACAGCACGTCGAACAGCGGGTTGCGGCTGAGGTCGCGTTCCGGCCGCAGCTCCTCCACCAGCCGGTCGAAGGGAACGTCCTGGTGCTCGTACGCGGCCAGCGCGGTCCGGCGCACCCGCCCCAGCAGTTCACCGAAGGCCGGGTCGCCGGACAGGTCGGTGCGCAGCACGAGGGTGTTGACGAAGAAGCCGACGAGCGGCTCCAGTTCGGTGCGGTCGCGGCCCGCGATGGGCGAGCCCACCGCGATGTCGACCTGGCCCGTGTAGCGGGCCAGCAGCGCCTGGAAGCCGGCCAGCAGCACCATGAAGAGGGTGGCGCCGCGCTCCCGGGCCAGCGCGCCGAGCCGCTGGGCGAGCTCGGCCGGGACCTCGAAGACGAAAGCGTCGCCCGCGCCGGAGCGCACCTGCGGCCGCGGCCGGTCGGTGGGCAGCTCCAGGGCCGGGAGCCCGCCGAGGGCCGCCCGCCAGTGCATGATGCCCGCGTCGGCCTCGCCGTCCGCCAGCCGACGCTGCTGCCAGTACGCGAAGTCCCCGTACTGGACCGGCAGTTCCGGCAGCACCGGGCGCTCGCCGCGACGCAGGGCCGCGTAGGCCCCGGACAACTCCCGCCACAGCACCGGCATCGACCAGCCGTCGCCGACGGTGTGGTGCAGGACCAGGACGAGGAGGTGCTCGTCGTCCGCGACCCGCACCACGCGGGCCCGCAGCAGGGGCGCCGAGCCCAGGTCGAAGGACGCGGCGGCGTCGGCGTGGGCCAGGCCGAGCGCCCGCGAACGGGCCTCCTCGCGGGGCAGGTCCCCCAGGTCGGTGCGGACGGGGACGAAGACCTCCGGCGCCTCCACGACCTGTACGGGGCCTGACGGGCCCTCGGCGATCCGCGAGCGCAGCACCTCGTGCCGGGACACCACCGCGCACAGCGCGGCGGCCAGCGCGTCGGCGTCCAGCGCGCCCCGCAGCCGGGCCGCGACGGGAATGTTGTAGTCGGGCCGGCCGGGCTGGAGCTGGTCCAGGAACCACAGCCGCTGCTGCGCGAACGACAGCGGCGCGGGCTCCCCGGCCGGCCGGGCGCCGATCGCGGTGACGGCGGTCGCCGGCGCGGCGGCGTCGGGGCCGTCGCCGCGCAGGGCGTCCAGCGCCGAGGCGAACCGCTCCAGCGTGGGGTGCTCGAACAGCAGCCGCAGCGGCACGCCCGTGCCCAGGCGGGCACCGAGCCGCGACACGGCGCGGGTGGCCCGCAGCGAGTGACCGCCGAGGGCGAAGAAGTCGTCGTGGCGGCCGATCCGCCCGGCGCCCAGCACCTCGCCCCACACGGCCGCGGCGAGCTCCTCTGTCGCGGTCGCCGGCGCCGCGAACTCGGCCCGGAGCACCCCCTCCTCGGGGGGCGCGGGCAGCGCGCGCCGGTCCAGCTTGCCGTTCGGCGTCACCGGCAGCGCCGTGAGCGACACGATCGCCGAGGGCAGCATGTACGCGGGCAGCCGGTCGGCGAGCGCCCGGCGCAGCTCCGCCGGGTCCGCCACCTGGGCCTCCGAGGGCACCACGTAGGCGACCAGGCGCTGCTCGCCGGGGGTGTCCTCGCGGACCAGCACCGCGGCGTGTCCGACCCGCGGGCTGCGGGCCAGTTCGGCCTCGATCTCGCCCGGCTCGATCCGGTGGCCGCGGATCTTGACCTGCTGGTCGCTCCGGCCGAGGTAGTCGACGGTGCCGTCGGGGCGCCGCCGGGCCAGGTCGCCCGTGCGGTACATCCGGGCACCCGGGGCGCCGTACGGGTCGGGGGTGAACTGCCGCGCGGTCAGGCCGGGCCGGCCGAGGTAGCCGCGGGCCACGCCGGTACCGCCGATGCACAGTTCGCCGACGGCGCCCTGCGGCACGGGGCGGCCGCGCCCGTCCAGGATGTACAGGCGGGTGTCGTCCAGGGCGGTGCCGATGGGGACCCGGCCGTCGACGACGGCGCCGGCGCGGGGGTCCAGCCGGTGGCGCGTGGCGAAGGTCGTGGTCTCGGTGGGCCCGTAGGCGTTGACGACGACGGTGTCCGGAGCCTGCTCCAGGGCACGGGCGAAGGAGTGCGGGGAGGCGGCCTCACCGCCGGTCCACACCTCCCGCACCCGCGTCAGCAGCTCCACGCACTCCTCGACCACCAGGTTGAACAGGGCGGCCGTGAGGAACATCGAGGTGATCCGGTGCTCCTCCACCAGCCGGGCCAGGGCGGCGGTGTCCACCCGGCCGGGCGGCGCCATGACCACCAGCCCGCCGGACAGCAGAGGTGCCCACAGTTCGTACGTCGAGGCGTCGAACGACAGCGGGGAGTGGGCCAGGACCCGCCGGTGCGCGGTGCCGAAGGCGGTGTCACGGGCGAGCGCCGCGACATTGGCGTGGGTGACGCCGATGCCCTTCGGCTCGCCCGTGGAACCGGAGGTGTACATCACGTAGGCCAACTGGTCCGGCGAGCACGGCGGGTGCGGGACCGGTGCGGCGGCCGGAGCCCCGCCCGCCGGGGCCGTCGCGTCGAGCACCGGTACGGGCGAGGTACGGACGGCCTCGTGGCCGGCCGTCGCCGGATCGGCGAGCAGCAGGCGGGCGCCGGTCCGCTCCAGCATCCAGTGCAGCCGGGCGACGGGGAACCCCTCGCCGAGCGGGACGTAGAGTCCGCCGGCCTTCAGGACGGCCAGGATCGCCACGGGGAGGTGGACCGAGCGCTCCATCAGCAGGGCGACCGGGGTTTCGCGCTCCACCCCGGCCGCGGCCAGTCGGGCCGCCAGCACGTCGGACCGGGAGTCGAGTTCGGCGAAGCTCAGGCGGTCGGCGCCGCAGACCACGGCCTCGGCGCCGGGGGTGCGCCGGACCTGCTCGGCGAACAGCTCCACCAGGGAGGCCGGGGCCAGGTCCGGGCGGACCGTGCCGTGACCCCCGGCCGCGATCCGGGCCGCGGTCGGGGCGGAGGGCAGCAGCTCGGCCACGGGACGGTCGGGCTCCTCGGCGGCGGAGGCCAGCAGCTCCAGGTAGTGGCCGAGGACGAGTTCGGCCGTGGCCCGGTCGAACAGGTCGGTGTCGAAGACCAGCGAGCCGGAGCAGGTCTCGGCGCCCTCGGAGACGAAGACGCTCAGGTCGAAGAGGGAACCGCCGAAGTCGGTCCGCACGGCCTGCGCGTCCAGGCCAGGCAGTCGCAGCCCGGCCGTCTCGTCCTGGGCCGACGCGAACATCACCTGCACGAGCGGGTTGCGGTCGCCGACCCGCTCGGGGCTCAGGTGCTCCACCAACCGGTCGAAGGGCACCTCCTGGTGGTCGTACGCGTCCACCGTCGCCCGGCGGACCCGGCCGAGCAGCTCACGGAAGCCCACCTCGCCCGACAGATCGGCACGCAGCACCACGGTGTTGACGAAGAACCCGACGAGGGGCTCCAGTTCCACGCGGTCGCGCCCGGCCACCGGGGTGCCGACGGCGATGTCCGTGCTGCCGGCGTAGCGGCCCAGAGCGGCCTGGAAGCCGGCCAGGAGCGTCATGAAGAGGGTGGCGCCGGCGCCCTCGGCGATCCCGCGCAGCCGAGTGGTGAGGCGGGCGTCGAGAGTGAACTCCAGGCTCGCGCCGTCGCCGCTGCGACGGGTGGGACGGGGCCGGTCCGCGGGGAGTTCGAGAGCCTCCAGCCCCGCCAGGGACTTCTCCCACCAGCGCAGCTGACCGTCCATCGCGCCGCTCGCGAACCGCTCGCGCTGGGTACGGGCGTACGCCTGGTACTCCAGGGGCAGCGGTGCCTGCGCCAGGGGCCGCCCCGCGAGCAGGGCCGCGTAGCCCTCGGACACCTCCCGCCACAGCAGGTTCATGGACCAGCCGTCGGTGGCGATGTGGTGGACCACCAGTACCAGCAGGTGGTCCTCGGCGCCGAGCCGGATCAGCAGGGCGCGCAGCAGCGGGCCGGCCGCGAGGTCGAAGGGTCTGCGGACCTCCTCCCGGGCCAGGCCGCGGGCCCGGTCCTCCAGTTCGGCGAGGGGGGCGTCGCCCAGGTCCAGCACCGGCAGCGGGACGACGGCCGGGGCGGGCAGGACCACCGGGTGCGGGGCGCCGTCACGCTCCTCGAAGACGGTGCGCAGCGGTGCGTGGCGGGCCACTACGGCCGTCAGGGAGCGGCGCAGCGGCTCCGGGTGGAGGCGGCCGCGCAGCCGCACGACCTCGGGGATCGCGTAGCCGGGGGTGCCGTCCGCCATCCGGTCCACCAGCCACATGCGCTCCTGGGCGAACGAGGCGACGGGCTCGGTGTCCGGCCCGTCAGCGGCCGGAGCGGGGACCGGCGCCGGCGCGGCGGCCGGACCGGCCGCCGTGTCGTCCAGTGCGGCGCGCACACGGCGGCGCAGCAGTTCACGGGCGGCGGCCAGGCGGCTGTCCGTGCCGGTGGCCGGCAGGCTCTCCTGGGTGGTCACGAGGTCTCTCCCTGAAGTACGAGTGAAGGAACGGCGGCGTCGGTGGCGGCGAACGGGGCCGGCTCGGCCTCCAGTTCGGCCAGCAGCACCGTTTCGACGGCGATGGCGAGGGCGGCGACGGTCCGCTGCTCGAAGAGGGTGTGCAGGGGCAGGTCCAGGCCGAGGGACTGGCGCAGCCGGGCCGCCACCCGGGTGGCGCTCAGCGAATGCCCCCCGAGGGCGAAGAAGTCGTCGTGGCGGCCGATCCGCGGCGCGTCCAGTACGGAGGCCCACACCATGGCGATGAGTTCCTCGGTCTCCCCGCGGGCGGCTCGTACCCGGTGGCGGCCGCCGCGGCGGGCGCCGGGAGCGCCCTGCGGTCGAGCTTGCCGTTCGGCGTGACGGGCAGCCCGTCCACGACGACCAGCACCGGCACCATGTACTCCGGCAGGGAGCGGGCCAGTTCGGCGCGCATCGGCTCGGTGTCCGGGGCCGGGTCCGCCCCGGCCTCCGGGACGACGTACCCGACGAGCCTGCGCTCGCCCGGGACGTCCTCGCGGACGACGACCGCGGCCCGGCCCACGCCGTCGAGGTGGCCCAGCGCCGTCTCGATCTCGCCGAGTTCGATCCGGAAGCCGTGGATCTTCACCTGGTCGTCGGTGCGGCCCAGGTACTCCACCGAGCCGTCGGCCCGGTGGCGGGCCAGGTCCCCGGTGCGGTACATGCGCGAGCCCGGCGGCCCGAAGGGGTCGAGCGGAAAGCGCTCGGCGGTCAGCGCCGGGCGCCGCAGGTATCCACGGGCCAGGCCCGCCCCCGCCAGGAACAGCTCGCCGGCGACCCCCACCGGGACGGGCCGGCCCCGCGGGTCGAGCACGTACAGCGAGGTGTTCCAGATGGGCCGGCCGATCGGCACGGGCCCGGATTCCTGGCGCAGGCAGTCCCAGTGCGTGACGTCCACGGCCGCCTCCGTGGGCCCGTACAAATTGTGCAGGGGCACGTCGAGCACATCGAGGAACCGGTTCTTCAGCTCCTCCGGAAGGGCCTCGCCACTGCACACGACCCGCCGCAGCGACCGGCAGCGGCCCGCCTCGGGATCCTCGACGAACGCCGCCAGCATGGACGGGACGAAGTGGACGGTGGTGACCGACTCCTCCTGGATCACCCGGCTGAGGTAGGCGGGGTCCTTGTGCCCGCCGGGCTCGGCGACCACCAGGGCCGCGCCGGTGATCAGCGGCCAGAAGAACTCCCACACCGACACGTCGAAGCCGAACGGGGTCTTCTGGAGCACCCGGTCGTCCGCGCCCAGCCCGTACCGGTCCTGCATCCACAGCAGCCGGTTGACGATGGCCGAGTGCTCCACGACCACGGCCTTGGGCCGCCCCGTCGACCCGGACGTGTAGATCACGTACGCGGGGTGCCCGGGCAGCGGCGCCGGCCCCACCGCACCGGGGTCCCCGTCGTGGACGGCACCCGGATCCAGCCGGGGCAGGTCCGCCGCGGCGGGCAGCGCCGCCGCCACCTCGTCGTCCGCGAGCAGCAGCACCGGCGCGGCGTCGGACAGCAGGTACGCGATCCGGTCCGCCGGCAGCGAGGGGTCCACCGGAAGGTAGGCCGCCCCCGACTTCAGCACGGCCAGCAGCGAGACCACCATCTCGGTGGAGCGGTGCAGGGCGACCGCGACGATCTCCTCCGGGCCGGCGCCCCGGGCGCGCAGGGCCCGCGCCAGCCGCTCGGCGCGGACGTCGAGTTCGCCGTACGTTAGGCGCTCGCCGTGGAAGACGGTCGCCGGGGCCTGCGGCGTCCTGGCCACCTGCTGCGCGAACAGCTCCACCAGCGTGGTGTCGGGGACCGGCACGGCGGTGCCGTTCCACTCCCGGATCAGCCGGTGCTGCTCCGCGGACAGCAGGTCCACCTCCCCGACCGCGGTTGCGGGGGCGTCGGCGACGGTCGTGAGCAGCCGCTCCAGCGCCTCGCCCAGGCTGCGCGCCGTCCGCGCGTCGAGGACGTCCGTGCGGTGGTCGAGGTGCAGCCGCAGCCGCTCCCCGGGCAGCACGATGAGGTTGACGGTGTAGTGGGTGGCGTCCGAGCCGTCCACCCCGGTCAGCCGCGGTCCGCCGGCCAGCTCCCGCATCGACTCCAGGTCGAGCGGATAGTTCTCGACGACGACCGTGGTGTCGAAGAGGGCGCCCAGCCCGGCCGCCCGCTGGATGCCGGCGAGCCCGACGTGCTGGTGGTCCATCAGCTCCGCCTGCTCGTCCTGGAACCGGCCGATCGCGGCCAGCAGCGGCTCGTCCTCGCGGATCCGGAACCGCACGGGCAGCGTGTTGATCAGCAGGCCGACCATGTCCTCGATGCCCGCGACGTCCGCGGTCCGCCCGGAGACGGTCCCGCCGAACACCACGTCGTCCCGCCCGGTCACCCGGCCCAGCAGGATCGCCCAGACACCCTGGACCACGCTGTTGAGGGTCACGCCCGCGGTACGGGCCCGTGCGGTGAGCCGGGCCGTCAGCTCGGCCGACAGCTCCACCGGGACCCGCTCGGGCAGCGCGTCGATCCGGTTCGGATCGGCCGCGCCCAGCAGGGTCGGCTCCGCCAGCCCGGCCAGCGCGGTGCTCCACGCGGTCTCGGCGGCGCCGTCGTCCTGGCGGGCGAGCCAGTCCAGGTGCGAGCGGTACGGGACCCCTTCCGCGACCGCGCCGGACTCGGCGCCCGAGGTCTGTTCGGCGTACCCCGTGAGCAGTTCGCGCAGCAGGACCGCCGAGGACCAGCCGTCCCAGACGATGTGGTGGTTCGTCATGACGAGGCGGTGCTCGGACGGGCCGAACCGGACCAGGGTGAAGCGCACCAGCGGCGGCCGCTCCAGGTCGAAGCGGCGGGCCCGGTCGGCCGCGAGCAGCCGCCGCCACTCCCGCTCCCGGTCCGCGGAACCGAGTCCGCCCAGGTCCACGGCCTCCCACGGCACCTCGACGGACTCGACGACGATCTGCGCCGGCCCGTCCAGACCCTGGTCGGTGAAGGCGGAGCGCAGCGCGGTGTGGCGGCGCAGCAGCCGGTCGCAGGACGCCCGCAGGGTGTCCTCGTCCAGGGCGCCGTCCAGGGTGAGGACGATCTGGCCGGTGTAGGCGTCCAACGCGCCCGCGTCGAAGGCGGAGTGGAAGAACAGCCCCTCCTGGAGCGGCGAGAGCGGCAGCACGTCGCAGAGCCCGGCGTAGCGCGTGGCCAGGGCGTCCGTCTCCGGCTGCGTCAGCCGGACCAGCGGCAGGTCACGGGGGGTGAGGCGGCGCGGTCGGGGGGTGCCCGTCCAGCCGGCCAGCAGGCGCAGGGCCTGGTCCCAGGCCGCCACCAGGGCGTCCGCCTCGGCCTCGGTCCACAGGTCCGCGGGATGGGTGACGACCGCGGTGAAGGCGGGACCGTCGGCGCGGTCCACGGCCATGGCGTCGATCTGCAGGGCGTGCTCGACGGGCATCGCCGGATCCACCTCGGCCCGCAGGCCGCCCGCCTCGGGGGCGGGGCTCCACGGCGTCTCGCCGCCACCGGCGAACCTGCCCAGGTAGTTGAACAGGATCCTGGGGCGCGGGAGCCCGGACAGCTGTGCGGCGGTCCGCGGATCGAGCCGGCTCAGCAGCCCGAAGCCCGTGCCGTGGTCCGGTACGGAGGCGACCGTCGAGTGGATCCGCGCGACCAGCTCGGCGAGCGCGTCACCGCCCCGGGCCGCCGCGTCCAGGTCGAGGCCGTCCAGGTCGAACCGGACCGGGTACTGGGTGGTGAACCAGCCCACGGTGCGCGCCAGGTCGTGCCGGCCGGTGCGGTCGACGCGGCCGTGGCCCTCCAGGTCGACCAGCAGCGAACCCGGGGCGCTGCCGGGGGAGCGCAGGCGGTGGGCCGCGAGGACCAGTCCCGCGAGCAGCACCTCGGCCGGGCCGGTGCGCAGCGCGCCGGGAACCCCGGCCAGCAGCGGGCCGGCGACCTCGGCGGGCAGGCCGAGCGTCAGCGTGCGCGTGGCGCCGGCGGTGTCCCGCACCGGGTCGGGGATCCGCTGCCAGGGCTCCCGCGGGTCCGGGGCGTCCCCGGAGCGCTCCAGCGTCGAGCGCCAGAAGGGGAGCTCGGCCTGCACCTCCGGGGAACCCGCCTGGAGTTCGAGATGGTGGGCCCACGCGCGGAACGAGACCTCCCCGTCCGCGGCCGGAAGCGGTCGCCCGGCGACGGCGGCCTCCCAGGTCGTGGCCAGGTCGGCCGCCAGGATCCGCCACGACACCCCGTCCACCGCCAGGTGGTGCACGCACAGCAGCAGCCGGTCCGGCGCCGCCCCACCGGTGTCGAAGCGCACGGCCCGGAGCATCACCGAGGACGCGGGGTCCAGCTGTCCGGACGCCTCCCGGGCCGCCTCCGCCATGATCGCGACACGGGAGGATTCGTCCGACCCGGCCACGTCGACGGTGCGGTACAGCCGGGACACGTCGACCGAGCCGGGCTCGCCGACCGTGCACAGCCGGCCCTCCGTGCCGAAGGCCACGCCGAGGCGCAGCGCCCCGTGCCGGTCCACGACCGACTGCAGGACCCGTACGAGCGTCGCGTCATCCGCGCCCTCGGGCAGGGTCAGCACCATCGACTGGCTGAACCGGCCGATGGGACCCGGCCCGTCCAGGAGCCAGCGCATGACCGGTGTCGCGGGGAGCGGACCGCACTCCGCGACGGCCGGACCTGCTGCAGCCGGGGAGGTCCCGTGGCCGGGCTCACCGACGGCCGCGGCGAGGGCGGCCGGGGTCTTGTGCGCGAACACCTCGCGCAGGGTGAAGGAGAAGCCCCGGGCCCGCGCCCGGCTGGTCAGGCCGAGGGCGGTGATGCTGTCGCCGCCGAGCTCGAAGAAGTTGTCGTCCGGGGTCGCGGCGGTGCCGAGGGCTTCGGAGAACAGGGCCGCGAGGGTCAGCTCGGTGGCGCCGTACGCCCGCGCGGGGTGCTCCGGACGGGCCGCGGCCTCGGGTACGTGCAGCCGCGCCCGGTCGACCTTGCCGCCCGGGGTGAGCGGCAGCCGGTCCACCGCCACGAAGGTGCGGGGCACCATGTAGCCCGGCAGGACCCGGCCCAACTCCGCCGCCAGCAGCTCCGGTTCGGGCGCTGGGCCGCCGTCGGCCGGCGGTGCGACGAAGGCGACGAGCCGGCGGGCTCCGCCCGCGGGGGCGTGCACGACGACCGCGGCCTGCCCCACCGAGGGCTGCCGGCCGAGCACCGCCTCGATCTCGCCCAGTTCGATCCGGTGGCCATTGATCTTGACCTGGCGGTCCACCCGCCCCAGGAACTCCAGTTCGCCCCGTGCCGTCCAGCGCACGAGGTCGCCCGTCCGGTACATCCGCGCACCGGGCACACCGGAGAAGGGGTCCGGCACGAAACGGTCGGCGGTCATGGCCGCGCGCCCCGCGTACCCCTGGGCGAGACCCGCACCGGCCACGCAGAGCTCGCCGGTCGCTCCCGGCGGCAGCAGCCGCAGCCCCCGGTCGACCACGTACGCACGGTGGTTGACCATCGGGCGCCCGATCGGCGGGATCCGGCCGTGCGAGGGCGCAGCCACCCGGTGCATGGTCACGGACACGGCCGCCTCGGTGGGCCCGTACGCGTTCCAGACCTCGCGGCCGTCCGTCGCCCAGCGGTCCACCGCGTCCCCGGACGGGGCCTCACCGCCCGTGGACAGGAACCGCAGCGCCGGCAGCCCCGCCGGGTCCAGCAGTGGCAGGAGCGCCGGCGGCAGGTCGGCGACGGTCACCGCGTGCTCGGCGAGCAACGCCTGGAGCCGGTCGACGTCGACCCGCTCGGCGTCGGTGGCGAGGACCAGGGTGGAACCGCTCAACAGGGAACCGAACACGTCCAGCACCGACACGTCGAACGACAGCGAGGCGAACCCGAGGAACCGTTCCGTGCGCCCCGACCCACCGGGGCCGCCGCAGCCGCCGGACCCGAGGCCGTCGCCCGCGCCGCACAGGGCGAGGTGGCCGCGCACGAAGTCGACGGCCGCCGCGTGCGGGACGACGACGCCCTTCGGCTCGCCCGTACTGCCCGACGTGTACAGCAGGTACGCGGCGGACGCGGCCGGCACCGGTACGGACCTCCGGCCGGAGCGGGACCCGTCGGCCGGCGCGCTCGCGTCGACCACGTCCGGCAGGTCGTGCGGCAGCCGGTCGCGGCTGCCCGGCCCGGCGACGACCGTGCGCAGCCCGGCGTCGCGCACGATGTACGCGATGCGCTCCGGCGGCAGGCCGGGGTCGAGCGGTACGTAGCAGCCGCCCGCCTTCAGGACGCCGAGCAGGGCCGCGACCATCGACGGGGAGCGCTCCACGCACACGCCGACCGGGACGCCCGGTCCGACGGCCGTCCGCAGCCGGTCCGCGATGTCCTCGGCCCAGGCGTCGAGCTCCCGGTAGGTGACCGCCTGGCCGGCGCAGATCACGGCGGCCCGCTCGGGGGCGCGCGCCGCCACCTCCTCGAAGAGCGCGTGCAGCGACACGTCCCCGGCCACGGGGTCCACGCCGCCCTCGGCGAAGGCGGCGAGCCGCTCCTCGTCCTCAGTGGTCAGGAAGGGCAGCGAGCCGACCGGAGCCTCGTCCTCGGCCGAGGCGAGGGCGACCAGGAAGCGGGTGAACCGCACCCGCAGCGCGTCGAGTCCAACCCGATCGACGTCCGCGGCGTCGCCCTCGGCCTGCACGGTCAGCGGGCTGTCGCCGCCGCGGTCGTAGACGTTGAGGGAGACGTGCTCCACCGGGCCGACCGAGAGGTTGTGCGCGGAGGCGGGAGCCCCGGCGAAGGACAGCTCGTAGTCGAAGGACATGAGGTTGACGGCGGCGTCCCACAGCCGCGGTCCGGTCCCGGTGAACTCCTCGATGCGGTACCGCTGGTGGCGCAGGGCCTCCTTGATGCCGGCCGAGGTGTCGCGCAGCAGTTCGCCGACCGTCGTGTCCGCGGTGACCGTCAGCCGCAGCGGCAGCACCTTGGAGAACATGCCGGGTGTCCGGCGGGCGTCCGGGGTGGTGCGGCCGGTGACCGGCAGACCCAGGACCACGTCCTCGGTGCCGCCCGCACGGTGCAGGTGGGCGGCGGCCGCCGCCATCACCAGCGCCGACCAGCGCGTGCCGTGCCGGCGCGCCGCCTCCCGCAGGGTGCGGGCGTCGGCCGCGTCGAGGTCGCCGCTCACCCGCACCGTCGTACCCGAGGCGGGCGCCGGGACGCTGCCGGTGAAGGAGACGGGCTCGGGGGCCCCGGCCAGCCGGGCCCGCCAGAACTCCCGGTCGTTCGCGCACCGTTCGGAGCCCGCGTACTCCTCCTCCTCGGCCACGATCCGCTCCCACGGCGCGCTCTCGACGGCCGGCACTGGCTCGCCCGCGACCAGCGCCGAGTACACCTGCGCGGTCCGCCGCGCGAGGATCGAGCCGGTCACCCCGTCCGCGACGAGGTGGTGGTAGCCCTGCATCCAGCGGTAGGCCGTCGGACCGGTCCGCACCAGGAGGTGCCGGCACACGTCCCCGGACGCCAGGTCCGTCGGCCGGGCCAGTTCGGCGCGCATCAGCCGCTCGGACTCGGCGTCCGGGTCCGGGTGGTCGCTGACGTCGACCGTCTCCATCCGCAGCGGCGGCGGCCCGGCGGATATCTGGTGCACCACGCCGTCCACCTCGGCGAAGCGGACGCACAGCGTCTCGGTTCCGGCCACCATCGTGCGCACCGCCTCGGCGAGCAGCTCCGGATCCACCGCCCCGCGGATCTCCAGGTACTCGGCGATGGTGTAGTCGAGGCGGGTGGGATCGAGCTGCTGTGCGAACCAGACGCCGTTCTGCGGCGGGGTCAGGGGCAGCGGCCCGCGGTCGTGAGTGGCCATGCGGTGGTCAGTCTCCTCAGTCGGATCGGTCGATCAACGACGACGTGAGGCCACTGTCCGCGACGGCCGGACGGTCCCGAAAGTCCCACTAATACGCCTCTTGACGACGCCCGGTCCGCCCGGAGAAATCCTCGGTACCGCGACCCCGTGACAGGTGGATCCAGGTGCTGCGGTCGCCGGCGCTCTCTGCCTCCCCGGGCGCCCCGCCACGGCCGACGCCGATTGCCCCCGCGTCACCCCATGCCTGGCTTTTCCGTGGAGCGTTCGTGGCGCCGCACCGATTGGCCGGCGCCACCGAGTTAGCGTCTTGGGGTGATCAAAGAGGGCTCTTCCGTGCTGGTCGTCGTCCGGAAGTACGACGGCAGTCTGAGCGCGCAATGGACTGCCGTCTGTCTGGGCAAGGACGAGCACGGCGTATGGCTGGGAACGGAGCAGGGTGTTCCCGTCAGTTCGTCCACGGGCGAGCAGCCAGGCCGGTACGCGTACGTGGTGTTGGTCCCGCGCGATGGGTGGTGGACCGCCACGTTCTGTGCGGACCCGGGTCCGGAGGTGTATTGCGACGTGTGCACGATTCCCGAGTGGAACGCGGACGAGACCGTCGTGAGCATGGTGGACCTCGATCTCGATGTCGTGCGGCCTCGGGGTGGCGAGGCCCACGTCGAGGACGAAGACCAGTTCGCAGAGCGGCGGATGCGCTACGGATACCCCGACAGCGTCGTCGAGGCGGCCCGGCAGACCTGCGAGTGGTTGATGGAGAGGGTCCGCCGCGAAGGCAATGGCGGTGGCGTAGAACCCTTCGCCTCGGCCTACCGCCACTGGCTCGGCCTCATCGGGTAGGTCCGGATCCGCGCTGTCATCGGTCCTCGCCGGGTTGCCATCCGGCCGGCAGCGCGGGCAGGTCCCCGTGCGTGACCTTGAAGCCTCCTTCGGTGGCCGGGGCGAAGGGAGCAGGGGCCATGCACGTGCCGACCCTGGGCGCGACCGGCTTGCCGTCGACGACGTCGAGGTTGGCGACGCCCCAGCTGAAGGCGAGCCGGCCGCGGCCCGGGCCCCCGCTCTTGACGCTGAACCCGTAACGGGTGCCGACCTCTTCGGGGTCGGCCGACTCGGTGACCACAGCGGTGAGCGTCGCGGGGTCGCCGCCGGTGACCAGGCAGTCCACGGCGGCCTCCGCCGTCCGGGTCTCCTTCGTCCTGGCCACCGCGTGGGAGATGGTGACGGTGCCGCGGGCGTCGGTGGGCATCCCCTTCGGCAGCCGGTCGAGGGGGCGGCTGAAGGGCGCCGCGGTCGCGTCCACGGTGAAGCGGATCTCGTCGTCGGGCGCGTAGGCGTAGAAGATCCGTCCCTGCCCGCTGACCTCGGCAGGGCCGCTCGGCTTGTTCGCGGAGGCGGAGGACGGTCCGCTCAGAGGGCGAAGACCGTCGCGACGGCCATCGCCCCGACGGCGATCCGGCGGCGCGGGGTGGAGAGGATGCCGGACATGCGGGCCCCTTCGGTCGGTGGGCCGCCGTCTCGGCGGCCGTGGTCTCGGGTGCGGGCTCCACCCTCGCTCCGGCAGCGGAGCCCGGACCATCTGCCGATCAGCGGATCTCACGCTCCTGCGGGCCGTTCCCCTCTGCCGTTCGGCAGAGGGAGCGCAACGGCACCCGCCCGTAGGATCAAGGAGTGGGGAAGACCGAGAACTCGGCGCGCCGAGATGTCGTCCTGACCGCAGCCGCCGTTGCCACGGGGTGTACGGCCCTCGGGGCCGTCACCGCCGTGTACGGCGGCATGTCGAAGCCCTACGGGGCGCCGTCGGCGATCAGCGCCGCGACGACGCTGCTGTGGGTCCTGGCCTGCTGGCCCCGCTCGCGCGAACGCCTCGCCCTGCCCCTCTCGTTCACTGCAGCCCTGTCCCTGGCCACCACTGCCCTCGCGACCCCGCCCACCGGGCCCGGTGCGTCGTGGGCGAGAGTCGTGGAAGTGACCGTCCTGCTGGTACTGCTCGTCGTCGCGGCCCGCTGGGCCCCCTTGCGGCAGGCAGCGGGGACGGTCGTGCCGGCGGGTGCGGCGGTGGCGGCATGGACGCTGCCGCTGGTGCCCGAGGCCTCGCTGCTGTCGCTCGCCGGAGCGGCGGCGTTCTGGTCCCTGCCCGTACTGGGTGCTGGCTGACGGAACACCGCAGGCAGCGTCTGGTCGTCGAGACCCGGCGTTCCCAGCAGCTCGAACTCGCGCGGGACCTGCACGACTTCGTCGCCCATGACGTCAGCGGCATCGTGGCGCAGGCGCAGGCCGCGCGCTTCGTGGCCACGGCGGACCCCGGGCAGGCCCTTTCGGCCCTGGAGCGCATCGAGGCGGCCGGGCTCAACGCGTTGGCGTCGATGGATCGGATGGTGAAGACGCTCCACGAAGCGGACGGCGGCGACGCCCGTCCGCCGGGGGCCGACGCTGTCGCGCCGCTGCCCGGCGTGGACGGGCTGGCCGCTCTCGTCGCACAGTTCTCCTCCGCGGGCCCGGCCCTGGCGGCGCGTCTGCATGTGGCGCCCGGCGCCACGGACGGCCTCTCGCGGGCCACCGGTTCGACGGCCTACCGGGTGGTCGTCGAAGCCCTCACCAACGTCCGGCGCCACGCCCCAGGCGCCTCCCGGGTCGAGGTGACCTCACCCCTGCCCGCACCTGCGACGGCGCGCCCGCGCTCCGGATCGAGGTGGCCGACGACGGCGGCAGCGGGCGGAACGGCGACCGGGCAAGCCCGCGTACGACCCTGCGGCGGGCGGGGGAAGGCCACGGCGGGCGCGGTCTGAGCGGCATGCGCGAGCGCGTACGGGCCACGGGTGGCACGCTGCGCTACGGGCGCTACGGGCGCTACGGGCGCTGCGGGCGCTGCGCTGCGGCGAAGGCGGCTGGCGGCTCGTCGCCGTACTGCCTGTGGCGCCGGAGGCGGCAGGCGCCCCCGTACCGGTGGAGCACTCCCCGTGAACCACGCACCGACCCGCATCCTGCTGGCCGACGACCAGGACGACGTCCGCAGCGGCTTCCGGCTCGTCCTTGACTCACAGCCCGACATGACCGTGGTGGGCGAGGCCGCCGACGGAGCCACGGCATTCGAGCTGGCCCGTAGCCTGCGGCCGGACGTGGTCCTCGCCGACATCCGCATGCCGCGGCTCGACGGCCTCGAACTCACCCGCCGCCTGGCGGGCCCGCAGGCCCCGCATCCCACCCGGGTCATCGTCGTGACCACGTTCGACCTCGACGCGTACGTGCACACCGCCCTGCACAACGGCGCACCATGAGTCGGCAGGCCCGGTACAGGCCGATCGGACTGCCGCGGCAGGCCGGCACTTCGGAGGCGACCTGCGGATCGGGGCCAACCGGTGGGTCAGCACGGTGATTTTCGGGCATTCGCGCCCTCTGGAGGCTTGAACGCTGATTCTGGCCTGTCTGGGCGCAAAACCGGTCACGTGTAGAACTCCCCGTTACTTTGCGCGGACTCTCTGTATAGGTTCTGTCGTGGTTTCGGGCGTCCCTACGCCCGGACCGCAGGCCCATCCACCGGATGCTGAAGGGGGAAGTCACATGGCTGACATCGATCTCGGAGTGGCGTCGGACTGGGACGAGGGGGACACCCACGGCCGCATCAAGCTGCGGCAGAACCAGGTCTATCCGAACTCGCCGAAGAAGGACGTGCTCATCAGCTCCCCGGTGAGCATCGAGCTGTCCGTGAACTCGAACTACTCCAGCTCGCAGGAGGCGGACAAGATCTACTTCACGACCCACCACGGGTCGACGAAGAAGATCATCGCGGTGCTCGACTCCGACGGGAACCTGCAGATCGCAGGGCGCCTGATCACCGAGCAGAAGGATCTCCGCTACTAGCGGGTCCCTCCTGGGCAGCCCCCAAGCGAGCGGCGAGGCCGTTTGACCGCTTGAGCCTTTCCGCCTCGCACCCGCACAACACGAGGGCCCGCACGGCCGAACAGGCCGGCGGGCCCTTTTGTCAAGGATCGGGGCCGACATGACACCGGCCTCGTGAACGTCACCATGCGTGGCCCTGCCCGTCGGCTTCGCCCTCCAGAATCACACCCCGCAGGGTGCGTGCGTCACTGCGCGCAGCAGTTCCCACAGGGGCCGGAGCCGACGGGTCGCTCGTCGATCGGCTGGATGAGCCCTGCGACCGCGGTGGTGGAAGCAGACGCTTCACCGCCGGACCCGGGCCAGCCCACGCCAACTACGGGCTCAGGCCATGGGCCGGTACGGGCGGCGCGCTCCGTCGGGATGCGGCCCCTTTGCAGCCCCGGTGGCGAGGGTCGCACCCCGTGTTCCCGGCGTGCTCCAGGGCACCACAGGCAGGGCTGTCGGTGAGCAGCAGCGACATCCTGCCTCCCCCCGTACGCGCGTGGTTTTGGGCGAGTCGCCCCACGTGGTCGCTCACGCTGCCGGGGCCGTACGCCCCACCGCTCGCGGCTCGCGGCTCGCGAGCGGCAACGCCCTTGTCCATCCTGCGTGTTGCCTTACGATCGCCCCGCTTCGCACTGTGTCGCGAGAGCGGCAGCAGGCGTCCCGCTGCGACTACAGCGTCGCCCAGCAGCCACTGCCCGAGAGGCTCCCGAGAGGCTGACGGGCGCCGGGGTCTTGCCTGGGGCCGGTCACGTGGGGGCGGTGCGGGCGGAGGCCGCGTCGGCGACCCGCTCGGGCGAGTCGCCGGGCGGCGGGCGTCAGCAGGTGAGGGTGACCTCGTGCACGACCGGCCGGGGTGCCCAGGGGAAGGAGGCCACGCCGAACGTGCCGCGGACCGTAGTGCCACAGGGGACGGTGCTCGCCGGACCGCGCACGTCGAGCGTCGTGGTGGTGAAGATGACGGGCCTGTCCTCCGTGAGGGGCGGGGTGCCGGCGCCCACGACCTCCGTGGACAGCGTGGTGGACAGCTGCTTCGTGGCGGGCGTCGGGCTGCCCGGAGAGGGCGGCCCGGCGAGGCTGATCCTGCCGTAGAACTGCACCGTGTTGCCGGTGACCTCCGCGCACAGCCGGGTGAGCAGGCCTGCCTGGAGACCCGAGTTCCCGCAGGTTGTCACGGTCTGGTCGGCGGCGGTCTCGGGGGCCGCGGCGGCCGGGCCGGCGGCCAGAGCCATCAAACCGGCAACGCTGACTGCGAGAAGGGCTAAGCGGTTCATGGGGACGTGCTCTCCTTGTGTCTTCGCTGGTGCGGGCCAGGTCATCGACCCGCCCTGTGTGATGTGATATTTCACATCACACGCGAAGTTGTGGTGATCGCGCCATGAACCCCATCCGTCAGGGCGGTGAACTCTCCGGCGGACCTGAACTGACACTCCCGGAACGCGATGACGGCCTCTCCGCCACCCGCGCTGCCACCATGAGCTCATGGCCCGGCTCAGCCGTTCCGCCGACCGCTGACCCGACCCGCCTTCGGGGTGAGCGCACGCGCCCGCAACCACCCGGGCCAGCGGCAGAACACCGGCCCCACCATGCTCGACGATCACCAAAGTCCAGGCTCGGGACGACCGTTGCAACGCGCACGATCGAAATACGCGGCCCACGGTCGGATGACGACCGGGCACCTCGCGCTCCCGGCTGGTGTCGACCGCCGGCCCACGGTGCTGCTCGGGAGGCTCGGTATCCGCCGTGCGCCTCTGCTCGACCGGCCTCGGCCGTGGTGGCACCCGGATCGGGCGGACGCAGCCCGGGCCGAGGCGGCCGTTACCGCGCATCGTCAGGGTGCTCCCTAGGACCGATACCCAGCTGAAACGCAACTGCAGGGCCCTCGAAGGGCTCTCCTGATGCCCTGGAAGCGCGCCTCTCCGAGGCTGTGCCGGTACCGGATCACCGGCGTACGCGACATCGGAAGGCAATTGCCGTGCTGAGCACCCCGTACCGTCCTGAGGCCACCGGGGAAGAGGAGCCGCCCGGCCCGCTTCCGCCTCCTCCCGTCGGCCGCTCCCGCGCACTCGTGTCCACCGGCCGCGGCCGGCTGACCGCCGCCGGCGCGGTGTGTGCGGCCCTCACGATGGCCCTGCACACCTGGATCCCGAACGGGGCCATCAACCTCGGCAGCCTGTTCCAGACCTTCCTGCCCTGGGCCGGACTGAGCGTCCCCGTCCTCCTCCTGGTGGCGGCGGTACGCCGCTCCCGGCTCGCGGCCGTCGCCGTCCTGGCCCCCGTGGCCGCCTGGAGCTGCCTTTTCGGCGGGACCCTCACCGACAAACGGTCCGAGCGATCCGGCGGCGGGAACTTCACCGTAGTCAGTCACAACGTGGACGAGGAAAATCCCGATCCGGCGCGGACCGCGCGAGCGCTCGCCGCATCGGGCGCGGACGTACTGGCCCTGGAGGAGATGTCCTCGAAGGCCACGCCCGTCTACGAGCGCGAGCTTGCCGCCGGCTATCCGTACCGCTCCGACACCCTCGGCGTCAGACTGTGGAGCAAGCACCCGCTGAACGGCGTGGAAGCGGTGCCCATCATGCCGTGGACGCGTGCCGTACGGGCCACCGTCGAGACCCCGGGCGGCCCCGTCGCGGTCTTCGCCGCCCACCTCGCTTCGGTACGCGTGACCCCGGTCGCCGGGTTCACCACCGCCCGCCGCAATGATGCGGCCCGGAATCTGGCCGCGGCCGTGCGGGCGGAGCCGCTGGCACGGGTCGTCGTGATGGGTGACTTCAACGGGACGGCGGAGGACTCGGCCCTGCGACCGGTGACCTCCCAGCTGACCTCCGCGCAGCGCGAGGCGGGCGCCGGCTTCGGCTTCACCTGGCCCGCTCCGTTCCCCCTGGTCCGCATCGACCAGATCCTGGTGAAGGGGGTGAGCGTGACCTCGTCGTGGACCCTTCCCGCCACCGGCAGCGACCACCTCCCCGTCGCGGCCTCCCTCCGGCTGTGACCGCACCGCAGACCGCAGGCCCCACTGACTAGGATGAACTCCACAAATGTCCGTTTCTGATCAGGTAGGTGGCGTGTCGGAACCCCGGGTCCCAGACCCCGTCAGCGTCCTCGTCGTCGAGGACGACGCCACCATCCGCCGCGCCGTGCAGCTGTCCTTGGAGCGGTACGGCTATCAGGTCGCGGTGGCCGTGAACGGACTCGACGGCCTGGAGGCGTTCCGGGCCGGCAGGTACGACCTGCTGATCCTGGACGTGATGCTGCCCGAGCTGGACGGCATCGGACTGTGCCGCCGGATCCGCGAGGAGAGCCTGGTCCCGGTCCTCATGATGTCCGCGCGTGGGGACGCCCTCGACGTGGTGTCGGGACTGGAGGCGGGCGCCGACGACTACGTCGTCAAGCCCGTCGACACCCCCGTCCTCGTCGCCCGTATCCGGACGCTGCTGCGCCGCGCCACCTTCCGGCCCGCCGGACCGGAGGCCGTTCCGGCGCGGGGGGCCGGACCCGTGAATCCCGCAGTCGTCTCCGCGAATCGCGCAGTCGCACCCGGGGATGCCGGGACGACCCCCGGGGAGCTGGTCTTTGGGGACCTGTCCGTGAACACCCTCGGTCTGGAGGTACGCCGGAGCGGACGGCCCGTTCCGCTGACCCCCACCGAGCTGCGGCTGCTGCTGGAGTTCGCGGCGGCTCCTGGCGCCGTGCTCGACCGCCGCCGTCTCCTGCGGGACGTGTGGGACTACGGCTGGGAGGGCGACACCCGGGTCGTCGACCTCTGCGTGCTGCGGCTGCGCAGGAAGATCGGAGCCGAGCGGATCGAGACCGTCCGCGGCTTCGGCTACAAACTCGTCCGCGACTGAGGGGCCGTCCGCACCCATGGCACTCCTCAACCCGCGCGCCCTGCGCTGGAAGATCGCCGCCCTGACCGCGGCCGCCTGCTGCGCGGTGGCCACCGTGATCGGCGTCCTCGTCCACCAGGCGATGGCCGAACGAAGCGACCGCACCGGCGACGAACGCCTCTCCGCACGCCTCGCAGCCGCGGAGCGCGAGTACGCGCGCACGGGCAGCGCGCCGCTCGACGTCGAAGTCCTCACTCCGGAGCGGCTCGACGCACCGCTCGCACGGGCGCTGGCCGCCAAGGACCCGGCCGCTCTGTACGCGATCTGGAACGACCGCAAACCCCCCAACTGGTACTGGATGTGGGCGGCCATGCCCGTCAAGGGCGGCCGGGTACTCGTCGCCCGGACGGACATGAGCTCCGAGGTGCGCGGCCTTCAGCTCCTGGACCGCAGCATCATCAAGGCCGTGCTCGCCGCCCTCCTGGTCGTCGTACCGCTCGCCGCCCTGGCCACCGAACCGATGAACCGCAGGCTGCGCCGGGGCTCCCGCACGGCCCGCGCCATCGCCGACGGCGACCTCGACGCCCGGATCGGACCGGGCGGCCGGGCCCGTGACGAGATCACCGAGATGTCGGCGGCCGTGGACGAGATGGCTGCGGCCCTGCAGCAAAAACTGGAGGGCGAGCGCCGCTTCACCGCGGACGTCGCGCACGAACTGCGCACCCCGCTGATGGGGCTGTCCACCGCCGCCGCGCTTCTCCCAGAGGGCGACGAGGTGGCCGACCTCGTCCGGGACCGTGCCCGGGCCCTGAACGGGCTGGTCGAGGACCTCCTGGAGATCTCCCGGCTCGACGCCGGCGCCGAACGGGCGCGGACCGACGCGGTGCCGCTGGGCGAACTGGTCACCGACATCGTCCGCCGCACCGGAACGCCGACCGCCGTGGCGATCCGAGCCCCCAGGATCCTGGAGACCGACCCGCGCCGGGTGGAACGGATCGTGGTCAACCTCGTCACCAACGCCCACAGGCACGGAGCCGAACCCGTCGAAGTCGCCGTGGAGGCCACCGACACGGGCGCGCGGATCCTCGTACGGGACCAGGGGCCCGGCTATCCCGCTGCGCTGCTCACGGAAGGCCCGCAACGCTTTCGTACGGGAAGCCCCGAGCGCGGGCGCGGGCACGGACTCGGGCTGACCATCGCGCTCGGGCAGGCGGGCGTCCTCGGTGCCAGGCTGGCCTTCGCGAACGCTCCGGAGGGGGGCGCGGTCGCCACCCTCGACCTGGACGACGGACGCGGTGCCCATTCCGCGCTTCCTTGCGCGCTGGCGCAGAGAGGTGAGGCGCCGACTCCGTAGCGGCAGGTCGGTACGGGGCCGGCTGCTGGGGTGCTGTTCTTGAGGGAGCGTCACTCATGACTTCTGCTTCTTCCGTCCGGCGTATCGCCGCCACCGTCCTGGCCGCCGGCGCAGTCGTCGGCGCGGCCGCGTTGCCGGCCACCGCGCAGGACCACGGCCGGCGCCAGCACCCGCGTGTGGAGATCCGCCGGGTCCGGGCCGACAGCCCCGGACGCGACGACCCCTCGAACCGCTCCCTGAACAACGAGTGGGTGGAGATCACCAACACCACCCGCGACGCCATCAACCTGCGCGGCTGGACACTGCGCGACGCGGACGGCAATCGCTACCGCTTCGACAACGTCCGCCTGGCCGGGCGTGCCACGATCCGCATCCACACCGGCGCCGGCCACAACACCCGCACCGACCTGTCCAGAACAGCCGCGAGTACATCTGGGGCAACAACGGCGACACGGCCACGCTGCGCGGTGACCGCGGCCGCACGGTTGACACGGAGTCCTGGGGCCGAGGTCACCACTGACCCTGCGGGGTTGGGTGCTGAGGGCCGCCTGGACGGTGGGTGGCCCTCGGCATTCGGTGCCCGCACGGCCGTGCGGGGCACCGGCGCCCCGTGGGCGAGTGCGGGCCGTCACCCTTTGACCGGGTGGCGGCCCGCACGACCGGGCTGGTGCTGTGTTCGGCGGGCTCCCCCCTGCACGCGCTTCGACCAGATGTCGGTGCGGGTGATGAAGTGGCAGGACTGCGACGACTTCTGTAGCGGGGAGTAATCCCGCCCGCCGCACCCCGCGGTCCGGCACGACACGTCTGCGGCGCCTGGCCCGCCTTTTCCTCCGGTGATCCATCAGGGATTACGGGACAGCCCTTGCTAGGCGAAGGAGAACCAGTTGACGTTGACGAAGTCGGAGGACTGGCCGCTGTCGAAGGTCAGATAGACGTCGTGGGTTCCGGTGGTGCGGCGGATGTCGGCGGGGACGGTGCGCCAGGCCTGCCAGCCGCCGGTGTTGGCGACGGCGAAGCCGCCGACCGGGCTGGCTGTGGGGCTGTCGAGACGGACCTGGACCAGGCCGCTGACTCCGCCGGCGGCCCCTGAAGCGACGCGGGCGTCGAAGCGGGTGGCGCCGGTGGAGCCGAAGGCCACGGCCGAGAACTTGAGCCAGTCGCCGTTGGACAGATGACCGACGGCGGATCCGCCGCCGCCGTCGGAGCAGGCCTCGACCTGTGCTCCGGACTGGGCATTGAACGACTCGGCCTGGATGGTGGTGAAGGCGCTGCCCCCGCCGCCGGGGGCGGTGGCGGTCGGCGTCGGGGCCGGTGTGCCGCCGTCGGACAGACCGCCGACCGTGATGGTCCAGCGGCCGGGGGTGCCGGACTGCACCTTGCCCTCGAAGTCGACTCCGGCCGGGTGCACGTCGTCGTACGGGAAGGCGTACCCGAGATGGTCGGGGGTGGTGTTGTGCAGGATGCGGGCGTAGTGGTTGGTGCGCGGCCGGGTGTAGAAGGCTGCGGGGTCCTCGGCGGTCGGCTGGTGGGGGTTGTCCAGCAGGGTGGTGCGGTTGAAGGCGGCGGCGATCCGTGCGCTGAGATTGCCCATCAGGTCGTTGCCCGTGGTGAAGGGTGCGTCGCTGCAGGAGAAGATCGACAGGGTGGACGGCTTGGCGAAGCTGCCGACTCCGGGGAAGGCGAGGACATCGCCGTTCACCCGGCCGGTGACGGTTCCCCAGCTGAACTGGGTGTCGATGCGCAGGTCGGTGGAGCGGTACTTGTTCCACACCTCGTCCACGTAGCCGTCGAAGTAGCCGCGGAACAAGGCGTTGTTGCCGCGGATCGCCAGGTTGGGGCTCAGTACGCGCATGTCGCGGCCGCCCGCGGTGACGATCAGCCGGCTCCAGTCGCTGCCGTCGGCGGCGGACTGGGCCCGCAGAGCGGCGGTGATCCGGGACAGTCCGTCGGCGGGCAGCCCGCGCACCGTCTGGGTGCCTTGGCCGGTCTCCAGTTGGAAGGCGATGGGCAGCGAGACCATGTCGACGAACGTGATGTTGGCGTACAACTGGTCGCTGTTGAAGGTGAACTCGCAGAAGTCGTGGGCGACGTTCGCGTTGGGGTCGGTAGGGTTGCTCACCGACGGCAGGGCCAGACCGCCGCCGCGGTTCACCAGGAAGGTGAGCTTCGTGCCGATGGAGAAGTAGATACGGCCGCTGTCCAGGCGCGGCAGCGTCACCCTCCGCGCTCCGGCCCCGGACGCGTTGAGCGGGATGGCACAGTCGACCCCGAGCGGGGTCTGATCGTTGGCCGGAGCCGGCGGGTGGTGCAGGCTGAGGCCGTTGGCCTGGAGGAAGGCCCAGGTGCCGCCGGCCGCGGGGTCACGGCCGAGCACATAGGCGTACACCGTGTTGTTGCCGGTGGTGTTCACCAGGTCCAGGGGGAGCGTGGCGGTGGTGGACGCGTGGGCGCCCATCTCGAGCCAGGCTGCCGCGGCGGGCACGGCCAGGGCCAGGCCCGCTGTCGTGGCGAGGAGTTTCCTGCGGGGCATGGTTCGTTGGTGGCGAGCCGTCACGGTGGGGGTCCGTTCTTCGTGGGGTCGGGCGGGGGAGCGGTCGGACGCAGGGACCGGGGAGAAGGAAGGGCGGCGGGGCTGGTGGGTCAGCCGACCGTCCACTTCTGGTTGGCGGCGCCGGTGCAGGTCCAGGTCTGCAACCGGGTTCCGTCGGCGGAGGAGTTGCCCTTGGCGTCCAGGCACTTGCCCGCACCGGTGTTGGTGAGGTCGCGGGCGGCGGTGTACGTCCACTTCTGGGCGTTGGTGCCGTTGCAGGTGTAGAGCTGGACGACGGCCCCGTCGGCGGTGGACCCGCCCGCGACGTCCAGGCACTTGCCGAGGGCGCGGACGGTGCCGTCGCCTCCGATGGTCCACTGCTGGGCCGCGCTGCCGGTGCAGTCGTGCAGCTGGATGGGGGTGCGGTCGGCGTCGGAGCCGCCGGCGACGTCGACGCACATGCCGCCGAGGCCACGGATCGGGCGCGCGGCGGGGGCGCCGGCGGAGGAGGCGCGGACATAGTCGACGGTCATCGTCTGCGGGAAGGACGTGGAGGCGTCCGGGCTGCCGGGCCAGTCCCCACCGACCGCCAGGTTGAGGATGACGAAGAACGGGTGGTCGAAGACCCACTTGTTGCCGCCGGTGTCGGCCGGCGTGAGGGTCTTGTACGCGGTGCCGTCCACCGACCAGACGATGGAGTTCGGGCTCCAGTCGACGGCGAACACGTGGAAGTCGTCGGCGAAGGCGCGGCCGCCGGGCAGGTTGTACGGGGCGCCGAGGCCGCCCGCTCCGGAGTAGCCGGGGCCGTGCACCGTACCGTGCACGGTGTTGGGTTCGCGGCCGATGTTCTCCATGATGTCGATCTCGCCGCTGCCCGGCCAGCCCACGCTGCCGAGGTCGTTGCCGAGCATCCAGAAGGCGGGCCAGACGCCCTGGCCGCGCGGGATTTTGATGCGGGCCTCGAAGCGGCCGTAGGCCTGGGTGAAGGTTTTGGCGGTGTTCAGCCGGGCCGAGGTGTACTGGCACTGCCCGTACCAACAGCCGAGGCCGGCGTCGGTGTTCTTCCGCGCGGTGATGACGAGGTTGCCCTGGCCGTCGAGCGCGGCGTTCGAGGTGCTGTTGGTGTAGTACTGCAGCTCGTGGTTGCCGAAGCCCGAACCGCCGGCCTCCAGCGTCCACTTGGCGGCGTCAGGAGCGCGGCCGGCCGCGCCGTCGAACTCGTCGGACCAGGTCTGCGCGACAACTGCGGCCCCGGCGGGCGGGGCGACCGAACGGGTGAAGGACATGAGCACCGCCGCGACCAGGGCGGTGGTCACGAGGAGCACGACTCCGCCGAGAGAGCGGCGACGTGCGCGATGGGCAGCAGCCATGGGCGAGGTTCCTTGTCTGGGTGGGGGAGTAGGAGGGGTGCCGGGCCGGGCAGGGCGTGAAGAATGGCAGGAGGGGTTCGAGAGCGCTCTCAAAGGTGACGCAATGTCACCCGAGACAGCGAGTATTACGGAGGGGTAACCGTCATGGCAACGTCAGACGTCAGTCCTTGCACGCCTCTGAGCTGCGGTTTTCCCTCGCAGCCTTCGGCTTAACGGTCTCTTAAGGCTGGCTTGATGCAGAGAGGCGTGAATCGGAGCCTCACGGCGGCGCTCAGCCCGTCGATCGGTGCACCGGCGTCGGTCCGCGACACCGGACACTCCGACGAGCAGCGCCGCCGGACTGGATCAACACCGTCCGCACCGCGGATCTGCCCCGCCTGCGTGCCTTCGCCGCCGGTCTGGAGAAAGACTGGGACGCCGTGCTCCAAATTCTGAGCACGCGCTGGGGCTCGGGCAGCGGCAGCGGCGTTGTGCCGGCGGGCTACGGCCGACGGTTCGTCCTCGCCGGGGGGTGTGCCGTCGCTGGGAACGCTGCGTGGGATGGTGCGCCGGGATCTGCAGGCGGGGCGGGTGCTGGAGATGGAAATTCCGTCCCGGAACCGGGTCGAAGCCGGCCGCTACGACCGGGTCTTGGCTGAGCTGAAGTTTGAGCGGGCGGGTGAGGGCCTGCCGGTGGTCGACGGGCCGGCGGCCCCGCTGGAGCCCGCGACGGGCGAGGGCGGCCAGGAGCGCACCCGTGCAGGGTTACCGGACTCCGGTGGCAGGCCACCGTCCAAGGGTCGCCCGCATGCGCGCTCCTGAGCAGCGGAAGGTAGCGGCCTTCCATGTGTCGCGTGCGGGCCTCTCGTAGTGCCGGAACCGGCGCGCACGCCGGGCCCGCCAGCCAGCGGCCGGGGGTGTGCTTTGAGCGGGTCCGGCCGGGTTGGGGGCCACCAGCCCGGCGAACAGCGCGATCAGGATCAGGCCGGTAGGGGGCCTCACCATCAACGCGCTCTCGAACAGCCGCTTCCCGCAGGATGCTGTGGCCGCCTGCGGAATGTCGTCCACTGACGCTACGCGGGCTTGCCCCCTTCTTGCCCTTTACGGGTGAGAGTTCCCCTCATTCCGACAACTCACCGTATGGCTGTCGATACTCTCTGTCATTGCAGCTGAAGAGCGCTCACGAAAGGCAGCTTGCATGAGGAACGTCTCCCGGATGTGCGTACTTGCCGCGGTGAACCTGATGACCGCCCTCGCGGCAGTGGCAGGACCGGCCACGGCCGCCCCCGCCGAGGGCGCTCGCAGCGTCGTCCGGGTACTCGACCAGTGCCGGAGTGACGGCACTTCGTTCAGCGACAGGCTCATCCCCGGCCACTGTCTCCGGAACGGCGGCTACCGCCTGGAGATGCAGTATGACGGCAACCTGGTGCTCTACTCCGACTCCCGGGCCTGCTGGGCGAGCGGCACTGACGGGACCAACGAGGTCTACGCGAAGTTCTCCGGGGACTGGAAGCCCGACTCCCCCTACATGACGCTGGAATCGCCCGTCGGGGAACTGCGGAAGTACCGCGGGAAGTACACCGGGCTCCACAAGTCCGGAAACGTCAGCCTCAACAACAAGGGTGAGGTCTGGATCGCCTACGGGAAGATGGCGGGCTGCTGATCCGATGAGCACCCATCACCACGGAGGCTGGTGTTCCGTGCGGAAGCTCGCGATCCGCTGCATGCTGGCCGCTGTCATGGCGTGCGCCGCGCTGACCGGTTCCCATCAGGACGCGGAGGCGGCCAGCGCCCCCGCACGCCTCGCCGCCGAGCGCCATCTCGATGACGCCTGCGCGGCGAACGAGAGCCTGGGGGAGATCGCCACCAACTTCATCTCCCGCTGTCGGCGGGGTTCCATCCGGCAGGTGTTCCCCGGGCAGCACTACGGCGACACGCTCGGCTATCTCAAGGGCTGCCGAGAGAGCTCGTGCAACACCGCATGGAAGCTCCTGAACGACAACCGCTTCAAGAAATAGCCGGGACGATGACCACTTACATCGCTGTCCTGTTGTGTGAGACCTCGGCCGACACCAGCGATCACGCTCCGCTCTACCAGGAAAGCTTCGTCCTGCTGACCGCCGCCGACGAGGCCCGGGCCCGCGAGAAGGCCGAAGTGCACGGCAGGAGCCTGGAGACGAGCTACGAGAACGAAGCCGGCGAGCTGATCACCTGGCGGCTGCGGCATGTCGTCGACGTCGGTGAGGTACTCGACGAGAACCTCACCGACGGCTCGGAGCTGTACGCCCGGCACTTCAGGAACTACGCCGCCTACCGCTCCTTCGAGCCGCTCCTCTCGGGGGAGCAGACCTGACGTACTGACGGACCGTAGGGCTGGGCGCCGGACGCGAAGGCCGCCTCCCTGACCGGTGAACGGCAACGGCAACGGCAACGGCAATCGCGCACACCGCCACGGCCCGGCGGCCCCGCCCGCCCGCTACGCCCGGCTCCGCAGCGACGAGGCGGCGACCTCGTCCTCGATCCCTGTACTGAGCGCACACACCTGTTGGGGTCGAGCGATCACGCAGCCGTCGCCGTGCCAAGGTAAGGGGCGAAATGCTCAGCGACTTCTGCCGCCACAGACACCGCGTCGAGTGTCCCGTCGACTTCGATGACGCGGATGCCGAGGCGGCGGGCGTTCTGTGCTGCGTCCTCGGCGACCAGCCGGTCACGGGCGATACGGTTGGCCTGAGATCGGGCCGGGTCAGTGACAGGGACGTTGAGAGTTCCCGCGCGCGGGAGGGTCCGGAGTTGGTGCTGACGGAAGTCCTCGGTGGGGACGAGGACGACCATGCGCCGGAGTGAGTCGAGCAGCGGCGCAACCAGCTCCGGTCGCAGCCCCCATCCCTCAGCGATCGCCGGCCGGCCGGTGAACAGTGCGCGCAAGTCGTCCAAGGCCCACTCGAAGCGGACCGGGAAGCCGGCCAGTGTCTCGGCGGCCATCTCCTCCGGGCCCTGGTCCAACCAGACGCGGTCGGGGGTGGGATCTTCCACGGGCTCACCCAGGGCGACACGACGTGCGATCCGGCGATCCTGGTGTCCGCGGGCGTCGTGATAGTCGTAGTGGTACACCGTCAATCCGTATTTTCTGGCGATGAGTTCGGCAACGGTGGTCTTGCCGGACCACTGTGCGCCGCCGATCCACAACGCGCGCTGCAGGCTGCCATGTGGATCCCAGACGTCTGACATGAGTGTCCTCCTGTTGGAGAGCGGTGCCGCGGTGCAGCCCTCCGCTCGGGAACGAGTTTCCCGGTTTGACGGCAAAAATTGCAGTCTTGTCTTCGCTGGGCGGTTCGCAGAGAGTGGAAAGGGAGGGGCGGATCGTTCGCCTCGCGCTCCTGGCCGTGGCTGCTGCCCAGGTGCCCGGGAGAAAGCCCATCAGGCCGCCAACCGGGGTTGTGGTCGCGGCGCTGGTGGAAGCCGCCGACCCGGATCAGGGGCGTGCGGCGCTGCGGGGCCCGCTCGGTGCCGGAGTGGCGGCGGAGAAGCTGACGCAGGCTCTGGGGCGCCGCTGCCGACAAGCACCACGTCGGGGTGACCACGGTCCTCCTGTACGACGCTCAGGACGTCGCGCTCCTGCAGGTGGTCCGGGCCCTTCGTGGACTGGCGGGCGGCGCGCACCACCACGGCGGGCTGGCGCTCCCCGCGCGCCGGCCTCCATCCCGCTCGCCCCCGGCAGCGACAGGGTGTGCCTGGCGGAGGTGGCGCGGACAGCCAGGGCAGGCCGGGCTGGGGTCGTGAACTGGCGCCGCCGACGACGACTTCCCGGCCCGGTGGCCGGCACGGACATCCGCGGTGCACGAGGCCGGAAGTCTGTACTCCGCAACAAGCCGATCCCGGCCCGGTGACGAATGACATCCGGCCATCGCCCCGGCCGGATCCCCGGGGCTACGGTCTGCGCGACGGCGGAACTCGCAGAAGGAGAAGGCCATGAGAGCGGTACGGGGGCGGGCGGCCATGGCCGTTCTCGCGGTGTGCGGGATGCTGGCGCTGAGCGCCTGTCAGAACGGTGACGACCAGGCCGCCGCACCGGACGCGAAGCCCAGTGCGGCCGCACCGGCGGCGCCCACCGCCACGACCGCCGTGCCGGCCCCCTCGAAGACCGGCGCGGCGCCCAAGCCCTCGGCGACCGCCACCCCCGGGGGGAAGAATCCCCCGGCCCCGGCCCCGCCCTCCGCGCCGGCCTGCGGCGCCGACCACAGGATGCCGGTCTCGCCCGACACGATCGCCGTGCACCGCTACACGCCCGAGGGCGGTATGACCAACCTCATCGTCCAGCACGGCACGTACGGCTGCCCCGGGCGCTTCGAACCGTCGGGCGCGTGGACGTACATCCCGATCTCGGAGAAGGCCAAGATCACCGCGACGGCGCCGATCCTCCCCTCGGAAGTGATGGGCAAGCCCATCTCCACCAGCGAGCTGACCTCCTGGCTGGACACCCACCCGGACAAGGGCCTCCCCTTCCGCTACCACCTGAACGCGGAAGGGGTCATCGACACCCTCGACGAGATCTACGTGAAGTAGCCCAGTCGCGCAACGCCTCGACCTGCCGCCGCCCACCAGATCCCTGACGGTGCGTCTCAGCAGGAGGGGTCCTGCGGGTGGTCGAGGCAGTGGCGGCAACCGTCCTGGAGCCGTTTGCGGAGGTCCATGGAAGGTGCGGAACCGGGCAGTGGCCCGGCGATCCGGAAGGGCTGGCCGTGGTCGACGACGGCCAGCCTCTTCGGTCGGCCTACTTGAGGCTTACGAAGACACCATGGGGTGTACGCGTGGACCGCCGACCTCGACCTGCTGGTGGAAAGTTTGGCTGAGCGGGTGGCCGACTGGCTGGCCACGGAATCTGTGCAGGAAGCGGCGCTGTCAGTCATCTGACCTTCGCGGCGTGGGGGTGATCCTCCCGCGTCCCACGGGGCGGCAACCCCCGGGTCAGCCGGTGAGGACCATCCGGAAGCGCGCGGCACCCGAGAGCATCTTTTGGTACGCCTCGTCGGTCCGGCTCAGTGGTACCGCCTCGACGATCGGGCGGATTCCGTGCAGCGCGCTAAAAACCATGGTGTCCTCGACGTCCTGCGAGGTGCCGGACGGGTGGCCGCGCACGACGCGTCCGCTCATGAGCAGCTGCATCGGACTGATTTCCAGCGGCTCGGGGGCCGCGCCGATCACCACCAACTCACCGCGGTGCGCCAGGCCGTCCACGGTCGCGGTGATGGCACCGGAGTTGGCTGCCGTGGCCAGCACGACCTTGGCGCCCCCGAGGGACTGCAGTGCGTCCGCAACGCTCGTACCCACCGTGCTGTCCACGTAGTGGTGTGCGCCGAGCTGCTCGGCGAATTCCCTCTTGTCGGCCCCACGGGCGATGGCCACGGTCTCGAAGCCCATCGCCACCGCATACTGCACGGCGAGATGGCCGAGGCCGCCGATGCCGAGTACGGCGACCAGGTCACCCGGCCGCGCGGAACTGCGCCGCAGCCCGTTGTAGGTGGTCACTCCCGCGCAGGCCATGGGTGCCGCATCGCTAGCGGCCAGCGCGTCGGGGATCCGGGCGAGGGCGTCGGACGGCGCGATCACCGCCTCCGCGAACCCCCCGTCGTATGCCCAGCCCGGGACCTTGAGGTTCTCGCAGACGATGAAGTCGCCCTGCCTGCAGGGCGTGCAGTGGCCGCAGCTCCCGCCGAACCAGCCGACGGCGACCCTGTCGCCGACCTGCCAGCCCCGGTCCTGTACCCCGTCGCCCAAGGCTTCGATCCGGCCGGCGACCTCATGGCCGGGGACCAGCGGGAACCGCACGCCCGGAACCTTGGCGCCCACGAAGACGGCGTCGCTGTGGCAGATCCCGCAGGCGTCGACGGCGATGCGCACGTGGCCGGGCGCCGGCTGCGGCACCTCGCGTTCGACGATCTCGAACCGTCCGTCGGGGGAGGTGACCTGCGCGACTCGATACGTACCCATCCGACCCTCTCTCAGACACGACTCGGCACCCCCCGAAGTCCAGCAGAACAGCTCCGCCCCGATCGTGCGCGCCGAGGGTCACATGAGGGTGGTGGAGGCGGAGGGTGTCGTCCGTTACGTGCGGTCACCGTTTTGTTGTCGCGCGGCGGTGGCACCGCGCCAAGAGCGTCAACTTCACCGAAGGGCGATTCACCCGCAAGTGTGGCGGCGGCATGGCGTTTGACGGGGGCTTTCGGTCATGACGGGGGTGTGGGGAGGGGCGAGGCGAGTACGGCGGGGCGGCGGGCCTCCTGCGGCGTGATGCGTGACCGTGTGGCGGGAGCGGTTCGAGGGCGGATTCCGCCAACCCGGCACGTGCGATTGGCCGAGCCCCTGCACGCGCCACCTTTACGGCTTCCGGCCGAAACTCGTACGCCCCGCGCGTCTTGGAGCGGCTGTGTGAGGCAGGACGCGAAGGCGGGCTCGGCGCGGACCACGCAGCGGACGACTCCGCGACGCTGGAACGGTACGTACGCCAGTACCGCGTCGAGATCGCGCCGTACGGTTCGCATCCGGACCGATGCCTGGGCCACGCCTGCCTCACCGGCGAATCGGCGGCCGGGGCTCCCCGACCGCTATCCGGCTCCGTGGTTCAGTTGCTGGTCACAACGGGTGCCGGACCGTCCTTACGGAACGGGTTCGAGCAGTCGAAGAGGGCCTGTCCGCTCCGCTTGTCGTAGTAGAAGGACCCGAAGTAGAGACTCTCGGTGATGTCCTTGTTGACTCGGTCTCTCATCATCCACTCGGCCCCCTCCGGCAGGAGCTTCATGATCTCCGGCGGCACGTTCTTGGGCGCGCCGGGCTTGAACTCCAGAGCGGGGTTCTCCAGGTCCTTCAGCACAGCCTGGTCATCCACCGCATTGAGCACGCCCACGAGGCGGATGTTGTTCTGCGAGGGCAGCGACCGGGACGGCTTGTCCGGGTCGATTCCGCACCACGACGTGGATTCAAGCTGCTTGAACGACGGGAACCGTGAGGTGATCTGGTCGAGCTCGTGCCGTACCTTGCACGTGCCGGCCTCGTCACTCCCGCCCGCCGTGCAGGACGACACCGTCGCTACGGTCAGCAGCGCCGCCGCGGCGGCGCCCCGGAACGACAGCCATCCCGTCATCGCCCGCCCCCTCCCGCACCGGATATGTTCGTGCCGAGGATGTTACCCCTGGTCCAGGAGACGTCCTTGGTGGCGGTTCCTAAGGTCAGGAAGGGCTTGGCGCACCCCAGTTCGGCAAAGCGTCCGTTCTCGCTGTCCAGTCTCGCTGTCCAGCGCACCGCTGCCGACTGCGCCAGCCGTCCTCCCGCCCGGCGCCGCGGTCATCGTCCGACGCGGCGCGGGACGAGCTGTTTGCGGCGATGGGAAGCGATTACGGCAGGGCCCTGCTGTCGTGCCATGTCAGCTCAGGAGCGCGCGCCACCGAGCTGCTGGGCGTCCGCAGGGCCGACATTGACTGGCCCGGTCAGCGCCTGAGGATCGCGTCGAAGAGCACTACGCCGCGTGACGAAGGAGGCTCGACGGCTCCCGGTCCCAAACCGTTTGCCCTCGGTGCCCGGCGCTGTGTGTCATGTGGGCATGAGCAGAACGGCGCAGGTCATCGTGTTGGCGCGGTATGAGGACGAGGTGATGGAGCCGCTGACGCGACCGGACGAGGCCCGCACCTGGCAGGGCTGCTTCGTACAGATCCCCTGGCTCGTAGGAGGCTGGCACATCGAGTTCGAGAAGTCGCATCGGCGCCGTGGGGTGCTCAAGGACCTGGAGTCCCTGCCGTGGAACGAGCCCGCCTGCGTGCAGGTCATGCTCCACGACCAGGACGACGACCTGTTCGGTCTGTGGATGTTCCGCGACGGAGTCCTCGTCGAGGTGGACATCCCGGGCACCCAGCGAGTTCACACCGCAGCGCCGCTGTGGGACGTGGACCCTGGCTTCCTGGTCCGGACCGGTCTGGGCAGGGGAGAGGACCGGCACTCGCCGGAGCACGTACAGGACCCGCGGTTGTCCTGGTGACCCGGCGCAGACAGGGGCCGGACTCCGGCTGAAGGCGCCGCTTGCCGATCCTGCCCGGCGCCGGACCGGTTTCGTCCGCTCCGGGCAGGACCGGTTGGACATAAAGAGACATCGTCAGCGTGGTCGTCGGATGCTGTCGATGATGCGCGTCCAGTTGTCGCTGCCGTGCCCGTCCGCAATCGCGCGCCGGTAGTGGGCCTGCACGGCCAGGGGAAGCGCGAGGTCGAGGCCGATCGACGCACTGGTCTCGACGATGTGGTCGGACGTCGCTCCCATCATCGTGACGGTGCTGAGGTCGCCGGGATGCTCTCCTGCATCGAGCGCGGCACCGGGGTTCTCCTCACCAGCCCTCAGGATGTCTCCGATCGAATCGGCGGAGGCGAGCAGCTCCGGCAGCACGTCCTTGGCCTTCATCCCTGCCGTACCAAGCATTGCGGTGGCGTGCATCAATGCCGACAGGGTGGTGAGGAACACCGTGAGCTGGGCCTGGTACATCATCTGGGCGAGGCCCGGGTCCTCGCCCAGATGCTTTGGTGTTCCGAGGTGCGTCAATGCTGCCCGGTGCCGCTCCATCACCTGGTCGGGCCCGCTGTAGTAGACGTGGGCTGCCTCCGTGCCGACCATCGGCGCGGGGACCATGACACCTCCGGCGAGGAACGCGGCGCCGTGGCCCGCTGCCCAAGCGGCCGCCTCGCGTGTGCGGTCGGGGGTGTCGGAGCTCAGGTTGACCAGCGTCCTGCCGGCGAGCGATGCGGTGGCACCGTCAAGGATGTCGTACATGACCTGGTAGTCGGTGAGGCTGAGGATGACGAGGTCGCTCGCCTGGAGCGCCTCGGTGGGTGTCGCTGCCGGCGTCGCTCCCTCGGATACGACACCGACGGCCCGGCTTGCGGTGCGGTTCCAGACGGTGACCGGGTGCCCGGCACTGAGGAGGGTGCGGGTCATCGCCTGGCCCATCGGGCCGAGCCCGATCACGGTGACAGCGCTGTTCCGGCGGGTGCTGTGCTGCTGTTGTTCGTTCACTCCTCCATGCTCGGAGAGCGCCACTACTCTGGGAAGTACCCACTATTTTCTGCGGTACTTACCTTTCAGTAAGGGGTTCAGTGATGGCCAAGGCGCCGAGACGCGGTCCCTACATCTGCGGCATCGACGCTGCGCTCGACGTGGTGAGCGGCAAGTGGAAGGGGCTGATCCTCTGGGAACTCCACGCCCACCGCGTACGCCGCTTCGCCGAGCTGCGGCGGGGTCTGCCGGGAGTGAGCGAGAAGATGCTCACCCAGCACCTGCGGGAGATGGAGGAAGACGGACTGGTGCGCCGGAAGGTCTACGCCGAGGTGCCGCCGCGGGTGGAGTACTCGCTGACCGTGCACGGGCACACGCTCAACCAAGCGCTCGGGCCGCTCGGCGACTGGGGGTCCGAACGGTTGCGCCGCGACGGGTCCGAAGTGGTGGACGTAGCCGAGACGGCGCATGGCTAGTGCTAGTGCTGTGACCGGGAACGTTTGCCGGGTTGCTCGTCGTGCTGGCCGGATGCGGATGTGACGACTTCGACTGGCATGGGGACGGCGGACAGGGTCCCGAGCACCTGCGCAACCGTCGGGCGGCCGCTCGCGTCGCAGCTTTCATGATCGTTATTCTGGTGGTGATCGGTGTTCCCCTGCTCGCGGCGGCCATGACCGGCGCGGTGCTCGTCCGCGCGGGCGTCGCCGTGCGCCGGCGCTCGTTGCGCCCGCTGCTGAGGCCGGTCTTCTGCTTCCAGCTGGCGCTGGCCGGGGCCGGTGTTGCGGCCCTGGCCTTCGGCTGGGGGTTCACGACCGGCTTCAACATCCCTGACCCCGATGCGCAGTGCAACGGGATCGGGCTCGACCTGGCAGCCCCTCGGCGGCACCTGGTGACGAGGTCGGTGTTCCCGGTGTCGATCGTCTGCTCCGACGGCCGGGACGGGAGGAACGGGGACGAGCAAGTGCCGGGCTGGGTCAACCCGACCGTCTTCACGGCCGGCGGACTGGGGATCGCCGCCTTGGTCGCGCTCCCCTTCACGATCCGGCTCCGACGCCACCGCCCCGGCCAGGGTCGGAGATGACCGCATAGCCCTGCGTGTTCCCTGCGCGAGACAGACGACTACCTCGAGCCGATCGGTGCCTGTCGGCCACTGTCTTCTCCACTCCCCGCCCCGGGGCCGGTCGCGATCGCGCCCAGCATCTTCTCGGTGTCAGCCGACACGCTGTGTCTCGGCTCCGGCCTGGGCGGCCACGTCGGGCAGCGGGACGGTGCAGTACGCGCAGCGTCGGGCCTGGGCGGGTACGGGGCTGAGGCATTCAGGGCAGTCGCGCTTGGGTGCCTGAACGTCCTGGTGCGGTGCGAGGCGCTCGTGGAGCTTGTTGATCGGCAAGACCACCAGGACGTACAGGGCGGTCGCCAGCAGCAGGAAGCTGATCGCCGCGTTGATGAACGCTCCGTACGGGAACTGGGTAGCGCCGACCGTGAACGCTTTGCGGCTCATGTCTCCGGCCGCTCCTGTGGCCAGCCCGACCAGCGGAGTCAGGAACGCACCGACGAAGCCGTTCACCACGGCAGTGAAAGCGGCGCCGATGACGATACCGACGGCGAGATCGACGACGTTGCCGCGAAGGATGAAGCTGCGGAAGCCTTTCACCTGTCTCCTTTACAGATCCCTGGCACCGGGGTGCGGGCGCGGGGCGGCCTCCGGTGGCCGTTCCGCTCTCATTCCGGGTGCCCTGCCTCCGGTCGTCGATGCGGTGGGGCGACGGGCGTGGCGGGCGCGGGCCCGGCGGTGCTGCGCAGCGGTCCGCGGGGCGAGGAGGAGTTCCTCATAACGGCCGAGCGCAAGAACGCCGGCAAGTAGTCCTCCGGGCAGGGCGAGCACGAGGAGGGCGGTGGTCGGTGCCGCCGGGTCGGGCATCACGCGCTGGGCACGCCGACGAGGGCGGCGTGGGGAAGGACATCGCTCACGGGGAGGTCCAGGGCGCGGGCGCGTTCCCGCAGCTCCTGCGCGGTGGGGTGTATGGGGCCTGTGGTGCCGTCCTGGACGAACACCCTGATGCCTGGCGTGCGGATTCCGGTGCTGTCCGCAAGCGCCTGCACACTGAGGTGCGGGCGGCGCTTGGCTGCTTCGAGGACGTGCGACAGGTCGGCCATCTCCCGCTCCTGCCCCGGTCCCCGGTTCTCATGCCGTGCCGTATCCGAGGCCACCCCGACGCGTGAGTTGCAGCGAGGCAGCAGCCGCACCGGCACGTGCCGCCCGCGCAAGCCGTTCGGCTAGAGCCAGCCGTTGCGGCGGAAGGCGCGGTACAGGAGCCCGGACGCCAGTGCCATGAGGCAGAGGGCGAGCGGGTAGCCGTAACTCCAGCTCAGCTCGGGCATGTGCTCGAAGTTCATCCCGTAGACGCCGGCGACCATGGTGGGGATCGCGAAGATCGCCGCCCAGGCCGAGATGCGGCGCATGTCATCGTTCTGCCAGGTGCCCACCCGCGCCTGCTGGGCGTCCAGAACCGAGTTCAGCAGCTCGTCCAGGGACCGGACCTCGGTGTCGGTACGGTTCAGATGATCCGCCACGTCGCGGAAGTAAGGCAGGACCTTCGGCGGAAAGGCCTGGCCGTTCTGGCCGGGCCCGGTCAGGAGCGACTGCAGGACGGGAACAAGGGGCTGTACCGCGTCACGGAACTCCCGCACCTCCCGCTTGAGGGAGTAGATCTGCCCGGTGTGGTCGACGCGGGAGGTGGAGAAGACGCAGTCCTCCAGAGCGGAGAGCGCGGCCCGCACGTTGTCCGCGGCGTCACTGTAGGCGTCCACGACCACGTCGAGGACGGCGTGCAGAACGGACAGCGGGCCGAAGCGCAGCATGCCGGGGGCGGCTTCGAGCCGTCGTGCGGCTTCAGCGGCCGGGTCGACAGCACCGTGCCGGACGGTGAGCACGTACCGGGGGCCGACGAAGAGCATCAACTCCCCGGTCTCCACCGCTCTGTCCGCATCGACGTACCAGAGGGTCTTGAGCGCGACGGCCAACACGTCGCCGAAGCGCTCGTGCTTGGGCCGCTGCCGCGCCTGGACGGCATCCTCGACCGCGAGGGGGTGCAGGCCCAGCCCCTGCGCCAGCTGCACCAGTTCGGCTTCGGCCGGGTCCACCAGGCGCACCCAGCCGAACTCACCCTCACCAAGGTCGCGCAGCCGCTTCAGCACCAGCTGGCAGGCTTCGTCCTCCAGGCCGCACTCCACGGTCTCCGACCGGCCCGAGTGCTCCTCATACATCACGCATTCCATCTCACCCGCATGCTTCAACATGCCGATTTCATGCGCCGCCCATCGTCCGGCGACCATGACGACCGTGGGACGGTAGCCGGGCCACACGTCACTGCCAGGGGAACTGCTGTCCGATTCCACGGTGCGGGACGTGATCGGGTGGCGGCTCATCCAGGCGATTGAGGCCACCGGCACACTCATCATCTTCACCGGCGCCACCGGGGCCTTCGCCCGCTTCGCCGCTACCGGGCCTCGCGGACGCTCCCTCAGCGCCGAGTTCAACAAAGATCCGCTCAGCCTCGGACGCTTCCTGGTACTAAGCCGCGCCGCGCTGTCCTCTGAGCATGCGCATCGCCCTGGCGCGCACCGGCAGCGGCTGGAGGGGGACGTGGCGGACGTGGCCATTGCCTGGCCACCTGCACCAAGGTGCGGCGTACTGCCTCCCGCCGCCCGCACGCAGCGGCGGCGCCTGCGATCCTCCATCTTGGCCCGGCCCTTCCGGGGGCGGTGCGCGGCTCGCCGAAGTACGGGGGACAGACCGTGGCCTGGGGTGGTTGTGGAGCCGTTGCCGTTACCCGGCTCGGACAGGGGGCACCTATAGGTCCCGTGGCCGGTCCGCGTGAGCGGGCATGGCCCGCATCCCTGCGGACGAGGACGAAGGAGTACGGCAGTGACGAAGGCCCGCGAGATCATGACGGCGGACGCGACGTGCATCGGCGCCCAGGAGACGGTGCTCGAAGCAGCGAAGAAGATGACCCAGCTGGGGGTCGGCGCACTGCCGATCTGCGGCACGGACGAGAAGCTCAAGGGCATGCTCACCGACCGGGACATCGTGGTGAAGGTCCTGGGCGTGGGCAAGGACCCCGCCTCGGTCAAGGCAGGCGACCTGGCCCAGGGCGAGGCGGTGACCATCGGCGCTGACGACGATGCCGAGGAGATCCTGCGCACCATGCGCGAGCACCAGGTCCGCCGGCTGCCCGTCATCGACGGACACACACTCGTCGGCATCGTCGCGCTGGCCGACGTCGCCCGTGCACTTCCGGACGCCAAGGTCGGCGACCTGCTCCAAGCGGTCTCGCAGGACTGACCAGCGCAGTCGGTTTGCCGGCGGTCAGGGCGGCGGCCAGGAGATCCTCGGCGGTGCGGGTGATGAAGCAGCGGGTGCGCTCCCGGTTGTAGAGCCTCGCACGCGGGAGGGCGGCTCCTTGGCCGAGCGCCCCGGCGTCTCCCGCAAGACGGTGGACCGCTACCTCTCCGGAGCCACGAAGAAGCCGCAGAAGCGCCTCCGGGCTCGACGTCAAAACCGACTACGCGCCAGAGCCGAACGATTTACAGTCCCTGGGGGAGCTTCTCCATGACACGGTCACGGAGAAGCTCGTACTCCGCACGGAGCCTGCCCCACTCGGTTACGGGCGGGCGGGGAATGACGATGCCCCCGGTGACGGACTCGTCCGGCCCAAATTGTTCGCGGGTGAGGTCGATCTCAATGCCCATGCCCATGCCCAGGCGGTTCCACCAGTGGTAGTCCACGCGCTCTCCGTTGACGTGGACCTCTCCCCGGATCAGCTCGCCTCCCAGCAGGTCATTGAGCACCATGGCGGTCACCCCGCACTGGTCCCGGGCCGGGTTGTCCTCGGTCCAGCGTGATCGGAACTCAGGGGTGCACGTCTCGGCACTCCAGTTGCTGCGAACGGCTCGTTCGATGTCGGTGAGAAGCAAGGGTGTCATGCCGGTGATCCTGCCAGCGGGCACTGACAACGGCCGGACGGCAAAGGGTCAAGTTTCCGCTGTCGGAGGTCATGAGGGGCCTCCATTACAGTGGCCTGCAAGCGGGCATGTTCAGATCGCCTGCTTGACCTCAACCAAACTTGAGTTTCTAAGTTCCTTCCAGGGCCGCGGGACCGACCGGCGGTGACCTTCAGGAAGGTTCGCAGTGACCGAGTACGCAGCCCGGATCGAAATTCCCGATCACTACCGCAATGCGGTGATCCCGCACATCATGGTCGACGGCGCCGCCGCGGCGATCGAGTTCTATGCGCAGGCGTTCGGCGCCGTCGAGCTCTTCCGGCTAGAAGGCGACGCCGGGCGGATCGTGCATGCCGAGGTCGCTGTCCAGGGTTCCACACTCATGCTCGGTGACGTCGACGTCCCGTTCTCGATTCCGGACCGGGCGGGAGCGTCGGTTGCGTTGCACGTGTACGTGCCGGACGTGGACGGCCTGACCACGACGGCTGTGAACAGGGGCGCCGAGCTGCTCACGGCGCCGACTGACATGCCCTACGGTGCGCGTCAGTCGATGCTACGCGACCCGTTCGGCCACGTCTGGGTGTTCCTTACTCCGATCGTGGCGGCGTGATACGCGTGCCGAACGTCGCCGAACAGGAAGAAACCGGGTACTCGATCGGCCGCGCGCTCGTGCTAGGCCCGGGCGGCCCCGCGGGCACGGCCTGGATGGCCGGGCTGGCCCACGGTCTGCGTCACAAGGGTGTGGATCTGAGCGAGGCAGACACGATCGTCGGCACCTCGGCAGGTGCGATCGTGGCGGCAGCGCTCGGCGCCGAGGATGGCCTAGGCCGCCTCGCCAGCCCACTGACCGGTGCTCGCCCCCGATCCGCCGGGCCCGACCCGGGACGGACGGGCGAGGTGTTCGCCGTGCTCGGAACGCCGGGCCTGACGCCGGACGAGGTCCGGCGCCGCGTGGGACGGATCGCTCTGGAGACGGCCGACCCGCGCGCGCAGCAGGCGCTGCTCGCTGTTCGTCGTGAGCTGATCGGTACCGAGGTCTGGCCAGAACGTCATCTTCTGATAACGGCCGTGGACGTGGCGAGCGGCAGGCCCGTGGTCTGGGACCGCGACAGCGGCGTGCCGCTGGTTCACGCCGTTGCAGCGAGCAGCGCCTTCCCCGGCACGGCCTCACCGATCGAGGTCGGTGACCGGCACTACATGGATGGCGCACTGCGCGAGGGCACCAACGCCGACCTGGCCCGCGGAGCCCAGAGGGTCCTCGTTGTCGAACCACTGGCGCATCAGCACCCGCGAGAGCCGCACCAGCAGGCGCTTTTCGCACTGGGCACGCAGTCCGTGCTCACCGTTGCTCCGGACGAGACCTCGGTTCGTGCCTTCGGTACCGACCCGAGCGATCTCGCGGCATGGGCTCCTGCCTTCCAGGCGGGATTCGCGCAGGCTGCTGACGAGCACGAGCGGCTTGCCGCCTGGATCCATCCGCGGGCTGAGTGAGGGGTGCGAAATGTCGATGCGGCCGGGGCCGGGCTGAAGGTGCCTGAGCCGACCGGGTGGCGGCACGGGGCCCGTACCCGTTGGCGATGCCGGTCCGTGACGAGCCGGGCGAGTTGTTCGCGGACGCCGAGTTGGCCGAGGCGTTCGAAGCCAGGGGGCCAACCTGACGGGCCACCAGGCCGGCTCGCGCTGGAGACGGTGCTGCAGTTCGCCGAGATGCCACCAGCCCCGGTGGGTGCACAGGTCGGATAAACGCCACGTCCTCGCGCTCGGCTCCGCGCCACAGCTCGGCCGACACGGTTCCGTGCACGCGTTCTGTGCCTTTGACGCACGGGAGGGCCAGCAGTACCGCACCGCCCGGGCCGCTCCGGGCCGCCTCGACGACGTGCGCACACGTGGCCACCACGGTCTCGGCGACCAGGAAGCCCGCCCCGACCACCGTCCCGTCCTGGGTCAGGATCCGGACGACCGCCGCGAGTAGATCCGAGGCCACCCTGGCCTGCTACTCCAACGACCTGGCTCAGCAGCAGACCGCCGGAACCCGGCGCCAGCTATCCGAGGCATCGACGGCAACCTGGCCGCCACCACTGCGAAGGCCGGCGGCAGGATCTTGCAACGGGTGAACCTGCACGGCGACGTGGCTCTGGCCCTGCCGACCGACACCGCGCTGGACTCCGACGAGTACGGCAATGCCCGTACCGGACAGGCGGCGGCCCGCTACAGCTGGCTGGGTGGTGAGCAGCGCTCCGACGAGACGCTGACCGGCCTCACTCTCAGGGGCGTGCGCCTCTACGACCCGAGCACCGGTCGTTTCCTGCAGACCGACCCGGTCACGGTGCCTGGCCATCCACGTTGTGTACTGGACCGGATCCAACTTGGTGACGACGGTCGCCGACGATCAGTCGGGACACATGCAGGGGTGCAGCGCATTGCGCGCCACACCCCCTGTGTGCGTTCATCAGAGGGCTGTCTGCCTCGCCCAGGTTCGGCTTCGGGCAGGACCCGAGGCCGGAGGCGCAACGAGGGCGGCCGCGCACGGGCGCATGGCCGTCCCCGTGCCGCCGCGGCCCCTCGCGCCCGGCACGCAGGACCGCTCTCGGGATGCAGTCCCTGCAGCTTGTCTGTCACGGCACCCGACAGCTCAGGCGCGAGGTCGCGGTCAATCCGAACGCCGTGTCCAGTATGTCCTCGTCCTCTGGCGAGATGGTCTGGTCGTCAGCTACGGCGTCGTAGGCGTTCTTCTCCGGGACCACGTGACAGCTGGGCGTCGGCCGGTGAGCCCTCGCACGCTCCTTCAAGGGCCATGTCGTTCGAATGCGCCGGGCCCCCGTTGCGTCGTTGGGCCGCCGCGACGGGTGCCGGTCCGGGCGCGTACGACGAACGGGGTCCCGTCCTCATCCAAGCCGATGGCTGCGGTGGGTACACCTCGGGAGAGGACCACCCCTTCGCTCGGCAGGGAGCGCTGTGTACCGTGCGCCGCCATGACGCCCGGGGCCGTATCGCGGATGGTCGCCTGCTGGAGATTCCGGCCGACGCCACGACCGGCTTCGATGCGGCCTTCGACGATGCGTTCAACGACCCGGACGTCATGCTCGTACACGGCAGGGCAGTGGCATACGGATGCTTCCACTACGAGGTGCGCCGGCCCTCCGCCGAAGTGCGGTTGGAGCCGTACCGGATCCGCCGGACAGGACTCAGGTCGTCACCGGTTCGAGCCGAAGCCTGCGGCTCGGCCAGGGCGGTGGGTGCGCCGGGCCGAACCAGACCCTGACGTCCTCCCCGGTGCGGACCGGCAGGCGCGGGTAGTCGTTCTGGGCGTGCTCGGTGCGGTGCAGTGCGTGGCCCGGGTTCAAGTGCCGGGCGGCGTACCCGTCGAAGGCGGTCGCCGCGGACGGATGACAGACGGTCGCGAGCACCTCGCGAGCACTGGGCGCGGGCGTGTAGCCGGGTCCGCGCAGCAGCAGGACGTCGTCGCTGTCGGTCATGGTGGCGTTGGCCGCCTCGCGGTGCTCCCGCCAGACCGGTCCGGTGTAGAAGGCCTCCAGCGAGCGCCGACGGTGCGCCATGTCGGGGAAGGAGCGCAGCCAGACGAAGCGGTTCGGGTCGTCCAGGTCGCGGAACCGTCCGCCGACGGTGATGCCGACCGCCTGCTGGCCGGTCACGAACTCGCGCTCGAACAGCTCGATCAGCGTTTCCCGGGCTCCGGGACGCAGGGTGTACTGCCGCAGTTCGACGATGCTCATGCGCCGGCCCGCCCGGTTCGGGTGAAGTCCATGGTCCAGTTGTGCTCCCAGGTGCGGCCGTCGTCGGCGGAGAACTCCTGCTCCCAGCGGGCGTGGTCCGGACCGAGGCGGTGCCAGGTGAAGTGCACTCGGATCGGGCGCCCGTCGTGGGTGTCGTCACCGTAGAAGTCACCGCGTTCCCCGGTGAAGCCACCGATCACGGGCGGGTCCAGCCGGCCCGTCCGACTGTCGGACCAGTGGATCGACCAGCGTCCCGTCTGGCGGTCGAGCAGCCGCAGGGTCACTCCCTGGCGGCCGAGGGTGGGAAAGGTGATCTCGTCGATGTTGCCGGCGCCCCCGAACAGCGGCCGGATCACGGCATGGCCCGGAAACTCCACCCAGGCTCCGGTGCCCGGTGCCAGCGGTGCGGTGAGACGGCGATTGGCCACGTCCCAGGAGCCGTGCAGGAAGTCGAAGTCGTTCATGCGTCGCAGGTTAGGGACGGTCCCCTGACATCTGCTGTCAGTGGATGTGGATACTGGGCGGCATGCGCGCGAGTCGGCTGGTCACTCTGCTCCTCCTGCTCCAGAACCGGGGCCGGATGACCGCCCGGGAACTGGCCGAGGAACTGGAGGTCTCCGTCCGTACGGTCTACCGGGACGTCGAGGCGCTCGGCGCCGCCGGCATCCCGCTGTACGGCGCCGCCGGACACGCGGGCGGCTACCGGCTGGTCGGCGGATACCGGACCCGGCTCACCGGACTCACCGCGGACGAGGCGCAGGCCGCGTTCCTCGCCGCGCTCCCCGGTGCCGCAGCCGACCTGGGACTCGGGGAGGCGCTCGCCACCGCGCAACTCAAGTTGCATGCCGCGCTTCCGGCGGAGCTGCGCGAGCACGCCGAACGTATCCGTAAACGCTTCCTGCTCGACGCACCCGGCTGGTACAACGACGCCGACCACACGCCCTATCTGGCCCCGGCCGCCGCCGCGGTGTGGGAGCGGCGGGCAATGGTGCTGCGGTACCGGCGCTGGCGGGCGCCGGAGGAGATCGAGCGCCGGGTCGAGCCGTACGGGCTCGTACTGAAGGCGGGCCGCTGGTACCTGGTCGCGGGCGGGCCCTCCGGGATCCGCACCTACCGGATCGACCAGATCCTCGGCATCCGACCGCTGGAGGAGTTCACCGCCCCGGACGGCTTCGACCTGGCCGCCTACTGGGAGGGCTACCTGGCTGACTTCAGGGCCCGGCTGCACACCGGGAAGGCCCTGGTACGGCTCACCCCGGAAGGCGCCCGCCGTCTCGGCGTGCCGCCTGCGAGCGAGGGGTGGACGCAGGCCTGGGTGCCGATCGAGTCGATCGACCACGCCTACGGGGAGTTCCTGCGGCTGGGCACGGACATCGAGGTGGTGGCACCGGACGAACTCCGCGACCGCATCGCCGCGACCGTAAACACCTTGGCAGCCCGCTACGCTCGCTGACCCCCCACAGAAGTGCGGGGCCTCAGCGGCCAAGGAGCACGGCCAGCAGCCGCTGCGTGGTCGCCGCGGTGTCCGTGGCCTGTCCGGGGCTGTGGGTCATCAGCAGGTGGTGGGTCGTGCCGACGAGCGCGAGCGCGATGGTGGCGGCGTCGCTGTCGGCGGGGATGCGGCCAGCGTACTGTTCCGCCTGAAGGTAGGCGGTGACGGCCTGCTGGATCGCATCGAAGGCGGGCGCGCCGGACTGGAAGCCCTCGCGGGTGTGTGACGCGGCCGCGGGGCGGGTCATCGCCAGGCCCACCACCGCCGGGGGCAGGGAGTCCAGCAGCGCCCCGACGACCTCCTGGAGGTTCTCCGCTACCGTGCCATGGCCCACCTTGGCCTCCAGCGCCTGGGCCTGGCGGGCGCTGCGGGCGAAGCGGTCCAGGACGAGTTCGGCGACGAACTCGTCCAGACCGGCGAAGTGCGTGTGCAACACGCCCTTGGCGCAGTCCGCCTCCGCGGTGACCGCGCGGCTGGTCAGAGAGGCGGCCCCGTCTCGGGCCACCACCCTTTCCGCGGCCGCGAACAGCCGCTCCCGCAGGTCCGGAATCGCCACTCCACGAGGTGACACAACAGCCCCTTTCTCTTGGCCCGTTGCAAGTATGGGCGTTCGCCCATACTGTTTGGGCACTTGCCCATACTAGGGTCGGGGCGCCCTGTCGCGCCCCGGCGGGAGGGAGTTCAGTCATGGAGCAGTTCGCCAACACCGTGCAGGCCGAGGCGTGGAACGGATACGAGGGCGCCCAGTGGGCCCGCAGTCAGGAGCGCTGGGACGCCGTCAACGACGGCTTCAACCAGCCCCTGCTGGACGCCGCGGCCATCTCCGAGACCGACACCGTCCTGGACGTCGGCTGCGGAGCCGGCCGCACCACCCGCCTCGCCGCCCGGCGCGCCACACGCGGCCGGGTGCTCGGCCTGGACCTCTCGGAGCCGATGCTGGACAAGGCCCGGGAGAGCGCCGCACGCGAAGGAATCGCGAACGCGGCCTTCGTGCAGGGAGACGCCCAGGTCCAGCCCTTGGACGCCGGGTCGTTCGATGCGGTCATCAGCCGGTACGGCATGACCTTCTTCACCGACCCGGTCGCCGCGTTCGCCAACCTCCACCGCGCCCTGCGCCCCGGCGGCCGGCTGGCCTTCATCTGCGCGGCCGAGGCCGAGGCCAACGAATGGCTCGCAGCACTGGCCTCGCTCAAGCACATCCTCCCGATCGGCGGCTTCGGGAAGGCCGACGGCCCCGGCATGTTCTCGCTCACTGATCCCGGCCGGATCCACGGCCTGCTCGCCGCGGGCGGGTTCGAGGAGGTGAACGTGCAGCGCATCGAAGCGGCGGGGAAGTGGGGCGCCGACGCGGCGGACGCCGCGGCGTTCCTCCTGGACTCCGGTCCCGGACGTCACCTCCTCGACCAGGTGACCCCACCCGAGCAGGACGCCGCGCGCCAGGCGCTGACGGCTGCCCTGCAGCGCCACGAGACGGACAGCGGGCTGTGGCTGCGCAGCAACTCCTGGCTGGTCACCGCCGTGCACGGCGGTTCAGCACACGGCTGAGCCTTACCCCCGCTTCGCCGTCCGCGGTCAGGTGGACCTTGGTGCTCAGGCGCCGCGGGAGCGTCCGAGAGCGTGATCGGCGGGCTCATCGTGTCGCGCCGCCGAGCAGGAGTTCGGCGAGCAGGCCGCCGCCGGGGGCGGGGGAGAGTCGGGCGGTGCCGCCGTGGAGTTCGGCCACCCAGCGGACGATGGCGAGGCCGGTGCCGGTGCCGGTGCCGGTGCCGGTGCTCGCGGTTCCGGTGACGCGGCGTTCGAAGACCCGTGTGCGAGTTCTACCCCGGCGCCGCCGAGGTCGCCACCGCACTGGGGTGCTGCAGGTGCCGTGCGAGGCCATCGGCAGGGGGCGGAAGTCTCCGTTACCTGCCTTCCGTGTACAGACCAGCTCCGGCCTGTTCCCTGTCGTGGGTGCCCTGCCGTCGGCGGTGTTACCACTGGGCTCAGCTCAATGTGATGCTCTGTTACTCAGGGTTGCGCTTGATGGTCCCGGCCTTCAGGAGTTCGGTGACGCCCGACCACATCGTGGATCACATCCCGCACTTGGTCCGCGCTGGCGAACGTCACCTGGGCGATCTTCGCCACCGGCCTGCCCCGCGCGGACAGCAGCACCACCTGCGCCCGCCTCCAGATCACCACCGACCCAGTACCTTGCGGTGATCCGCAGCAGGTGCCTGCCCTCGTTGTCCTCGATCTCGCGGGCGCGTACTCGTTCTGCCACCCGCACAGCCTGGCGACACCACCCCACCCGGACCAGCATCCAAACGGCGCGTCATGTCACAAGCAGGGGTACCGGCGCTCGCATCACTAGGCGTTGGGGTCACGCAAGCCGACTGCGTCATGCCGCCAGAACGGCTCCGCATAGACCAGCGTCCCCGTCATCCATGGCTCATGCTCCGGGAACCTGATGACCTGAAAGGCGCCGTCCGGGATGCGCAGGGACGGCTTTCGGAAGCCCAGGCCACCACCGGGCACGAAGCCGAAGCGCGAGTAATAGCCCGGATCACCCTCCAGGAAGACGAGCGGAACAGCTCGCTCGGCGAGGACCCCCAGGCCGTGTCGAACCAGGGCCGAGCCGATACCCCGCTTATGGAGCTGAGGCATCACGGCCAAAGGACTGAGGACTTGCACGTCAACCAGCCGACGAGGCGCATCGAGAAGACTGCGGGTGAACATGACATGCCCGACGACCTGCCCCTCGTGCTCGGCGACCAGCGAGAGACCGTCCTGGGGTGTGATCGTGTCCCGCAGGGTATCGACCAGGTCGGCGACGACCAGGCCATGGTTACCGAACGCCTGCAGGTGAACATCCCGCACGGCCTGCCTGTCGCTGGGAAGTTCTTCGCGAAGATCCATGCCCGGAGGGTAAAGGCCCCTTCGGGCGGCTCGCACACGGTTTTGGGCCCGGAAGGACACGCGGCCAGTGACCGCTCAGTTGCACACCGGACCAGCAACCGAACCGAACGCTCGCTCCGGCGGGGCGAAGGTTCGCTGATGCGGCACTAGCGTGTTCAAGGGCCACCTATCGTGCTCCTTACCTCGTTGGCGGGTTGGTTCCGGTCCTTCGTGCGATCGGGAGACCCAGGGGCCCCGGGTGCCGGACCGGGTCGACGGCGTGCAGGCGGGCCGCGACCCGTGGCGGGCCTTCCGCGAAGGCCTGTGCCTCGATGGTGCGGTGGCGGAAGTGATCGTGGTCTTCAGGCCGTGGGTAGCCATGGTCTCCGGAAGGGCGGTCTGCATGGCCGCGAGCCGCTCGCCCCGCAGCTCCTCGTCTCACCGTGCTCGCCCATCGGCACCACTTTCGCCGCCGTCTTCCGGCCCACCGGACTCACGATGCCGACACTCCGGCAGGACCGGATCCGCGAACGAGACGTTCCATGTCAACGACCCGCTCCACGATGGGTTTGGGGTGGGCTCTATTCCGTGGTGCGTGAGGTATGCGGACGGGGGCGGCCTGACCGCCACGGGACGGCAGTGCCGGGAGACCGTACGGCTACAAGCGGCTGAGTTGTTCGAGCAGAGGCTCGGGAGCTTGGTCATGGAGAGCCACCCAGGCGGACTATTCCTCTCGGGGCAGGGATCGGATTCGATGACGGCACCTTTGAAGGGGGACCGATGACTCTCGACGTCTGGACCAACAACGTACTAATGCACCTGAAGGCCCTGCTCGCGATCTTCCCTCCGCTCATCGAGGATCAGCGCGCGCGCAACATCATTCCGGCAGCGATGGACGGAATACTGGAGTGGACGCTCCCGTGGGGCATGGACGACGGGCTCGGGAACGTCCGGCTCACCCTAATCGACGAGCCCTCGGGCTGGGGCGTTCCGAAGCGCGTGCGCGTGGTCGTAGCCGCGAAGGCGGCGGCCTTCTCCTCCACGGTCAACGAGGACGTGGCCCTCCCCCGCTACGACCCCACGGCGCCCACCGCGCCCCCGGCCGGCGATACGCAGGAACCTCGGCGCGTCAGCACCAGCATGGCCCGGAGCCTGCTGGACCATGTCGGCGGCGACCCCGACTCGCTCCGGTACGAAGCGGACGGTTCCCAGAGCTTCACCGTGGTGGTCGCCAACTGACAGTCATGAGGTTCGTGGTGACGCCGCTGGTGGTCTGCCCCTCTGCCTGGGTGAGCTCGTTCCTTACTGGCAGCCGCAGACCGCCCCGAGGACGAAGCTGGGGACGAAGCAGACACACCCCGGTCGTAACGGTGAGCGGGCGCCGCTCGGGGCAGCTGTCGGTGGCCGGATTGATGCATTGCGGCCCGGCTCCCGCACCCGCCTGTCCTATCGTCTCCTCGCCCATCCGGCGGGCTGGGGCAAGCGCCGCAGCATGGGCGAAAGCGATTTCATCGCCTTGCCCAACGGCGTCCACCAGCTCGTCAAGGCGCCGCTCGTGTCGGTCTGGGACCGGCCGAACACCCACGTTTCCCGCAAAATGCGCCAGATGATCGACGACCGGGACTGGCTGACGGTGTTCCTTCTGCCGACCTACTCGCCCGACCTGAACCCGGTCGAAGGTGTGTGGCCCACGTCAAACGCAGCCTGGCCAACCTCGCCGTCGTCGCCCCTCGACGGCCTGGAGACCCTCCTCCGCAACCTCATCAAGCGACTCCAACACCGATTCCAGACCTCAACGGCTTCATAGCCGGAACCGGCCTCGCCCTCGACGACCCACCCTCACCCTGACGAACCGAAGGAACCTGTGGGGAGAACCCGAGCCGGTGCATCCGGCGTACGTCCCGGTTCCGGCTTGCGACCCCCATCTGGCCCTGGCCGAGAAGGCCGACGGTGTCGCCGACGAGGACCAGTTGTCCGGCTGTTCACCGATGAGCATGCCGAGGAACTGGCCACCCTTACGGCGGGGGAGACCGAGGCGTCGGTGAGCCGGCTCACGGCGCCGGGCCGGCGTCGCTGGCGTGCTGGGGGAGGTCCGCATCATCGACGGGTTCCGCTCAGGGGCGGGCGGCCTGCGGGTGACGCTGGCGGCCGGCCATGCTGCGAGGCACCGGAGAGGACGGCGGGCGGGGTGGTCCGGCACGGGGTGCCCTACGTCCGCCCGGGCGAGGAATGTGTCTGCCAACAGTGGCGGGCGGGTGGCAGTGATGGCGGGACAGGTCTCCGGCTTTCCGCTGGTTGAGCGCACGCGGGCGTGGTGCTCCACTGCCAGGAGGGCGGTGTCTGGCTTGGCTGTACTGGCACGGGGTGGCGTTTGGCCTGGTCGGGCTCTGCCATGAAGCCGGTACTTTGCACTTTACGACGACGTCAACGCGATGGCCTTCAAGAGCAAGGTCCTTGAGCGGCCTCGTACGGAAGGGGATAGGGCGAACCGAACTGGCGCTTCGTAAAGGACCACATCACCCTGCACGCAGGCCGAGCTGAGGCGACGGGATCCCTAGTGCTGTGGCCCCACAGGTTCGCCGGGCCGAAAGGGGCATCTGCTGGGGCCTGGCCGCGCTGAAGTCGATCCGAGCCGCCCGAGTGGTTGTGCCATGAAGCCCCTTGCAGGATTCCCTTGCGGCACCGTCGCGCCAGGGCTCAGGTCGTCTTGGTCTGGCCGCCGTCGATGAGGAATTCGGCGCCTGTGATGTTCGCGGCGCGGGGTGAGGCCAGGAAGAGCGCGAGGTCGGCGACCTCTTGAGGTTCGGTGAAGCGTCCTGTGGTGATGCCCGTCTGCTGGGGCACCACCACGTCCACGGCCTCCTGGGCAGTGGTCCCTGCGCTGGCCGCCACCGCCTCGGCGAAGCCGCCGGGGGCGGTCCAGAACGGGGTGCGGACCGGTCCCGGAGCGATGGCGTTCACCCGGACGCCGCGCGGCGCAAACTCCTCCGACAGCGCTTTGGTAAGGCTGGTCAGCGCGGCCTTGGCCGCCGAGTAGTCCACCACCGTGGGGAAGGGCATCCGGGCGTTGAGGGAACTGATGTTGACGATAGCGCCTCCGCCGTCCGCAAGCAGGTGCGGCAGCGCGGCGCGGCTGGCGCGGACGGCGCTGAAGAAGTTCAGGTCGAAGCCCCGCTGCCACTGTGCGTCGTCGATGGCGAGGAAATCGGTGCGGGGCTTGGTGGCTCCGACGTTGTTGACCAGGATGTCGATCCTGCCATGATGTTCCATCGCCGCCTGGATCAGTGCCTCCACTCCTTCGCTGGTAGCCAGATCGCCGGCTGCGAAGGCCACGTCATATGTCTCACGCAACGCGGTCAGCTCACGGGTCTCGGAACGGCTGCCGGCGACTACACGCGCGCCCTCACGCAGGAACGCCTCGGTGATGGCCAAGCCGATGCCTTTGCTGGCACCGGTGACGACGGCGACTTTGTCGGTGAGCTCCAGATCCATTTGCACGCACTCCTGTGTCATGAACTCGGCATGGATTGTTCGCATGAATCGGGCATTTACCGGCATTGTGTGCGTCGGATCCCATGCGCCCTCGCAGGCACGCCGTGTCCTGCTGTTGGGGCGTGAGACCACCATCAGCCGGTCGGTCCTCGACTGATCCGCTGGCCCTCGTTTACCGGACATGGTCATGAACACACCGCGGCACACCGCCAAGCGCCTTGCGCTCGCGGGAATCCTTGCCCTCGCGACGAACGGCCTGGGCGTGGGCTGCCGGGCGCAGGCGCGTTATGGAACCCGCTTGCCCTCCGCCCGGGGGAGGCTCCTGCTACTTCGAGTACTGCGATGGGGGTGGGCTGCGCCCGATCGAATTTGATCCGGAAGTCGGGCGCTGCTACAACGCCAGCAGTGCGGGAGCCATCAGGGGAACCAACAAGACGAACCACGCGGTCCACCTCTGGCCCACCAGTGACTTCCCTGGCAGCACAATTTGGTCTGGTGAAGCCAGGGTTTTCCTGGAACGACCCCAGCCACCACTACTTCCGACCGATTCGCTGACCCCTGCTGAAAGGGGCACCTTTCGCGCGCGGACGCGTAGGGGTCCAGTAGGTCGAGAAACCCCTCGCGCGCGCAGGTGCGTGGAGCGGGCAGAAAGTGGAGAAACCCCTTACCTCGGAGCCGGAAGCGCTTGATGTCCGGCGGGGCGCAGGGCGGTACCCGGCAATCGGCGCGTGCCGCTCCTTCCCTCCCTCGTCGCGCTCGACGGGCTCCTCGAGGACCTCGATGCCGGCGACGGCCGCCGGCGGCAGCCTGCCATGGTCCGCGGGGAGCTGAAGCAGACGCTGGACCGCAACCCGCTGCCGGTCGGCGCTCGGGGGAGTCTGCAGCGGCTCCCGGAGGAAGCGGTGCTCGGCCCGTACGTACGTCTCGCGGAGGCCGGGGCGCTGCGGAGCCGGCAGCTCGGTGGGGGGTACCCGCCCACCTCGGAGCCGACCCACGCCATCCGGCGGACCTGCCTCGACCTGCTGCACGAGGCCCTCGGCCTGCCCGCGCTGCAACGCACGGGGCTCGTGCCCACGCTCCGCTCCCGTACTTCGCCCGCCGCCCGGCCTTGCCCGTGGGCACGTAGGCGACACGCCCACCCCGCACTTCCACGTCGGGGTGTGGCTTCTCTGCACCAATCAAGAGGGCCGTTCAGGTTCCTGTCGGGCTCCCGCGGTTGATGCGGTGCGCCCGCCAGTCGCGAACTGGCCAGAGTCTGCCCCTAACGGGCGGCATATGCGCTTGCGTCCCTCCGCAGGGGCCCGCCGTCCCTAAAGTCTGTGCTCTTGCCTCGTTGACCAGAGGCAGGTCCGTCCACCGGATGACTGGCGATTGGAAGGCTCGCATGGAGCACGAACTTCGAGCGGAATACGTTGACGGCGCCGAGCCTGAAGATGGGGAGGTCAAGACTTGGCACGTCGTGCGCGAGGAAGAGGCGACGGGCATGTGCGGTCGAGAGTTGAGCCCGGAAGCTGCGTTGCGATCCGTTGACGACTGGGGGAATGCGGGGATGCCGATCTGTCACAGCTGCGGAGCCCTGTATCTGCGGGAATCACCCTGACTGAGGGGCGAGAGCCCAGCGGGTGAGTCTGCCCGCCGCATCAAGGGAGCCCCGGCGACTGACGGGGCTCCTCACTTTTGCTTAGTGAGTCGATCTTCACGAAGACGGTTCGCATGGGTTGGAGCGTAGGCAATTCAGCTTCGTGGCGACCATGGATTTCAGGGACGATCCCGATACGTCCACGTAGTGGTGGCGTGGTTGGCGACGTCAGCGAAGGCTGGCATACCGAGATCGACTGCGGAGGATCGGCGAGCTGTCTCGCATCGACCCTCTGTCGCGCGATGCGGGCGCTGCGATCCACGGGTGGAGTGCCGCTACGAGAAGGCGTTATGTGACGAGGTGTCGCTTCTGTCAGCGCCGGAACGTGCGGCACCGTCGCACCCCGGCTGATCGGAGAGTGTGGCCGAAGGCCCAAAGGATAGGTAGAGCCCCGGGCCACAGGCCTGGGGCTTGCTTCTTGTGCGTCCATTCCCGCTTTCGCGCCATGAACTGAGATTGCCGGCGCCCCGGCCGGCGCGCTACGGCTAGCGGCAGCCGGTCGGCACCGGCCGAGAAGTGCTCGGCGGGACGACGGGGGATGAACGCGGCCCCGTCGAAGGGTGGGCCGACCGGCTGCGTGTGGCTACTTGAGCGGCGTGCCGCCCGAGTTGCGGTACGCGATCGTCTTGTTGATCAGGTTCCCGCCGTCGGACTCGACCGCGGTCTGCTCCTGCTGCCCGGCACCGAACAGCAGACCGGCGATGTGCGCGTTCGCCACCTGGTCCATGTGCGACAGGAGCCAGTCGACCTTGTCGTCCTTGTAGTGGTTGCGGGTGTTGTTCTGCGCCATGTTGCCCAGGGGGATCTGCCACAGGACCACCGGCTTGCCCACCGACTCGGCCATCGTCTTGTAGAACGCCAGTTGGGCGGCGGCCTTCTGGTCGTTCCAGAAGGTGTCACGGCCACCGTTCGCCGGCAGGGCGTACCAGCCCGCGTCGCGGTCCACCACGTCGGTGGCCAGGAAGTCGGCGTTCTTCGCCCCGAGGTCCGCGTAGTCCTTGACGCAGGCCTGCGTGTTGTTCTGCCAGTCCCAGCAGGTGAGGTGGAACCCGGCGCCCGTGTTCGGCGCGTACTTGTGCGCCATCGATATCAGGCACTGGGCCAGGCCCGCAGCGCTGTTCTCCTGCGATCCGCAGTCCGTCGGATTCGCGGCCGTGACCTGCGCGGTGACCTGGTGCGGGTTGCCGAGCGACCGGACGTAGCCCCAGAAGTCGGGCTCGATGTCGATCATGTCGTGCGAGGTGCCGATCTTCTGGAGGAAGAAGCGGTAGTCGTTCATGTAGCGGGTGAGCAGGTCGGCCCTGTTGATGGCTTGAACCTCGCCCGGACCGTCGCCCTGGCCCGCCGCGTCGCCGAGGTCGCGCAGCGAGTACCAGGTCCAGAGGAACTTCTGCGGGCGCGGCTTGCCCTGGTAGGTCTGCTGGGCCGCCTTGGCGTCCCGCCAGGTCACGTACGTGCCGGGTGCCGTGGTGCTGCCGTTCCAGCAGCCCCACCAGCCCGTCCACGCGTCCTGGCAGCGAGCCGCCGTGTAGTAGTCCGACGAGGGTGCGGGCTGGCTGTGCACATAGGCGTACTGCACGTCGAACGGCGCGGCGCTCGCCGAGGCGTCGTTCATCGAGCCGCCGATGAGCACCGTGTTGCTGCCCATGAAACTCTTCGTCGAGGTGCCGCTGCCGCCGGCGGTAGGCGTCGGCGGCGTCGACGTCGGGTGGGTACCGCTCGGAGCCTGGCTCGCCGGCCGACTGCCGCCGGGCGTGGCAGGGGTGGTGGGCGTGGCGCTGCTGCCCGAGCTCCCTGTGTTCCCGGCGCCGCTGGCGCTACCGGCCGGGACGAGCTGCCACTGCTGCTGGGGGCCGTTCCAGTCGTGGTACTGGGCGATGTGGGCCCCGTCGGCCTTGGTGCCGCCCGGGACCTCAACGGCCTTGCCACTGAAGCGGTTGATCAGACGCACGTAGCCGTCCGGCGACTTCTCCATGTGGAACTGCTGGTTGGCGCCGTTCAGGTCGCTCCACTGCACCAGCTCGGAGCCCTCGGTCTTCGACCAGTTGTAGTCGTCCAGCACCTTGCCGGAGTGCCGGTTCTGCAACCGGTAGTTCCCGTCACCTGCGTCGATGAACTTCCACTGCTGGTTCGCCGCGCCGGTGCGGCGCCACTGCACCAGCGGAGCACCGTCGTTCGTGGCGTAGCCGAGGTCGTCCAGTGCTTTGCCGGTGTCGCGGTTGACCAGCATGTACCAGGCGTTCGTGTCCACGGTTCCCGCCGAGGCCGTGTTGACCACGACCACGGAGCCGCCTACGACCGCCAGGCTGACGGCCGCCCAGAAACTCCGACGCTGATACAACCGACGACCACGATGCGTCGGCCGCCGCCCCGGAGCGGCCGAGCGGGACGACGCGCGACCGCGGCGGCCGCGGCCGCCGGGCGACGCCTCCGACGACGTGGATGGGCGAGGGAACATGTCGATGCTCTCTTTCAGCCGTTGCCTCTGACCGGACCGCCTGTCCGGACACCACCCAGTTGTCACCGCCCCCGGAAAGGTTGCCCCGGGCCGCGAAAATCTTTTTCGGGCACCGAGCGCCGGCTGGCGATCACGTCGTCGGGCGGGGACGGCGGCGGGGCGAAACGCAGCCGACAACCGCTGCCGGTCGCCGGCGACGGGCAGGCGGTGGGTATCGGGAGCCGTTCGGCCCGGCGCCCGGCGCCCGGCGCGGCACCGGCCGAACGGTCGGCCCGGGCGGCACGGTGGTGGTGCAGACCCGGCGCGGGGCGTTGGTCCGGGACCGGTGGCCGGACCAGGTGGCGGCCGCCGAGCAACTCCCCAGGGGGAGCACGGGGCAGGCGGCTGGCGGTTGGGGTCGGTGGCAGCCTGCGCCGATATGGCGTGCGTAGGTGAGGCCCGGTGCCCGGTTTTCCGGGGGCAGTAGCACCGGGCCGCGTGCTCCTGCGGGCGTCAGACGCTGGTGGAGGGAGCGGGCTTCGCCAGGCCGAGTTCGTGGACGTCGATGGCCTCGCGGACGGCGTTGGTGAAGCCGTTCCAGAAACCGGTGCCAGCGGTGGCCCTTCGGTTTTCCGCGCCGTCGAAGGTGCCGAACATAGTGCGCCGGAGTTCGGTGGAAATTTCAAGCTGGGCGCCGGCACCCGTACGGGTGCGGTTCACGAAGTTGCGGACGTCATCGCCATTGAGCTCGGAGTCAGCCGCTGCCAGGGTCACCGTGACGGACAGATCGTCGTTGCCGCTGAGGGGCTTGAGGCCATGCTTGTCGAACGCCCAGGCCAGGTTTTCCATCAACCGCCGGTCGCGGCCGCCGATGAGGATCTGGTTCTTCGGGCCCTTCTTGGGGCTGAAGCCGTGGAGGGAGACGGCGTACAGGTTGTTCGTGCAGACGGCCAAGGCCGCAGGGTCGTCACAAAGCGTCGAGGTGATGTGGAGCGCGTCGTTGTTGACGAGCGCCTCGAACATCCAGTAGTCCCGCTGGACGAGTCCGGGCACGGCGGATGGCATGGCAGCGGCCGGGCCCTCCTTGTGGGAGTAGCCGGCGATGGCCAGACACAGTTCGCTCGTCCCTGCCTCAATGGCGCCGCCGTGAGGGGCCAGGACCGCCGTGCTGCGGACGGCCATGCTGGATGATCTTTGATTGTCACCGAGCTCTGGCTGACCGCCGCACCGGAATCGGCGTACCCAGTCAGTACCCTCCTTGAAGTCAGTGCTGCTGTAAAGATCTGTGTTCGAGTGGAGGGGCTCCCGGGGCGGGATGGTCGGGCCCTCCGCGGCCACAGCCGCAGTGCCGTTCCCGGCCAGGTCATTGAGTAGGGGCAGGGCGGCGATCGTGGCAGCCGCAGATGTCAGCACGCTACGCCGACTGGTGAGGTTCATGCATTGATCATCACCGATGAACCAGCCATTCAGTAGCGAAGGGTGAGGGCATGACCTGAGCCCTATAGCGCGGAAGGAGAACCACGAGCCCCCGGGCGTGCCCGGTTGCCATGCCCGGCTCGAGCGTGACACGACGGTGGGCCGACGCCTACGAGCGGATCACGACACGGCGCATCGGCGCACGGGTTCCGTGAAGCGATGCCGAGGCAGCGCTGGTCCTCTTGAAAGCGCTGAGAGACGACCTGAGGCTCAGGGAGCGTGCTTCCCGCCTTGGGCCCATTCGCGTGGCCGATCCGCAACAGGGCCCTGGCCGCGCCGTCGCCTGCTGGGGAAGCAGGCCCTGATGGAACTCGTCGCCTAGCCGCGGCCGGACGACGTGACCTCCAGCGGGGAGCACCTTCTTCGTCTGAGGCCTCCGCGGGCGGCCTGAGGCTGCGGCTGGTTCACCGCCCAGGCCACTGCGAACCGGGCGAGCGCGCGCGGCTCCCGCCAGGACTTGTCCGGCCGATCATGTGACTGCTTTGCGTCAAGGTCGTTGATGTGTACATGGGGCGGCGTGATTTGAGTGATGCCGAGTGGGAACTGTTGTGGCCGTTCCTGCCGGTCAGCAACAGGCGTTGTGGCAGGTGGCGGGATCACCGGCAGGGGATTGACGGGCTTCTGCACCCGGTGCGGACCGGCGTTCAGGTGGCGTGACCTGCCCGAACGGTTCGTGGCTGGGGAAGACGGTCTACGAACAGAAGCGCTACGTCACAGGGCGAACGTCCGGCGCCGATCACGGTCGGCCGCCATGTCCGCCGCTGCGCGGCGTGCGGCGTGGGCGTGGTGGGGGGCGTTCCAGGCCAGGGCGACACGTTCGGCCAGCGCGTAGGCAGCGGCCGCGGCTCCGTCTTCGCCGAGGAGGCGGTGCAGGTCGGCCAGGGGATGGGCGAGCGGGCGGGTGGCGTAGGCGGCGTTCGCCGCGCCGCCGAACTGGTCCCGGACCGGCCGCAGATGCTCGACCAGCAGGGCCGCGGCGTCGGTGTCGGCGTGCAGGACGGCGAGTTCGCTGCGGTAGTCGAGCTCCATGCCGTAGAGGTGGTCCGTCACCGGTTGCGGGGGGAAGCTTACGTCGCGTGCCTCGTCCAGCCGGCCCTGGCGGGCCAGCACGAGAGCGTGCGCCACGGCTACGGGGGCACCCACGGCCTCGTGCACCTCGCGGACGCTGCGCGCGATGTCGGCGGTCCGCCCTTGAGTGAAGCGGATGGTCCACAGGCCGAGCGTGCGCGGGCCGGTCGCGTGGTGCGCCCCGACCCGCTGGAACAGCTCCTCCGCCTGGGCGTACCGTTCCTCCGCCTCCCGGAACCGGCCCGCGATGGCGGCGAGCATGGCCAGGGTCGTGACGTTGATGCCGTGGGCCCACAGCATCCCGTAGCGGTGCGCGAGATCCAAGCCCGCGGTCGTGTGCTTGTGGACGGCTGCGGGCTCGTTGCGGACGGCCGCCGTCACGGCATCGAGGTGCTCGCACACCCAGCGGTGGGCGGGCAGGTCGTGCTCCGCGGCGAGCCCGCGCAGTTCGGCGACGAGCGGCGGCCGGGTGGCGCCCTGCAGCTCGTAGGGCAGCAGCTTCGCCGAGGTCATCAGGGCCGAGGCGAGCAGCCGTGGTCCGCCGACGGAGCGGGCCACGGCCAGCTGTGCGTCGGCGGCGTCGCCGGCACGCGCGGCGTCCTCGCCGGCCACGGCGTCGGCGAGGACCTGGAGCACGCGGGCCCGTGTCGCCCCGTCCAGGGAGTGGTCGCGGGCGAGCCGTTCGAGACGGGCCAGCGCGGTCCGGTCGAAGAACCCCTCCAGGCGGCTGCGCCAGGGTGAGGGCTCTGTCCAGGCCCCGTAGACCGCCGCCACCAGGTCGTCCCGATGGGCCCGTACCGCGAGGTCCACGGCCCGCTGCCGGGTGCGCCGGGCCGCTGCCGTGGCGCCGGCGCGCAGCTGCGCCCCGAGCAGGCGCATCAGGAGGGCGAGGGTGGCGTCGGGGTCCGCGTACGGGTCGGCGGTGGCCGCGCCGTGCACGTCCAGCGCCTGTGCGATCAGCCCGACCGCGACGTCGTGCGCGTACCGGCGCTCCGCCAGCTCGGCGGCGCGCAGGGCGTATTCGACGGCCAGCGGCGCGTTCACGGCGCTGCCGGATCGGGCGAAGTGGTGGGCGAGCGCGGCCAGGTCGTCGGGTCGCTGCCGGTGCAGCGTCCGGGCGATGCGGTCGTGAAGCCGGGATCGCCGTACGCCGGACAGGTCGGCGTAGACGGTGTCGCGGACCAACGCGTGCACGAAGCCGACCCGGCCGGGTCCCGCCTCGGTCAGCAGGTCCGCGGCGAGTGCGGCGTCGAGTCCTTCGAGTACGGTCTCCTCGTCCGCGTCGGACGCCTCGACCAGCAGGGCGACGTCCGCCTCCACCCCTACGGCGGCGGCGAGACGCACGGCCGCCAGCGCGGCGTCGGGCAGCAGGGCCAGGCGCCTGCGCAGGACGTCCCGGACGCCCTGGGGGACCTCGGAGAGGGCCACCAGCGCCCCTTCGCTGTCGAGCAGGCGCGCGCTCTCCCAGACGTAGAACGGATTGCCTCCGGTCCGTGCCGTGATCGTGGCCACGGTCGCCCGGTCGACCGGCTCGCGGCAGACGGCGCCGACGACGGTCGCGACGTCGCGCGCCGAGAGTCCGCCGAGCGCGATCCGGTGCGGGAGGCGCGGGGCGAGCTGCGCGAGGGTCTTGCCCAGCCGGTCCGTCGCCTCGGCGGGCCGGTAGCAGGCAGTGGTGAGCAAGGGGACGCCGGTGACCGCGGCGGCTGCTTCGAGCAGGGCCAGCGTTTCCCCGTCGGCGCGGTGCAGGTCGTCGAGCAGCACCGCGAGGGGCCGCCCGGCGGAGGCGGCGGTGAGCCACGCTGCGAAGGCGCGGTGCGTACGGAAGCGGTCGGCTGCCGCCTCGTCGCGCGTGGCGGCGGCCGTCCCTTCCGGCTCGTGCAGGAGTACGGCCAGGTCCGCCGCGTGCGCGGGGGGCACCTCCCGGGCGAGCGCACCGAGTGCCTCCACCCACGCCCAGGCAGGCGGAGCCCCCTCCTGCCCGGGGCAGCGGCCGGTCACCACGGTCCAGCCCTCGCGGCGCAGCCGGTGCGCGAACCGGTCGAGGAAGGCGGACTTGCCGGCTCCCGCTTCGCCGGTGACCAGCAGTAGTCCGCCGGCGGTACGGGCCTGTCGTGCCGCGGTGTCGGCGGCGCGGAGTTCCTCGTGCCGGCCGAGGAAGAGGGGCGGTCGGCCGACGGGCAGGGGGCCGGAGCTCCGGGCGTTGCCGTGGGCGGGCCGGTCGATCTCCGTACGCGGCTCCGGTTCGGCGGTGCCGGGCCGTTGCTCCGGCACGTGCGTGCGCAGCACGTCCAGCCGCTGGTCGAGTAGGGCGTGCTCCAGCTCGACCAGGGCGGGGGAGGGATCGCAGCCCAGCTCCTCGCGCAGCACCGCCCGGGCCCGGCGCAGCGCGGCCAGGGCGTCGGCGCGCCGCCCGCACGCCCAGTGGGCGAGTGCGAGCAGCCGCCAGCCCTCCTCCCGCAGCGGGTACTCGCCCACCAGGGACGCGGCGGCCGACGCTGCCCTGACGGTGTGTCCGGTGCGCAGGTCCGCGGCGAGGGCCAGCTCGCGGGCGTCCGCCCGCAGCGCGGCCAGCCGGGCGGCTTCGGGCCGGGCCCACGTCTCGTCGGAGAACTCCTGGAAGGCCGGGCCCCGCCACCAGGCCAGCGCCTCGGCCAGCAGTTCCCGTGCCTGCGCGGCCGGGGCGCGCTGCGCCCGGTCCAGCCGGTCCTCGAACCGCCAGGCGTCCACAGCGTCCTGGGGGAGGAGCAGGGCGTACCCCGGAGCGGAGGTGACCAGGACCGTCGCAGGCGTGCGCGGCGGCCGATCGGGTTCGAGCACACGGCGCAGGTTGGACACGTAGGCATGCAGTGACACGGTGGCCTTGGCCGGCGGGGTGCCGCGCCACAAGTCGTCGGCAAGCCGGTCGACGGACACCACCGCCCCCCGGGCCGCAAGCAGGCAGGCGAGCACGGCCCTCTGCCGCGGCGCTCCCAGGGGGATCGGCGTTCCTCTCGTCTCGGCCTCCAAGGAGCCCAGCACTCGTATGCGCAACACGTCCGGAAATCTACCGGAGGTGGCGGGAACGAGTCGTCAACGAAGGCTGAACGCCCAGGTCGGAGGCGGTTGCGGCACGGTACGTAGAGACGGCCCATGTGTTCGCCAAGCCAACACCAAGTGGCGGCGGGCAGTTTCGGTACGTCCATTGCCCCGTATGTGATCCATGGAGCGACCGAGAGTGTCCCCCAGCACCACCTCCCAACGACCCCACATCCGCGAGATGGTCTTGCTCCACCGCGCCTTCCGCCGCGAGTCGGCGTTGCTGTCGCGGCTGGTCCGGACCGCTCCGCAGGGTGCGAACGCCCGCGCCGCACGTGTCGGTGCGCATCCGGCCGCGTACACGGCGGTCGGACGCAGGCAGTACGCCTTTTCCGGCCGGGCCCTGAGGGCCACCTTCTTCGAGCTCGACGGTGGCGCGGCGCGATGACCGTACTCGACTCCGCCCCCGCGGCCCTGGACGCCTACCGGACCTGCGAGTTCGTCACCCTCGGCAAGAAGGGAACCCCGCTGGCCTGGCCCACGGCGGTGGCCCGGCGCCCGGACGGGACCCTCCTGGTGACCACCTCCCTGGCCTTCGCGCAGAAGGCGCTGAACGTGCGCCGGGACGGGAGGGTCGCCCTGCTCTTCTCGGACCCGACGGGCAGCGGCCTCGATGCCGCCCCGCAGGTCTACGTGGGAGGGCGGGCCCAGTGCCCGGACGAGATCATGACCGGCCCGGAAGGAGCGGAGGAGTACTGGCGGATGCTCTTCGAGCGACAGCCGCACAGCCGTTCGTACCTCTCGCTGCCCATGCGGCCACTGATGCAGTGGTACTACCTACGGCTCCTCATCACCATCGAGCCCGAGCAAATGACCGTACGGCCGCCCCTGGCCGCGCTGTCTGAACCGGGCGCACCGGCAGCCGTCACAGGGACCGAGGCGCTGTGCGGCGCCGCGCAGCTGAGCCGCTTCCCCACGGCCGTGCTGGCCGCGCGGGACGCCACCGGGGCGCCGTTGCTCGCCCGGACCCGGCCGCGACCCACCCCGGCGGGCTACCTGGTGGACGTGCCGCCCGACTGCGCGGTGGAACGCGGGCCTGCCTCGCTGCTCGTGCACCGGCACGACGAGCGGCTCAACCACATGTACAACGCCTCCCTCCGCGGGGACCTGAGGCGCACCGACGAGGGCTGGTTGCTGGTCCCGTCGGCCGTGGTCGAACCGATGAGGTCGGGGCGGCCGATGGACGCGTTCCGCGTCCTGCGGCACACGAAGCGCTCCACCGACCGCTACCTGGAGCGCCGGGGGTTGTCCCGGCCTACGGTGCAGTGGGACCGCTTCCGTGCCCTGGCGAAGCCCGCGGCGCAGAAGGAGCAGCCCTCATGAGCTTGCTGACGGCCCGCCTCGCTGCCGCGCTCACGGGCGTCCGGAGCCGAGCCGCACACCGACGCCCCCGGATCCGGGCCGGCGAGGACCGGATGCGGCAGGTGATGCGTTCGCCGCACCACTGACCCGCGAACCGCCTGCGGCTCGGCACTTGCCGGGGGCGGCCTCCCGCCTTCGGTCGCCGCGCAGGGCTTGTCGTCTCGCACCGGCCCTGCTGACCGACCCCTCGCTGACCGGCATGTCTCCCGGCGAACTGCACGACCTGGTCCAGACTCCGGCAGCCGACGGAGACACCCGGCGAGGCCGCCCGCCCCGTCTCGGTCACTGGCCACAGCGCGAGGGGGGCCGGGCCGGCGTCTACTGGGAACCTGTCACGACGCGACACAGGCGAGCACATCCTCATCGAGCTCACTTCGGATCAGTGGCCTCGAGGTGGACGACCAGAGGGCAAGCGCACTCAGCGCACGAAGCCCGTTACTGTGCCGTGGTTGTCGGGAGAGGTCAGGCCCCAGAGCATCAGTCCCACGATGATTGCCAGCAGGATCAGCCCTGGCACGTTCTCGGGCCCCCAACCGGCGGAATGCCGAACCGGTGGGCCGGGTGCGGCGTCGTCGCGTGCAGCGTCGGAGTCGGCGCGCTGCCAGGGCGCGACATCGGCCTCACCCCGGGCGATCCGCGCGGCCACGTGGCGTACGTCGGCCGCGTGGTAGGCCGGCTCGCCGGTCGGGTCCGGGGAGCGCACAGTCGAGGTGCGTACGCTGTTGGCCCGCGCCACGGCCGTGATGCTGATCGGCCTGATCTGCGGCCACATCTCCCGGACTTCGGCCTTCGTCAGCCAGCCTTCGCCGTCCTGATGGTCCTGCTCCTCCGCTGCCCCCATGCGAAGTCCGCCTCCTCGCTCGCCGATCACCCTTGGCTTGATACCCAGACCGCCGAAAGATCACCCGGCCGGGCAGTCACACTCGAACTCACGCCCATCACGTCGCGCGAACGATGTCCGCCACAAGCTGGAACGCAGCATGGCGACGCGCGCGACCCCGCGCCCCGAACCCGGCTGACCGGTGCTCATCCCCTCGCGCCGTCGTCAGGAGCGCGCGAGCCGGGCCGCGAGGTAGGGCGCGGTAGCGCTGCGGCGGGCTCTCGCCACCTTGGCCGGCGGGCCCGCCGCGACCACCCGCCCGCCCGCGTCGCCGCCGCCCGGCCCGAGGTCGATGACCCAGTCGGCGGTGGTGATCGTGTCCAGGTCGTGCTCGACGAGGACGACCGTGTTGCCGGCGTCGACGAGCCGGTGCAGCTGCCGCAGCAGCAGCGCGACGTCCGAGGGGTGCAGCCCCGCCGTCGGCTCGTCGAGCAGGTAGAGCGCGTGGCCGCGGCGGGCTCGCTGCAGTTCAGTGGCCAGTTTGATGCGTTGCGCCTCACCGCCGCTGAGTTCCGTCGCGGGCTGTCCCAGCCGCAGGTACCCCAGTCCCACCTCGCGCAACGTCTCCAGACTGCGGGAGGCGGCCGGGACGGCGGACAGGAACTCGGCGCCGGCGTCGACGGACAACCCCAGCACGTCCGCGATGTTCTTGCCGCGGTAGGTGACTTCCAGCGTTTCGGCGTTGTACCGGGCACCCTGGCAGGTCGGGCACGGTGCGTAGGTGCCGGGCAGGAAGAGCAGTTCCACCGCGACGAATCCTTCGCCCTGGCAGGTCTCGCACCGTCCTTCGGGCACGTTGAAGGAGAACCGCCCGGCCGAGTAGCCGCGCGCCCTGGCCTCGTCCGTCGCCGCGTACAGCTTGCGCACCGCGTCGAACATCCCCGTGTACGTGGCCAGGTTGGAACGTGGCGTTCTGCCAATGGGCCGTTGGTCGACCCGGACCAGCCGGTCGAACGACTCGACCCCCGACGTGTCCTGGACGTCAACGACCAGCTGCGCCTCATCGGGCTCCTCGGGTACGAGTCCGAGGTGGCCGCGGACGACCTCGGCGAGCACCTGCGTCACCAGTGTCGACTTTCCGGAACCGGACACGCCCGTCACCGCCGTCAGTACGCAGAGCGGTACGTCGACGGACACGTCGCGCAGATTGTGGCGGGAGACGCCGCTCAGGTGCAGCCAGCCATGCGGGGTGCGCGGGCGGTGACCGAGCGGCTGGACGCGCCCGAACAGGTACTGGCTCGTGGCCGACTCCGCCACCCGCTCCAGACCGGCGACCGGGCCGCTGTACAGCACGCGGCCGCCGCCCTCGCCCGCGCCGGGGCCGATGTCGACCACCCAGTCTGCCCGCCGTACGACGTCCATGTCGTGCTCGACGACGAACAGCGAGTTGCCCGCCGCCTTGAGGCGCTCCAGCACCTCCAGCAGCGGCTCCGCGTCAGCCGGGTGCAGGCCCGCGGAGGGCTCGTCCAGGACGTAGACGACGCCGAACAGCCCCGAGCGCAGCTGGGTGGCGATCCGCAGGCGCTGCGCCTCGCCGGGCGACAGGGTCGTCGAGCGGCGCCCGAGGCTGAGATATCCCAGGCCCAGGTCGAGCAGTACCTCGACCCGCGCGACCAGATCGCCGCAGATCCGTACCGCGACCTCGGTCGTCTCACCGGATCGCGCCGTCGACGTGGTGGCGTCGGCCTCGGACCGCCTCGCGACGGGCCGCAGCAGGGCCACGACCTCGGTGAGCGGCATCGCGTTGATCTCGGCGATGGAACGTCCGGCGAAGGTCACGGCGAGCGCCTCGGGCCGCAGTCCGCTGCCGTGACACTCGGGGCAGGGCACACTCCTGACGAACCGGAGCGCCCGTTCGCGCATCTTCTCGCTCTTGGAGTCGGCGAGGACGTGCATGACGTGCTTGCGGGCGCTCCAGAACTTGCCCTGGTAGCCGTAGTCGATGCGGTCCTCCTCCGGCTCGATGTACACGGAGGGCTGCTCGTCCGTGTACAGCAGCCAGTTCCGGTCCCGCTTCTTGAGCCTGCGCCACGGTCGGTCGATGTCGATTCCCAGGCCGCTGACGACACTGCGGAGGTTGGCGCCCTGCCAGGCGCCCGGCCACGCGGCGATAGCCCCCTCGCGGATGCTCAGCGAGGGATCCGGTACGAGCAGGTCCTCGGCGACGTCGTGCACGACCCCCAGTCCGTGGCACTCCGGGCAGGCGCCGGCCACGGTGTTGGGCGAGAACGACTCGGCTTCCAGCCGTGCGGCCCGGGGCGGATAGGTGCCGGCGCGGGAGTACAGCATGCGCAGCAGATTGGACAGCGTGGTGAGGGTGCCCACCGTCGAGCGCGAGCTGGGCGCCCCGCGCCGCTGCTGCAGGGCCACAGCCGGTGGCAGTCCGGTGATTTCCTGCACGTGCGGTGCGCCGACTTGTTGCAACAGCCTTCGGGCGTACGGTGCCACGGACTCGAAATAGCGCCGCTGGGCCTCCGCGTAGAGCGTGCCGAACGCGAGCGAGGACTTGCCCGAACCGGAGACGCCGGTGAAGGCGACCATCGCGTCCCGCGGAACGTCGAGGTCGATGTTCCGCAGGTTGTTCTCACTGGCGCCCCGGACGTGCACGAAGGGGTCGGTCGCGTCCTTGTTCACCGTTCCTGATTACCTGATCGCGCCGGGAACCGCGCGACAGGCGCCGTTACCTGGCCTCGCTCACACGAGCGTCCGGATCGCTGGTTCGACTCGAATGGACCCGACAGACGCGTGCAGATCTGAACGGCCCCGGCGGCGGGGCCCTCGTCGGCGCCAGATGGGGCGAAGGCCATGGCATCTGGGTGAACCCTGCGGGGGCTGTGCCCGCGGCTGCGCTCGCGGGCGCCGCCTCGCCATCAAAGGCTGCGCCCCGGTCTCACCAGCTGAGCGGTCCGCCGCGTGATCCCCCGCGCCGGCCGCCGGCCGCCGGCCGGCGTGCCGGTGGTAGGGGCTGCACAGGCGGTCATTCAGATCGGCCCACGCCCGTTGACCAGGAAGTTTCGCTTGAATGACCTGGTTGATCGGTGCGTGGTTGTTTCGTGTCGGAGGACGACGGGTAGCCGCACGGTGCGCCGCCGGAGCCCGAAGCTCCGCCTGGCGGGCCGACGGCGGCACCACCGTTCCACCGGATCCGGGTGGACGGACCCGCAGACGTGTGCCCGGAGCCACGGAACCCGTCGTAGCGAGCGACTTCCGAGAGTCAGGCTTTTTGCGCCGTCTCATCATCGCCGTGCCGCGGTCATGCCGTGACACCGAGGGAAGCCATCATGAAAGCAGCCGTATATGAAGGACCGCGAACGGTCACAGTGAAGGACGTACCAGACGCGAAGATCGAACATCCCTGCGACATCATCGTCAAGATCACCACCACCAACATCTGCGGTTCGGACCTGCACATGTACGAGGGCCGCACCTCGTTCGAGTCCGGCCGCACCCTGGGACACGAGAACATGGGCCAGGTGGTGGAGGTCGGCTCGGCCGTCCGCAAGGTCCAGGTCGGCGAGTACGTGGTCCTGCCCTTCAACATCGCCTGCGGCTTCTGCAAGCAGTGCGAGCAGGGTCTGACCAACTACTGCCTGACCATGCAGCCGGAAACCGCCCTCGCGGGAGCCGCCTACGGATTCGCCGACATGGGTCCCTACCAGGGCGGCCAGGCGGAGCTGCTGCGCGTGCCCTACGGCGACTTCAACGCGTTGCGTCTGGGTGAGGACGCCGCCGAGCGGCAGACCGACTACGTGATGCTCGCCGACATCTTCCCCACCGGGTATCACGCCACCGAGATGGCCCACGTCAAGCCCGGTGACCAGACCATCGTCTTCGGGGCCGGTCCCGTCGGACTGATGGCGACCTACTCTGCCCTCCTCAAGGGCGCCGGCCGCGTCTGGACGGCCGACCACCAGCCCGACCGGCTGCGCAAGGCGGAGGAACTCGGGGCGATCCCGATCAACACCGCCGAACAGAACCCGGCGGAGGTCGTCAAGGAAGCCACCCTCGGTCTGGGCGCCGACAACGGCTGCGAGTGCGTCGGCTACCAGGCGCACGACCCCCAGGGACACGAGGACGCCAGCCTCACGCTCAACGGCCTGATCGACTCGGTCAGGTTCACGGGCGACATCGGCGTGGTGGGCGTCTTCCTGCCCCAGGATCCGGGCGGCGCAGAGGCTCAGGGGGAGCTCGAAGCGCAGGGCAAGGTTCCGATCGACTTCGGGCTGATGTGGTTCAAGGGCCAGCGCATGGGGACCGGGCAGGCGCCGGTCAAGAGGTACAACCGGGCGCTGCGGGACCTGATCGCCGGCGGGAAGGCGAAGCCGAGTTTCGTCGTCTCCCACGAGCTCAGCCTGGACGAGGCCCCCACCGCCTACGAGCACTTCGACGCCCGTGACGAAGGCTGGACCAAGGTCGTCCTGCATCCCGACGGACACGGCAACGGCCGCAAGCGGTAAGAGCCCCGGGGTCGCCGTCCGCCTGCTCGGCCGCCCGCAAGGACATATCCGGCCGGCGAACGGCGTCCGGCCTACCGGGCCGGCGAACGGCGTCCGGCCCGGTAGGGCGGACGGCGGACCCCCTGGACGCGCGCTAGTCGGCAAGCCGGATCTGCATTCGCTCGTGAACTCAAGCCATGAATTCGCTGGTTGTGACACTGCAAGCCACTTCAAGCCCATGGCGCGCGTCACGTCCACGCTGGGTCCGGGCGGCAGCCCTCATCAGCTTTCACTGAAGGGATGAGTACGATGGCACATGAACTCCGCGGTCGGAAGGTCGCGATCCTGGCGGCCGACGGCGTCGAGCGGGTCGAGCTCGAGCAGCCGCGTGGCGCCCTGCTCGGCGCCGGGGCGGAGACAGAGGTCCTCTCCATCCGTCCCGGCGACATCCAGGCCCGCCAGGGGGACCTGGACTCGGCAGGGACCCTCCCCGTCGACCGGCTCGTCTCGGACGCCTCCACAGACGACTACGACGCCCTGCTGCTGCCCGGCGGCACCATGAACCCCGACCAGCTCCGTGTCAACAAGGACGCCGTCGGCTTCGTCAAGGCCTTCGTGGACTCGGGGAAGCCCGTGGCCGCGATCTGCCACGGCCCGTGGACGCTGGTGGAGGCCGATGTCGTGCGCGGACGCCGATTCACCTCGTGGCCGAGCATCCGCACGGATCTGCGTAATGCAGGAGCCGAGGTCGTCGACGAGGAGGTCGTCATCGACGGCCAGTTCACCTCGAGCCGGTCGCCCGCGGACCTGCCGGCCTTCTGCGCCGCCATCGTCGACCAGTTCGCCCATGCCGGCCGCCCGGACTCCGGTGCCTAGATGGCGTGTGGGCGTACGCGTGGTGAACGTGCTCGGCCACGTCCGAGGGACAGGCCCGGTCTCTCCGCCTCGTCGGGCATCGGGCGGGAACGCTCGTGGACGGATGGTGGACGACGTCGCGCCGCTGATCGACGCTATTGCTGCGCGGCTTCTTCCGCTGCCTGGACGAGGACAGCGACTTCCTGATCGCGGACGAACCACTGCCCCGATTCCTCGACGACGCCGCAGCCGCGAAGTTGCTGGCTGCCGCTTTGGCCACCCGGGCGATCAACCAGGACATGTCCCTCGAGGCCATCGCCGCACTGCTCTCGGTCACCGGTCGTTGTCCATGACGCGTGTTCGCGTGGATCGCCGACCGCACTGTCGCGGACGAGTACTTCGCCGACTCGGAGAAGGTCGAGGCCCTCTACGACGCTCCACGCCGACCGCCGGCCGAAGCCGAGGGTCCGGAGAGGGGAGAGCTCCGCCGGGAAATGCACCGCCAGATGCCCGGCAACGGCTACTGCGCTCGCCCGGTCGAGACGGACTGCCACTTCGAGTTGATCTGTGAGTCGTGCACGTTCTTCGTCACCACAATCGAGTTCCGCCCGACCCTCGAACGTCGGCGGGACGACGTGGCGGCCAAGGGCCAGGTCGCCCGCGAGGAGACTTCGACGGCCTCCTGGCCCGATTCGACGAACGGGCCGGATGACAGTCATCCGACCGCGGGACGCCAGAAACCCGTGTTCCGATAGCGCCACCAGTAAAGGACCGTCTGATCGACTGGCCACACGGCCAGCTGAACGCCCTGGGGCTCGAAGTGGTCGCGCTCGGGATCGATAGGCCGCCAACTCCGATCCTGCGGCTCGTCGTCCCCCGGCGGGCGGACATGCTCCACGGACCGCTCATCACAGGCCCCGAATGCCTGGTAGTTCTGTTGCGCCTTGACCAGCGAGGTCCGATTGGCGCCCACTGCCCAGTCGGGCCAGCGCAGCTGCAGGGCGTCGTCCTCCCAGAAGCACACCGGGCAGATCTCATACGAGCCGGGCGGCTCGCCCATTGTCAGACGGCCGCAGCACACACAGGGATACTTCAGGATCACGCCCGACATCCTGTCCCACCCCACAGTGAGCCCCAACCGGTTTCTCAGCGTTGCAGCGAGACCCGCATATCAGAGGGGTGCCCATGTGGATCGTCTACGACCGCACCAAGGCCGTCGTCCGCCGGCATGTCGCACCAGGCAAGGCTGTCCCGCTTCACCCGGAGGCGGTCGGGTTTGCCGGGCATCTGGAGATACGCGCGCGGTGCGGCGGGATCGTGCTCCCACGCCGCTGCCCGGCGCCCGCCGGCCGCCGCCCGCCGACGCCGCGGCGGCCGGCTCACGCGCTCGCCCCGAGAACACCCAGCCGCTTCCACTGCGCCGCGTTCAGGTCGGCCCATCCTGCGCTGCCGATCCAGCCACCGCCCGACATCCGCTCGGTGCCAGGTCGCCGCGGGCACGATCTCGTCCCCAGCGGCCCGGCCCGCAGTCACCAGCGCCTGCACGCCTGCGTAATGGCTGCCAGTCGATCGACCAGTCCGGGCACCACCGAACGGCCCGTTCCTGCTCGACCGTGACCCCGTCTGTGCCGCACGCGGGCCAGGAGCGTGGGCGGAGCCTGTCGTGCCCGTGCTCCGGCGGCGGACGGCTATGGCCTGGCCGGATGGTCGGCAAGCGAGGCGGGCCCGAGGGCTGTGGCGGGCGCAGGTTCGCATGTCTGCAGTCCTGTGACGTGGTTGCCGTTGGTTCCGTAGCCGGCGAACGTCGCCCAGCCGCCGGGGTCGATCAGGCGGCACGGGGCTTCCTGTCCGTTGACATAGGTGACGGTGAGAGCCACGGCGTCGCCGCAACCGTTGTGGACGTCGGTGTAGCGCCAACTCTCGTGATAGTCGGCGCAAGCCGGTGCCTGCGGTCCTGACGCGGCGACGGCGGGTAAAGCGGCGGGGAGCCAGACGGTGGCCAGGAGGAGGGTGAGAACGGCGTGGCGCGCCAGGCGTGTCCTGAGGTTCGTCATGCCCCGTATCTTGCGGGTCCTCCGCCCGGCTTGCAATTTTCTGCAAGAAATTTCAGCCATGCGTGCGGAGCTTGTCCGCCCACGACCCGCCACCGCTCGCTGTGGCTGGACGGGGCAGCGTGGGCACCGGCAGGAACGAGGGCCCAGGACCTTCTGACTTGCCCCTCCCGTAGCGTGAGGCCCTACGGTCCCAGGTCATGAAGATCATTGTTCATGACACGGCTTCCTCCATGCTCGATCTCCTGCGGCGGCCGCTGGAGGAGCGGTCCGACGCCCTACGGGAAATGCTCAGCCCTCTGCACAGCGTGATGTCCGCGGTGGGCGTGGACGTGGTCCAGATGCACACGATGGGCAGCGGCTTCCGGATCGACCGTGAGGACCCGCGCTACCTGACGGCCCTGCATCAGATGCGCGACGCGGGGGTGTGGCACCGGATCGAGGACTGCCTTGCCGCGGCATGGGAGCGGCTGAGCGGCGCGGTGCCCGGAGCCAAGACCGCCGAGACCGTGCATGTCGTGCTGGTACTCGGCGATCCCGATGACGACCTGCTGACGGTCCGCAACGCCGGCTATCTCGGCATGGGCGGTATCCCCGGGGCGATCCAGCTGACGATGTGGCCCACCACGACCAGCCTGGCGAAGATCGGCTACGCCGCCGCGCACGAGCTCCACCACAACGTGCGCTACGCCAACGTGGTCTGGGACCCGATGACGGTCACGGTCGGCGAACAGGTCGTGGCCGAGGGGCTGGCCGAGGCGTTCGTACGGGAACTGGCGGGCGAGCCGGCCATGGGCCCATGGACCACGGCGCTGTCCGGCCCGGAACTGAACGACGTCTGCGAGAAGGTCGCGGCCGGGATCGATGTGGCCGGGATGCAGAATCTGCCCCCGTACGTGTACGGCGATGCCACCGCACGGCATATGGGGCACCAGCCTGTCGGACTGCCGGACTTCGCCGGATATGCGGCCGGCCTTCGGATCGTGGACGCCCATCTGGCAGCCTCCGGCCTCACCGCCGCCCAGAGCACGGTGCTGCCCGCACGCGACATCCTCGCGAACGCAGGGATACCGAGCAGCGCGTGACGCGCGGGCCGACGCCCCCCTGTCGGCCATACCGTCCCTCTGTTACGCGTCGACAGCGCAGCGCGGCGGTATCCCGCGTATCCCGCTCCCCTTCCCGTCACGGACCGGTGACCAGCGTAGGCCTTCGCCCCTCGGGTCGAGCCGGACCGGTCGGCTCAGGTCCAGTCGACGGCGAAGGCCCGCCCGGGGTTCCGCGTGAGGATGTCGTCCACCAGCTCCGCACCGAGGGTGGCCACCAGCCGTGGTCGCAGCCGGCGCAGCAGGTACGGCATCCCAGGGCCGCCGTCGACCGACCGGGCCCCGGAGACGACGGTGTCCCCGCCGAGCAGCAGCCGATGCCCGAAGCCCGCGTCGGCCAGCGCCTTCACCGCGTCGGGCATCCGCCAGTCGGTGGCGTGATGCGCGAGTGAGGGCCCGTCGAACGCCAGGTAGCAGCCCGCCTCCGCGGCCTGGCGCTGCACCACGCCGTCGGGGGAGCGGTTGAGGTGCCCGAGGAGTACCCGGTGCGGTGGGACCTCCAGCTCGTCACACAGCAGGTCGATTACGTCGAGTGCGCCCGTACCGTGCTCCAGGTGGACGGCTATGGGCGCGCCGGTCTCGTGGTGGGCCTCGGCCGCGGCGGCCATCGTCCAGCGTGCGTGCGCGTCGAGGGCGTGGAAGCCGCCCGCGACCTTGATGAGCCCGGCGCGGACGCCCGATGCGCCGATGCCTGTGGTCAGTTCGGTGACGAAGAGGTCGGCGAGCCTGCCGCGCAGCGCGCCCAGGAACTCCGGGTCGTAGTGGGCGGCTTGGTGCAGCCCGGTCGCGCACACCACGTGCACCCCGGCCGCGCGGGACAGCGGCGGCAGGTCCGCGGTCCGTCGTCCCATGCCGTACGGCGTCCACTGGACGACGCTCGCACCGCCCGCGGCGCGGAACGCGGCCAGTTCGGAGCGCGCGGCCGGGACGTCGTCCAGCTCCTGGCCCGGGAGCTTCGGGCTGCGGATGAAGAGGTGGTCGTGGGCGTCGCACACGCCGAGGTCCTCGGGGCGCACGTCTCCGAGGACCGTGCGGACGGAGCTCACCACTGCCGTCCGCGCGGCAGTTCGTGCCTCCCGGGCGCCGACACGTGCAGCACCTCGAAGACCTCGCCCGAGGCCTGGGGCGTGTGGTGGTCCCAGAGCGAGAAGTGGACCAGCTCCCAGCGGTGCGAGTCGACGGCGGCCGCAGCGAGTACGGCGCCGTCCTGCGCCGCCAGCCGCCCCGCTTCGCGCACTGCTTCCTCCATGAACTCCGACAGCGGCACCGCGTCCGGGACCCGCTGTCGCCGGCGTACCGCGGCGACGGCGGGGGAGCGGGCCGCGGAGCCCTCCTCGTAGGCCAGCCCCGTCCACTGCCGCACGTCGGGCCGGCCGAAGTCGTTGACGGGACCCTGGAAGGCGCCTCCCCACAGGAAGGTGTTCATCCCCTCCATGGTGTTCCAGAGGTAGAACGGCGCGTACTGGTTGACCGGCGAACCGTGAACCCCTCGCTCGCGCATCAGATACGTCTTGAAGCCGAGGCCGTCCCAGTCGTCGAGGGCGTGGCCGAGGCGGGAAACGCGGTCGCGGATGATGTCCATGTCGTAGTCGGCGGGCAGGGTCATCTCGTACTGCATGGCGTGCATCGTGAGCTCCTTCCTCAGGCGGGGTAGTTGCCCACGTGTTCGTGCCACTCGACGGTCGAGCCGTCCTCAGCCGCTTCCACGACGGCGAGATGCGTCATGAAGGTGCCGGGGGCGGCGCCGTGCCAGTGCCGCTCGCCGGGCTCGATCCACACGGTGTCGCCCGTCCGGATCGCCGTGACGTCACCGCCCTCGCGCTGGACCAGTCCCTCGCCCTCCAGGACGTGCAGGACCTGGCCGCGCGGATGGCGGTGCCAGGCGGTGTGCGCGCCGGGGGCGAAGTGCACGCTGAACATGCGCAACCGGGACGGTGACTCGGGGGCGGCTATCTCGTCCAGCCACACCGTGCCCGTGAAGTGCTCCGCCGGACCCTGCAGGGTGTCGGGTCGCTTTGTCGTGATGTGCATACGGGAACTCCTCAGGATGCGGGTCGAAGAAGGGAGAGCAGACCGCGTACCCCTGAGTCGAAGGCCGCGGGCGAGCCCGATGCGCGGGCCAGGACGTAGCCCCCCTGCACCGTGGCGAGGACCGTCGCGGCGATCTCCCGCGCGTCGAGGGACCGGTCGAACTGGCCCTGCTCCTGGCCCTCTTCGACGATGCGGGCGAGCTCCTCACGCAGCCAGCCGATCGTCTCGTCCACCGGGGCCCGCAGATCTTCGTTCGCTACCACGTCCGGGTCCATCGTCAGGCGGCCCACGGGGCAGCCGCGCAACACGTCGCGTTCCCGCTCCAGATAGGCCCGGATCCGCTCGTACGGCGTCCCGGGCCCCTCCAGCGCGCTCTGCGCGGCGGCGCGCAGCTCCTCGGCGGTGCGGCGGATCGCGGCCAGCGCGAGATCCGGCTTGCCCTGGAAGTGGTGGTACATGCTGCCCTGGCCCGCGCCCGCGCGCTCCAGGATCGCCTTGGGGCTGGTGCCCACGTAACCGCGCTCCCAGAGCAGTTCGCGGGCGGACTCGATCAGTCGGTCCTGAGTGCTCATGAAGGCAGTGTACATACTAGTAGGTACAGAATGCGAGCTGGACCGCATCATCGGGGGGAGGGGGGAGCAAGCCGGCCTCGCAGACACCGTGTTCAGCCAGCACGTCGTCGGGCGCTGGCGCTACGGCAGCGACACGGCCTTGGCGCACCCAGACGGCAGCGGCGGCCAGAGTCCGGCCGTGCAGAGACCGGCTTTAGCCTGGTGACTGCTCTGAATGTCAATGGGTGCTTGGATGGTGGAGACGGGCCCCGGTACAGCCGTCCAGAGCCCGGTCGCCGGAGTGTCATTCAGCCCGCCTAAGCTCCGATCATGGATTTGTGCGAGCGGTGGGCGGAGTGGAACAGGCTGCGGGGCCAGGTACCTGCGTGGCATCCGGTCGGCGTGGTGGTCGACGCCGACGGGCCGGTCGTGCGCCGGCACTACGGGACTCATGGCGCCGTCGAGCACGCCCCCCTCGTGTCCGGGACGGACATCGCCGTGCTGGTGCGCGTCCAGCAGGAGGCGTTCGCCGAACGCGGTGAGCCGGTGGAGTGGAAGGTGTACGGGCACGACTCGCCGGAGCTGGAGCCGGCGCTGACGGCTGCTGGATTCACCGCGGGCTGGGAGCGTTCTGTGCTGATCGCTGGCCCCCTGCGCGACGAGGACCGCGGCACCCCGCCCGTTGAGGTGGCCGACCGTCCGGCGGAGCTGCCCCGGCAGGGGGTGCACAACCTGTACGGCGTGCGGGATCAGGCCGAGCGGGCACGGCAGGTCGCCGTCGGGTCCCCGGGACCCCACGCGATGCCCTACGCGGAGATGATCGCGGACGGCGCCTCGGATGACGGTGACGTGTTCATCGAGGTCCTGCTGGAGGACGGCCTCGTCGTCGCCGTCGCCTGGATGCACGCCGAAGAAGGCTCCCCCTTCGCCGTCGTGGGCGGTCTGACCCGCGACGACGCGGATTTCGTCAAGGCCTGCACCGACGGATGGCGCAGGCGTTGGCGGGGCACAGCCCTCCTCGCGGAGGCCGACGGGCTTCTGCGCGCGCGGCTCCTGGAGGCCGGGTTCAGCGAGGCCGCCACCGTCCGCTCCTACCATTGGAGCCCGCCGGACGCCCCCGAGACGACCCGTCCCGCACAATTCCTCGACTGGCTCCACGAAGACGGCCCGCTGTGGGACCGCTTCTACGCGGACTTCGACTTCAAGCCGAGCACCACATACCGGCCCGCGATCACAGATCCCTCCCCTTCAGCCGTCTGGAACCTGCATTCCCACCACCGCCTCGTCCCGGACCTCCCCGCGGAACTCGACGCGATCGTGCGCCGAGGACTCCTCGCCGCCACCCAACCTGGGGAGTTCGTGTACTGGCTGGACTGGCAGCACAACGGCTACCGCTACGACCCCCGCCGCACCGACCTCCCCGGACGGCCGCCCCGGCCCGGCGAGGGCACGTACCCCAATGGCGACTACTACCTCCACCTCACCGATGACCTGCGCCTGGGCACCTTCGGACACCCCTGGGAACAGACACTGACCGTCTGGGGCGCGACACTGCTCGCCGCCGTCGAGGGGGAGCTGACGGAGCTGCTCGGAGAGCCGGTCAGGCACCGCCACTGAGCGTGAACCAGGTCCGCGGTCAGACACGATCACCACAGCAGGCCGGGAACGACCTCGCAGCCCAGGTGCCGCACCTGTGGGGCACGGACTCGTCAAGGGTCACCCTCAGCTGGCCACCTCCAGCGCGCAGTCGTACGAGACAGCCGTCCAGCGACGGCTGTGGGCCGTCTCCGAAGACCTCACCGGCGTGATGTTCCCCGTCGCCCAATCACAGCAGAACCCGATCCCGTCCGGACCAGCCATCACCGGTTAGCCCGCGCCCCCTACTCCTCGTCTCCCTCGTCGAGTCCGAGCCCGCCCGCGTCCGGGTCACGCAGCGGGCGCAGGCCGCCGGGCGGCCGGGATGGAAGCGATGAAGCTGGGGGGTGTCTCTATCGTCTTTCGTCAAGGACGCGGTACCGGGTATGAGGCTGTTTGTGGTGGTCGTGCGGTGAGGGTGGCAGTGGGGATTCTGGATGCGTAGAAGGTACCGTCGCGGAGCATGGCGAAGAGGACGCTGATGCGTTGGCGGGCGAGTCGCAGGAGTGCCTGGATGTGTGTTTTGCCTCGTGCTCGTTGCCGGTCGTATGGGGGGCCAGGTCGGCGTTCATGCAGGCAAGGCGGAGAGGAACACGGCGAGTTTGAGCTACCGGTCCGCCTTTGGGGGCGTGTTCGCCACTCGGCCTTGAGCCGCGCATCCACGTTCTGCAGACCTGCCGCCCGCGAGCTGCCCGGCATTGCACCAGGCCGCGGACGGTGGCCGGGTCTCTCATCAGTGTCTCCGACGGCACCTGGCGGGCCCGGCGACACCCCCCAGGTCATCCATTCGACAGAGGGGACACAGTCGTACCGGGCCCGGAGGCCAGCGGTCCCGTTGCCGGACCGCGAATAACATCACGGGGGCCGCAGGCCTCGGTCGGCGGCGCGAGTGGCCGCTGAGCCGGTGCTGAGGCCACTTCGTCACGGATCTCGTTGCGGTGCTCCTCGTAAGCGAGTCGCGCGTCGTCGTTCGGGAGCGCCGGGGTCCTGAGGCCGCAGGCACAGGTGACCACCGTGAGGTCGGACCGAGCGCGCAGGGTGTGCCCCTCGGCGCTGGTCTGGGTCGCCTCCGTCGGCTTTTTGTATCGGAGGTTGTGCAGGTAGTGGGGTGGGCGGTCAGCTGCCGGGGCGATGGTGACGCCGGTGTTGTCCAGGGTGAAGCGGTGCTCGCTCATGGGTCCAGTGTCCTCTGCCGGAGGCGAGTAGCCTGCGCCCGCGCGGCAGAACGCGACGCGAGCATCACCGAGCTGGCCGCGTGGCAGTGGTGACCCTTCGCCGGGTCCTTCGGGCGCGGACTTTGAGCGCGGCCGCATTCGTGACCCGGAAGTCACTGGGCGGTGGAGCCGGCGCCGCAGTGCCCGCAGCCTCTCTCCTGTCCTCCCGGACCGCTGGATTCCCCGACCGTGACCCCCACCCCGGCAACCTGCCCCGGCAGCCCCGGCAGCTGCTCCGGCTCCGAAGACGGTGGGCCTGAGTGCCCCCGCGTCGGCGGTAGGACCCACGTCTGATTCAGGGGCAGGTCTCGTCGGTCTTGGCGACGGTGAAGGACACGGGCTGGCCGGCGAGTGCGGTGCCAGCGGCCGGGTTTTGGCTGCACACCTTCCAGTTCGACTCCTGGAGGACCATGCGGCTCTGCACCGCGTCCTTCACGGTGATGGACGCGTTGGACGGGAGCGCGCTGCGCACGGCCTTCATGCCCTGGCCGACGAAGTTCGGCATGGTGTCGCCGGCGGGCTTCGGCGCGGGGGCGTCGGTGGCGGCGCAGGCCTCTTCCAGTTTGACCGCGCCGAAGTCGATGGTGGTGGCTGTGTCGAGGCTGCTGCCGCCAGCCGGGGTCTGGGAGCAGACCTTCCAGTTCCGGTCGAGAGCTTGGAGCCGGTCGCGGCCGAGGGCGTCGTGCGACTTCAGGGTGTAGAAGCCGGCGGCTTGGGCTTCGTCTTGGGCGGTCTGGAGGCCCTTGCCGACGAGGTTGGGCAGGGTGGCGGTCTTGGCCGGGCCCTTCGAGGGTGCGGCCTTGGTGGGGGCGGTCGCGCTGGTGCGTGGTGTGCCGGGATTCGTGTCGGTGGCCTGCGGGTTGCAGGCGGTGAGGGCGAGGAAGCTGGCGGCGGTGAGCAGGGTGATGGTGTGGTGTGTGCGCATCAGGGCATGGTGGCCGCCCAAGGGCCGGGTGCAGGTGCAGAGTGACTGACCTGTGACATACGAACCGCCCCCCGCTGGGCGGGGCTTCGGTGCCAGGCACGCCGGTGAGGCCAGAAAGCGGCACAGGCGCCACTTTTGCAACTGGTGCAACAAACCGGGTCGGATCGCCACTCGTCTCGGTAGTCCGGGTAGCCGGTGCACGGCAGGGCGAGCAGGCGGCCGACCTGGCCGCCCAGTGCAAGGAACGCGCCCGCATCCGCAGCGAGAGGCCTTCGCTGGGGAGGCTGGCCCCCGCTCGTTGCCTGATCAAGCAGCTTGGTACGCCGCCTGCTCGAGTCCGCCGGCACGGAGGGCATCATCGATCTCGCCGAGCTTTGCTGACGACAAGACTCCCACCCGCTCGGTCAGGTCTTCCTGGGCCAGCGAGACCAGCCAAGTGCACGGGACAAGACCGGGACGTGGCAGCGCCACTCGAAGGACGCCCTCGAGATGCAGCCCCTCGGGCGCCCCCACTGCCACCTCGACGGCCACACCGCTTATCTCGGTCCCTGCAGGAGCGACGACCTGCATCGCCCGGAACCCGGACCCTTCGTCTCCTGACAGCAGCACTACCGGCCGCCCCTCGTCAAAGTCCGCCAACCAGACCTCGCCGCGCTGCATGTGCCCTCCCGACGCAGGATCGCGGGGAAACCTTGCACCCCCGGACCGACCACCTCACTGTCGGCCGTAATCCAACCAGTCCAGTGGTCGCAGCGGCCAGCGAACCCGTTGAACCTTCGCTGTCACCGCAATAGCCGGTGCTCCGTTGGACGATTCGGCCAACGGGCGCATCGCCACAATCAGCTGGGGCGACGGGCTGCCCGGGAAATGCACGGTCTCAGATCCTCATTACCGGCCGCGCGCAGCCTCCTGTACACCTGGTCGAGCCGCGTGCCTCTGTGCGGGTGAGTGGTCGCTGTCCTGTCACCACCCTGCGCCGGATCCGCAGCAGTGCCGTCAACAGCCGGACAGGGGCCGAACCGCCCCTGCATCATGTGGTCTTCGTACCGGCCGCGAGCGGCCGAGGGGGAGGGGACCCGCATGAGGACCGTCCGTGGGGAGCAGGCCGACGACGTGATGGTGTGGGTGCGCCGGGGCGGATTTCCCGGTGAACTCGGGGAGGGCGACGCCGATATCGCACGCCAGCTCCTGCGTACGGCGCCGACCGGGGTGCGGGCAGTGCTGATCGCGCTCGGCGGCGAGTCGTTCCGGTGGGTGGACGCCCGCGGGGACGAGGACGTGCGGCTGGAGGCCGGCGGTGGGAGGGACGACGACGGCAACAGCGGCGCGGACCGCGACGAGACCCAAGGCGGCTTCGCCCTCGGCACCGGCGACGGTGCCACCCTCCCCGGACTGCCCGTGTCCTGGGCGCTGCTGGGGTTCCGCTGCCCGCACGGGGACACGACCGTGCTGATGGCCCGCTACCCGGCCGTCCTGCCGGCCTGCCCGGCCCACCACGCGCCGCTGGAACCCTACGAGACAGCCGGGCGGTGAGCATGCCCGCCCCGCTCGCGACGGGCGTGACCCAGCTGGCCGCCTCGCGGTTCGCGCTCGTCGGCTACCTGCCCACCTACGCGGCCCTGTCCTACCTCGGACTGCTCCTCGCCGCCCGCGGGCCCGGGGGCGCCATCGATGTGTCCCGGGCGCTGACGCGCCTGCACGGCCTGTCGGGCGTGGCGCTCGTCGGCCTGGCCCTGGGCGCACTGCTCGTCGCCGTCCTCCTCCATCCCCTCCAGGGGCCGCTCGTCCGGCTGCTGGAGGGGTACTGGCCGCGCCTGGCCCGCCCCGCCGCCTGGTGCGCGGTGAAGATCCAGACATGGGCCCGGGACCGCCTGGCCCGCTCGGCCGTGGTCCCCACCTCCCAGCTCACCGACGCCGAACGGCAGCGGATCCTGGAGGCCGCCTGGCAGCTGGCGCGGACCTTCCCGCCGCCCCAGGTGCCCCTGCTGCCCACGGCGCTCGGCAACACCCTGCGGGCCGGGGAGGCGACGGCGGGCGCCGCGTACGGGGCGGACGCCGTGGTGTGGTGGCCCCGGCTCTACCCGCTGCTCGGCGACGGGCTCCGGGCCGTCGTCGACGACCGGCGCGACCAGCTCGACCTGGCCTGCCGTATGAGCGCGACCGCGGGCGCCACCGGTCTGCTCAGCGTCCCCCTCGTCCTCGGCGGAAACGGCTGGTGGCAGGCGAGCCCGGCCGTCTTCCTCCTGGTGGCCTGGGTGGCCTACCGCGCAGCCGTGGCGGCGGCACTCGGCTACGCCGAGACCCTCTCGGCCGCCTTCGACCTGCACCGCTTCGACCTCCTGACCGCCCTGCACCTGCCCCTGCCCCCGGACTCCGACGCCGAAAGGGTCCTGAACGGCCTGGTCACCCGGTTCTGGGCACAGGGGGTACCGCTCACCTCCTTCCCGTACGAGCACGAACGCGAGCACGAGCACGAACGCGAGCACGAGCCGGCCCGGCCGCCCGCCGCACCCGGCGAGGACGACGCACGCTGAAAGGCCCGCGATGACCCGCCCCTCCCACGTCCCCTCCGACCCCAGCATCCGCACCGACTCCGCCACCCGCCTGCTGGACTTCAGCCGCGACTGGGCCGGGCTCTGCCGGGGCGGCCGCATCCTTGTCAGCATCGACCGCATCATCAAGGGCGATTCGCTCACCGACATCCTGGCGCACGAGTCCGTGCACGACGTCCTGCTCAGGACCACCCCACTGGGCTGGACGCAGCTCGTCCTGAGCCCGTCCGCCATGGAACCCTACGAGCCCGGACCCCTCCGCGACCGGTGCGCCCGGCTGCTCGCTGCCACGATCCAGGCGTCCCGGTTCACCCACGAAGCAGTGGCGACGTTCCTGCCCGGCCTCGCCGTCGAGCCCGCCGCCATGGCGGCCTACCGGGCCCGGCATCCCCAGCCCTACCTCGATGCCGCCGACGCCCTGGAATGGTTGCGCACCCGCGACCTGCCCCCTGCATCCCGGGAAAAGCTCGCCCTCACCCTGGGCAAGCTCGCACTCGCCGTCCCCATCCTGGAAGCGTGGCAGCCGCAGAGACTCCACCGGCCGAAACGGGCCGAGCGTTGGCTTCGCGTCCCACGCAACCGGCCGGACCGTCGCTTCCCGGCCCTGTGCCGCGCCCTGGGGCAACTGCCCGACGAGGACCTGCGCCAGGCGGCGGACGCAAGCCCCGAGGAGACCGCCGGCCTGCTCTCCCACGTACGCCTCGACGGAGAACCCCTCGAGTACGGCAGCCTCCCCGCCGACGTCGCGACCCCCGCGTGGGTGGAGGGGCTCGTGGAGAACGTGATCGGGCCCCTGCTCTGCGAAACCACCCTGCCGCAGCACGACCGGGACACACTCGCCGGCCTGTGGGCCATGCCGGTGCTCAACATGCCCGGCCTCCACCCGGCCCTGCTGTCGGTCGTTCTTACCCCGACCACGGCCACCCGTGGTCGGATGGACTTCAACCCCCCGACCGACGAACTCCACGGCTACCCCCTGGTCGACGTGCTGCACAACGCACTGCCCGTCCCCGTCCCCGGGATGGAGCCGGTCGGCGCGGAACCGATGTGGCTGCAGACGGGAGACACGGCCCTGTGGTTCACCTCGCCCTGGCAGGAACAGCGGGCCTGCCACCTGTCACCGTTCTGGTTCCGGGAATGGCTCGGCGAACTCGACCAGGGCACCACCCTGTGCGTGCGTGACGGCGGTGGCGACCTCGCCGGAGTGCTGACGGGCGACCACCGGCTCGCCGCCCGGCGGCGGGTCGTCCTCCTCCAGCACCGGACCCCGCACCGTGCCCTGCTCGTCGAGCTGCCGGTGCTCGGCCTCGACGCGGAACGCGGCCCGGTGACGATGATGGTGGCGTACTCCGACCTCGACGACGTGGCGTACCTCCTGCTGCGGCCCGAGAGTTCCTCACCCGTCCTCATCGTCCCCACGGCCCGCGTGACCGCCGAACGTGCCGCACGGGCACTGCTGAAACAGCGCGACGAGGTCCGCTTCCGCCTGGTGACCGCCCCCGAGGACTTCTACACCTCGCACGCGATGGTCCGGGACGTCATGCGGGTCCTGCACAACTTCGAGGCCAAGCCGTGGCCGGACACCCTGCGGCCCGATCCGCCCGCCGCCGCGCGCGAACCCACCCGTCGCCGCGCCGAAGCGGACCTCGACCCCGTCGTGGCACGGATGGAGAAGGCGAAGGAGGCGTTCACGCGGAACCCCACGGGGGAGCGGCTCGCCGTCCTGTCGGCAGCCGCCGAGGAGGTACTGGCCGCCCCGTCCTTCCCCCACATCTCGCTGGGCTGGCAGATAAGGCTCCGCCAGCAGGTGGCCGAGGCGCTCTACGGCGGCGTCCAGGAACTGCACGACAACACCGTCCTTCGGCGGGTGGTCGAGATCCAGACGGAACTCGTCTCCCTGCTCCCGCCGGACTGCCCCGAGTGGCTGGCGCAGCTACGAACCCTGGGCATCCTCTCGCTGTGCCTGCGCCGCGTGACCGGTGAGGCGTCGCTGGAGGAGAAAGCGATCGAAGCCCTGCTGGTGGCATCGGCGACCGAGGCGAGCACACGCAAGCCCTTCGGCCTCGCCGACCTCCGCCACCTGCGCCGTCGGCGCCCTGGATGAGGCGGTGCAGGCGGGCGACGCCCTCACTGGGACAGGCGGTCCCAGAACGAGCATTGGTGTGCGGAATACACGTCGACAGGGTGGATCCCGCCCGGTTCCGGAGCTAGTGACTGCACCGACGGCGCGTGAGGTGAGGAAGCGCGGAGGGCGGGCCAGAGCGGGGCGTCGGTGGTGTTCGGGTTTCCGGTGCGGGCGAAGTTCGTCCAGTAGCCGACCATCCGGTCCGACAGGGCGCGCTCGAGTTCGTTCAGCGGTCGTTCGGTGGGGAACGGGGCAAACAGGAACGGCATCTCGAAGCCGTGCGCCGCGCCGTAGGGGAAGTCCGGGTTCGCCGGCAGGCCGGCGAGGACGGGAGCGTGCGGATCGTTGAACTCGTAGCCGTAGAGGGGGAGGCCGGGGGCGTGCCCCGCGATGGCCCGGCCGGCTGCCAGCGTGGTGCACGTGAAGGACCGATCGGTCAGCACCGCCGCCCAAGCCAGCGCGGGTGAGGGATGGTGTGCTGCCGGATACCGTGCCTCGACGGCCGGGGCGGCGGCCCCGAAGGCCTCCGTCAAGCGGGCTCGGTAGTCGTCCTCGGTGTGGATCGGGAACGCGGCGAGCGACAGGCCGACGAACATCCGCATCTCGTCGTGGTTGGTGCCCAGGATGACCGGCAGGCGGTGGAAGCGTCCCGACGCCAACGCCTGGGCAGGTGCCACGGGCAGCAGCCCGTTGCCGAAGGCGGGCCGGTTGAAGGACTGCATCAGCTGTGCGGTGGCGAGACGATCCGTGCTCCGCCCGCGCAGGCACGCCAGAACCTCGTCGCTGCCGCCCTCGGTACAGCCCAGTTGCCGGGCGGCTTCCGCACCGGCCGCCTGCACATCCGCCTGTGAGGCGAACGGCTCGTACGCCGGTGTTCCGGGGGCGAGCGCGCCGCGCGGGAAGGAGGTGAGGCAGGAACCGCTCTGGAGGACGGCCCGCTGGAAGAGTCCGGCGGCTGTCGGCGAGGTGAGGTGGGCACAGATGCTGAGGGCGCCTGCGGACTCACCGAACAGCGTGACACTGCGCGGATCGCCGCCGAAACGCCCGGCGTTCGCCCGCACCCAGCGCAGGGCGGCCTGCTGGTCCGCCAAGCCGAACGGCGGGGCGGCGCCCAACCCGGAGTGGCCGAAGTAACCGAAGATCCCCAACCGGTAATTGACCGTGACGACGATGGCGTCACCTTGCACCGCGAGACGTTCGGCGCTGTAGTCACTGCCGGAACCGCCCAGGAACGCACCGCCGTGCATCCACACCATCACGGGCCGCTTCCTCGCTGCCGGCTCGGCCGCCGGCACCGTGACGTCGAGGTAGAGGCAGTCCTCCGAGCCGGTGACCCTGCCCGCACCCGGTGGCGGCATCTGCACACACCGTTCAGCCGGCCTCGTCGCGTCCCGGACACCCTGCCACGCAGGGGCGGGCACGGGGGCACGCCAGCGCAGCGGTCCGGTCGGGGGCGCGGCGTATGGAATGCCGTCGAAGGTGGTGTACGAGCCGTGGGCCACACCCCGTACCAGGCCCTGCTCCGTCCGTACGACCGTACGGTCCTGCCTCTGGGAATCAGGGGACCCGGGGCCTGCGCCGGCCGCGGGTGCGGCGGTGGCCGACACCAGCGCCACCGCGCACAGCAGGGGGAGGAGCGCCACGCGGAGTCCGGCCTTTCGGTACGGACGCGGTGCTGACATGGTCGGGGGCATAAGTACCACCGTTCTTGGTCGGGGGCGGAACGGGACGGGAAGCCACGGGACGCCGTGGCGTGGCCACACCGGTCCAGGCAAGACGGCACAAGATCTGAGCTGCGAGAAAGGTGCGGACCGACCCGCCGGCGATCAATACGCTAGAACCTCCCGCGCACTGGAGGTTCAAGGGACTGTGACGCAAGACACGTGGAGCATCGGTGAACTCGCGGCCGCAACGGGCCTTCCCGTCAAAACGCTCCGCTACTACTCCGACAGCGGTCTGCTGCCGGTGGCCGCTCGCAGCACCGGCGGTCATCGGCGCTACGGCCCCGAGGCGTGGGAGCGGATCCGGCTCATCAGACGACTGCGGGCGTTGGACACCCCGATCGCAACGATCACCCAGGTGGTCACGGGGGAGTGCACACTCGGCGAACTGGTGGCAACCGAACTCGAAGCGGTGCAGGAGCGACTGTCCGAACTACGGTGGCGCGAGGCCACGCTCAAGGCACTGGACGACTGCCCGGGCGAGGAACGGCTCCGGCGCCTGGAGATACTCTCCCGCGTGCAACGGCTGCCGGAGGCGCACTGCACGCTCACTGATCACTGGTACCGCGAGCTGTCCGCGGCCATGCCCAAGCCTCGACTCGACATCATGGTCGCCATGCTGGCCCCCGCCCCACCGCAGGCCCCTGTCCCCGCCTCGGCCCTGGCCTACGCCGAGCTGCATCTGCTCATTTCCACGCCCGGTTTCACCCGCTGGACCCAGGATCACGAGGAAGAGGTGAGGGACGGCCCGGCCTTCTACGCGGAGATCGACGAAGCCGCCACGCTGACGGCCGACGCTCTGGCCCACGGCCTGCCGCCCGGTGCCGGCGACGCGGTGGACGCATTCGTATCCGCCCACGCGCGAGCCCGACGGGAGTCGGATACCCCCGCCTTCCGCGCACACCTCCACGGACTGGTGTCACGGTCATCCGGCTTCGACCCCCGACTGGAGCGGTACTGGGCTCTGGTCGGCACCGCCACGGGCGGGCGCGTCCTGAACATGACCGTGGCGCACCGATGGCTCACCGACGGCCTGTCCATGTCGATCGCCGCAACGAATACCCAGTAGTGCTGTGACTCCGCCCATTCCCCCCCTCACCGCCCGCGACCGCACGGGAATGCAGGACGACCCCGACGGCGGTCCGGACCAGGGATGGCAGCTGATCCCCGTCCCGCTTCCCACGCCCCGCACCTCGCTCCAATAGCCACTGTTCGTGAACAGCCGGTCGGCGCGGCTGAGCTCCCGAAGTGCGCCGAAGCCGAGCCCTCAGAACTGAACATCGGAGCGGTGTTTGCGCTGTGGTCGGGGTGCTGCGCGGGATCCCGGAAAAGGGTGACGTGTTCTGTCAGTTTTGGCATGAACGATGGATGACATGAACAACGAAGACATCACCACCCAGAACACTCAGAACACCGTGCAGGCCAGCCCAGCGGGTCTGCTCGCGGGGCGGGTCGCGCTCGTGGCGGGTGCCACCCGCGGGGCGGGCCGGGCTCAGGCCGTGGAGCTGGGCCGGGCCGGGGCAACCGTGTATGTCACCGGCCGTACCACCCGGGCCCGGGCTAGCGAGGTCGGCCGGACCACCGAGACCATCGAGGAGAGCGCCGAACTCGTCACCGCGGCGGGCGGCGCCGGGATCGCGGTTCCCACCGACCATCTCGACGAGGACCAGGTGCGCGCCCTGGTCGAGCGGATCGACCGGGAGCACGGGCGGCTCGACATCCTCGTCAACGACCTGTGGGGCGGCGAGCACCTGCTGGCCACCTCGGTGTTCGGGAAAAAGAGCTGGGAGACACCACTCGCTGACGGTCTGCGGATCCTGGAGCTCGGCGCGCGCTCGCACGTGATCACGGCGGCACTGCTGCTTCCGCTGCTGATCCGCTCCGACGCGCCGCTGCATGTGGAGGTGACCGACGGCACCGCGCACTCCAACCGCCGCTACCGGGAGAACATTTACTACGACCTGGCGAAGAACGCCCCGATCCGCCTCGCGTTCGGGCTGGGGCAGGAGCTGGCGGAGTACGGGGGCACGGCGGTCGCGGTCTCCCCGGGCTTCCTGCGCTCGGAACAGATGCTTTCCCACTTCGGTGTGAGTGAGGAGAACTGGCGTGAAGCGATCGCCCAGGAGCCGGCGTTCGCGATCGCGGAGTCCCCGCGCTACCTGGCCCGCACGGTCGCGGCGCTGGCCGCCGACCCGGACCGCGCGAAGCGGTGGAACGGCAAGTCCACCTCCAGCGGGGAACTCGCCAGGGTGTACGGGGTGACGGACGTGGACGGCAGCCAGCCCGACGCCTGGGCCTACTTCGAGGACGTCATCTACGGCGGCAAGGAAGGATCCCCCGAGGACTACCGCTGAGCCTCGGCTTCCTCAGGTTCCCTCTCCTGAGGGCCGGCCTGGTAGAGAGCGGCCAGGGCTGCGGCGCGCTCACGGAAGCGGGCGCGCAGGCAAGCCGGGGCCAGCACCTCGGCGTCCGCGCCGAGCCGGGCCAGCTGGTCGAAGGCGACCTCCTCGGACTCCGTCGGCAGGTCGAGGGTGACCAGGCCAGCGGCGTCCGGGGCGCTCGCGGAGGCGAGCGCGTCCACGACGGCAGCCCCGTCCACGACTGCGGGCAGCCGCCGTAGCCCCCGGCCGGTCAGCCGAATCGTGACGGTGGTGCACAGCAGGGTGCGGGCGAAGGCGGCCGAGCGGGCCTCCCAGTGCGCGGCCAGCTCGAAGGACGGGTCGCGCACGAACGGCTCCTCCGCGCCGGGTGCGGGTTCGAGGGCGGTGATCCGGTCGACGCGGTAGGTACGCCAGCCGCCGTCGTGATCCTCCCGCCCACCGGGGACGCGGGCCACGACGTACCAGGTGCCGGCCTTCAGCACGAGCCCGTACGGCTCCACCACCCGCGCCACGGGAGAGGACCGGGCGTCGGCTCGGCCGGGCCGCGCGTAAGACAGTCGGACGGCCCGGTCCGCCCACACCGCGCGGGCCAGCTCCGGCAGCAGTTCAGGGGCGGCGGGTTCGCGAAACCAGGCCGGGGCGTCGAGGTGGAAGCGGCGCACCGAGGACTCGGCGGCCTGGCGTACCGACGGGAGCAGGGTCGCGGTCAGCTTCAGCCGGGCTGTTTCCGCCGCGTCCGACAGCCCCAGATCCTGCAACGCCGAGGGTAGACCGAACAGGAAGAGCGTCTCCGCCTCGTTCCGATGGAGCGTGGTGAGCCGGGTCCGGTATCCCGCGGCGAGGAAGTACCCGCCTACCCGGCCCCGCTCCGATCGGACGGGGACGCCGGCCTCCTGCAACGCCTGGGCGTCGCGGATCACGGTCCGCTCGGAGATCTCCAGCTCACGAGCGAGGGCAGCCGCGGTCAGGCCGGGGTTCGATTGGATCAGGAGAGCCATACGGATCAGGCGGGCGGCACGCATCCTCAAAGGATCACCGACCCGACGAACAAACGGGATCTCCTGCCGCCGCTGGTCCACCCGGGACAGCCCGAGAACTGAGCGCGGTACTTGGCCGTACGGGCCATCTACGGCGCTCGGCCCCACCCAATGTGAGTGAGTGCGCTACTTGTCCCCTGTGGGTGATGGATGGCCGGCGCGAGCGTCTCAAGGGCGTGCTGAGTCGGGGTGTCTGGGCGGCTCTTCGCCTGCCGGCCGACCCGCCCGGGGGCACCGGCTGGGATTCCAGTAGCGTCCGTTTCATGATCGCCCTCGATGCCCTCGATGCCCTCGATGCCCTCGTCCGCCTCTGCCCGCCGCCCGTCGAACCGCCGCCCGCGGTGGACTGGGCGCAGGCAGAGCGGGCCCTGGGTACGGCTCTGCCCGCCGACTACAAGCAGCTCGTCGAGACGTACGGTGACGGCCTCTTCGACGAGACGATCTGGTTGCTCGTCCCCGGCTCCGCCCACCGTGACTGTGACCTGCACGCGCAGAGGGCGGAACGGGACGAGATCCTGGCCGACCTGTGGGAGTTCGAGGCGAAGCCCGCCGGCCTGCTGGAGGCTGGGGCGCGGGTCATACCGTGGGCGTTCGAGGAGGGCACGGGGGCGTTCCTGTACTGGCTGGTGCGGCCCGGTCAGCACCCCGACGAGTGGGCCGTGCTCTACAACGAGGGGCGCGGCCCCCTGTGGGAACCCCACGACATGGGTTGCCTCGCCTTCCTGCTGGCGGTCCTTACGGGAACGGCGGAAACGGAGTATTTCAGCTACCTCTACGACGTGCTGAAGCCGACCGAGCACCGCTTCGCAACGGCTCACCAGACGCTGGGAAATCCCGGGCGCTGACGTCGTGCGACCGCTCTCGACGACCGGGGCCGCAGCTGGAGCATCTCCGCCTTCATGGTGACGTGATCCCTTGGTGAAACGGTGCGCCTTTCCGCACGTGCTGCAGGCGCGCCGGGCTGCCCCTGGGCGGTCAGAGGTCCTGGTAGAAGGGGTGGGTATGTCGTGCGCCCTCAGCGCTTCCGTGGAGCGGGCCAGCAGCTCGTCGAGGTTGGAGAGGAGAAGGGCCGCCGATTCGCGGGCTTGAGCTGCATCGCCCTGACGGAGACAAGCTCGTAGCCATACCCCGACCCTTGGCCCGACGAACCTACGAATGACCGTCTCAGACTCACGCTTGGAAGGTAGGACAAGCTCAGGAGAACAACAGCAGCAGAGCAATCCACAGGAGCAGCGCCGTGACAGCGGCGAAGACGAGGCAGGAACCGCCGATCAGCTTCACCGCCCCGATCTCCTTCCGCGGAGGTGGCGGCAGGGGGATGACGTATCCGGGCGGTGGCGGCGGGCCGGGCGGCGGAACTTGGACGGGCATGAAACCCCTTGAAGGCCGTGGCCGGCATCAGATAACAGCAGCCGTGGATCAGGGCGTTGACCATGGAGCGGTTTCGCCAATGGCGCAGCTCCTGCGCCAAGGCTCAAGCGTACAGGTGAACTGAACACGTTCAACCCTGCGGCGGTGGATCGTGAAGAACGTGGAGCTTCACGACCTGGCCGGCTGGGCGCTATTTGCGGACGATGAGAGCCTGGCCGTCACCGGTGTGGTGGCCGGCGCGCTGCCGATCTTCACCAGGGAGGCAGCGGACGCCCTGTCCCAGGCGCCCTTCTTGGCGGTGACGTTGCGGTCGCGCCGGAGGCGCCGTCGCGCGGGGGGCGAAGAGGCTGTGTCTGCTGGTCAGCAGTCTGGAATTTTGCGTAGGCGATCCAGACGTCGCCTTTGGCGTTGACGGAGTGCCACGCACTGGACGGGGACGGGCACCAGCAGAGCCGCGTCGCCGCCACCGAGGCTTTACTGCGCTACTGCGCTCCGACAATCTGGATGCCGTTCACGGCGGTGGGGTGTTCGCGCGCACGGCCGGCCGCTGGGTTCGGGAGGTCAGGCCGAGGGTCAGGCGCAGTTCGTCGGCGTATAAGGGGTCTTCGGTGTCGGGGCTTGTCGCGAGGCGGCCGGCGGAGAAGGCGAGGCGACGCTCGGCATCTCCGTGGCCGTCCTCGACGGGCTTCGACGTGCCGTCGGCCATCGGCACACGGACGCCGGCCGGGAGGCTGTTGCACGAGTTCGGTTCGGTCTTGGCGTCTGCCCCGCCGCCCTTGACGTCGGCGTTGGTCGTCCCCTTGGCGGCTTCGCTTTCGGTGCTGGCGGTATCGCTTGCGGTTTCTGTTGCGGCTTTTCGTTCAGCTGACTGGGCTGCCTTGGCCTCGGCGTCCTTGGCTTCCTTGAAGGCCTTCTTGGAAGGCCTTCTTGGCCTTGCTGAGGGATTCGGCGGCTTGTGCTGCGCCGCGTTCGCCGGCGTGGACGGCGGCGTAGGCCTTGACCTCCTTGTAGATCTTGAAGGCCTTGGTGCCGACCTTGATGGCTTTCGCCCTGCCAGTGAGAGGACCTATGCCGGAGCAGCTCACCGACAGGCTTGAAGCCGGGCCCCAGCCGTCGGCGGCTGGCTGGGCGGGGCGGTCCGTCCGTCCCGGGCGCAGGGCGTCGGCATAGGTCCGGGCTCGACACCGGGCAGGCCAGGATTCCGGTGCACGAGATCGATGCCCGAGGTGGAACGCTGCGTGTTCACGGTTCGCCGCACAGCGTCTCCTCTGTCCGGGCCTTTCAGTGGCTGGTGGGTGCGTTCCAGTCGACCAGTTGGACGATGACGCCATTGGGGTCGCGGACCTGAAAGGCTCGCTCGCCCCACTCCTCGGCGGTCAGCGGCATCGTGATCGTGACGCCTTCGGCGCGCAGGCGCGCCAGCTCGCCTTCGAGGTCCTCGACGACGAAGGCGAGGATCAGGCCTGCGGCGTGCTCGTCGCGCTGGTCTGCCGGAAGGCTTTCAAGCCCTCGCCGCAAAAAGATGACGTTCATGCCGGCGTCGTCGTGCGTCAGGGACGCGAAGCCGTCGGCGGCCATCTCCTCGCGGAACCCGAAGTGCTCAACGAGGAAGGCGCTGGATGCGGGTACGTCGTCGACGTTGAGTGATACGGCACTAGCGGTGATCTTCATGAGAGCTCTTCCTGAGATTCGCACTGAACACCATCTCTGTACGACGTATAATGTACAGCGTACAGAATGGGTGTGCGCAAGGATGGTCCCCATGCCGGCAGAACGAACCAGCTCAGGTGACCCGACCCGCACCCTGCAACTCCTGTGGCGTGGCTCCTCCTCCGAGAGCCGCCGAGGACCGCGACGGGGACTGAACATCGACGCGGTGGTCGAGGCTGCCACCGCCATCGCCGACGCTGAGGGCCTGGACGCGGTGACCATGCGCCGAGTGGCCAAGGAACTCGGCGTGGTGCCGATGACGCTCTACACCTACGTCCCCGGCAAGGCAGAGCTCCTCGACCTCATGCTCGACTCCGCCTACGCCCGCATGCACCGCACCGACACCGCCGGACAGCCGTGGCGCCAACGCGTCACCGCCATCGCCGAGGAGAACAAAGCCCTCTTCGAACGCCACCCATGGGCCGCGGCCGTCTGCACCGTCAGGCCTCCACTGGGACCGGGGCAGATGTCAAAGTACGAGCACGAACTGTCCGCACTCGACGGCCTCGGCCTCAGCGATGTCGAGATGGACGACTGCCTGACCCACCTGCTCACCTTCGTGCAGGCATGCGCCCGCGCCGCCACCGATGCCCGCGCCGCCCAGCAAGACAGCGCCCTGAACGACCAGCAGTGGTGGGAGCTGAACGCCCCGCTCCTCGCCCGGGTCCTCGACGAGAAGGCCTACCCGACTGCCGTCCGCGTCGGCGCAGCCGCAGGCGCCGCACAAAACAGTGCCTACGATCCCGCCCACGCCTACTCCTTCGGCCTGCAACGTGTCCTCGACGCCCTCGCCGCCCTGATCGACCGAGGCGCAGACACGCAAACATCGACTTCAGCGCAGCGGCACGACGCCATTCGCCCGTGAGCCTGCCCCGTGAGCCGGGAGCGTCCTGCCGCCGTTCCTCCACCTGGGGAACCCGGATGATCAAGCAGACGGTCCGGCCAGGTCGACCTCCAGCCAGACGCAACTTCTTCGCATTAAGCTGTGTGTATGAGTTCCCGAGCGACCACACGCCCCGGCGGGCGCAGCGCCCGCGTCCAGCAGTCCGTGCACCAGGCCGTCCGCGATCTCGAGGCGGAACTGGGGCGGGACGCGCTCACCGTGCCGCTGATCGCCGCCCGCGCGGGAGTCACACCGTCCACCGTCTACCGACGCTGGGGGGATCTGCGGGAACTGCTGTCCGACGTGGCCGTCGAGCGGCTGCGCCCCGACGCCCCGCCGGCGGACCACGGCAGCCTGCGGGCGGACCTGGAGGCGTGGGCGGTGCAGTTCGCCGAGGAGATGTCCTCGACGGCGGGCCGAACGTACATCCGTGACGCCCTGCTGGGCGACCCCGAGCAGGGCAACTCGGCTCGCTGCTCCGACTACGCCGCCGAGCAGTTGAAGGCCGTCGGGGTGCGCGCGGCCGGGCGCGGGGAGGCCGTGCCCGACGTGGAAACCCTGTTGGACGTCGTCGTCGCCCCCCTGATGTATCGGATCCTGTTCCGCCCGTCGGACCTGTCTGCGGCCTACACCGATCACCTGGTGGGGATGGCGCTCGGTCGCAGCGCATCCCCTCCCGCGGCCGCTAAAAGCTAAGTATTTGCGTTTCAGGGTGACGCTGGCCTAGAGTCCTTAACGCAAAGCATTCGCCTTAAGGCTCAGAGGTGCTTCCATGACCAGCGTCACCGCCCGGCCCTCCCGTCCCCGCCGCCTGCCCGTGCTGAGCCACCGCGGCGCGTTCCCGCTGCACGCCTCGGTCCTGATCGCCCTGCTGGCCGCCTCCAGCGCACCGACCCCGCTCTACGCGCTCTACCAGGCCGCCTGGCACTTCTCGGCCATGGCGCTCACCGTCGTGTTCAGCGCCTACGCGCTCGCCCTGCTGTTAGCACTGCTGACCGCGGGCACGCTCTCTGACCACCTGGGCCGACGCCCGGTCCTCGCCGGGGCGCTGCTGGCCGAGGCCCTCGCGATGGTCCTCTTCGCCACCGCCCAGGGGGTGCCGGCGCTGGTCGCCGCCCGGATCCTGCAGGGCCTGGCCACCGGGGTGGCCACCAGCGCCGCCGGAGCCGCCCTGCTCGACTTCGAGGACCCCGAGCGCCCGGGCCGGGCGACGGCCGCCAACGGCATCACCCCCGTGGCCGGCATGGCGTTCGGCGTGCTGGCCGCCACCGCCCTCCTCCAGTACGCCCCCGCCCCCACCCGCACCGTCTACCTGCTACTGCTCGTGCTCTTCACCGCGCAGGCCGCCGCGGTCCTGCTCACCCCCGAGACCGCCCGCCCCCGCCCCGGCGCCTGGCACTCACTGCGCCCCACGATCACCATCGCCCCCGCCTCCCGGCCGGCCATGGAGCTCGCCGCGCCCGGCATCGTCGCCGCCTGGGCCCTGGGCGGCTTCTACTCCTCCCTCGGCCCCTCACTCGCCCGGCTCATCGCCCCGCACGCCGCCCGCGCCACCGGCGGCCTGGTCTTCTTCACCCTGACGGCCGCAGCCGGACTGGCCGGCTACGCCGCCCGGGCGCTGCCCGCCCGCACCGTGAGCCTCGTCGGCACCGCGCTCCTGATCCCGGGATCCCTGCTGACCCTGAGCGGCCCGCAACTGCACAGCCTGCTCGCGCTGTTCGTCGGCACCGCCCTGGCCGGCGCGGGCTTCGGCGCCGTCACCCAAGGCGCCCTGCGCCTGCTGCTGCCCCCGGCCGCCCCGGGCGAACGCGCCGGCACGCTCGCCGCCTACTACGTCCTCAGCTACCTGGCCATGAGCATCCCCGCCGTCCTCGCCGGCCTGCTGACCAACCTCTACGGCCTGCAGACCGCCGTCTCGCTCTACGCCGCGACCGTCATCCTGCTGACCCTGCTCGGCCTCATCCGCGCCGTGCGCCGGCCCCGCACCGCCTGACCCGGCCCGACCTTCCCGCCCCGCCCGCCCAACCCGAAGGGACCCACCGATGAGCACCACCACGCCCCGTCAGGCCATCCCCCTCACCAGCACCGGATGGAGCCTCGGCGACATCGCCGTACGCCGCGTCGACGAGATCGAACTGCCGCGGGAGACCGGACCCTGGTTGCTGCCGGACGCCACCAAGGAGGTGCTGGACCAGGCGCCGTGGCTGCGCCCCGACTTCGCCGACGCCGACGTCCCGCGGCTGGCGAGCCACAGCTTCGCGGTGGAGGCCGGCGGGCTGCGGATCGTCGTGGACACCGGCATCGGCAACGCCAAGACCCGCGCCAACCCGGCATGGAACGGTCTCGACACCGACTTCCTGGAGCGCCTGACGGCGGCCGGCTTCCCGCCCGAGTCCGTGGACCTGGTGATCACCACCCACCTGCACACCGACCACGTCGGCTGGAACACCCGCCTCGCCGGTGTGGACTGGGTCCCCACCTTCCCCAACGCCCGCTACCTCACCAGCCGCACCGAATGGGACCACTGGGCCGCCACCGACCTGGACGAGGCGCGCAGCCAGATGTTCCGTGACTCCGTCCACCCCGTCCGCGACGCCGGGCAGTACGACCTCGTGGACGTGCCCGAGCAGGGGCACGAGGTGGCGCCCGGCGTCTTCCTAGTCCCGGCGCCGGGCCACACCCCGGGGCAGGTCGCCGTGGAGCTGCGCGGCGGCGAGCGCCAGGCGCTGATCACCGGCGACAGCATCCACCACCCCGTGCAGCTGTCCCACCCCCACGTGCACAGCTGCGTCGACACCGACCCGGCCCAAGCGATCCGCACCCGCGCCCGGCTGCTCGAGGCCCTGGCGGACACCGACGCCCTGCTGCTGGGCACCCACTTCCCGCAGCCGACCGCCGGAACCGTCAGCCGGGAGAACGGCCACTACCGGCTGCTCGCCGAGCACGGCCGCCAGATCCCGGCCACCGCGGCCTGATCACGCGGCCGGTCCGCCCGCCGCGCCGCGCGGGCCCCCGAGCAGCTGCCGCGCCTGCAGCCGCCTAAAGCAAACAATTTGCCTTTATGGCCACGATTACCCCGCCGCTCCCACCTCGACCGAAAAGGAGAACACCCATGTCCACCGTCGAACTCACACCGCCCGAGGCCGCCCGCTGGGCCGCCCGCGCCGGACTTGTGCTGCCTGCCGAACGCCACGCCGCGGTCGCCGCGGTCGCCAACCACATCCACGGCGTCGTCGCCGTCCTGCGCGAGCTGGACTTCGCGGACGTCCCGCCCGCCGCCGCCTACCGCGCCGGACAGGAGCCGCACGATGCAACCGTATGAGCTGTCCCTCGCCGCCGCCGCGGACGCGATCCGTGCCCGGCGACTGTCCCCCGTCGAACTGGTCGACTCCGTCCTCGATCGCATCGAGAAAGCGGAACCGCACCTCGGCGCCTACGTCACGGTCATCGCGGAGCAGGCACGCCGGGCGGCGAGCGAGGCCGAAGACGAAGCGGCGCACGGCCGTTACCGGGGACCGCTGCACGGCATCCCGATGGGACTCAAGGACCTGATCGACGTCGGCGGGATGGCCACCACGGCCAGCTCCCGGGTGCGCGCCGACCATCGCGCGACGGCGGACAGCACGGTCGCCGCGCGTCTGAGCGAGGCCGGCGCGGTCCTGCTCGGCAAGACCCACACCCACGAGTTCGCGTTCGGCCTGACCACCCCGCAGACCCGCAACGCCTGGGACCGCGGCAGGGTCGCCGGTGGTTCCAGCGGCGGCTCCGCGGTCGCCGTCGCATCGGGCACCGCGACCTTCGCCCTGGGCACCGACACAGGCGGGTCGATCCGGGTGCCCGCCGCACTCAACGGGGTCGTCGGTCTCAAGCCGACCTACGGTCTCGTCCCCCGCCACGGCGTCACCTCCCTGTCCTGGTCGCTGGACCACGTCGGCCCGATCACCCGCACCGTCGAGGACGCCGCCCTGGTCCTGACCGCACTGGCCGGACATGACCCGCGCGACCCCGCCTCCCTGTCCGTGCCCGCCACGGACTACCGGCCCGGTGCCGGCACCGACCTGACGGGGCTGCGCATCGGCGTGCCGCGCACCTACTACTTCGACCACGTCCACCCGCAGGTGGAGGCCGCCGTCCGGTACGCCATCGGGCAGCTGGAAACCCTGGGCGCACGGCTCGTCGAGGTCGACATCCCGATGACCCGCTACATCCAGGCCACCCAGTGGGGCCTGATGGTGCCGGAGGCCGGGGCCTACCACGAGGGCAGCCTGCGCACGGTCCCCGATCTGTACCAGGAGGACGTCCGCATCCTCCTGGAGGCAAGCGAGTTGATGAGCGCCGGGGACTACGTGCGCGCGCAACGTGCCCGCACGCTCATGCGCGCCGAGTGGGCACGGATGCTGGATCAGGTCGATGTGATCGCCGCCCCGAGCGTCCCGATGCCCGCAGTCGGCGCCGACGAGGCGACGGTCACCTGGCCCGACGGCACCGTCGAGGGCGTCTCCGACGCCTACGTGCGCCTCTGCGCCCCCGCCAACATCACCGGAGTGCCCGCCCTCACCGTTCCGGTCGGCCACGACTCGGCCGGCATGCCGATCGGCATGCAGCTGCTCGGCCGTCCCCTCGGCGAGCCCACGCTCCTGCGGGTCGGCCACGCCTACGAGCAGACGCAGCCGGCCCGGGAAATCGCCACTGCGGCCTGAGGGAGCGCCCCGGGCGGCGGGTTCTCGCGGGTTGCGTCCGTTCCCCATCGGCCGCCCCATTCTTCGACGGCCTGGATGTGGGGGAGGTTGGTCCAGTACACCCCGCGCAGCAGCGGTACGGCCAGCTCGTCGGGGAGGGTGACGCACAGCCGCCCGGTGAGCCCGGCGCCCGAGTACAGTCCGGTCCCGCCGAGGTTCGGCCCGGCCTGCCGCGCGCCGTCGGGTAGCGGCTCCCACTCCCGCAGCAGCCCGTGTTCCTCAAGCTCGGTGCGGAGTACGGGGGCCAGGGTCCGCCAGCGGGTCACCCGGTGCGTGCCGGCCTCCCGTAGCCGCTCGCGCTCGGCGCGGATCAGGGCCCGAGCCTGACGGAGTGCCGCGGCCCCGCAGGTCGAGGACACTGGCCTGCTGCTCGGCGGCAGCCTGCCAGCGGAACTTGGCGGTCTGGTGTGCGCTCACGAGGGCGTCGAGCTGGTCAAGGCCTTCGGGGTGTACCGCGATGACCGTCGTGTGTCCCATGAGCTTCGCCAGTCCTTGCCCGCAACCACGCCCCGGGGCGGGAAGCGCCTCGGGGCGGGGCCAGGGGACTGGCCGACTGGGAGTCGATCGAGCTGGCCTGCCCCGGCGGCGGCACGGTCACGGGCGTGCCTGCCCTCCACGGGCCCGGCGCGCGCGAGGAAGTTGAACTCTTCACCGGCCAGGCCGTCGGACGTGTCGGTGCCGGGTCAGCAGGTGATGGTGGCCCAGGAGTGGCCGGGGAAGGTGCGCGAGCCCGACTGGCCGTTTGCCAGCACGTCGAGTTCGGCGCCGGTGGTCGGAGTGAGGATCACGAACGACAGCGTGGCCTTGCCGTCGGTGTCGAAGACGCCGGACGCTCCCGAGGTGTAGGCCTTCTGACCGACGATCCAGTAGTCGGCCCAGACCGACCGGCCCGCGTACGGCGAGGGCCCGTAGGACGGACCGTGCGCGACGTTCACCGTCACGATGTCCTCGCGGATGTAGGCGTGCCTACCGCCGACGCCGAAGTCGACGGTCTCGCAGCGCTGGGAGACGCCGGTCACGGTCACGTAGGCGTTCCACGTCGAGGCGTCGACGTAGCTGGGGTTGTCCCAGGTGCAGGGCGCCAGCGGAGCGCTCACGAAGTTGCTGTAGTAGACGCCGTGCACCCACACCTGGTAGGTGACGGTGAGTGTCGCGCCCGGCGGCGGTTTGGGCACCGAGAAGTTGAACGTGGCGTTCTTCCTGGCGGTGTCGAACGTGCCGTTGGCGGTGCCGGTCCTCGTGCTGCCGCTGATGGTGTAGGAGGCGGTGATGGTGGAGTCGGTCGGGGGGTAACCGACGGTCTCGAGGTTGAGGGTGATCCGGTCGACGGGTATTGCGGTCGTCATGGGACCGCTGCCACTGTTCTGCATGGCGCAGTGCTGGTCCACGTTGGGCGCGAACGGTCCGCCCGGGTCCGCGGTGGCGGGTGACGCCCCGGCGGCGGTCAGGCAGATCAGGATGACGAGAGCGGTGGTCACCGCTCTCCAGGATCTCCAGGTCTTCCAGGTTCCTCGGGTCTTTCGGGCCATCGCGGGTGCCCCCCCAGGTCGTTGGTGCCGGACGGTGCTCTCCACTTGCGGCGGCAGAGACGCCCGTACGGCACCAATGGTTCCTGGCACGGTCCACGGTGGAGATCAGCCCCTCCGGTGGTTCCTGGACGATTGCCTCCGGGCCGTGGATCGTGTCGGACGAACTGTGGCAGCCCATCGAGCCGTTGCTGCCTCAGCGGGCGCCGAAGCAGGTGGAGGGACGCCCTCGGGTGCCGGACCGGCAGGCCCTGTGCGGGATCCTGTTCGTCCTGCACACCGGGATCCAGCGGGAGTACCTGCCGCAGGAGCTGGGCTTTGGATCCGGGATGACCTGCTGGCGGCGCCTGGCCGCGTGGAACGAGGCCGGCGTGTGGACCAACTGCACCTGGTACTGCTGAAGAAGCTGCGGGTCGCGAAGAAGCTGGACTGGTCGCGGGCGGTGATCGACTCCTCCCACGTCAGGGCCGCTCGACGGGGCCCCAAAGCGGTCCCAGCCCGGTCGACCGTGCAGGTCCGGGCAGCAAGCACCATCTGATCGTCGACGGCCAGGGCATCCCCCTGGCCGTCTCCCTCACCGGCGGGAACCGCAACGACGTCACCCAGCTGATGCCGTTGCCGAACAAGATCCCGCCGGTCGCCGGCCTCGTCGGCCGACCCCGCAGGCGGCCCGACACGCTCCTGGCCGACCGCGGCTACGACCACGACAAGTACCGCCGCCTGGTCTGGGCGACGGGAGTCAAACCCGTGATCACCCGCCGCGGCGCCCCGCACAGCTCCGGCCTCGGCGTCTACCGGTGGTGTCGTGGAGCGGACCATCGCCTGGCTCCAAGGCTTCCGCCGGCTCCGCATCCGATGGGAACGACGCGACGACATCCACCAGGCCTTCCTCGGCCTTGCCACATGCCTCATCACCCACCGCCACGTCCAACGCCTTTGTCAGGACCTCTTAGGCTCGGTTCATGATCGGCGGGTGGTGTGCCCGCTTGAGGGAGGGGCCGAGGTGGACGGGTTGCGTACGAAGCTGGAAGACAGGAAGCGTTGGGTGCTGGATCCGCTGGTGGGGGTGGGTCCGCTGCAGTTCGGGATGGGCTCCGAGGAGGTGAAGGCCGCCCTGGGCGGACCGCTGGCTGGCAACGGGCAGGTCGCAGCCGACGGAATGTACTGGCAGGACTATCAGAAGACGGGTCTGACCTGCATCTACGACCGGGGGATAAACCTCGTCGCCGTGGCGGTCAATGCCCTGGAAGGCCCCCTGGTCAGGGTCGGTGAGGTCGAGTTGATCGGCCGGGTCCCCTCCGAGCTCCGTGCTGAGATCCACGAGCTCGCCCGCTCGCAGCAGGCCGCGGTGCGGGTGAACTGGAGCGGTGACCCGGAGGTCGCAGCGTGGGGGGTATCTCTGGGAACGAGGCAGGAACTGGGACTGTCTGCCGAGGGCTGGCTGGAGCAGAAGGACACGATGATCACCTCTGCCTTGCTCGTCGGGCCAGATCTGGCCCACGACCCCTACGCGACGGCACCGGTCATCCACTGGCGTGACGTCCGCGAGCAGGCACAGAACCCCGGTGCCTGGCCGACGGTGCCCGAGCACGAGCGCCCGCTCTGGGAATGGGTCCCTCTGGAGCGGGTCGGGCCACTCCGGTTCGGGATGAGCCCGCCCGAAGTGGCGGCCGCCCTGGACGGCGAGAGGCCGGCAGGCCGGTTCGGGCACTTCCCCCACTGGCGGTCCGCCAAGGCCGGCCAATGGCATCTCAGCGAGGAGCGGTTCGAGAAGGCCGGGGTGAGCGCCCACTACTGGCGGCATCCTCACGGCGTTCCACGCCTGGGCGCCGTGACTTCCTACGGCCGCACCGGCCCCCAGGTCATCCACGCCGGCATCCCGCTCATCGGCGGGTCCCCTTCCGCCCTCGACGCTGCCATCATCCGACATGCCGAGGACCACGATCTGGGCCTACACTTCTGCCCCAACGCAGCGGCTGTCTGGGACGGACTCCAGCTGGCCCGGAACACGACGAGGGCTGGGGACGCCGCCGTCAACGAGGCCACGTTCTGTACGGCGGAATGGGAGATATACAGGAGTACGCCCGCCAAGCCCGCCATGCCTAGCGCGCACCGCCGAGCAAACCGAAGTTGGTCGGGCCAGACATCTGTGGCGCTCAGTCACAATCTGTGACGGAGCGCGATAGTTGGCTCTTTTGGCCAAGTAGGTGCTCAGATCCAGCCCTACGAGTCAGCCGCCGTGGAGGCCCCGCTCGTCGAGGCCGCCCGTAGATGTGGGCTTCGAGGCATTGCGGGACGTCAAGGCCAACGGCCTCACCCCGGTACACGGCGATGAGGGCGTTCTCACCCCGCCACCTGCCGGTCACTCCCCGCACTTCGGGCACGGGCTCAAAGCCGCCGAGATCCAGGGCCTCGACTGCCTCGCCCTTGATCCTTGTGACAGTTCTGGCCCAGCGGCGGGCGTGGTCGGCGAGCGCCAGAAGTTCGACGGACACCGAGCTCTGCTGTTCACCACGGCCGCACCGGGCCGGCGGGTGCTGCTCCAGACCCGACGCGGGTCCCTGGTCCAGGAGCGGTTTGCGGATCGGGTCGTGGCCGCCTAGCAGCTCCCTGGCGGCTTGGTTCTGGACGGCGAAATGCTGGTCTGGGATTCCGGGGTGGCCCGCCTCAGCTTCGAGGCGTTGCAGCGCCGCACCGCCGCCCGCAGCCGTGGCGCCGCCGCCCTCGCCGCCCGCCTGGGCGCGTCAACGTGCTTCCTGAGGGTCTGTGCCGACAGCCTGGATTACCGGACGTCGCCGCCAGTGGCTGGGGGCAGGGCGGTCTCCGGCCGTGATGACAGTGCTCCGGCCGTGTGCGGTGACCCCAGCTTCCGAGTGGGATCGAGGGCTGGTTGGCCCTGGCGGAAGGCAGTCCGTCCCGTCCAGTCTCGGGCGGGTTGTCCGCCAGCTCCTGGGATTGAAGACTCCGGGTGCGGCCCCGGAGTTGTGGGGGCGCCGCTGGTGGTCCAGCGCTCTCGCGTCGGTCTCGGCCGTGTGACTGGGCGTCCTCCTTGGCCAGTGAGCACTTCGGTTGGCCAATCGTGCGCTCAGCGGGGTTGCAACCGGTACCCAGGTACAGGTTTACCGTCGGAGGTGTCCCGCCACCGGGGACTGATGACGGGAGTGAGCGCGATGAGTGATCTTGAGTGGGTGCCGCAGTCCTGCACGCTGCCCGCCGAGGAGCGGCCTCTGCGTGTTGCCGAGTGGGACGCGCTGTTCGCCGAGCGGCTGACCTCGCTGTCGAGGCCCCAGCCGCTCCACCTGCGCCTTGACCTGGCGGGCGGAGAAGGCGTGGAGGACCGGGCCCGTTACCTGGTGGAGCGCGAGAGCGGCTGCTGCTCCTTCTTCACCTTCACCACCACCCCCGGTCAGGACCTGATCCGGCTGGACATCTCCGTTAAGCAGGCGCACGAGCCGGTCCTTGACGCCCTCGCCGCCCGGACCGCTGCCGCCGGGGAGGCGCGGTGAGCGCGGGCCTGCGCAGTGGGCAGGTCGCCGAGGCGGCCGGGGTGAACGTCCAGACGCTGCGCTACTACGAGCGGCGCGGCCTGCTGGCCGAGCCGGAACGCAGCAACGGCGGCCACCGCCTCTACGGCGAGGACGCGGTGACCGCGCTGCGGGTGATCAAGGCCGCCCAGCGGCTCGGCTTCACGCTGGAGGAGGTCCCCGAGCTCCTGGAGGCCGGCCGCCACCGCCACGGCCGTTCCGTCGCCGGTCTCCAGGACCGTGCGGCGGCCAAGCTCGCCGAGGTGGACGCGAAGATCGCCGATCTGACCACCATCCGCACCGCCCTGGCCGCCGCTGTCGAGGCCGGCTGCGACGACCTGACCGTGTGTGCGTCCAGCACGTGCTGCCCGATCCCTTTCACCGACCTCGCCAAGGAGCGTCATGCCGGACCCTGCTGTTGACCGCCGCCAGCGCGCCCCGAAGGTGCTCGGAGGACTTGCCGCTCTGGCCTGTGTGGCGTGCTGCGCGCTGCCCGTCCTGATCACAGCCGGGGTCGTCGGCGCCGGCGCCGGGGCGGTGGTGGGGTGGCTACCCGCCCTGGCCGTCGTCCTGGCCGTGCTCGCCACCGGGACCTGGTGGCTCGGCCAGCGCCGCCGGTCCTGCTCTTGCGCGCCCAAGTCCGCAGGTGAGGGCGGATGCGGCTGCAAGGCGTCCGCCGACCCGCTGAAGATCACTGGCGTGGGCCGCCAGTAGGTTCGGCCGGTACGAGCGTCGCTCGTTCCGTCGCTCTGTTCGCCGGCGCCGCCTTTTCGAGATCGGCGGGGCCTGGCCGGTCTGGCAGGGCATCTGCGAGCACAAGGGATGGATCTGGGTCGGCGCCGGTGTCATCGCCCTCGGCCTGTACGGCGTGGTGGCGACCTGGCAGCACGAGGCCGTTTCGTCCGGATCTTGCGAGGGTTGCCATACTTCCCGAATGGAGATGCAAGCCGCGGAGGCGGCGCGGCGTTGGCTGGCTGATCAGGGCGTCAGCCAGGTGCGCGACGGGTGGGTGAGCGACGAGAAGCCGGAGGTGTTGCTCACATCCAACGAGGTGGCGCATTCCTGGGCCGGCGATGTGTTCGCCGAAGATCTTGATGCAGCCGACCAGGTCCGGTTGGCCTTCGGGCTACTGGACCTCCTCGATGAGTACTGGGTCACGTGCGAGATCCGGTTCGCGAACGAGGGTGCGGAGGGCCCCCTGCCGTCTGACGTGCTATGGGACGGGTACCGTCGGCGGCTGGAGGCGGACCGGGACGTCGAGGCCGTCACCTACTCGCTGTGGGTGGACTGGTTCGAGGACCACACCACCTCCGCGAGGGCCTTCGCCGAGGTCCTCGGTAACGACGTCGACCGAGTGGTGGCCGAGCGGTCGGAAGTCCTGCTCCGCCGAACCCGTCGTGTTCTGGAGTGTTCGGGCCCGGTGCGCTGGACGGTGAAGGAGCCGACGTACCGCACCGCCCTGCGGCTTCCCGCCCTGCACCCAGCCGTCTTCCGTGGCCTTCGGGCGAGCTTCCACGACGTCTACGGCGACCTGGAACCGGTTGCCGCACTGGCCCTCCTCGACCGGCTGGATCTCCCCACGAACACCCAGCATCTTGCCGAACTGCGCCACGTACTCGCCGCGGGGCACAAGAACCACTACCGCAGCCCTGGTGCCTGGGACGACGCGGTTCGCTCCTGCTCCTGAGTCGCTGGCCTGGCAGACCGAAGAAAGATGCTGGCGACGTAGAGTCCGGCCAGATAGATGGTCGCCGTCTTTTCCTAGCGCGTGGCGATGCCACGCCACTGCTTCAAGCGGTTGGTGCACCGCTCGACGGTGTTGCGGTGCTTGTACGCCTCGCGGTCCAAGGCGGGTGGCCAGCCTCCCCGGCTCCCTCGACGCAGGCGGTCAGCGCGCTGCTCGGCCGGAACCGGGATGACCGTGCGGATGCCGTGCTTGGGCAGGTACTGGCGGATGGCGCGGGAGGAGTACGCCTTGTCGGCCAGGACCACGTCGGGGGGTGCGGGGTTGTCCACGGGGGAGGGGAACACCCAGACGCGCCATCACGTCGGTGAAGACGGGCGCGTCACCGGCTTCTTCTCCGTAGGAAGCAGGAGGCGTGGCCTATCGGCCACCGCCGCACGGCCGACGGCGGTCCGTGTCGCGGCTCAGCGGCGACGTGTGGAGGCCGACGGCGAGCCGACCCTGAGCTGGACGCGTCGTGTCGAGTTGCTCAGCGCCGCGATCGGGGTAACGGTGACGGCGCTCGCCGCCCTCGCTGCCGTCCTCGTCAGCGTGTGGATCAACCGCAATGAAACGGACACGACCAGGGGAGGGCAGATCACTGACCGCTATACAGCGGCCGTCGGAAACCTCGGCAACCCCTCAGCAGACGTCCGGCTGGGAGGCGTCTATGCCCTTCAGCGCATCATGAAGGACTCCCCGCGCGATCAGGCATCCGTCGTGGACGTCCTCTCGGCCTATATCCGCACTCACTCGCGGCCGGCAGGGACGGAGAGCGCCGGTTACTCAGGCCGCCCCGAAGCAGACGTGCAGGCCGCCTTCGAGGTCCTGGCGCGGCGCAACCCGAGGCAAGACGGCAGTGCAGTGGTGGACCTGCGCGAAGCCCGCCTGCCCCACGTCGCTGTACGCAGCACCAGCCGCAACGCAACCATCGAACTGGATCTGACCGCAGTGGACCAGGCTCGCCTGCCGAACTCCAACCTGAGCGGCGCGGACCTAAGCAAAGCCAACCTCCCAGGCTCGGACTTTCGCTGCGCCTATCTGGTCGGGGCGGTCCTCGACAGCGCGGCCCTGAAGGGTGCCGACCTGCGCTGGGACTGGTTGGACGATGCCGATCTCGGCCATGCCCGTTTGGAGGGCGCCCAGTTGGAAGAGGCAAGCCTGGTGGATGCTTCGCTCGCGAAGGCCTCGTTGCTCGGCGCGAACATGCGCAACGCGGACATGCGCGGTGTGGACCTCGACGGCGCCGTCCTTACGGGTGCGGACCTGCGGGGAGCGGATCTACACACGGGCCAGCGGATCGTCAACGGTAAGCCCTCCGGCTGGACTTCCCGTCACAACACCCACGTGACGGCGGCACAGCTGGCCTCCGTGAGGCTCGATTCCCGCACGATTCTACCGCCGGAGATCGCCGACGATCCGCGCATCAAGGCCAGGATCGTCGACTCACAGGCGGGGCCCAGTCCCAGCCAGGCCTGTGGCGGACACGACTGAGCCATAGCCTGAGCCAGCCATGGCAATGGTTGGGGACCCTGCTCGGAGGTCGGCCCGGGCCCGGCGGTTGCCTTCGATCAGCTCCTCGCGGACGGAGTCCCGTGACAACGGTCCGTGGACCTTCTGACATCGTCGGAATCCAGTCCTGCGCGGCGCAGACTCTCGAGGCGATCGCCGGGGCTGGAAGCGCGGCCGAGGATCTCACCGTCGGTGCGAACTCGGCGCCCGCCCTCGACTCCAGCCTGTCGCATGGTGGGCTGGTGAAGGTGCCTGTAGCGTGCCGTCATGCCTGACACCCTGCCGACCCGGAAGCGGAGAGCACTCTTCGACCAGTTGTGAGGCGGCGGAGAAGTGCGCCCCGTTGACGGTGGTGCGGTCGCTGGGACGGTGCCTGCGGGGGAGGCGTCGTGGCTCTGCCGCCGCCCCTTCGCCGACCGCGTGCAAACACGGACGCCGAATCCCGTGGGACGCCCCAACATTCTGCCTGGCGTCGAGTCGAAATCTCACTGTGACGGTAGTGCCTCGGGGGGCGGGGTATGCGCTGGGCGTGAGTGTGAAGGGCCGGCACGGGCCGGAGCCCGAGGAAGGGCTGCTCGCGGGCTTGAGTGTGGATGCAAGTCGGCCGGAGCAGCCCGTGCTGCTGGACGGGTCCGGCAAGCCGATTCGCACCTGGCGGGAGAACTATCCCTACGACCGCAAGCTCGGCAGGGCCGAGTACGAGCGGGCGAAGCGGATCCTGCAGATCGAGCTGTTGAAGTTGCAGCGCTGGGTCAAGGGCACCGGAGCGCGGGTGGTGGTGATCTGCGAGGGTCGGGACGCGGCCGGCAAGGGCGGCACCATCCAGCGTTTCACCGAACGCCTCAACCCCCGCGGAGCCCGTATCGTGGCCCTGGACAAGCCGAGCGAGCGGGAGGCCGGGCAGTGGTACTTCCAGCGCTACATCGCTCACCTCCCCGGCCCCGGGGAGATCGTCTTCTTCGACCGCTCCTGGTACAACCGGGCCGGCGTGGAGAAAGTCATGGGCTTCTGCACCGACGCGCAGTACGAGCAGTTCCTCGCCCAGTGTCCGACCTTTGAGGCCATGCTCGTCGAGGACGGCATCTTGCTGGTCAAGTTCTGGTTCTCCGTCTCCCGCGCCGAGCAGCGCACCCGCTTCGCGATTCGCCAGGTCGACCCGGTGCGGCAGTGGAAGCTCTCGCCCACGGACCTGGCCTCGCTGGACCGGTGGGATGCCTACACCGCGGCCAAAGTGGAGATGTTCCGTGCCACCGACACGGTCCAGGCTCCCTGGACCGTGGTGAAGAGCAACGACAAAAGGCGGGCCCGTCTCGAGGCGATGCGCAGCCTGCTGTGGCGTATCGACTACGCCAGCAAGGATGAGGCGGCGGTCGGCCGCCCGGATCCCTTGATCGTGGGGACGGCAGACACCCTCCTCGAGGCCGGTGAGGACCCCGCCGACCTTTCACCCACGCCCTTGGCAGACCTGACCGGCGGCCCCGGTCACCACCCCGCCCCGCAACCCGGCCCTCCACAGGACCGCACCCTCACCGAAGGGCGCTTTCCGGATGAGGCTCGCAAGCAGCGCGAGTAGAAGGCTGCGGCGTGCGTGCTCACAAGCACCGCTTCCACTTGGATCAGGACAGCCATTCGATCAGTGTCGAGTGGAGTCCGGGTCGCCGTCGGGCCGAGTCGCCAGCCGACGGCAGGGTGATCATTTAGGAGGTGGGGGCCCCGGTCGCGAGCCCGCGGCGGGTCTGCGCGCCAAGCTCGCGACCGGGCCGAGGGGTGTAGTGGCGACCGCGGGGAGACGAGCGCTGGTGCAGCGCCCCACGGCCCGCACGCGGGGATCAACGGGCTGCGTGAGCAGCCGACCCTCGAGCCGATGCTTGCCCATCAGTCGCTCGACGCGCTTGCGGTTGACCGTGTGCCCGAAACCGCGCAGCTCGGCGTGGATACGGCGGCCCCGTAGGCACCCTTGTGCTCGGTGTGGGCCTCGCGGATCTCCGTGACCAGGGCGTCCCCGGCGGCCTGCCGCTCGGCGCGGGCATTGGCGCCGGCGATCCACCGGTAGAAGCCCGACCGCGAGACCCCACGGACCCGGCCTATCCGCTGGACGCCGAAGGTCTCGGCGTGGGCGGAGGCGAAGTCCCAGCGGTGGGTCTTCACTTCATCTGCTTCGGGCGCTGCGCCCGCCGGGGCGTGTGGTCGCCCGGTCGGCGCGGCGAGTCGCGGTGGTGCGGTCCAGTCCGATCTCACGGCCCAGGTCGGCGGCGCTGCGCGCCCCGGTCCGGCCAGGCCGCAGAAGGTCGGGTAAGTGAGGCCGTCGACTGCCCCCCTCAGCCCCTCGGTCAGCTGGGTCCAGAGGCGGGCGCGAGTGCTCCGCTGCAGGAGCAGGCCCAGCGCATAGGCGATGCCATGTCCCGTCGAGTTGCTCACACCTCCAGATTAGCGTGCGCAGCGCACGCTTTTCCTGTACGGTAATAAGCGTGCTTCAGGCACGCATCTCCAACCGATGCACGGCGGGCCACCCCGCACCCAACCGAAGGAATCCCCATGAACCGCACCGACGCCCGCACCGCCCTCACCGACCTGCTCCTCACCCCCGGGCTGGACCTCGACGAGGCCGCCGACCGGCACTTCGCCCCCGACTACCGCCAGCGCACCGACGGAAGCTGGGCGAATCGCACCGAGTTCCTCGCCCACATCGCCCACCTGCGCACGGTCGTCGCCGACGGCTCGGTCGAGGTGCACGACGAGCTCTTCTCCGGCGACCGCTACGCCGACCGCCACACGATGGAGATCATCAAGACCGACGGCTCCACCGTCCGCATGGAGGTCTACCTCTTCGGCGAGTTCGCCCCCGACGGACGCTTCCGCCGCATCGAGGAGACCACCCTCATGCTCAAGGGCGCCGACGCCGACCGAAACCTCGGCAGCGCCCGCTGAGCCACATCGCCCACCTGGTGCCCCGAGGCCGCCCCGGTCCCAGCGCATCGGCGCGCCACCGTCATGGCGCATCATCCGAAAAGTGAGAGGAAGTGGTTGTCGTGCTCGACGTGCTCGTCGCCGGGGCCGGCCCGGTGGGGCTCTGGCTCGCCGCGGAGTTGCGCCTGTACGGGGTGGAGGTGACCGTCGTGGAACGCCGGGCGGCACCGGACGGACGGTCGCGCGCGGTCGGCATGCAAGCCGGCACGCTGGACACCTTTGCCACCCGCGGCCTCGCGGAACGGTTCATAGAACGCGGCACCCCAGTGCCGACAGGCCACTTCGGCGCAGCGACCACCCGGCTGGACTTCTCCGCAGTCGGGGCGGTGCACCCCTTCATGCTGGCACTCGGCCAGTCCGTCACCGAACAGCTCTTGGAGGAGCACGCGGTCGCCGTGGGCGCCCGGGTGCTGCGCGGGGAGGAGGTCGTCTCGCTCGCCCAGGGACCGGACGCCGTCGAGGCGGTGATCCGGGCCGGCGGCACCCACCGGACCGTGCGGGCCCGCTGGGTGGTGGGCTGCGACGGCACCCGCAGCGCGGTGCGCCAAGCGGCCGGCATCGACTTCCCCGGTCAGGACACCACCCTGACCGGGTGGCTCGCCGACGTCGAGCTCGACGATCCGCCCACCGCGCCGCTCGCCGCCACAGGGCCGGTCGGTTCGCTCCTGGCGGCCCCGATCGGCGACGGCGTCCACCGACTGGCGGGCCTCTCCACGGCCACCATGCACCACGGCACCGGGGATCCGCTGACCCTGGAGGAGGTGCGCGAGCAGACCCGCGCGCTGCTGGGACGGGACCTGGGCATCCGCAACCCCCGATGGCTCTCGCGCTACGGCAACGCCACCCGCCAGGCCGCGCGGTACCGGGCCGGACGGGTGCTGGTGGCCGGGGACGCGGCGCACATGTTCTTCCCGGCCGGTGGACAGGGCATGAACCTCGGCATCCAGGACGCCACCAATCTGGGCTGGAAGCTGGCCGCCACCCTCCAGGGCCGGGCGCCCGACGGACTACTCGACAGCTATGACACGGAGCGCCGGCCGGCCGCCCGCGCCGTCATCGACAACACCCGCGCGCAGCTCGCCCTGTTCTCGGCGGCGAGCCCGGAGCAGATCGCGCTGCGCGAGGTCTGGTCCGCCGCGCTCACCGAACCGCGGACCAACCGTCAGTGGGCCCGCCGGATCGCCGGATTCGACGACCCGCTCCCCTTCGGCACCACACCCGGCGGGCACCCGCTGAACGGCACCCGACTGGCCGGCCTCTCCCTGGACACGGCCGGCGTACCCACCGTCCACGCGTTGATGCACCACGGCCGACCACTACTGCTGGACCTCGGCAGGACGCGGACACCGTGCCCCGCGGATGGCCTGGAGCAGCGGACGGTATCCGTCAACGCCGAGGCATCCCATGCCATCTGGCGGGACGTCACCGCCGTTCTCATCCGGCCGGATGCCCGGATCGCCTGGGCCAGCACCGACACCGACGCGCAGCGCCGGGCCGCGGACTGCCTCACCATCCTGCGCACCCTGTGCCGCTGAACGCCGCTCGTGAGCCCCCGGCCTACTCCGCGGCCCTCTCTCACGGATCAGGCTGGATCGGCGTGCTCCGCCCCCTCCAAGGGGGATACACATCCCGCGGCCCAGACGGCGAGGTTCGCCGACGCGGCGTCGCCCTGCTGTCCGGGAATGACGCCGGCCACCGCCTCAGCTTCCGTCCCTCCCCGGCGTAGAAGGCCGGACAAAACCGGCTGCACTTCGACCTGACCAGCTCCTCCCTGGAGGAGCAGCTGGAGACCGTGGCCAGGGCGCTCGACCTCGGCGCGCAACACTCTGACGTCGGTGCCGCACGGTACCGCTGCGTGCGGATGCCTCCCGGCAGGTCGTCGAGTACTTGGCCGTCGCGGGCCCCGGACACCCGTGGACCGGCGTACGGTTCGCGGCGTCCTGGGGGTTGGCCCGATCTCCGGATACTCCACAGCCTCGGAGATATCGACCACATGGTGCCGCTCGCCGATCCGTGGGATTCGGGCGCCAGTTCGTGGACCGCACAGCGGCGTGAGGCGTACGCGCGAACGACCAAGGCCAGCCGACGCCGCCGATGGCGGTGACGGCACGTTCGAACCGGTCGAAGGCGGACTCCCGGGCCCGGGCGGCCAGCAGCCTGGCCGCCGCCTGCCGGGTGGGGGCCGGCAGAACCCGTCGAAGGCGCACCAGACCCGTCGGAGCGGCTTCCCCCGACGCCGCACGCGCCGCACCGGTAAGGCGCCGAATGGCGAAACTCCGCTAGGGCCTCGCGGTCGACGAGATGGAGCGGGACCTGCTACTGGATGCTGCGGCTGGCTGCTGGGGCACCGACGTGGAGTTCACCCACGCCCCGTTGAACAGAGCACGCGAGCAAAGCCCTCGTCGGCATCCAGGAGGTGGCGGCCCAGTCGCGGGCTCGCGGCCGGGGCGAGGAGTGTTGTCGATCGGGCTGACCGTGGGGAGAGGAGCGCTGGTATGGCGCCCCACGGCTCGCACGCGGGGACCGACGGGCTGTGAGCGGGTCCGGGGTGCCTTGACAGGGAGGGCGCCCCGGATGCGGGGGACACGCGGAGCCGGCGCGCTCGCGGGCGACCATGACCTCGATCCCTGCGACGCGAGGATGTCGAGTGCGTACGCGGCGAAACCGGAAAGTCGGTGGTGCGGGCCCGCATCCACGCCGATGTCCCGTGTCCCGGACGGATCGGCCCGCAGTCCCTGGGCACCCCCCTGCCCGGGGTGGCGTGCCGAGGCTGCAATTCCGTGGTGGCGCCCCGTTCTATTCCGGCATACCGCCGTGCGCCGGAATGACGCCGAGCTGCTGGAGAAAGCCGAGAACATCCTTGTCCGACCACTTCTCCGCCAGCCTGCCGTTTTCGATACGGTGAATTACCGTCGCCGTCATCGTGAGCTGGTTCCCTGTGGCGGGAATACCGGGAAGGTCCCCCTCATGGACCCCACGGGCCGTCAGCCGGGTCACGACCTTGTCGCCTTCCGCGATCTGGTCTTCGATCTCATGGCTCCCCGGAGTGGCCTCCCAGAAGAGACGAAACGCCTGCTTGAGCCCCTCGCGGCCGGATCCGAGCCCGGGAAACGGAGGCGGTGAGTGGTCCTGGTAATCCTCGGCCACGAGTTCGTCCATGGCCTCTACGTTGCCCTTGTCGATCTCCGCGTAGAAGCGGCGAACCAACCTCTTGTTCTCTTCAGTCGACACGGGGCTCCCCTACGTGATTTTCGTATGGCCAGACGGCATGCAGGACCGGAAGCATGACCCGTACGGTCACGTGGCGGCACCTGCGCCACGCGGGCTTCCGGGTGCGATCACCCGGAAGCAGCCATACACAGGCTGCGCTTGGCGATGTGGCAGCACGCACGCGCGGGCGCCGCCGCCTCGATGGGAGAGGGAGTCCGTTCGGGTGTATGAGGGATCGTTTCGCTGACCCTCATAGGCGTGAGCGGTGGCTGGGCTGGGGCTGAGGGGGCACAGATCGCCCTGTCAGTATTCCCACCAGTAGAAAGTCACTCCAGATGCGTCTTCGTTCCGCTGTCAGCCGCTCTCGGCCCCGGGCTGCGTGTCGATGAGTCGCCCAGGGCCGCGACGGTGCGGGATCGGCCGCCGCTGCCGTCGTGCAGCAGGACTACGCCAGTCCCGGTTGGAGACGGCGTCCGGTGTGGAGGAGTAGGGCGGGCGCAGGAGCGTGGTGGTGCTGCCGGTGGCCCCGACGAGGACGGCGCGGCTGGCGGCGGGTTCCAGGCGGGTGCGCCGGGGCGTGGCAGTGGCGAGATCGGTGTGGGTGAAGGTGTGCAGCCCGATCTCGTGGTCGGCGGTGTCGTTCCTGAACACCCTGATCCGCCTGCGCAAAACGCGCCTGCTGGCTTTGGCGGGGCCGCTGCCAGCCCAGCTGCACCGCCTGCTCGAAGCTGACCGGGGCGCTCGCCCTGTTCGAGCCGCGCGAGGGCGGCGGCGAGGCCCGAGGCCGTACGCGGCGCACGTCCGGCCCCGCGTCCGGCGCGCTGCGCAGGACGACGGGCTCCCGTCGCTCCCGTCGGGAGGGGGAGGCCGAGGGGGACTCGCACGCGAGGAGAGCGGACCGCAAACCGAGGATCATCACATTGTCGAGGATCATGCGTCTCAGGAGCCTACGGATGGTGGTCCCGGGCCCCGGGGAATGCCATCAGGCACCCGATTCACCCCGTGTCGACCGCTCCCGAGTGGGCACACGCGTTGCATGACTCTGTTACTGCTTTTCCTGCTGCCTCTCGGACTGGCCCTCGTGCTGCTGACGACCAGTGAACACCAGAAGCACGGGCGGCACCGCCACACCCGATGACCCTCCGCCCCGGCCGCGGGACCGGTCGGTCCCGCTGCGCAGCAGTGGGCGCGGGCGCGCGGAGCGGGGCTGGTAGGTGGCGTTCCGTGGGAGACCGGCTGAGCGCCGGTGAGATCAGGGGCGGCCGGTCTGGGTGGTGATGGGCGTTGCCGTAACGGTTCTGCCATCGTGGTGGATGCGGACGGCGGTGGTGGCGAGCTGATTGACCAGCTGTCAGCCGAAGCCGCGGGGTTCATCCGGGGCCCAGGGCTTGATCCGGGGCGGGGCGGTGGAGCGGGCGCGGACCTCGACGGTGACGATGCCGGCCCGGGCGGTGATCTGGAAGGCGGTGGCGCCGCCGGCGGGCGGCTGGCGTTGGAGAACATCTCGGTCACCACGGTCAGCGCGTCCGTCCACGCCCGCGGCAAGCAGATCAAGGCCGGCCAGGACGGCGCGGGCGGTTTCCCGGGCCTGCGCGCAGCTGAGGCCCGCTCCGAGCGGTTCCGGCAGAAGCCGGGACGGCAGCGTCACATCCGCTTTCATCCCGTAGGCGACGGGGCGGACGTCCCCCGCTGCTCGCCCAACTCGTCAGGCCGGCGCCCGTTCGAAGCGGCCTCGAACTGGAACCGGCTCACCTGCTGTTGGCGAGCTGTCCCGCAAGCTCCTGGCCCGGGGTCCTTGACCAGGGCGAGGTCGACGCAGCACCAACGGGCGGTGCGTTAGTGCCGACAGAGCGAAGACGACCAGGGATACCGTCCCATCATCTAAGGCCGCCGCAGTGGCCAAGACGGTTACCCTGCCACCATCGCACCGCGGAACCTGCATGAGCACGGGCCGATCTGATATCGCTGTGAGGCGACGGTGGAGGCTCGGTGGGGATACCGGGTCCTGAAGAGGCGGTAGAGGTTCCGGGCTACGTAGACGCCGTGGCCTCCGAAGCCCCCGATGTCGAGTCGCCCGTCGCCGGTGATGTCGGCGAGGAAGCGGGGGTGGCGGTCGGCCCGCCAGGCGCCCGCGTCGTCGTTGTACCCGAACCCGCGGCATACCAGCTGTGCCTGTTCGAACCGGCCGTCGCCGAGGCTGTGTGACACCCAGACCCCCTCGTCGCCGAAGCCGACGATGTCCGGGTTGCCGTCGCCGGTGGTGTCGGCGAGGAAGAGGGTCGCGCACCCAGATCCTGGGAGTGCCGATGCCCTGGGAGACTTTCCCCGAGACAAACCTGCGCACCTACGTACGGCGTCGCGGCGGACCGAGCGGCCTGTGGTTCCTCGCCCTTGAGGTCAGTCACCCACCCGGCCATGCTCACCGCGCGGCTGCTGGGGATTCCGTACTCCCTGGGGCACCTCATGGCGGAGCAGCACGGCGGCACGCGCCACTACGCGGGTCGGCGGGGCGGCGAGGACCACGCTACGAGCTCGAAGTGCGCACCGATGAGCGCATCCGAGTGGGCGCAGCAGCAGCCCGCGGGGAGGAGCCCACCGGCAGTGTGGACGGCGGCCAGGCGCTGACGGGGGACCCCGAGCGGTCGAGCGGAAAGCACGCCGGGGCCCTGGTGCCCCTAGTGCGGCCGGGCGGATCGTGTCGATCGCCACCCCGGTCGAGCCGCCCCGCGACGCCGGGGTGAGCCGCGACGCACATGGTCGCCCGCAACGACGTCGCGGACCTGCGGGCGCTCGTGGAACTCGTGACGCCCGCGTGCTCACCCTCGGCATCGGCTCAGCACGCCCACGGGCCGACTCGTCGATGTTCACCGCCTCAGCCAGGCCGGCTGGATCCGGGGCAAGGTCCTCGTCGTTCCGCGAGCCGGCCGCAATTCCGTTAGTCCGGTCGGCTGGACCCGCGATCTCGGTGCAGCGGAGGCCGGTGACGGCCGCGTGACCGCCGCGCTGCGTAGTCCGGGCGGGGGCTCATGGCCCGGCGCCCGGCGCCCCGGCTCAGGTTCCGGGGAGGATACGGCGCGTCTCGTAGGCCCACATCGCGATCTCGACCCGATTGCGGGCGCCGAGTTTCGCCATCAGGCTGGCCAGATGTGTCTTCACCGTGCTGAGGCTGATGTGCAGCGCATCGGCGATCTCGGTGTTGGTCAGACCGCGAGCGACGGCGAGGAGCACCTGCTCCTCGCGGGCGGTGACGGGGGAGAGCGGCTGGGCCGCGGGCCTGCCGGCGGGCAGGTCCGAGAAAGCCTGGAGCAGCCGGACGGTGACGCTGGGCGCGATGAGCGCCTCACCGTCGGACGCCGACCGTACGGCCTGCGCCAGAAGGTCCGGTCCCGTGTCCTTGAGGAGGAATCCTCGGGCGCCGGCACGCAGTGCGCCGTAGACGTACTCGTCGAGGTCGAACGTGGTGATGACGACCACGGCCAGCGGGTCGGCGACGCCCGGGCCGGCGATCAGCCGGGTGGCCCCGAGCCCGTCGAGTACGGGCATACGGATGTCGAACAGGCAGACGTCGGGGCGCAGTTCGCGGGCTAGGCGTACCGCCTGCCGCCCGTCGGCGGCCTCGCCGACCACCTCGATGCCGGGCTGGGCGTTCAGCATGATGCGCAGCCCGGTGCGGATGATGGTCTGGTCGTCAGCGATGAGGACGCGAATGGCCATCGCTCTCCCTCCTCGCTCTCGGCAGCTCGGCTTCGACATGCCAGCCCTCGTCGGCGCCTGGGCCGGCTCGTAGTGTGCCGCCGAGCAGAGCCGCGCGCTCGCGCAGTCCGGCAAGTCCGTATCCGTCGCGACCTCGACCGGTGCGTTGACCGTTGTCGCGCACACTCACCCGTACCGTACGCCGTTCCGCGGTCACCCGGACGACGACCTCGGTCGCACTGACCGCATGGCGCATCGCGTTGGTCACCGACTCCTGCACGATGCGGTAGACGGCCGCGTCCACGGCCGGGGCCAGCGCGTCCAGCTCGCCGTCGAGCCCCAGGTCGATCCTGAGACGGCCACCCGGCGCGCGCACCAGGCGCTCCAGGTCCGCCACGCCGGCAGGTGGCGCCAGCTCGGCGCCGACCCCGCGGTCGCGCAGCGCGGCGACCATGGCTCGCATTTCCTCGAGCGTGCGCGCCCCTTCCTCCTCGACCTCCTCCAGCGCCTCGACGGCGGCGGACGGCTCGGTGCCCGCGAGCACCCGGCCCGCCTGGGCGCGGATCACTATGGCCGAGACGTGGTGGGCCACCGTGTCGTGAAGTTCCCGGGCGAGCTGCTCACGCTCGCGGGAGCGTACCTGCTCCCACTCCCGCTCGCGAGCGGCCACCCGGAACCGCACGACAGCCCCGATCAAGCCGGGCAGCAGCAGGAAGACAAGGCCCGCGGACTGTTCGACGGCCGGGGTCTCGTCCGTGACGGCACACAACGCGAAGGCCGCGAGGATCACCGCGCTGCCCAGTACGATCTCCCGTCCCGATCCCCACCGGGGCAGCGCGTACACCAGCACGAGCACGACGGCGTCGGTGTGCAGGCCGACGGACTCGCGCGGCGCGGCGACGAGCGAAGCCATCTGGAGCAGGATCACCGAGCCGAACCCCAGCGTGACCATCGCCAGCGGGCGGGTCCGGCGCCACAGGGGCAGCAGGCACAGCCATGCGGCGAACAGAACCGCCACCGGCCGCCACACGACGTCCTCGCGCAAGGTGGCCTCCGCCACCACGGCGCCCAGGCCCGCGGCGAGCAGCACCCAGTCCCTCCGCACCCGGGCGGGTGTGTCGGGCGGCCGGGGCTCGGTCCACAGGGTTCGCAGGTCGTCTCGCAGCACGGTTCCCAGCCTAGGGGCCGGGCAGTGCCGCGCATCGGCCGAAAGGACGGGGCGTCACTCCGACTTGAGGCCGACGGATCCGCGGCCCGCGAGCCGATGCCGCAGAGCGCCGTGGCGACGAGCCTCGGCATTGGCGGCCGTACAAGGACGGCCGCCGAGGTGGTTGGAGGACCCGATGCTCTCGAAAGCCCTGTTGCGCCTGGGCACAAGTGCCGCCCGCCATCCCTGGCGGGTGATCGCGGCATGGCTGCTCGCCGCCATGCTTGCCGTCCTCGCCGCCCTCGCCTTCGGCGGGCGGACCGCGGACTCGATGACCGCCCCGGGACTGGACTCCCAACGGGCCGCGGAACTGATCGAGCGGGCCGGCACGGGTCAGGAGGGGATGACCGCCCAGGTCGTCGTCACCCCCCGCGACGGCGGTGCGACCTTCTTCGACAGCGACAGCGACAGCGACAGTGCGCGCATCGCTCTCACGCGGCTGCAGACCGAGGTGAAGCGGCTGCCGCGCGTGCTCGGCACGAGCGACCCGGCGCGGGCACTCGACGCAGGCCGGGACACCGCCGTGCGCGGCGGACTCGTCTCGGCCGACGGACGGATCGCAGTAGTCCGGGTGCAGTACCCCGACCAGAGCCGACTGTCGGCCGAGGACCTCGACGCCCTCGTCGATCTCGGCGACCGGCTGCGCGCCGAGCTGCCCCTGCGGATCGAGATGGGCGGGAGCCTCTTCTACGCCTTCTCCGACCCCGACGGCGGCGCAAGCGAGTTGATCGGGATCCTTGCCGCCGCCGCGATTCTGTTCCTGGCGTTCGGTTCGCTCGTCGCCGCCGCGCTCCCGATCGGCATGGCGGTCTTCGGGCTGACCGTCGGCGTCGCCACGATGACGGTACTGGCGGGGGTGACGGACGTCCCCACCTTCGCACCGGTCCTGGGCAGCATGGTCGGGCTCGGAGTGGGCATCGACTACGCGCTGTTCGTGCTCGCCAGACACCGGGAGCACCTCGCGCGCGGGCTCGATCCACACGAGGCGGCCGGACGGGCGGTGGCCACGGCTGGGCGGCCCGTGGTCTTCGCCGGCGGCACCGTCGTCGTATCGATGCTCGGCATGGCGGTCGCGAACGTGCCGTTCATGACGGTGGGCGGCCTGGCAGTCTCGATCGTCGTCCTGACCATGGTGCTCGCGTCGGTGACGCTACTGCCGGCCTTCCTCGGCGCGGCCGGCCCGCGGCTGGGCCAGGCCGGCCGGATCGTCCGGGCTCTTCGGGTCAGGCGGTCGGGCCGAATCGACCGACGGCGGAACACGACGGCGGGCGCCGCCTCCGCCGCTGGGTGGGGGCGCTGGATCGGCCATGTCAGCCGGCACCCGGTGCTGTACGCGGTCGGCGCGGCGGGGCTGCTGCTGACGGCGGCGCTGCCCGTGCTCGGCCTGCGCGTCGGTCTGCCCGACGACGGCTCACTGCCGCAGAGCCGTACTGAACGCCGCGCCTACGACCTCGTCGCCGAGGGGTTAGGCCCGGGCACCAACGGTCCCCTCGTCATCGCCGCGGACCCCTCCGGCGATCGGGGAGTGGTGGACCGTCTCGTCACCGCGGTCGCGGCGGATCCGGGCATCGCATCCGTCGCGCCGACACACATCGACCGGGCCACCGGCATCGCGACCCTCGTGGTGTTCCCGACCACCAGCCCTCAGGACAAGGCCACGGCCGACACCATCGCCCGGCTGCGCACCGAGGTGCTGCCCACGGCGATCGGGGAGGGCCCGGCCAGGGCCCACGTCGGCGGCGCCGCCGCGAGCCTGTCCGACGTGGGCCAACGCACCAGCCAGCGCTTGCCGGTGTTCATCGCCGCCGTGCTGGCGCTCTCGTTCCTTCTCCTGACGCCGGTCTTCCGCTCGGTCGTCGTACCGCTCAAGGCGGTGCTGCTGAACCTGCTGAGCATCGGCGCGGCCTACGGCATCATGGTCGCGGTCTTCCAGTGGGGCTGGGGAGGCGCGCTCATCGGACTGGAAGCGACGGTTCCGGTCGTGTCGTTCATCCCGATGTTCCTCTTCGCCATCCTGTTCGGCCTCTCGATGGACTACGAGGTGTTCCTCCTCGCACGCGTCCGTGAGGAGTACGTGCGCACCGGCGACAACAGCACGGCGATCGTGGAGGGCATCTCCGGCACCGCCCGGATCATCACGTCGGCCGCCCTCATCATGGTGGCGGTCTTCCTGTCCTTCGCCGTCGCCGAGGACCCCTCCGCCAAAATGTTCGGGCTCGGCCTGGCCACCGCGATCTTCATCGACGCCACGGTCGTACGTATGGTGCTGGTACCGGCGACCATGACACTCCTCGGCCGGGCCAACTGGTGGCTGCCCACGTGGCTGGACCGGCTGCTTCCCCGAGGCCAGGTCGGCATCGACACTGCCGACGACACCGACGCGAAATCCACGGGCGAGGCTTCTCGTCCACGGCTGGTCGAGAGTTGACCCAACTCCCTGTCCGGCTCCCGCTCCAACTGACGCCGCTGTTCGGGGTGTCCACGCGACGAACAGGAGTCCTGGACTCGCGTCACGCGGTGGGGCGGGATCCGGGCGTGTGACCGACGGTGCGGCGGCAGACATCGAGTCAATCGTCAACACCTACGCGGAGGCAGCCGCCGGCGAAGGCCTCCTCACCTGCTGTTGGTGCGACGATGCGCACGGCCGCGCTCTTTGCGCACCTCGCCGCCCTCGTGCTGGGCTTCGGGGCCGTACTGTCCGCCGACTACTACGGGCTGCTCTGGGCGACCGGACGGTGCACGATCACCGAGGCCCTCGGGGCGACGTCTCGTCTGAACGTGCCCATCTGGGCCGGCCTCGGCGGTCTCGTCGTCAGCGGGCTGACTCCACCCCGACGTGACGTCATCCCTGACACCCATCAAGCTCGGACTCGCGGCCATCCTGACGGTCAACGGCCTCCAGGCCGGACTCCTGGGCCGCCGCCTCGAAGTCGCCGCCGACCCGGTGAGCCCCCGACTTCTGGTGTGGGGAGGCGTCACCGCCCTCGTCTCCCGGGCATGCTGGTGGGGCACTGTGGCCATGGCTTCCTCAATACCAATACGTGACGCCCACCTTCCAGCCACCCCCAACTGGACTGCCGGGGCGGATCTCGGTCGGCACATGGCCCCTTTTGAACGGAGGCTCTTCGGCTGCCGTCGCGCCAGGCCTTGCGCTAGCGGTGCACCGACCGTTCGCTGACCCGTAATCGCTTCGCGACCGCGGCATTGGGCACACCTTCGGCAAAGAGATCAGCCGCCTCCAGACGGAGGCCTTCCCCGAAAGCCTGACGCTCCGACGTTGGGCCCCCGCCCTGCGGATACCTTGTACAACCGGCATACCGGCATACCGGCATACCGGCATACCGGCCGAGCGGTTCCGTTCGGGGGCGGGCGGCCTACGGGTGACGCTGTCCTGGCCGGCAGGCCTGCAGGGCACCGCGACGAGGGCGGCGAGCTGGCCCGGGTCGAGTCGGTCGCGGCGCTGCTTCTGCGTCCCCCCGCGCCTGACGCGGCCCGGCCGCCCCAGCGGCCCCGGTCGCCGTGCCGGATCCGGCTTTCTACGATGGGAAGGTCGGCTCGGGGATTGGGAGACCGCCGAAGACGTGCATCAGAGGTGATCCTGCATGGGCCGGTACCGAACGCCCACCATCGTGGCCGCCGCCTCCCTCCTGCTGGCCGCGTTGTGCGCGGGCCAGGCCCCCGCCGCCGCCCCGCCGGGCCGGGTCGGCATCGATGACGTGATCGCCGAGAAGCTCGACCACGAGATCACCGCGGCCATGCGCGAGGCCGGCATCCCCGGTGTGGGCGTCGGCCTGTGGATCGACGGCGACGACGACTACGTACGCGCCTTCGGCACCTCCGACAAGACCACCGGCACCCCCATCAAGACCGACATGCACACCCGCATCGGCAGCGTCACCAAGACATTCACCGTCACCGGCGTCCTCCAGCTCGTCGACGACGGGAAGGTACGGCTCGATGCGCCGATCTCGACGTACCTCGACGGGGTCCCCGGCGGCGACCACATCACCGTCCGGCAGCTCGCCGATATGCGCAGCGGCCTCTACAACTACACCGAGGACCCGCGCTGGCTGGCCGTCTTCAAGGCCGACCCGTACCGGGCCTGGACCCCGCGGCAGCTGCTGGACATAGCCTTCCGGCACCCGGCGAAGTTCCCGCCGGGGGCACGCTGGGAGTATTCCAACACCAACACAGTCCTGCTCGGCCTGCTCGTCGAGAAGATCAGCGGACAGCCCCTGCACACCTACCTGCAGCAGCACGTCTTCGCACCGGTCGGCATGGGCGCGACCTCGCTGCCGACCGGCGCCGAGATCACCGGCCCGTACGTGCACGGCTACACGAACTTCACCCCCGACGGCGCGACCGTCGACGCCTCCGGCTGGAACCCGTCCTGGGGCTGGTCGGCCGGTGCGATGATCTCCACCATCGAGGACCTGCACACCTGGGTTCCGACCGTGGTCAGCGGGCGGCTGCCGGACGGCGACCGACTGCTGAAACCCGCCACCCAGGCCCAGCGGCTGCGCATGCTGCCCACCGGGCACCCCGGGCTCGGCTACGGGCTCGGCATCGCCGACTTCGCCGGCTGGGTCGGCCACAACGGCGAGCTACCCGGCTACGAGACCATCGCCGTCCGCCTCCCGCAGGACCGCGCCACCCTGGTGATCGTCGTGAACTCCGACGTCGACGGCAAGTTCGGCAACCTGAGTTCCCTCATCGCCAACAGGATCACTAAGATCGTGACACCGAAGCACGTCTGGTCCCTCCCGAAAGAGGCCCAGCCCAATGCGCTCCCGGAGCCGTCCGCGTCGCCCGCGCCGCCCGCGTCGCCGAAGCCGTAGGACGCCCGGTGACCGTCGGGCCGTAGGGCCGATCGCCCCTGTTGCAACCGACCTGCGGATTTCCTGGACTCGGGCCGTGATCACCAAGAGGCTCCGCTTACCGCGCACTGTGCTCCCTGCCGCCTGCCTGGCGCTCGCGTCATCGCTGCTGCTGCCCGCCGCGCCCACTGCCGCCGGCGGCCCCACGCTCTCCCCGGCCAGACACCGGTTCGCTGCCGTCGCCGCGGAGGACGTCGCGCTGCTCCCTGTCGTCCGGCCCACGGCGGACTGGCGCGTGGGAATGTTCAGCTCGCCCGGGTGTCAGCGGCCGTGGCATCGGGGTCGACTCGGTCCTGCCTGCTTGTCCATCGGCTTCTGCTGGTTCACGATGCGGTTCTGCTGGTCGCACGATTCGGTCGGCCAGAGTGCTCCCACGAATCGTCGCGAGCGGCGTGCGCCGGACCGACGCGGTGCTGGTCTCCCACGCTGTCTCCTCTGGAAGGGTTATGGCTCCGACCACGAGTTTGGGCCCGTTCGCCAGATGTCGTCCCTGTCGCCGTCCGCCTGTGGGGTCGGGCCGGTGATCATCTTGAGCGTGGCAAGCGCCATGATGCGGCACGACCTCGACGTGTGCTTGCGAGCCGCATCCCTCGGGCGGGGGCGGGCATCGTGACTAGCGGCGCCGGCGGGGTTCTCCAAGGCCACCAGGGAGCACGGCGTCGTCTGTTCGCCCGGCTCGTGTGGACCGCATTGCGTGTACTGGTTTCGGTCGCCACGCTGGTGACCTTGTACTACGTCGGGCCCCTGGACCACTCCTCGGAGGGTACTGCCGTCGCCATCCTGCTCTCAGGTCTCGTGGGGTTCATCGTCTTGGTTGCCCTCCAGGTGCGTTCCATCCTCCGCTCCCGGTACCCGGCGCTGCGGGCCGTCGAGGCGCTGGCCGTCAGCATTCCGTTCTTCCTGTTGCTGGTCGCGGCCGGCTACGTCGCCATGGCCGCGCAGTCTCCTGGCAGCTTCGGCAGGCACCTGTCACACACCGCCGGGCTCTACTTCGCTGTGACCGTGTTCACCACCGTCGGGTTCGGCGACATCACGGCCAAGTCGGGGACAGCCCAGCTGGCAGTCACGGCGCAGATGCTTATGGACCTGATCGTCTTCGGCCTGGTCATCAAGGCCATTGTCGATGCGGCCCACCGCGGCCGAGAGCGCATGCGGACCACCGGTGACTACCAGGCGGGGGGCGGCGCAAGGTGAGCCGAGCGGATGAAGACTGCCAGCCACGGCCAGAACCTGTCCGACCGAAGCGGCCGCCGGACCCCGCGGCCTCCGGCCCACCCCGCCCTGGCCGGCGCCCCGGCGCCGGGGGCAGCCCGGGTACCAGCCGGGCGTGTGGGCAGTCTCGGCCGTGCTGCTGGCCTACTGCTGGGAAAGCGCACCCGCTGGCGGCGCCTGCCGCACAGCCCAGTTGACCGTGGTGAGGAGGGCCAGGATGAGCAGCCATACTCCGCAGAGCCAGACAAGCGGCTTGGCACCCAGCGTGTTGATCAGCGCGCCGCCTGCAAGCGTGCCGATCGACAAGGCTCCCGTGGTGAGCGTGGAGACTGCGCTCGTCGCCCGGCCCCGCAGCTCATCAGGGGTGATGGCCAGCTGGTGGGTGGTCATGGCCACCGCATATACCGGAGCCCCCAACGACTCCGCGGCTGCGACCGCTGCCAGCACCAGCGGGTTGGGCGCGAGAGCGTACAGGGTGTCAGCAGTGGCGCTTAGGCGGGCGGCGTTGGTCCGCAGGCGGCGGGCGAGGAGTTGGGGGCAGGCGGTCCGCGAGCTGTTCGAGTTCGCCGGCGCGTTCGCGGAGCAGGAGGGCGTGGCTGTCAGCAGTCCGGACGGTTCGCGCAGGCGGGGCGGCAGTCGTACTGGCGGGGTGTGGTGGCGCCGGGGTCGGGTTCGCACATGGCCACGTCGTGTCTGAAGGCGCAGATCAACAGGGCCTCGGGGTTGTCGTAGAGCACGATGCCGTCGCGGGCGAGGCAAGCGCGGGCCTTGTGTAGGAAGGTGCGCGGGACAATGCGGCTCTCGAAGCGTGGGGGCTTGGGCGGCGGCGGTGAAGGCGCGGCGGGCGGCCGGTCCTGAGAGGGGTTCGCCGGCGGCGAGCCGGTCTCGGAGGCGGGCGGCGGTGTCGGCGGCGGCCAGAGCGGTTTCGACGTCGAGGACGGTGTGGATGCCGCCGCGGCTGCGGGCGCCATAGCGGCTGGAGGCGCGGGCGTCCAGGACGGTGCGTGTGTGGCTGTACTGGATGGCGAGTGCGACCAGGCCACCGGGGCGGCGGGCCAATATTCAGACCGCCGGACTTCAACGCCCCGCTGTGGTGGCCGGAGTGGTGGCGGACCTCGCCAGCAGACAGGTGGTGACCGTCGGGGTCAGTGACGTTCTTGAAGTGGCGCGAGCGGATCAGGTGACGGGCTGGGATACCGTCGGCGGCGGGTTCGGGGCAGCACCCGGCGCGCAGGTTCAGGACTACTGGCGGGAGAATGTTATTCCGACTGTGCACTATTCCCTGAGATCGCTCGCCTCGAAGGGTGACACTGAGGATGTGACGCCCAGGGTCCTGGGCTCTACCCGGGTCGGACGGATCCCAGGGCGAATCAACGAGGAGGCATCCTGCGGCGACGGCCTTCCCCGGAACAGTTGCCGCAGGGTGGCCCGGCGGCAGGGTTGACCGGGCCACCTGCTGTCAGCGAGTGTCGGTACGTTTTTCGAGGCGGGTGCCGTGGCGGAGGGTGATCGACATCAGGTCGCTGGGGGCGTCGAGCTCCAGGCGGTGCCAGCGGCCAGGGGGGACGATCACAGCCGTGCCGGGCTGCAACTGCACCATGTCCTCGGTGTCGTCGGGCCTGGCGGGACGGAAGTAGAGGCGGACACCGCCGGTCAGGCAGCACACCGCCTCGTCGGCCTGCGGGTGCATCTCCCAGTGGTCGGCGTGAACGTCGGCGTCGGTCTCCACGTGGAACATCGCGAGCTGCCAGGCGCCGGAGTTGCTGTTCGCCATCTGCCGTTGGGCGGCTCGGACATCGCCGTGGGGGTGGATGTGCAGTGCTGAGGCGAACAGGTCGATGGGCGAGAGGGGTGTTGTCGTCATGACGGCGTTCCTTCCAGTCGATTCTCTGCGGTGGTGGTGGGTTGCGGGGCATTTCGGCCTGGCGGCGGGGCAGCACGCCGATCGCCACGACCGCCGCGAGAACGAAAAGGGTGGCGGCGATGGCAAGGCCTAGGGCGTAGCCGTCGTTGATCGCGGTGGGGTCGGTTGCCGTGCCGGTGCGGTGTGCGGCGATGGTGGCCAGGGCGGCCAGGCCGATGGAGCCGCCGAGTTGGCGGGAGCTGTTCATCAGGCCGGAGGCCATGCCGGCCTCGTGGGGGGCGACGCCTGTGGTTGCGGCGGCGACGATCGGGGCGATGACCAGTCCGACGCCGATGCCAATGATGATGCAGGGGCCGAGCACGTCCGTGAGGAAGCCGCCGTCGGGGCTGATGAAGGCGAACCAGGCCAGGCCCGCCGCGGCCAGCAGGGCGCCGGGCACCAGGGCCGCACGGGGGGTGCGTGCCGCGGTGACGCGGGTCGCGACGAGGGTGCCCGCGACCAGACTTACGGAGAAGGGCAGGAACGCGGCACCGGTTGCTGCGGCCCCCATGCCCAGAACCTGTTGCATGTACAGGGACACGAAGTAGAACGCCGCGAACTGCCCGGCTGTGGAGAAGAAGACCAGCACGTTGGCGCCGGCGACCCAGCGGCTGCGCAGCAGGCCGAGGCGCAACAGCGGTGCGGAAGACCGGGATTCGGTGACGAAGAAAGTGGCCAGGAGCATGGCCGCGGCGACGAGCATCGTCCATGTGGCCGGGGAGTTCCATCCTTGGGCGTCGGTGCGCACGACAGCGGTCACCAGCAGCCCGACTCCGCCGGTGGCCAGGACGGCACCGAGCACGTCCAACCTCTCGCGTCGGGCGGGGCGTGCTTCGGCGGGCATGCCTGCGTGGACCAGCGCGAGAGCCACTGCGACGATGGGCAGATTGATCAGCATCACCCAGCGTCAGCCTGCGTACTCGGTCAGCAGTCCACCCGCGAGCACGCCCAGTGCTCCGCCTGCGGCGTTCACCCCGCTCCACACCCCGAGCGCGCGCACGCGCTGCGGGCCCTCGGGGAAGGTCGTGGTGAGCATCGCCAGCGTGGCCGGGGTGGCCGCGGCCGCTCCCAGGCCCTGGCCGGCGCGGGCGGCGATCAGTTGCCAGGGGGCCTGGGCGAGCCCGCCCGCCAGTGAGCACACCCCGAAGACGGCCAAGCCGAGCACGAACAGCCGTCGTCGGCCGTAGAGGTCGCATGCGCGGCCTCCCAGCAGCAGGAATCCGCCGAGTGTAAGCGCGTAGACGTGCACGACCCACGACAGGTCGAGCGGTGCGAACCCCAGCGCGGTGCGGATTGCGGGCAGGGCGACGTTGACCACGGATAAGTCCAGGGCGACGGCGAACTGGGCGACGGCCACGGCTGCCAGCACCACTCCGGGCCGCCTTCGCAAGTTTTTATACATGTATAGAAAGTAGCGTCAGGGGATCGACGTTGTCGACACCTGAGGGATGATGAGGGCATGCCGCAACCGTCCGCACCGCGCAAAACCATCGGCCGACCTCCCCGCATCTCCCGTGAGGAGGTCGTCAGAACGGCCCGTCGGATCGTGGACGCGGAAGGTGTGGACCGGCTGACGATGCGGCGGCTGGCCACGGAGATCGGTAGTACGCCGATGGCGCTGTACCACCACGTCCGCAACAAGGAGGAACTGCTCGTCCTGTTGCTGGACGACTACGCCGCGCGGACACTGCACCGACCCGAACTGCCCGCCCAGCCTCGCGAGCGGATCGTCGTCGCCGCTGCCACGATCCACGAGGCGCTCGCGGCCTGTCCGTGGATCGTGGAGGTGCTGACCGCCGACGACCTGATGGCCACAGCCGCTCTCTGGTTCGTCGAGCAGATCGTCGACGGCCTGGTCGCATGCGGCCTGCCCCCCGAGCGGGCCGTACACGGATACCGCGCGATCTGGTACTACACCGCCGGAGAGATCGTGGTCCGGATGACAGCGGCCCGCAGGCGCACAGACGACGACCGTCCCACCTACCGGGAGCGGGTCTTCGCCGATCTCGACCCTGGCGAGCTACCTCGCTTGGCACAGGTCGCGGACCACTGGTCACCGCTGACCGCCGAGGACACCTACCTGGACGGGCTCCGAGCGTTGGTAGACGGCCTCCTGGCCCCCCGTTGACCTGCTCATTCAGTTCATATTCTCCAGCGCCGATCCGGCGCCAACGCCTCCGCCCCGGATCCTCACGAAGCCGATCTCATGATTGCTGCGATCTTCCGCTGGTGATGTCCTCGGCGCGGGTGGCGAGGTGTTCGGCCCAGTCGCGTTTGGCATAGGCGACCCAGCGGAGCGCGGTGTGGCGGTGCATCCCGGTCACGTCGGCGAGGATCGGGCTGGGGAGATCAGCAGCGAGGGCGGGCCAGCGCCCCGTTGCGCGCGGTGCGAACCAGGATGCCGTGCCGGTTGAGTTCCTGGGTCATGCCGTGCGTCGAGATCGGCTTGCCCGGGACCATGCCAGGGAAGAGCCACCGAGGACCTGGGTGGGCTCGCGAGAGCTGCGGTCGCAGTTGGGGCTGTTCGGCAAGGAGGACAAGGTGCGGGCCATCTGTTGTAGGCGCGTGATGGTCTTGCGGATGGCGGCGGTGTTGCCGGCTGCCCGTTCGATGTGGAGGAGGTCCCGGTAGGACGGCAACGCTTCGAGCGGTGAAATCACCGGTGACGCGCCACCGCCGCGGCGAAACCTCCCCTTGCAGGTCACAGCCCTGAGCGCCGGAAACTCACCGGTTCTTGAGGCTGGACCGGAAAGAGTTCACCACCGCATTCACCGGTCGTTTGCGGCAGGCTCGGCAGGGGTTGCCGGAGACGAACGCCTTGCGGCGGGGCCGGTGGGCGCGGGGGCGGCGGACCTGCACTTCGGTGCCGTCGATGCGCAGGTCGACGCGCTCCGCATCGGCGTAGGCGAACAGGTCCTCCCGTGTCCGCAACCGCACCCCCGGCCGGTCGGGGACTGCGAAACCGCGGGTCGCCAGCAGCGGCCGGACCTCGCGGATCGCTCCGGATACGGTGGAGCGGTCCACTCCGTACAGTTCAGCCAGCGCGGCGTGGGGGATCCCGAGCCGCACGTGGGCCAGCGTGATCGGCGCCGGTCGACGAAGACCGGGCACTGCTTGGGCCCGGCGCCGGCCGCCCGCCTCCGGTCTCCGCCACGCCACTCGTGCAGCGCCGACTCCCGCGCGGCCTGCCGCCGAGGCGCGAGTCTTCGAACAACTCGCCGAAGTGGCGCGCGAGATGCCGGACAGAGCAGGCTGGGAACAGGAGTCGCGCGGGCCCAGGTATGCCTCATAACTCACTCAACCCGTAGGGCCGTTCTCATGTTTCGGGCCAGTGACACGGCACTCTTGAGCGTCTTCTGGGCGGCGTCTAGGCTCCCATGCCCATGGAGATGGGGGAACCAGACCGCGGGCGCTGGCCATGGCACGACGGGCTGGTCAGGCGTCGTGTAGCCGCAGGTCTGCTGGCCGGGGCGGGGTTGGTCATTCTGGGCACGGTGGTCGTCGTACTGCCGGGGGTGGTGGTCGACCACGATCTCGCGGGGGCGAGCGTCGCCGTGCAGGATCGGCTGAAGGCGGTGAACGATGTCCGTACGACGCTTGTGCAGGTGGTCGGCGGCCTGGTCGTGCTCTTCGGCGCGTACGCCACCTGGCGGCAATTGCGGGTGAGTCAGGACGGTTTGCGCGCCACCCAGGAGGGTTACGTCACCGACCGCTTCAGCCGGGCCGTCGATCAGCTCGGCAGCGACAAGCCGGATGTGCGCATCGGCGGGTTGCATGCGCTGTGGCGGATCGCTGAGCAGTCCGCTCGCGACCGGGAGGCCATCATCTCCATCCAGGCCGCGTATCTGCGTACGCACCTGCCCTGGCCACCCGCCGGGCCGGACTCACCGGCGGCAGACGTGCCCATCAACGACATCGCACCCCTGGAGACCCGCGCCGCCGATGCCCAGGTGGCGTTGACCGCGCTCGGCGTGTTGTGCCAGCACCGGGAGCAGTCCTGGGTCAATCTCAGCATCACCGACTTGCGCCGGGCCGACTGCGACGGACTGTGGTTCCCCGAGGTCAACTTCGACCGCACCTGCATGGAGGCGGCGGGCTTGTACCACGCCAATCTGACCCAGGCGTCTCTGGTCTCGGTCAACCTGCGGCACGCCGACCTCACGACTGCGACTCTCCGCCGGGCTCGCTGCATTCTGGCCGACCTACGGGGCGCAAAGTTAGTCGAAACCGACTTGCGTGACGCCGACTTCACCGAGACCGACCTGCGGGAGACAAATCTGCGTAAGGCCAACGCCCACGGCGCGGTCTTCCACCGCGCCGACCTCCGGATGGCCGACTTGCGCGGCACCGACCTCAGCACCGCCAACCTTGTCGAAGCACGCCTGACCGGTGCCCTGGCCAGTGAGCACACCCGCTGGCCCGCCGACTTCGACCACACGGCCGCCGGAGTCGTCGAAACCGATGACCCCGGCCCCGAGCCCTCACCGCTACTCCAGCCGCCCGGGATGACATGGCAGGCACCGCCGCTGAGGTCCACTTCCTGACCAAGACGCGCCGGTCAAGACTGCGGCGACCGGGATCCGCCTGACCGGCGTCACTCCTCCTCAGCGGCGTCGTGATCGTGGAGAGCCGCAGGCCGCCAGGCAGATCCGGGAGCTGATATCGCTCCCAAGGTCGTAAGAGGTCGCTTTCGTCCGATGTTTCATCCCGGAATGGGGTGTTTGGCGGTCTTCTTCGGGTCGCGCCAGGAGATGGTGCTCTCGCCGGTGAGGCGGCGGGCCATGAGGTCGGTCATGGCGAGGTTGACCAGGGCTTCGGAGCGGATGGGCAGGGTTTCGTAGTCGCGGTCCAGGCGCCGGTGGAGCATGAGCCAGCCGTAGGTCCGCTCGACCGCCCACCGCTTCGGGATCGGGGTGAAGCCCCTGGTCCCGGACTTGCGGGCGGAGATTTCCATGTCGATGCCCAGGCTCGCGGCGTGCTCGACGAGGTGCTGGCGGTAGCCGCCGTCGACCCCCACCTTGCGGATGCCGGGGTGCTCGGCGGCGACCTGGTCCAGGAGCCGGGTACCGGCGATGGAATCCTGCACGCTGGCCGCGGTGACCAGAACGGCGAGAAGGAGTCCGAGCGTGTCGGTGACGATGCTCCGCTTCCTGCCCACGATCTTCTTCCCGGCATCGATGCCCTGGCCGGCGGCGGGAACACTCGTGGAGGTCTTGACGCTCTGCGCGTCGATCACACAGGCCGACGGCTCGCCGTGCCGCCCCCCTCCTTCTCCCGAAGCAACTGCCTGAACAGACCGTTGAGCTGGGCGAACACACCCTCGTCCGCCCATTTGACGAAGTACCCGTAGACCATGTTCCCGTGCGGGAAGTCATGTGGAAGGTAGCGCCACTGCACGCCGGTGCGGTCCACGTACAAGATCGCATCCATGATGTCGCGCAGGTCGTGCTCGGGCGGCCGGCCGAAATCAAGGGCCCTGCCACGGCGCTCAAACCGCCGGGCAGCAAGCACCGGCTGGCGTGCCGGATGAGTTGTGGGTGTTGTTCCGGCGAGTGGTGCCGCCGACAGAGGTGATACGCCCCCAGGGCGGGGGCCGGCGCAGGGCGGGTGATGGGCACGCGGTTGCGACCGGCCCGGCCGCTGGCAGCCAACCGGCATAGCCCATGGGAGAGGCCGTCTCCGCAGACAGGCTGGCCCGGCACGTGTCCGCCGCGATTTTCGACACTTCCGCGCCAAGGCCGTCTGCCCGGCCGGGGCACCGAAACCACCCCCGCGGACCCGGACGACCTGCCGGCCGAAAGAGCATCCGCTCCACGACTTTGCGACCCCGCGCACAGGTCAAGGGACAAATCAGGGGCTGTCGCAGCCCCTGGGCCGGAACCCCGCCCCACCCCTCGGCGGGTGCGCCCGGATCCCCGTCCGGGCGCACCCGCCCAAGCATGTCCTGGACCGTGTCGCCCGACTACGCCGAAGCCTCGGCCCTTGCGCTGGGGGCGAACCCGCTCCCCTGCTCGGCGAACACCTTGATCGCGGCGCCCAGGAACTCCACCATCCCCGGGTGGTAGGAATCGTGGAACGCCCTCATGGCCTCGTCCTCGGCGTAGAAGAGTGACATGCCGACGTATGCCTCCCTGGAGGGGGTGTAGAAGCGGCTGACGATGTCGAAGTGCCTGCGGACGAGCTCCTGGATCTGCTGGTCTCCGGGCAGGGAGCCGCCGTCCAGAAAAACCGTGATCTCCCGGTACAGGACGTCCCAGTCCTGATGGACCCGCTCCCTGTCCACATGTTCCCAGTCGTTGGTCTCGGCAAGGCTCTTCGCCTGCTCCTCGGCCAACGCCCGGCGACACTCATCCTCGTAACTGTTTCCCACGGCACCGATTCCCATCGTTTCGTCACCTCTCCGGTGGATCCCCAAGAGGCCGCCGACATGTCGACATCGACCCGCCGTCGAAGATCAACTGCCGGTCCAGGCCGAACCGTGACACACAGCCACCGGGTCTGCAAACCATTTCCTGGACCCTCCGGCGCTCCGTGCCGGCCAGCCGGCGCCGAAAAGTCGCAGCTCGAACGGCGAGCCGTCGGAGCGATGCGTCCAGCCGCTCGACCGCGCGGCCCGGATTCCCGCGACGACCTCGCTCGGCAGAACGAACTAGGCCGGCACCGGGTCCGGTTCCATGACGGCCCGTCGACCGGCCGTCAGTGCCACTCTCTGCCTCTCCGCGAACGGCTGACCTGTCGCCATTGCCCCGCACCCCGACGCCGCCCGCTGGTCCGACGTGATGCGAAAAGGAGGGCCAGGGTCCGCCACCCGGCCTCCGACAGGATGACGGGCCTGGGAGCCACGTCCTCGTCACCATGAGCGGGCCGACGATCCGATGCAGCGTCCGCGTGGCCGGTGACGAGATCAACGATGCAGCCCATTCACGCCATCAGGAACACAGTGGAGAGTGGTGAGGGGTTCCTCCGGCCAACGGGCCCGGTTCGAGGGCCTGAGTCCTTGCTCCGCGCGCGCTGGTTCGTCGGCGCCGACGGCCCACCGGGACGCCCATTCACACGGAGTAGATTGCGGCATTCCGGGACCCTGCGGCGACAGACGGCGCGTTGCCGCCATCGGAGGCAGCCCGGTTCTGTTCTTGTGGAGGGGTGAGATCACCATTGCCCCGGCGCCAGCCTGAACGGCGTGGCCTGCGCCTGTGGCCAGTCCGCCGGGTTCTGGTCCTGGCCTTCGCCGCGGCGATTGCCTCAGCCGCCGCGGTGTTCACCGCCGGGTGGGTCTTGCTCGGTGTCCAAGGGCTGACGCCCGAGCACCACATCGGCTCCAGGACGCTGTTCGACCTGGCGAAGCTGGCCTTCGGAGTAGTCGCCGGCGCAGGCGCCCTGGTGGCCTTGGTCGTTGCCTACCGGCGTCAGCGCGTCGATGAGGACGGCGCCCTCCGTGAGGCCACTCGCCTGCATACCGAGCGCTTCACCGCCACCGTCTCCCAGCTCGGCGACGGCTCCGAGGCTGTGCGCCTCGGAGGGGTGTATGCCCTGGCCGGCCTCGCCGACGACGCTCCCACCCGCGACCTGCGCCAGACGTGCATCGACGTGCTGTGTGCCTACCTGCGTCTGCACTACACCGCCGAGGCCGATCTGCCGGTGGGCGACGAAGATGCCCGGCACGCCTACCTGGCCCAGCGGGAAGTCCGGCACACCGTGATCCGCCTCATCCGGGACCACCTGCGTCTCTCACCTGAGGATCCTCACTCGTGGCAGGGCCACCAGTTCGACTTCACCACCGTCACCTTCGACGGGGGAGATTTCTCGCATGCGGTGTTCTCCGGCGGCACCGTCAACTTCTTCGGCGCGGTGTTCTCCGGCGGCGCCGTCAATTTCCGCGGCGCAGAGTTCTCCGGCGGCAAGGTCACTTTCCGTGACGCCAAGATCTCCGACGGTCTGATCAACTTCTACGGCGCGGTGTTCTCCGGTACTCGGGTCGACTTCTGTGGCGCCAAGATCTCCGGCGGCAAGATCACCTTTCGCAACGCCAAGATCTCCGGCAGCATGGTCGACTTCCGCGGTGCGGCGCTCTCCAGCGGCGTGGTCAGCTTCCGCGGTGCGAACGTCTCCGCCGGCAGGGTCAACTTCTTCGGTGCGGTGTTCTCCGGTGGCACAGTCAACTTCCACAGCTCCAAGATCAACGGTGGCACGATCAACTTCCACTCGCAGTTCTCAGGCAGCACGGTCGACTTCAGTGACGCAGAAGTATCCGGCGGCACGGTCAACTTCCGTGACGCGAAGTTCTCTGGCGGCGCCGTCAACTTCTACAGCGCGAAATTCTCCGGTGGCACGGTCGACTTCCACAGCTCCAGGTTCGACGGCGCCACGATCAGCTTTTCCGGAGCGAGGTTCGACGGCGCCACAGTAGACCTGTCGACGGTGAGCGGCACTCCGCCAACGGGCCTGATTCCGACTTACGAGGGCCCGCTCCCCGCTGGGCTGAGCCTGCCTCCCGACTGGTATGCGGCAGAGGCCTGACGAGACCATCCGAGCCCCCTCACCTTGCACCCTCAACGTCGCCGCTCCAATGATCGTGGACGGTGCACAGCTGAGGGGGGCAGCGGTGAACACCGCGGTCGCCGTACGCAGGGGTTGGCGGTTGGACCGACCGGTGCGGTCACTCACTCCGGCGAAGCCGAGTTGGCTGTAGCGGGCGGCAATGGTGTGGCTGACCTGGAAACGCTCCGCCGCACTTCGGATCGGCATCCGTCGTCCACGACGCACCGGGCCAGGCGAAGTTGTCCGGTCTCGGCCAGCGGGGCTTTACGGTGGGGCACGAGGGCCTCCTCGGCCAGGTGGAGATGTCGCAATCCACACCGAGCCAGAAGGCCCTCACCCATTTCGAGAACCCGGCACGCGTGTCACCAACGTCCTGGGACAACACACGCTCGCTCCAGCGCGCCGCACCGACCGCCGTCCAGTTCCTCGACTATGTGCTCGAGCGGCTGCCGTTCCGCGTCGAAGTCATCCAGACGGACAACGGCGCGGAGTTCCAGTCCGCCTTCCACTGGCATGTACTCGACAAGCGCATCGCCCACACCTACATCAAGCCGGCGTCCCCGCACCTCAACGGCAAGGTCGAACGCTCACACCGCATCGACGCGGAAGAGTTCTACCGCATGCTCGCCGGTGTCGTCATGGACGACACCGGCGTCCTGAACGAAAAGCTCCGAGAATGGGAGGACTACTACAACTACCACCGCCCACACGGCGCTCTCGACGGCCAGACACCCTACGAACGCCTCAAGCAGAAGACCCAGGCCCGGATGTAACCAAGCTGAGGCAGACGCACACCTAGGCCGTTTCTTAGCGATCACCTCGCGGCCCAGATGTGGATGGCCGCGAGGTGAAGGGCCGCCTGGTAGGCGGTGGCGGTCTTGTCGTAGCGGGTGGCCAGGCCGCGCCACTGCTTGAGCTTGTTGATGCAGCGTTCGACGGTGTTCCGCTGCTTGTAGGCGGTCTTGTCGAAGGCTGGTGGCCGACCGCCCTTGCTGCCGGGTCGCCTGCGGTTGGCGATCTGGTCGGCCGGCTGCGGGATGACGGCTCGGATCGGGCGTTTGCGCAGGTGCTCGCGGATCGCTCGGGACGAGTACGCCTTATCGGCCAGCACGGCAGCGGGGCGGGTTCGCGGCCTGCCTTTCGGCCTCGTCACCCGGATAGCGGCCAACGGGGCGAGGCGGCCGGGCCGCCTCCGGACCGTGCCCCGGTGCCGCGGCATGCCCAGGCGCGGCACCGCAGTACGGTGCGTCTTCCGCAAGTGGCGCGCCTGAGCCGGGCGGTGCGGGGCTCCGGCCCCGTGCGCTCAGCCGCCCATCGCCTCGCAGTACCGCTTCAGCCCGGCCGCCTCCATGTCGACGTACCGGCGAGTCAGCTTGCCGTACGCCAGCGCGAGCAGCGGCGCCATGAAACCCTTCTGCTGCAGGCCGAGCACGACGCGGGACCGGCCCGCGCCGAGCGGCTCGATCCGGTGCGTACTGATCGTGGTGAACACCGGGTTCTGGGAGCGCCACTCGAAGCTGCGCCCGGCCTCCATCTCGGTGACCTGCCACACCTCGGTCGCCAGCTTGAGCTGCCGGACCTCCGCCTCGCTCCCGACCGCCACCGGGCCGCCGGACAACAGCCGTACGCTCGTCTTCGACACCGTCCAGCGAGGCCAGCCCTCGATGTCGGCCAGCACCTCCCACACCCGCTCCGGCGCTGCCGCGACATCCACCGTCACCTTGTACCGCACTCGCGTTCCTTTGTTCGAAGCCGATCCCCCACGGTACGCCCAGTCGCGCGGTGACGTTCACTCAGCACGTTCTTCCTGTTCGAAGGTCCGGAGCAGGTCGGCCGCGACGCTCACCGCGGTCGTGGCGGGTTCCTTGCCAGTGATCTCCGTGATCGCGATGGGATCTTGATCCGAGCGATGGCGGCGGCGTCGTGGCCGCCCTCGCTGGACCGGCGTTGCCGGAACCGCGCCCATTTGGCAGCCGAGCCGATCAGTCCGATCGTGCCGAGACCTGCAGGGTGCGCAAGGCGGCGTCGCACAGTGCGGCGTCCTCGGCGTGGTCGTGGGTCATGATCAGGATCCGAAGCGGCCTTCGACTCCTCCGGGCCAGGCGCGGGCGGAGTCGGAGGCCGCTGGACGTCCACACCAGTCGCGCGCCCGGGGCGAACGTCACCCCCTGGGCGCACCTGGTGGGGGAGTCGGTCCTGACCCGCTCCCGGTGAGCCGTGGGCGATACGCCGTGCGGGGCCGTCTTCTGAAACAGCTCCGCCGCCCTCGGCCTACGGTGCCGGGGTGTACGTCACCACCGTGTCGCCGCACTTGTCCGCGATGGCCTGCAGCGCGTCGTTCTCCGCTTCGTCGACTGTCAGTTGCCAACGGAGTTGGTGGCGGTCCATTCGGCGCTGCAGCGGCACAGGGCGTCGGGTGCCGGGGGGAGCCAGGTGGGAGGGGTCATGGTCGGCATTGGAGCGGTTCGAGCGGGCGGTGACGGCGATGAGGCTGCTGGCTTGGCCTTGGTCGTTGGCGTAGGCCTCGCGGCGGGCCGGGGTCCAGGCGGAGGCTCCGCTGTCCCAGGCTTCGGCGCGGGGGACCATGTGGTCGAGGCCGGAGGCGCCGGTGACGGTGGTGTCGTCGTAGTAGGACCACCACGTGCCGCCCGTGAGGGCGCAGCGGGCTCCGACGGTGGGCGCTTCGATGGCCCCGGCGAGGAGGCTTCGTTGCGGGTGTTGCAGCTGTCGGGGGGATGTCGCCGGCGTTCCAGTGCTTGAAGCTGGTGCGCTGGTAGCCGGTGCGGTCCTCGGCCGCGAGGGGGAGGGCGTCGACCGCCAGGCCCAGGGGCAGGGTCTGGGGCACCTGGCGGGCCGGGGTGTCGGCGGCGTGGGCGAGGGCGGGGGCGGGCAGGGTGAGGGCGAGGGTTGCGGCGGCCGCGGTCGCGGCTCGCATCAGCATGATCATCACGGGGCCGGTGTAGCGGCTCGGGGGCGGCAGGCAGAAGCCCGCGGGTGGTGGGTTCACCCGACTGCACACGGCAGTTCACCGGGGAAACGACTCTTCACATGGGTTACGGCCCCTGTCTGTGGGCGCCGGCTCGGCGGGAGGGGGGAACGGTTCCCTGGCCTCGCCCTCCGGCGCCGGAGGCGTGCACCCTCCGGGGCGTGCGGGCGGTCAGCTCCCGGCGGGGACCGCGGTCTGGGTGGGGCTGGCGCCGCTCCTGGCAGTCATCGGGCCGCTTCAGCGGCCATGCCGCGCAGGTGACCCGCCCGTGGCGGGCGTGCTTCCCCGTCCGCACCTGGCGGCCCGAAGTCGTTGGACGCACCCTGTTCGGGACGGCGAAGGCTCGGTAGAGTCCCGCACATGGCTGAGATCGACGCAGATGAGCTGCTGAGGCGAATCCGTGCAGCGCGGGACTGGGCTGCTGCGGAGGACGAACGGCTGCATGCCGCCAGCACGGCCGGTGGATCCGACGACCAACAGATTGCAGATGCCACGGCATCGCGGATCTACAACAGCATCCGGGCCGTCCTCGACGAGATCATCGAGCCCGGCAAGCACTCCCGGGAGAACTGACTCCCGGGCCCGGACCGATCTGCTCCCGCGGGCGCGCGGCGCCCCGGAGAGTGCCGCCGACGCCCGTAGCTTGCCGGCAGCACCCGAGCGCGGCGTGTCTGGTCTCCCGCGCCTCCTTACGCGCCGCAGGGTGTGGTGTTGTTCTTCAGGGAGTGAGTGGTGTCGTTGAGCTCATCGAAGTTCGACTGACCGGCGTTTGTCTCATCGAAGCTTGGTCGTCATCGCCCGCGGGGTTCCTGAAAAACTCTTGCCTGGGTTGTTCCGCCCCCCCGTAGCCTCATGCTGTGGCCGACGAATACAGGGCAAGCGATGTCTTCAAGAACCGGTGCACCAACGCGGCGCTGACGCTGCAGTCCTGCACCAACTACTTCATCGACCGCATCTCGTTGGTCGAGTCCAACGAGAACCGCAAGGACAACGTGCTGGACGTGTGGCTGCGCGAGGGGCCGCACAAGCCGGACGTGGTGATCTCGCTGTCCAATCTCCACTCGGTCCTCCCGTGGGAACCCGGGCTGGCCCCCGTCTTCATCGACGGGATCTCCCTCATTCACCTGCCGGCGTTGCCGTCGCCTTGGCCTGCCGAGGCCATCGGCCGGCTGGACCGCTCCGACGACCTCCCCGAACTGGTCTGGCTGAGGATCACCGGGACACTCGAAGTCGACACCGTCGCCTCCATCGTGTCCGTCTATCAGGCCCAGAGCGACGATGCGGCCTCCGTGCTCCAGTGACAGCCTCGACCCGCTCGAGGGCGCGGGCGGCCGTCAATGTTCCCTACGTTGTCTGCGGGACTGGGGGAGCCCTTCGTATGGTTCTCCCACCCAGGGGCGTCGGGTGTGGCTTTCAATGTTCTGCCGCTTGTGGCAACCACCGATTGGCCACCCGATGCCCCACGACGACTCGGCTGCCAGTTAGGAATTGCGAATGATCGCTCCGTAGGGATTCCTAATGCCGTCTGTCAAGCCGCGAGGGCTGTCGGTGGTGTGAGCTCGTAGCACCGTCCGTCGCGCAGGAGGGCCGTCGTTCTCGCGGCCGTCGCCCACTCCCTGGGCTCCGCCCTTGTTGCTCATCGCTACGGGCGTCGCGGTCGGTGTCGTCGACGCGTTCTATCTACCGGCCTCGGGATCCATGCCCCGTCGACTGGTACCCAAGGCCCAGTTGCCTCGTGCATCGAGAACACCAGCATCGCCGCGTCGCCGGTGATCAGCACGCGGCGCGCGCTGACACGGTCGCTGACCGCACCCCCGACGAGGAGGAGCAGAACACGCGGCAGCGTGATTGCGGTTAGGACCAGCCCCGCGACACTCCCGCCGTACGCACTGGCCGCCCAGCCGAGAGCGAAGTAGAAGAGCGCATTGCCCACGAGCGAGCCCAGAATCCCGACGGGCCACAGTATGTAATCCCTAGGCAGCCGAACCTGTGCCTGCCCCTCGTCACCTTCTCTCGGGCCCGGGACACCGCTGGATTCCGTAGTCACCTCAGCAGTCTGATCGCTAGCCGACATTGGGAGCCACCTGATGGATCCGACTGATGATGATCACGGGGCCGACACTGCCACACGGTACTGACATCGGGCCCGCTCGTCGTGGTGCGGAGGGAACTGCCACAGCCCGCTGAGCTGTACTCGCTCCGGCCAAGCCTCAGGTCTATTTCGTTAGGAGGTCTAAGGAGCTCGGGGCCGGGCAGCCCGGGCGCCCGCACCTGCCCGGGCGCCCCGCTTCACCCCTGAGCGCCGACGTACTTTCCTTGACCACTTGGAAGCCGGCCTGTCGGTCACCGCCGCCGCGGCCGAGGTTGGGATCACCACCGCTGTGGTCTACCAGCGCCGTAAACGCGACCCCGCCTTCGCCGCCGCCATGGACACCGCCCACCAGGCCCATCCCCGCACACCAGACCCGACGCCCGACCCGGACGAATGGGAAGCGTTCTTCAACAACCTCCGCCCCGGCACCGAGCCGCGCCAAGCGGCGCTTGCCGCCGGCATCCGACCTGAGGTCGTCTACCACCGCCGCCGCGCCGACCGCGCGTTCGCCCACCGCATCGACCAACAGCGAACCGGCCGCTAACCCCAGGCGCGCCGTGCCGCTCGTCGTGCCCGGCAACGCGGGTTCACTCGATGCCGAGGGCGGCGTCGGGCCGGCAGTGGGGGCAGGCTTGTACACCCTCGGCCAGCGCCCGCCGCGCCTCGTCGATGCTCATGCCCGTGCAGCGCTTGCGGGCATCTCAGCAGCCGCCGGCGTGGACCTCGGCCCACTCCGGTGCCGCGCTCGATCAGCCACGTCGGCGGCTCGGGCAGCGGCCGACGCTGCGCGGCAAGGGCCGCCTGCTGCTCCGCGACGATCAGCGCCCGCTCGGCACGCCCCAGCTCACCGCGCAGGTATGTGACGACGGTGCGCAGACGGAGCAGGTCAGGAGGGAGCTCGGACACAGCTCAGCCCCCGTACTGCGCCTTCTGTGCTTCCTTGCACGCCGCGCTCAAGGGCGAAGCGCCCACCCCGTATCGACAGCAGGGGGTGCCGCACCGGGCGCAGGGTCCGGTTTGGCTGGGCGCCCAGGTGACGGGCTGCGGTCTGCCGGTGGGGCGGGGGAGGTCATGGCGGTGCTCCTCGATGTGCGTACAGCCCTATTCACTCACTTGCTCGATTCTTCGCGCGAGTATGTGCAGGTCACCGGGCGTGGGTCTTGTGACTGAGCACTCGATCTGTCCAATGAGCACTGGACTTGTCGTGCTGTGTATTGGGGTGGGCGGGCAGGGTAGCCCTCATCAGGGCCGAACTGGACGGCCTGGCCCCGGACTCCTACCTTTGCCCCCCCAGCGGACAACACCGACCGGTAGCTAGGGCGATGGAGGTGACGGCGCGACCGCCATGTGCCGACCTGCGGAAAACGACGCCTGCGGCCCGGGGATCCCCGGGCCATTTAGCATCGGTTCATGTCAACCGAGCGGATGGAAGCGTTCAGCGACGGGGTCATCGCCATCCTGATCACGGTCATGGTGCTCGGGCTGCCCATTCCGCACGGCACCACTTGGGCGGCGTTGCACAACGCGCTCCCGGCGCTGCTGACCTACGTGCTCAGCTTCGTCTACCTCGGCATCTACTGGAACAACCACCACCACATGCTGCAGGCGACTGATCAGGTGAACGGGCTGATCCTGTGGGCGAACCTGCACCTACTGTTCTGGCTCTCCCTGATCCCCTTCACCACGGCTTGGATGGGGGAGAACCACTTCGCCGCGGTCCCCGCGGCCGCGTACGGCATCGTCCTGCTCGCCGCTTCCCTGGCCTACTACACACTGCAGAGGGCGATCATCCGAGACCAGGGTGGAGAGTCCCTGCTCGCCGCCGCCGTGGGTAGGGACCTGAAGGGCAACGTCTCGCCGCTGCTGTACGCGAGCGGCATCGGCCTGTCCTTCCTGAGCAACTGGATCGCGGTGGCGATCTATGCCGGTGTCGCGCTGATGTGGCTGGTCCCCGATCGCAGGCTCGAGCGGACCGTTGCCGACAGACCGACCCCGGGACAGAGCGGGTCCGCCCACTGACACCCGCGGCGTTGCGACGGCAGCGAATTCCCCGGTCTCGGCAACCGCTGGACCGGCCTGGGGATCCCCAGGCCGCTGGTGTCGTTTCCGCAGGTAGGAACATGGCAGTCGCGTCATCACGTCCGATTCGCCCTAGCTACCGGTCGGTTAGTTGTCCCCGGGTGTTCGAGCTGGGATTCCGGGGCCCTGGCGGCGGTCCCCGCGGCGGCCGGCGGGCCGTGCCCGTCGGGCTCTGCCGGATGGGAATGCCGGGCGGGGGCTCCCGTCCTACGCTGGCGGTATGTCCGATTTCATTGCCGCCGGCGCCTCGGCCGACGAGCTTCCCGCACCGGCCGAGGGTCTGCTGCTGACGCACTTTCTCACGGTCGGCGACGTCCCTCGCTCGCGGGCGTTCTATGCCGATGTGCTGGGCGGGCAGGTGGTGCTGGAGGAGAACCCCCGCATCATCAAGGTCGCCAACAGCTGGATCATCATGAACCCCGGCGGCGGCCCCACGGAGGACAAACCCGACGTGACACTGCGCCCACCGGAGGACCGCCACGCCGCCTCCAGCTTCCTGAACGTACGGGTGGCGGACATCCACGGCTTCTACGCGGCGGCCCGCGCCAAGGGAGCCGAGTTCCTCACCCCGCCCATCGACCGGCGCGCCGAGCTGCGCTGCTACATGCGCGACCCGGATGGCTACCTCATCGAGGTCGGCCAGTCCACGGGCCTGCTCAGGGGCATCCTGGCGCGCACCGATACCCAAGGCTGACCACTGCACCGCGCTGCACTGCTGACCGAATTCGTCAGATGCGACGGACCGGGTCCGTGATTCCGCCGGGGCACGCAAGCGCCGCGATGTCCCATCCGGCGCGTTGGGCCCCGGCCTGGTAGGCGCTTTCGTAGAAGGCGAGCACGGCGGCACGTGGATCGGCCTCGGCGCGGGCCGCGTCGTAGCGCAGCACGGCCAGGTGGCTGTCGCCGCGCGCGACCCACTGCGCGGACGCCGGGCTGAGTGGCGCTTCGGTCAGACCGGCGGGCTCGGGGGCGGTGTAGGAGTAGAACGCGGGCTCGGCAAAAGTGTCGTCCCCGAACCAGAAGCCGGAGCTGATCACTTCCGAGGAGTACGCCTCCCGGGTGACGGGGTCGGCCTGCCTGGGCTGGTCGACCCGGCGCCCGGAGAACCGGCTGTGGGCGATGTCGAAGGTGTGCCAGAAGTGGTGCACCGGGCTGACCTTTCCCGAGAAGCCCGCCGCGAACTCCTCCAGCACGGACGCCACCTGGCTTAGACATCGTTTCTTTTGGTGTGCTCGTTCGTTGAGCCGTGCATGACGGATCTGGTTGAGCGGTTGGTGCCGGACGAGTTGTGGGTGCTGTTTCGGCGGGTGGTACCGCCGACGGAGGTCATACGCCCGCAGGGCGGCGGTCGGCGCCGGGCGGGTGAC